>CAYPSQ010000044.1:5732-13530 GCA_964413115.1 uncultured Rhizobiaceae bacterium | reverse complement strand
CGGCGAATATTCCTCTATCGATGTACCCTTTGCGGTTGGCCTCATGCCGCTGCTGTTCCAAAACGGAATTTGGCTTGAGGACGCGTTCACCGGCGCCGCAGTAACCATCCCGGCGCTCAATAGCCCCCTGCTTGATATCACAAACATGGACTTCACTTTCTTCGCCGGTATCGACAAGGTGACCAACCCAGGCATTCTCGATAATGACGGGCTAACGGCGGATCACAACGTCAATATCTATGGCGCAGCCACTTTCATCGACGCCACAGAAGGCTATTGGGAAGCAGGTGTCGCGCACCTTGATGGCGAATCAGGTCTCGACGACCAAAGTTTTACCAACATGACCGTGGCATTTGCGAAGCGTTATCAGGCATGGCTTTCGAACAGCTCTCGGGTCGTCTATTCCTTCGGTCAGGATCGCGACAACAACGCGCAGCAAACGGCTGACGGCGTCATCTTCCTGATTGAGAATTCATTAATTACCCGCAAACCATCGACCTGGGTGCCCTATTTCAATTTCTTTGCCGGATTCGACAGACCGCAATCTGCCGCGCGTGCAGCTGGTGCAGGCGGTATTCTCGAGAATACTGGCATAAATTTTGAGACCGACGGCCTGACCGGCTTTCCCAAGCTCGACGACACCGGCCACAATGCGGTAGGCGGCGCTATGGGTATGGAATATTTATTCGCCCTCAACCGACAACTCGTGGTCGAGGCTGCGGCTTTCCAGGTGATCGAAGGTGAAAATGAGGCCGGACGAGCGGCCCGGGGCGATGAATATGCGCTTGGCCTGCGCTATCAGTACCCGTTGAACGAAGCTTGGATCTTACGCGCTGACGCTATGCATGGCTGGCGCACGGAAGATGAAAATCTGGCCGGCGCGCGCCTTGAAATTAGACGTAAATTCTAGCGGCGCTTAGGGGGGGAGGCCCGAAAGAATGGATATTGCAATTAATATCATTGCCATCGTTGTGTTGGCGGCGTTGTCTATCTTTCTGTTTTTGACGATTGCCGGCAATCTACGGCGCGCGGCGTTCGCCGGTGGCAGCGCCGAAATTCAGGATCGGAGACTCCAGGCTGAGATCGACCGCATCATGGATCAGCGCCGCATTGAGCGCGAATCCAACGAGCTTTCATGGAACGGTTTCCGCAAATTCCAAATCAGCCGCAAGGTTCCAGAAGGCGGCGGCATTTGCTCATTTTATTTCTCACCGCATGACGGCAAGCCCCTGCCGCCCTTCAAACCCGGCCAGTATCTGACATTCGGCCTCGATATACCCGGGCAAAAGAAGCAGGTCATCCGTTGTTACTCCTTGTCGGACAGCCCACATCATCCTGAATATTATCGCTGTTCAATCAAAGCTGTGCCGCCGCCGCGCGATCAGCCGGACGTGCCGCCGGGTCTGTCTTCCAATCATTTCCATAACAATGTGAATGAAAGTGACATTATTGACATAAAGGCGCCGGGTGGTCATTTCTTCATGGACACGTCAAAACAGACTCCGGTAGTCCTGATCGGCGGCGGCATCGGCCTGACACCGGTGCTCAGCATGCTCAATCAGATTGTCGAGAGCGGCTCGAAGCGCGAGACTTGGTTCTTCTACGGCGTGCGCGACAGCAGAGAACAGGTTATGAAGGAACACCTTGAGCAAATTGCGCGCGAGAATGAAAACGTCCACATGTGCGTGTGTTATTCTAAGCCAGGCGAAAACGACGTTGAGGGTAAGGATTACCAATATGCGGAGCGCGTGAGTGTTGACCTGTTCAAGCGCCTTCTGCCGTCCAGCAATTACGATTTTTATATGTGCGGCCCGCCGCCCATGATGAACACCATCGTGCCCGCATTAGAAGAATGGGGCGTTCCGGAAAAGAATGTGCATTTTGAAGCGTTTGGCCCGGCAACGGTGAAAAAGACTAAGACCGAAGCCAATAAAGAGGCGACTCAAGCCTCTACGGCCAGTGCCGGTGTGCAAATCACATTTGCCAAATCTGGCAAGACGCTCGATTGGAACCCGGAAATAGGCTCAATCTTGGATTTTGCCGAGGAAAATGATATCGACATCGATTTTGGCTGCCGGGCTGGCAATTGTGGCACCTGCATCACTGCGATTAAAGATGGCGAGGTCGATTATCTCAATGAACCCGGCGCAGAGCCAGAAGCGGGATCATGTTTGGCCTGCATCTCCGTTCCCAAGGGCAATTTGTCGATCGACGCCTGATAGCCCGAGGCTAAATTGAAAACAATAACAATGAGGCAACTTTGGCCTTGCGGAGCAATGCCAAAGGGCTGAGATATCTTGCAGAATTATGAACTTGTGATAATTTGAAACTAATTTGAGGGGTTACTGCCGAACGGTTCGCGGTGGTGACTAGAGATAATAAGGCAATATTGCCGATAATGCGGGCGGGCTGTTAACCATGAAAAAACGTGTTTACGTCGTTACGTTTGCCGCTGCGCTTCTAGGAACCACGTCAATTTTTGCAATTCAAGAGCCCGCGGCAGCGCAGTCGCTTCAAGAAGAAATTTCACAATTGCTCAGCAGCCACCCGCAAATCCGGGCGGCGCGGCAAAATGTTGCCTCTACCGAGGAAGGTAAAAACGCTGCGCTCGCGGAATATCTGCCGCGGGTCAGCGCCTTTGGTGACTATGGCTATGAGCGCATTGATAGCCCAGGGCGGAGAACTGGCGAGCCAGATCAAGGCCCTTTCACCACCGGACAGTCGCGCCAAACAAGCCTCACACTTACGCAAACCGTGTTTAACGGCTTTCTCAACGATGCCAACAACGCCAACGCCAACTTGGCCAAACAGTCCGCGGAAATTAGCTTAGAAGAAGCTGAGCAAGCCGTGTTGTTCGAAGGCGTCACTATATACTTGGAAGTCTTGCGCAATATTCGTCTGATTCAGTTAGCGACCGAAAATACAGCTACCATTCAGCGCCAGTTTGAGCTTGAGGATGAGCGCGTGCGCCGCGGCGCCGGCATCACCCTGGACGTTTTAGAATCGAAGAAACGCCTACAAACGGCCAAGGAACGCATCGTCGCGTTCGACGGTCAGCTCAGAGATTCGCGGAGTCGCTTCAACCAAGTGTTCGGGCATGAACCGAGCACCGCTGACATGGTCATGCCAACACCGCCGCTCGGCCTCGTGCCTGAGAATATCGATACCGCGATTGCCTCTGCGTTGGCCGGACATCCAGCGATTCGCAATGCCGACAAACGCGTTGATATCGCTCAAGAGCAGCGCACCATTGCCAAAGCAGCATTTTGGCCAACCGTCGATATTGTTGCGGAATGGTCTTACGAGGACGATCTCGCTTCGACTCGCGGCACCCGGCGAGACTATACAGCCAAAGTGCAGGCGAATTGGGACCTGTTCAACGGGTTCGCCACGCAAGCCGGCGTCGCCCGGGCGTCGCATGATTATTTGTCTAGCATCGATTCGGGAAATTTTGTTAAACGCAAAATCACTGAAGAGACCCGCCTTGCATGGTCGGGTTTGGATACGGCGCGTCAGCGCGTGACCCTGCTGCAGAACGCGGTCAACATTGCTGCCGAAGTATTCAGCGGGCGGCGTAAATTACGCGAAGCAGGCAAGGAAACTGTTATTAACGTGCTCGACTCTGAAAGCCAGATGTTCGACGCGCGCATCCAGTTGGTCGCCGCGCAACATGACGCGCGTATCGCGGTGTACCGGCTGTTGGGCGCAATGGGACAATTGAACGTCGATACCATTTCGCACCTGGCGTCGATTAAGCCGCAGCAAAAAGTAGTGTCGGCGGCTCTGCTGAAGGATGATAACGCCAACCAAATCATCAAAACGACCGCCACGGCGGCCGGTGATGAAAAGACTGGTAGCGAAGAGATAAATGCGCCAGCGGTGGCGGAGAAGATGGCGGCGCTTGAGCCTGCGGTAAAAACAGAGGCAAGCCAACTCGAAGCGATACAGCAAGCGAAGACAAATACTATCACGCAGCCCGAGCAGACACCCGTCAAAGCCAAAACGATGAGCGAGAAGGCTACCGCGATTTCTGAGCCCAAACAAACGCCGGCGAAAGCTGCGGCTGGCGAAACAGCCAACAAATCGTCAACGCGCGTCTCTGCGTCGAATTCCTCGATTCTGCAGGTGAGCTATCTGGTGGACGGAGACCGCAATTTTACTCGCGCCTGGCCCTACGAATAAACACGCTTCCCAAGATTCACACGACCCCTACCTAATGTCGGATAAGAAGTGACACGGCGCGACCTTTGGCGACGCAGTTACTTTTTAATGTGTCCGTGAATTTCAAATCTCCGTAAACGCTCGTCGGTAAAAAACGATGCGCGGTACCGGCGCTATTTGCTGGTCGCCACGAACACGCCGTCCCATTCCTTGCCGGGCGGGTTGGCGATATAGTCATCACACCGCCCTTCGTAAAGATCGTATAGAACGTCCAACCCGTAAGTTTTACCCATTTCACGGCATTCATTCAGGATTCGGGTTTGCGCTTCCCAGTCCTGGGCCTTGTAAGCGTTCAGCATTTCGCCATGGCGTTGGCGAATGGCCTGGAACTCGGGTTTCTGATTTTCGGTCTCATCGCCGAGCACACAATAGATATCAATAGGCACGGTTTTGCCCTTGACCTGAATGCGGTCGAGTTGAATGACAGCGAAATTTTCTACATAGGCATAGGTGTTTTCACCGATGACGATATCGACGCCATAGTTCTTTGACTGCCCTTCAAGACGAGCGCCGAGGTTTACATCGTCGCCCAACACCGAATAATCGAATCGCATGTCGGAGCCCATATTGCCAACGCAAATGACGCCGGTATTAACGCCCGAGCCAATCCTGAGCGGAATATAGGGCCGGTTTTCTTCTTCCGCTTCACGCTTAAGTTCGACATTCATCTTGTCGGATTCGACAAACATGGCCAATGCCGAGCGAACACCATTTACCGCATGCTCCGGATCATCCAGCGGTGCATTCCAGAACGCCATGATGCAATCGCCCATATATTTGTCGATCGTACCTTTGCGTTCAAGAATTACATTGGTCATGGGCGTGAGATAGCGGTTGATAAATTTGGTCAAGCCCTCGGCATCAAACTGCTCGGAAATGGTAGTAAACCCGCGAATATCGGCAAACAACACCGACATCTCGCGCATCTCGCCGCCTAGCGTCAAACGGCTCGGATCCTCAGCGAGTTGGTTCACCAGATCCGGTGACATATAGCGGCTGAAGGCCCCACGAACCTCGCGTCGCTGGCGTTCCTCTCGCATGTAATTGAGGTATGTGAGCACCACCGAGACGATGAATATGGAGATCGCTGGAAATACCATATCGAGCAGCAGGCCGTGTGAATCATAGACCCACCACGACAGGAACAGCAGAATTGCCACCGTCGCGAGGGCGAGAACTAGCGTCCACAGAGCGCCCAGGAACGGCACCATAATGATCATCAACAGCCCGAACAAAACTACGGCGACGAGTTCGGCACCGAGGGACCAGGGCGGTCGCGCCAGATAGTTCTTATCGAGAATATTTTGCAGCAACTGAGCATGGACTTCGACCCCGGGAATAGCAGCATCGAGCGGCGTCGCCTTAATATCGAGAAGTCCGATGGCGGAGGTACCCAAGAAGGCTAGTTTGCCAGCCAGCTTCTGAGGCTCTACAGTGCCGTTGAGCACATCGAGCGCCGAGATATAAAGGCTTCGGTCATGTTTTCCAAATTTCATCCAAATTTGGCCATTTCGATCAGTCGGCACATTGAGACCCTTTAGCTTAACGCCGCTGATTCCGCCGGGGCCATAATCGATCGCCATGGTCGATTGGCGGGTGGCCACACGGTAAAGTTCAAGCGCCAACGTCGGGTACATATTCTGTCCTACGCGCACGACGAGCGGCACTTGGCGAACGATTCCGTCCACCGAGGGCTTAAACGTAAACACACCAATCCCCTGGGCAGAATCTTCGAGCACATCGATATTGCGCACAATGCTGGGGAATGCCCAGAGAAACGGCTCCGGCTGTAACCCCTTGACACGGCTTCGATTTCTCTTGGCCCACTGAGTTTTTACCGATTTTCTATCCTGTCCCTCTGTAAGCACCCGCTGCTGGGTCGACTGTCCGAGCACTACTGGATAGCCTTTGATAATGCGCGCTAGAGTGTCATCGTTGCTGGGTAGTTTTTTCAGTTTTGCTTTTGTCTTTTTATCCAGACCACGAACGGAGTCGGCCAGCAATCCCGGTGAGGTGCGGTCCGGCTCGGCAAAAACGATGTCATAGGCCACACTGACGACGCCAGCTTTCTTCAGCTTCAGCATCAGTTTTGCGATCAGCGTGCGCGGCCATGGCCATTGTCCAAGTGCCGCCAAACTCTCGTCGTCGAGGTCGATAATGACGACCGGTTGGTTGCTATCCTTGCGCGGGGTAATTTGCTGGAAGCCGTCAAAGACCTTGAAACGCAACAATTGAACTGGCTGGGAATCGGTGGCGCGTAATATGACGAACGCAGCCAAAACGGCAAGAGCGATTACATGCGCCCAGCTGTAATGCCTGATGAACCGCCTCAGAAATCTTAAATTCATGCTGCGGAAACTGAATTTCATGCCGCATCCCCCGCGAATGAGCAATTCACTATAGCAGAATTAACCCAAACAGCACGCATCCAACCACTGCCCTGGGCGCGCGATACCCATAGTCAAATGAGTACAAACTTTAGTTCAATATCAATGGCTTAAGAGACATCGCCGCATCTCGGATGGCTTCACGTTCTGCGTCACCGAGTGGGATCAAACCTTTGTCGGTCAGGTAGCCATAGGTGCCGCTGGCGTCATCGTCGAGGAATGCGTCGATGAATTCCTTAATCCCAGGAATGACACCAACGTGGGCGGCCTTGACGTAGAAGTACATTGAGCGCGACACAGGATACCTGCCGTCTGAGATGGAGTCGAATTCGGGCGTGACACCGTCGATAACACTGCCTTGAATTATATCGCGGTTCTGCTCCAAAAAACTGAACCCGAAAATGCCGAGCGCCAAATGGTTGGCCTGCAATTTTTGCACGATGAGATTGTCGTTCTCACCAGCTTCAACATAGACGCCGTCTTCGCGAATTGAATGGCATAGTGATTTGTAGGCCGCCTTGTCGACTTTCTTCAAACTAATGACTTCAGCGAATGTCTTGCAGCCACCCTCCATCGCCAATTCTACAAAGGCATCGCGCGTGCCGGATGTCGGCGGAGGTCCCAATATCTCGATGCGCTCATCCCCCAACTTCGGGTCGATATCAGCCCAAACGCGGTTGGGATTATCGACCAGTTTGCCGTCGAGCGGTACCTGTTTAGCCAGCGCCAACCACAATTGGCGTAGGCTGAGACGCACCGCTGGCGCAGCTTTGGAACTAGCCAAAACGATGCCGTCATAGCCGATCTTGACCTCGATGATATCGCTGACGCCGTTCTGGGCGCAGTTCTCTATTTCTGACGCTTTGATACGGCGCGAGGAATTGGCGATATCGGGATGCGCAACACCAATCCCGGCGCAAAACAGTTTGAGTCCACCGCCAGAGCCAGTACTTTCCACGACCGGTGTCCGGTACTCAGTGACTTGGCCGAACTCCTCCGCCACCGCAGTGGAGAATGGAAACACTGTCGAGGAACCGACGATACGAATCTCGTCGCGACCGGCAGCTGAGGTCGTCGGCGCCGTCCACACGGCTAACAACACCGCCGGGATATAAAGGAGAAAAATCCGTATCTGCTTTGCTGTCATGGTTCCTACTCGTCGGGAATGTGGCAATAAGGCCAAACTAAAT
>CAYPSQ010000044.1:0-5632 GCA_964413115.1 uncultured Rhizobiaceae bacterium | reverse complement strand
AGATCTGAGAGAGCCAGTTCGAACCATTCGCAGCCTGAACGGGCGCACGATAGGTCGAGCGTTATTTCATCTCGACTTCGATGAAGATTACGTCATCGGTCCGGCTGGGATTGATAACGTCATGTTCGACTCCCTCCTCGCGGAAATAAGGTTGCCCAAGCACCAACTCTACGGTGCGCTCGCCATCCGGCTCTTTCAGATTGAGGTGGCCGTTGGTCACCGGCACGACAACATAATCCATCTCGTGGCGATGCCAGCCGGTGTGGGTGCCGGGCTTGAACTTCCATTCGGTGACGCGCACACGATCATTGTCGATTAATTGGGTTGGTACCGCATCGCCCATGTCAGTGCTATCGCACATCTCTCTCTCCTCAGTGATATTGGATTTCGTCCGCGCAGGGTCTCAATTTCACCGCAAGCGGTCAATTGCGATTCGGCGGCTGCGCCAGACCGAGACTATGGCGATCGATGGCGACGCTTTTAACCAGCGCAAACACCTCCCTACCCGGCACCAATTCAAGCTCATGCGCAGAGCGTGCGGTAATGCGCGCCCACAACTTGACGCCAATATCCAGTTGCAGATCTATGGCAGCAGCTCCGCTCTTGTGCATTTCGGCGACGCGCCCAGGAAAGACGTTGAGAATACTGAGATCGCTCGGCCGTGTGGTGGCAATGGCAACATCGCGAGCGCGGATTCGCACCCGGACGGCGGTGCCTACTGCCAGATCGAGGCCGGCAACACGAAACATGCCGCCAGCGAACGCCAACTCGGTCAGGCCAAATTTGTCATGCCCAGAGACCTGGGTTTCGATCAGTGCTCCGGCCTCATGCCGCCCGGTATGCGGGCTCAAATCTGGCTGGCTCATGATGTCAACCGCCGAGCCCGTGGCAACCACACCACCATCAGCCAACAGCACCATGTGATTGGCCAGGCGGGTTACTTCCTCAAGCGCATGGCTTACATAGACGATTGGCACGCCGAGTACATCATGCAGGCACTCGATATGGCCCATAATCTCGCTCTTGCGCGCCGCATCGAGCGCCGCCAGGGGCTCGTCCATCAACAGGAGACGTGGTTGGGATAGAAGGGCTCGGCCAATAGCCACACGCTGCTTCTCGCCGCCTGAGAGGGTCGCTGGGCGACGTGCCAGCAGGTCGCCAAGGCCAAGCAGGTCGATGATCTGCGCCGCATCCTGGTAGCGCTCGCCCTTGGGTGCAAAACGACGGCCGTAGAGCAAATTGGCCTTGACGCTGAGGTGGGGAAAAAGACGCCCTTCCTGGAACACATAGCCTACACGGCGACGCTCCGGCCTGACGTTCACCTTTGTTGCAGAATCGAACAGTGTTTGTCCGCCGATGTGTAGGCGACCGCTGTCGGGCCGAAGCAGTCCCGCCATCATGTTGACCAGTGTCGTCTTGCCAGCGCCAGAGCGACCGAACAGCGCGGTAATACCGCGACCCTCGATTTCGAACGCAACATCAATGGTGAAATCTCCCAAGCGCTTCTGGAGATCAACCTGCAGCATAGCCTTACACTTCCAGCCGGGCGCGGACCCGGCGCGCCATCAATTCGGAGGCGAACAACGCCACCATGGCGATGACAATGGATAGAATCATTAGACGCAGCGCACCACCCTCGCCGCCTGGTACCTGGGTCAGACTATAAAGCGCGATAGGAAGAGTGCGGGTTTCGCCGGGAATGTTGGAGACAAATGTGATGGTGGCGCCGAATTCGCCGAAACCACGCGCGAAAGCGAGCATCGCGCCAGTCAAAATGCCGGGCGCCATCAGCGGCAGGCTAACAGTGGTAAAAACCCAAAGCGGCGGCGCGCCCAAGGTGCGGGCGGCGGCTTCGAGCCGTATATCCACGCCTTCCAAGGATAGGCGGATGGCGCGCACCATAAGTGGAAAGGCCATCACTGCCGATGCCACCGCCGCCCCGCGCCAGGTAAAGGCGATCGTTATGCTGAACCAATCCCAGAGCCAGGCTCCCATCGCGCCATTCCGCCCCAACAGGAGAAGCAGCAGATAACCGACCACAACCGGCGGTACCACAAGCGGCAGATGGACCAGACCATTCAAAAAGATGTGACCCGGAAATCGTTTACGCGCCAACAGCCAGGCTACCGCGATAGCCGCCGGTAGGCTGATCAAAACCGACCAGAAAGCTACCCTGAGGCTAAGCAAGACCGCTTCGGTTTCAAGAGCACTCAATGTGAACATGGCACTCTCATGGCAGTACAAAACCGTGGCTGCGGAATAGTGCAGCCATCTCCGGCGTAGCAAGATATTCAAGGAATTGCCGTGCCACAGGATTATTGCGCCTGGCCACCAGAGCAATCGGGTAGCGTATTGGTGTGTGGTGTGCTGGGGCGATTGTGGTAGCCACACGGATTCCATTAAAGGCGCCCGCGTCACTGGAATAAACGATACCAAGCGGCGCCTCGTCACGCGCCACCAAATGGAGCGCCACGCGCACATCGGCGGCACGAATCAGGCGATTTTCCAGTTCCGGCCAAAGACCAAGCGCCTCAAGCGCCTGGCGGGCATAGATACCAGCCGGCACATGGTCGGGATCGCCAAGCGCGAGACGCCGGTCGCCAAGCGCCGCGACGATATCGGTTTCAGCGTCCAAAGCACCGCTTGCGGGGCTATTGGCCGGCACGACGAAAACCAGACTGTTGGCCAGCAAATTGCGCCGCGTGGTGGAGATGATATAGCCGCGTGCGGCGAGATAATCCATCCAGGCAGGATTGGCGGACAGATAAATATCGGCCGGTGCGCCATTCTCAATCTGTTTGGCGAGGATCGAAGAACCGGCAAAAACACCGCGCACCCGACCATGCCCAGCGCGCGCAAACTGCTCGGCCGCTTCGGTAAGGACCTCGGTGGTGCTGGCGGCGGCAAATGCAAGCACATCGGCCGCATTTGCCGGGCGTAGCGCCGTCACGCCGACCACCAGAGCGAGTGCGGCAAAAGCAACGGTTGCACGTGAAACCAACCTACCGATAGGCTTAGAAATCACGATACTCGACTCTCCTCAGGCTTGGCGAAAATTCGCCAGTATATAAATCCGTATTTAAGGATTCGAAGGTTTTGCGAGTGCCGCCGCACCCTGCATTCGTCTGAAATATTCCGCCGCCAAGAGCCAGTCCGATCCGCCGTTCGGCCAGCCACGCGCGCAAATCACCGCGTCCACGGAACAATAAATAGCCTAGCCGGAACTCTTGGACGTTGCAACGCACTGCATGTACTGCCATATGCGGGCCATGAATCTACGAAATATCGCGATCATCGCTCATGTTGACCATGGCAAGACCACTCTGGTTGACTCCCTTTTGTTTCAAAGTGGCACATTGCGCGCCAATCAGCGCGTGGCCGAACGCGCCCTCGATTCCGGCGATCTAGAGCGCGAGCGAGGCATCACCATCCTTTCGAAATGCACCTCCGTCACCTGGCACGATCTCAGGATCAATATTGTTGATACGCCGGGCCACGCGGATTTTGGCGCCGAGGTGGAGCGCATCCTTTCAATGGTGGATGGTGTGCTGGTACTAGTCGACGCCGCCGATGGGCCGATGCCGCAGACCAAATTCGTGTTAGCCAAGGCGCTCGGGCTCGGCCTGAGGCCAATCGTCGTCATCAACAAGGTCGACCGCTCCGATGCCCGGCCGTGGGCGGCGCATGAGGAAGTATTTGATCTCTTTTCCATGCTCGACGCCGACGAGGCGCAGCTTGATTTTCCTGTGCTGTTCGCCTCGGCAAAAGAGGGCTGGGCGGATTTAGAGCCGGACGGTCCGCGCAAGGACCTCACGGCGCTGTTTGAAACCGTCGTAAACCACGTGCCGCCTCCTGTCGCCAAGCCGGATGCGCCATTTACCATGTTAGTGACGACCCTTGAGGCCGATCCATTCCTCGGGCGAGTCCTCACCGGGCGCATCCATTCCGGCGCGATCCAGCCCAATACGAAAATTCGCGCGCTCAACCGAGGCGGCGAGCTCATCGAAGAAACACGTGTCACCAAATTGCTCGCCTTTAGAGGCCTCAAACGGACCGCAGTCGAGGAGGCCACTGCCGGCGATATCGTCGCCGTAGCAGGCTTTGAGCGCGCTACTGTGGCGGATACTCTCACCGACCCCTCCGTGAACGAAGCAATGCCGTCGGAACCGGTTGACCCGCCGACCCTGGCGGTAAGTTTCCTTGCCAATGATTCACCTTTGGCGGGCCTCGAAGGCAACCGCCTGACCTCGCGTGAAATCCGCAATCGGCTCATGCGCGAGGCAGAAAGTAACATTTCAATCCGGGTGAGCGAAGGCGAAGGCGCAGATTCCTTTGAAGTCGCTGGGCGGGGTGAACTACAACTGGGCGTGCTGATTGAAACCATGCGCCGTGAAGGCTTTGAGATGTGCATCGGCCGACCGCGTGTTCTGCAACGCATTGACCCACAAAGCGGCGCGATTTTGGAGCCTATCGAAGAAGTGCAGATTGATGTGGACGAGCAATTCGTCGGCGCCGTGGTCGAAGGCGTCAGCGTGCGGCGCGGCGAACTGATGGATATGCGCCCGTCCGGCGGCGGACGTACCCGCCTGATATTCCATGCACCGTCGCGAGGATTGATCGGCTATAACGGCGAGCTGTTGACCTCGACCCATGGCAGTGCCGTGATGAACCGCATCTATCATTCCTATGCACCGCACAAAGGGGAAATTTCGGGCCGTCGCACCGGTGTGTTGATTTCCAACGCACAAGGAAAATCAGTGGCCTTCGCGCTGTGGAATTTGGAAGAACGCGGCCCCATGTTTATTGGCGCCGGAGAGCCGGTTTATAGTGGCATGGTGATCGGCCAGCATACGCGTGGCAATGACTTGATCGTCAATCCCCTGAAGGCCAAACAATTGACCAATATCCGCGCCTCAGGCACGGACGAGGCGGTACGCTTGATCACGCCGCGCCGCATGTCATTGGAGCAAGCTATCGCCTATATCAATATCGATGAATTGGTCGAGGTAACGCCTATATCGGTGCGCATCCGCAAGCGTCTGCTCGACCCCCACGCGCGCAAGAAAGCCGCGCGCGCCGAAGCCGTCGACTAAAGCGAACGCAAAAAAGCGATCAAATCACGGCGATTCGTCGCTGCCATATTTCGGAAGGCTTCCTGGGCCGCCGCCGCCTCGCCTCCATGCCAGAGGATGGCCTCGGCGATGCCGCGGGCGCGGCCGTCATGCAGCAGAAACTCATGCCCGTTCACCGCCTTGAGCGAACCCAGGCCCCACAGGGGCGGCGTGCGCCATTCCCGCCCGTCCGCCTCAAAATCGGGGCGTCCGTCGGCAAGACCCTCTCCCATATCATGCAATAACAGATCGCTATAGGGCATGATGTCGCGCTCCGAAAGCGCCTGGACATCGTTCTTGCCCGTGCGGGCGGTCGGCGTATGACAAGCAGCGCATCCGGCCGTCGTGAACAGCTTATCACCGCGCCGCGCGGCGAGATCAACCCGCCCCTGCCTGACCGGTGGCGCAAGATACCTCAAATATGCGGTGAGCGCCGCTAACCTTTCGTCGCTGAGTTCCGGGTTATCAGTGGCCGCTGAGGCTGCCAGACAGGCGCGCTGTGGTGGCGGGCAGGTTGGCCC
>CAYPSQ010000043.1:18931-20680 GCA_964413115.1 uncultured Rhizobiaceae bacterium | reverse complement strand
GCTTTGCACCAATGCGAATAGGTGCAGCTATGGCTCTAAGCGAGCACTTCGGCCAGAAAGTTCTCCATCGCCTGCCATGACCTGCCGTCGGCGTCCGCTTGGTACATTGCGCCCATCTCCGGTGCATTCGCCTCTGGATTGGTAAAGGCATGCAAAGTATTACCGTAGCCATGGACTTGCCAATCCGCGCCGCCCGAAGTGAGTTCCTCGGCAAGCGCCACGACGTCTGTTGGCGGCACCATCGGATCATCCCAACCATGCAAAGCGAGTACTTTGGCCTTAATAGAGTTGCCATCAGTGTTTCCCGGTTTATTAAACAAGCCGTGAAAACTCGCCGCGCCTTGAAAGTTTTCCCCTGTACGGGCGAGATCCAGTACGCACAGTCCACCAAAGCAGTAACCGGTAGCGGCAATTTTGTTGGCATCGACTTCCGCTTCGTCGCGGAGCACTTGAAGGCCGATTTGAAGCCGGTTCTGAAGCATCGGACGGTCTTCTAGGAAGGGCGTCATGAGCTTGGTGTTTTCCTCTGGGTCATTACCGAGCACGCCCTTGCCATAAACATCCATCGCCAGACCTGCGTAACCGAGGCCAGCGAGTTTGCGCGCGACTTCTTCTTCGAAGGGGCTACGACCAGCCCACGCGTGTACGATCAGTACGCCCGGGCGAGGGCCGGGGGCGGCATTGTCCCAAGCGAAATAGCCCTCGAGAGGGGTGTCGCCATCGGCGTAGTCGATGGTTTTTGTTTGAACGGCCATGGGTCTTCTCCTTCAATCTGTGCGTGTGGTGCGGCGGTAGAACAAGGAAGCTACTGGTTCAGAGAACTTGTAAGATAGAGGCTCTGATGCTGAATATCACTTTGTAATAGGTTCTAAAGGGTAAGCTTTCGTAATTGTTATTGGTGCCCAAATTAAGCGGATCGGCTTCATGGTGGTCCGAGAGCTGCCATGGAGGGCAAGTCTCGCGGCCTTAAGTATCGCCAGCTGTCATCGTCCACTCAAGGCGGCGAGAATACGGCTGTCTTACAACACTTTGCTAGCGTATCCATATAATGAATTGCACAGTGGCTAGGGGGAAGTGGAAGGCTCATCATGCGTCAGAGCAGGTTCCATATTGGTCGGCTGTTGGCACTCTTCGCGGGCCTGTCGCTAGCAGCTTGTCAATCTGCCCAGGTCGCTTCCCAACCCGGAGACACGGTGTTCGACAAAGGCGAGATCGCAATCTACGTGACAAGCAATGGCTGGCATTCGGAGATTGTGGTGCCGCGGACGCGGATGCCTGTCGGCACGATACCGGAAGCCGCGGACTTTCCGGATGCGCTCTACTTCAGCTTTGGATGGGGCGACGAAACATACTACCCGGCACCAGATCCGACTTTTGGCATGACGCTTCGTGCCGCGTTGCTGCCGACACGGGCAGTCATCCACCTGACTGGCTTGCCGGCTCACCCAAAGAACGTTTTCCCAGCCAATGAGGTAATTGAGGTAAGGCTTTCAAGCAAAGGATTTGGTCAACTCGTCGCCTATCTAAACGGCAGTTTTGCCCGCGAGCCTACCCGCCAGCCCACCCGGGGTCTCTATCGCTTCAGTCGTTTTTATCCGGCGATGGGTGAGTTCCACCTGTTCAATACGTGCAACACCTGGACGGCAAGAGGGCTTAACCAGGGCGGCTTACCGATCCAAGTTTTTGGCACCTTGCGGGCTGAGGATTTCATGCTACAGGTCCGGCAATTAGCGATACAAGCCGATTGAG
>CAYPSQ010000043.1:0-18831 GCA_964413115.1 uncultured Rhizobiaceae bacterium | reverse complement strand
CTTCGCTCGCCGAACGGATCGCAAACCGCGTTGAAGATGAGGGCGCGCCTGTTGGCATAGATGTAAAAGGGGAGGTTAAGGTACTATAGCTAGGTTATTAGCAGTCGTCGTTGTCTATACCCCACGGCATTTTGGTTTTGCAGAACTTGGCACCTGTCATTTTAGTACCCTTTATGTCCGCGCCAGTAAGATCGGCTCCCCGCAAGTTGGTTCTAAACAACTGAGCATTGCGTAGGTCGGCATTCCGTAAATTAGCATTCCGCAAGTCGGTCTGAACCAAGTTGGTCTCCTGCAAATTGGCTTCCTGTAAGTTGGCCTTACGCAAGTCGGCATTCTTCAAATTGGCATTTTCCAAATTGGCATTACTCAAGTTGGCTCCGCTCAAGTTGGCTCCACTCAAGTCGCATTCACGACAAGATTTTTTAGCCTCAAACTTCATCAAGTGATTTTTATCAAACGCAAAAGCAGCGGAGCCGGTGCACAGTAGGCCCGCTAGCACGAGAAGTACCGCCAAACTGGATAGATTGCGCATAGTACACTCCCTCCCCCGCGTTACCATCTGAGATACCTTAGTACCGTCTAACCACATTATTCTTGACGCCTAACTCAGAGTCTGCAGAGTTTTTGCCTTAATCATCTCGAAATCAATCTTCGCACCAAGCCCCGGCGCCATCGGGACATGCACCATGCCATCCGCATCGACTTCGATGTCTTCGACTAGCCCGTACTTCTGCGCCCCGTCAGGCAGCAACACTTCAAAGAACTCGCAATTAGCGATCGCGCCAGAAACATGCAGATTGGCGACGTTGTTGAGTGAGTTTCCGCCATGGTGGACTTCGAAATTCATACCAAACGCCTCGGCTAGATGGGCTGCTTTGACGCAGGCGGTGATGCCACCCTTCACCGCCACGTCACCCCGTAGATAGTCGGTCGCCTGCTGTAGGATCCAAGGCGCGTAGCCCAGAAAGCCTCCCGGCGAATATTCCGTCGCTAGGATCGGTAGCTTGAGCAAACTTCGTAGTTTTACATAATTGTACAGATCTTGTTCTGCGAGCGGGTCCTCGTACCAGTAATACTCCATTTCGTGGATCGCCTGGCCAACCCGCAGCGCCTGCGGGAAGTCATAGGACCATGTGGAATCGAGCATTAACGTGTAGTCGTCGCCGACCGCGTTACGCACTGCCTCACATACGGCAATGTCGGTCTTCCAAAAAGTCGGCGGATGAATTTTGTAGGCGGCCCAGCCAGCCGCTTTGATCGACAACGCCTCCTCGACATAAGCCTCGGCCGACTCCAGGGTCGGCGAACTAGCATAGGCCGGCAGGCTCGAGCGCGCACTGCCGAGCAGTTGGTGGATCGGCAGGCCAGCCACCTTGCCGGCGATATCCCACAGCGCGACATCCATTGCCCCGATCGCACGCAGGGTCGTCGCGCGCGAGCGTTGGTGCATATCGCGGTTGAGCCGTTCGCGGTCGAGCGGGTCTTGGCCCATCAATTGCGGCTTTAAATGATCTATCAACGACTGCGCGTCGAGGTGCCCGCCACGGCTCGATGTACCGAGGAAAGCATGGCCTTCGACCCCGTCATCGGTGCCGATCGTCAGCAGACCAAGCTGACTTTGGCCAGAAAATTGGGCGTTATGCCATCCGTACTGCGTTGCCGGGATGCCATCCCAAGCGAACAGCGTCAAAGTGATATTGTCAATCTTCATGGTAAAATACCTCCCTGCTAGTGCACCAGGTCAGCAAATCATAACCGACCGATCTGGTCCAATAACCTGCACCGCCTGTGATTATTCGGCCTGGACCTAACAATCACTACCGACCTGATTTGCCAGTAATTGTCGTTTGCGACGTTGTACGCGAGGGGCATCTATTGAGGCTTTTGAGGCCTGATCATACGGGGCGGCATTAAAAGAATGACCGGGCTGTGGGTGTCTATACTGACGCAGCATATTAATTGGCATCTCTGTAGGGATTTTGTTTTTTTGATTTGGGCCGGGGACGTTATCTCATCAGCGCGGTGAAATTATCGTAGATAGCCCGGGCGGTTAGGCTGATGTTGGGAAGTTTCTCTGCGATGTCGGCATCTAGGCGGGCCAGCGCGCCGGTTCCGAGTGTGGTTTCGAGAGATTGTGTATAGGCCGGCACGCCGCCCCATTCCGCCACCGTTTTTGCTGTTAGTTCGACATGAAATTGCAGTCCATAAGCATGCCGCCCGACACGGATCGCTTGAGTTGGGCAAAGGCAGGAAGAGGCAAGGATTTCCGAGCCCTTGGGCGGGGTGGTTATCTCGCAGCTATGCCATTGCAGGCAGGCGAGAGTTACGTCCAAGCCTTCAAACAAAGGGTCCGACTGGCCTGCGGTGGTAAGTGATACTTCCATCAGCCCGACCTCCGGCTCGGTCATGCGTCCCACTGTGCCGCCCAGTGCGTCGGCAAGTAGTTGATGCCCAAGGCAAAATCCCAGATAGGGAATTTCTCGGTCGATCACCGCTTCCCTGATTATCGATTTCTCCGCCGCCAACCAGGGATGCTCGGTCTCGTCGAACACATCCATCGGCCCGCCCATACAAATCAGTGCATCATAGCCTTCGAGCGAGGGAATGGTTTCGCCAGCGTCCAATTCCACGGTGTCGTACACTACACCGTCGGCGCGCATGAAATCGCGCCAGGAACCAGGATGCTCTACCTCAATATGTTGTAAAACCAACCACCTCACCTTGATCGCTCCTTTTAATAAATTGCCGCTGTTACATAGCATGGCTGAGTTGCTAAGGGGCAGTGGGGGGCATTATCTCTATCGCGGATAGCCGTCGAAAATCTCGCGTCTAGGGCTAACAAGTTTTTGTGCTCGTTTTCCACATTCATTGCAGCGCAGTTTGATATTTAGAATTGAGGTCTGCCCGTGGCCGTTTGCAATTAGCTCGTCAATATCAAATTGGTGATACCGAGAGCACTCATTGCAAAAGGTCGAGAGCAAGTACCCATGGTGCTTAAAGTCCACCATCGTATCGATAACAATTGGTAGCTTATCTTGATTGCAATGAGACGACATTTTCAGCCGCGCTGTTTCAGCGGCGCAATATTCTCGCCACCGCCTGGGGTTAGAGCCAGCATTGATGCAGCTGTGGCGGCTATTGCTGAGCCGAGTATCGTCACTGCCGGCCGCGCAAAATCGGTTGTTTTGTGCCGGTCTATGTATGCTAAGTGCAACGAAGTAAACTCACGGATCAAAATTGACTCTTTGGGCTGGTCATGGGGCACCAGCGGGCGTCTTTCAGGTAGGGGATGAGCAACGAGACGGACTCTGGCGAGCCTATTCGTTCAAGCGCCTCCAGTGCATAACCGATGACATAACGGTTGCCATCATGGAGTGCATCTTTGAGGGTCGCGGTCACTTCCGGGCTGTCAGGTGCGAGCCGCGCGATAGATTGGGCGGCGTTGAAGCGCACTTCATCCTCCTCGTCACGCAGCGCCTCGAGCAAGACAGCAGTCGTTTTTTCCCGTCCCTTCATCAAACCCAGTGCCTCGATAGCATTGATGCGCACGTAGGCGTTGTCATCGTGAGCGCCAGTTTCCAGGGCGTCATAGACGGCCGCAGATTCCCAGCCAATTTGACCCAACGCATAAACGGCATATTTACGGACGCGTGGGCCGGCATCTCGCGCCATATCGACTAAGGCGAGTGCTGCCGGTTCACCGAGGCTGGCGAGTGCGTGGGCCGCGTTCCGCACGGTCATCTCCACCTCTGCGTGCTGGCCTTCGTCGACTAAAACGCGGGAATCGTCTACATTTTCACCGTCATTGCTAAGCATAAGTGCGATCAACGTTGTAATGGCCGGCTCACCGACTGCCGAGAGTGCGTAGGCCGCGTTGAGGGACAACACCTCGTCTTCATCTCGCACGGCGTCCGCGAGCACTTCGATTGCAAGCGCAGCAGTTGCGCCCATTCGGCCCAGCGCGATCGCTGCATTGCGACGCTCGAGGATAGTGCCTTGCCGTAACGTCGACACGTTGTCCTTCAGTTTAGCCTCCGACCCTTCAGCGGCATGTCTGGGCAGCGGCTTTCCAGCCAGCCAGTACCACTGTTGGCGGTAAAGCTCAGGCACGGGATAGCGCGACAGGCTCTCGGGCTCTTGCCAATCAGGTTTGGCTGCGTTCCATGTGACGCCATGTGGTCGCGACATGCGGGCAAATTCGAATTTCGCCATGAAGCGCTCATGAGCCGTGAAATTCTTCATCTTTCGATGCCAGATGTCGTAGTGGATCATCATACAGGTGCCAGCATCGCCAGTTGTTGGGACGCCAATTGCGTCAATATCTTGCGGGCGTTGCGTCAAACAATATGATCCCGGCGCAGTACCCGTTGGTCCTAGTTCCGGGTAAATAGCTTGCGGGTAATACATTATCATGACCCACCACGGGCGATGGTCATGGACCTTTCGCTTGTAGCCCCAATAGCTATCATGATGCCAAACTTGCTCATCGCTGCCAGGAGTATTCTCGTGTGGAAAGCGATGAGGATGCAGCCAGTAGTCTTCACCAACGATGCTGGTGACTGCGCCTTTCACGATGGGGTCGTCGATCACTTGGCGAAATGCGGGTTCAAGTGGCAACAAGTTGTTGCCGGGATTGCCCGCGCCATCTTCGCCAAACATGTTGCGCATCGAATTAAACATGCGCGCGTGAAAACTATCGGGCAATTGCGTCTTTAGCATTAAAGAGCCGTTCGCCAAAAAAAAACGAACCTGTTCATCGTTCAACAGCTGCGGAGTTTCACTTTTTGGTGCGTGCCCGACAGGCGAGTTCAGGCCGACGTTAATATCAAACGCCTGATCGACGAACTTGTTAACCTTGAATTCGCTATTCTGCATCCGCTCGAGTCCCTACCAATTTGCCGAATACGCATTCGGTGAAGAACCACCCGACATTGCCGGCTTGCTTAGGCTATGGTCGCATGATGAATTTTAGTTCACAACTAAATCTGCCTGAAACCGGGAGGAACAACGATGACCCAGGAAGATCTAGCAGCACGCATGCAAAATATTGAAGACTTCAACGCGATTACTCGTCTGAAACACCTCTATTGTTACTACGCGGATCGGCACGATAGCGATAACTGGGCCAACCTATTTACCGAAGATGGTGTGTTCGATGGTGGTGTATTTGGACGCCACGAAGGGCGGGAAACCATTAGAGCGCTCACTCACCTACCGTTTGCAGTGCACTATGCTACTAATCAGATAATCGACGTGGATGGCGATTGCGCGACCGGGAAATGGCTTTTACTCGAGCCCTGCAGCTTTCCGGACGAAAATGGCGATAAGCCGACATGGGGCATGGCAGCCTATGAAGACGACTATGTGCGTAAAGATGGAGAATGGAAAATCAAATACACCAAGCTGATCCCGCTTACCTACACACCCTATGATCTCGGCTGGGAAAAACAACGCATGATCGAACGCTGAGGTGGTTAATTAAGCGAGCCATTTATCGCGGTCAGGCCATGCTTCGCCCATCTTGACGAGCAGGGGATCAATGTTGGGGTCGGCCTTTACTTCCTCCGCGAGCGCGCCTGGTTCGGCGTTGAACCCAAGCAGAGAGAGGTCGGTCATTCGCATTGGGTAGAGGATCCCATCAAGGTGGTCGTATTCATGCTGCAGCAATGTGGCGTGCCAATCATGTGCTTCGAATACTCGATGTTCGCCGTCGAGGGTTTGATGTGTGATTCGTATGTGGCGGTGGCGTGGAGCTTTACCATGTAGCCCGGGCAGGGAAAGGCAGCGTTCCCAGACCGAAACCATTTCGTCATCAATAAATTCCAGCGACGGATTTACTAGTACTGTCCATTCTACCGGCTGCAAATCCGAGCCTGGTGGGATACGACCCGCGTCGATGCGATAGACTATAAGCCGAACGCTTTCATAGACTTGTGGCGCAGCAATGCCAGATGCGCCGATCCATTCAAGCGTGTTCTGCATATCAGTCGCGAGGCGCGTGATCTCAGTTGCGGTTGGATCGCTGATCGGATCAGCGACCCGGCGCAGCACTGGGTGACCCATCCTTGCGATTTGTCGTACTGCCATGTCCGTTTCTCCCTCAGCGTTGTCTGAGCCGCGATTAGGCTGTCCGCTTGACTCGTGTACTGAGCCACACAACACTTCAAAGAAAACCCAAGAGGGTTTGCGAATCAAGCCATGCCTGCCGAACTAATATCGTATCCACCAGCGCGAGGGGAGCAAAATCCATGAATCATGTTCGTATCGGTCTGATTGGTGCAACCGGCTGGATGGGCAAGACTCATGCGGCGGTTTATGCCTCGGCGCCGTCAATTTTCGGTAATGGACCGGCACGCCCTGTGCTCGAAATGGTAGCTGACGCTACTGACGAACTTGCCAGCAGGGCAGCTGCCGAATATGGCGCCAAGCGCTGGACGTCAGATTGGCGCGAAGTAGTCATAGACCCTGATATCGACGTGGTCGATATTGCAACGCCCAACAAGATGCACAAGGAAATGGTGATTGCGGCGCTGAAGGCGGGTAAGCATGTTTATTGTGAGAAGCCGTTGGGGCGAACGGCCGATGAGACCCGCGAGATGCTCGCTGCTGCGCGCGATGCTGGTGTAATCACGTTAGTCGGCCACAACTATCCACACAATCCGATCCATAGCGTCGCCCGTGACATTATCAGTGGGGGTGAGATTGGTGAGCTGGTAAATGTTCGCATGAGCTTCAATGTGGATTTCCTCGCGGATAAGGCGGTGCCCTTCATCTGGCGCTGCGACGCAGAAGAAGCGGGAGCCGGCACAGTAGGCGACATCAACGTTCACGTCTTCAGCTTCACCGAATATTTGATTGGCCCAATCGCCGAGGTCTGCAGCCGCCTCACAACCGTTGTCAAAGAACGCGAAGTCGTCGAGGGGGCGACGATCGGCCGGGAATCAGGTGTCGGTACGCGCAAAATGCGCACCGTCGATACGGACGATGCGGTACAAATGCTGGCGCTGTTTCAGAATGGCTGCACCGGAATTTTCGATACCAGCCGCGTGGCGCATGGCCACAAGATCACGATCAATTACGATATTATCGGGCGCCTGGGCTCTCTCAGTTGGACCAACGACCGTTTGAACGAGCTACAGCACTATTCGGCGAATGATGCACCGGATCGTGGCGGTTTCAAGCGTATCGAGACGAACCCCAGTCACCCCTATTATGGTGCTTACTACCCGATCGGCAATATTGGAATGGGGTATAACGACATGAAAGCGATCGAGGTGCGTGAGCTAATTCAAGCGGTCGCCGGAGAAAACGTTGAAGTGTGGCCGAACTTTGAAGTCGCCCACCGTATACAGCGCTGTGTAGATGCTACGATCCTATCTCATCGAGAACGCCGCTGGGTCAATGTTGGGGAGATCGCCGACTAACTTTTTATGGGTTCATGCGCTTCCTGCGTCACTCTCATCATGGTGGGCACGCTTATACGGGCAATCGCTTGACTCGGTGGAAGCAAGACATAACACTTTAAGGGTATGGATTGAGATATGGGAGTTGAGTCAAATGTGTAGCACTTTGTTGGCGTGGCAAATTTGCCTGCGCAAGGCCTTGGTGGCCTTGCCGCGCAACACCGTGCTATTTAGCTAAATGGCTGCCGTCGACCCTAAAGCCGGGGGTGGAGCTCAGACTTCTGAGTTCCCAGAGTGGTTCCTTAAGAAAAAGAGAGAACGGCTGCTAATCGTCTCTCGTTGGGTGCCCATCTCGCTTATTGGGTTGCCGGTATTGGTACTGCTGGCAATCGTTATTTACCCGACAATCTGGATGTTTTTCCACGCTTTCCATAATACGACGCTGATGTCGTTGACGCGGGATCGCTATCAGTTCGTGTGGTTCGACAATTTCGAAAACGTCTTCACCAACGAACGTTTCCTCAACAGCGTGGTCAATCTGGTGCAATACCTGGTCTTTGGTGCGGTGCTGGAGGTGATCCTCGGCACGGCGATAGCGCTTATGCTGTTCTCGGTCGTGAAATGGAACTGGATGCGGACGGTGCTGCTCATTTGCATGGTAGTTCCGCTGATGTTGCCGCCCGCCATGACAGGCCTAATTTGGCTTCTGATGCTCACGCCCCATAATGGCATTATTAACGAGATCCTGATCATCACGGGGCTTACTACAGAGAAAATTGAGTGGTTTTCGACCAGCCTCTCGCTTTGGTCGATCACTTTCGCCGATATTTGGCAATGGACGTCGTTGCCACTGCTGATCGTTTATGCTGGACGCGCGTCCTTGCCGCAATCCATCTACGAAGCTGCGCGGGTCGATGGTGCTTCGCGTTGGAAGGTATTGAGCCGGATTACGTTGCCCATGTTGAAGGAGGTCATTGCGATCGCCTTTATCATCCGCTTCATGGACGCTTACAAATATGTCGACAAGATTTATGTGATGACGTCTGGCGGACCCGCGGAATCATCCGAATTGCCTGTCTACATTGCCTATCAGCGGGGTATTCGAGATTTTCAAGTAGGCGAGGCGGCCGGGTACGCGATTGTTATTTTTGCCGTTGCTGCAGTCCTGGTGACACTCTTTTTGAAGTATCTCAAGAAGGTTCTCAAAGCGCAGGCGATCGCCTAATCCATGCGTGATCGTCACTACAAACTCGTCGCCACCCTGATGTTCGTATTCTTGGGGCTATGGACGATCATTTCTCTCTTTCCATACTATTTTCAGTTCATCACAGGCTTCAAAGGCATTGAAGAGGTAAACCGAATCACGCCTACTTTTTGGCCAGACGAATTCCTGTGGAGCAACCTGGGCCTGGTCTTCTCCGACGAGACGAACGTCGCCGCCTTGTTGGACACGCTGCTGATCGCTTCGGCCAATACGGCGTTGGCGGTGTTTCTGGGTTCGCTCGCGGGCTATGCCTTGGCGCGATTTCCGCGTCAGGCCGGTGGCGAAAATATGGCGTTCTGGATCCTTTCAAACCGCATGTTTCCGCCCGTCGCGATTCTCCTGCCGATGTTTCGCGCGTTCGATACCGTATTGGGCTCGACCGACAACCATCTCTCCCTAATTATTCTTTACCTGGTTTTCAATATGCCGTTGGCGACATGGCTGATGATGGTCTTCTTCCGTGATGCGCCGCGCGAGCTTGAGGAAGCCGCGTACCTCGACGGCTATTCGCCATTGCGAGCGTTTTTCAAGGTTACTTTGCCGCAGGTCGTTCCCGGTATGATGTCGGTGGCGTTACTTTGCTGGATCTTCGCCTGGAACGAATATCTATTCGCTAACATGCTGGTTGGCTCGAATGTGGCAGTAAATACCATTCAGATGCCGGGCTTCGTGCAAGGTGCGCAGAAACTCTGGAATCTCGCAGCGCTCTTTTCCTTCGTAGCTGTGCTCCCGCCTGTAGTCCTGTTCATGGTTCTGCGACGCTACATGGTGCGCGGCCTCTCGCTTGGCGTTGTGAAAGGTTAGGCGGATGGCACAGCTTCAAATCGAAGGCCTATGCAAAGGCTGGGATTTTCCCGTCATCGATCAGATGAATTTGACGGTCGAAGAAGGTGAATTCTTCGTTGTGGTTGGCCCTTCGGGAATTGGCAAAACGACGCTGCTCCGCCTTATCGCTGGCCTCGAATCGCCGAATGAGGGCCGGATTATTTTGGGTGGCAACGATATCTCGCGACTGCCACCCTATAAGCGACCTGTCGCGATGACGTTCGAGTCCTATGCGCTTTACCCGCATCTCAGTGTGTTCGAAAACATCGCCAGTCCGCTACGCGCACGCCGACTGCCCAAACGGGAGATTGAGCAACGGGTGATGGATGTCGCTCGCTTGCTCAAGATCGATCAGCTGATTACGCGCCGACCCGCTGAAGTTTCGGGTGGACAAAAACAGCGCACAGCCCTGGGTCGTACGCTGGTGGCGGAGCCCGAGGTTTTTCTTCTTGATGAACCGATTAGCCATCTCGATGCCAAAATCCGCCACGAGTTGCGCGCGCAGTTCCATACACTCGAGGCGCTTCGCAGGGTGGCAAATATTTACGTCACGCACGACTACGCAGAGGCGTTATCACTTGGCGATCGAATTGGAGTTATGGGCCAGGGTGGTTTGGTACAGGTTGGCACAGCACATGAGGTTTTTGAAAAACCACAGACATTGTTCGTTGCCGAGCATCTAGGTCAGCCTTCGATCAACATACTCGATTGCGAACTTTCCACCGAGGATGGCGTCCTGATTGCGTCTCATCGGGAAAGTTCCCTCGCCTTGCCAGTTGCGCAAGCGCATGCTCAACGGTTAAAGCGCGGTAACGCAAGCCACGTCAGTTATGGCATTCGCCCACAGCATATCACTGTGATAGCAGATGGCGAAGCCATGTGTGACAGTCTTCACGTCGTCGACTGTACAGTCAGTCTATTCGAGCCTCTCGGCACGTATGCCATATTGATGGCTGAGACGGCAGGCGCCACAATTACCGCTCTGTCTTCGCCCGAACACAGGTACGAGCAAGGCGAAAGCATCAGACTTGGGATTGATACGGCGGAAGCATTCTTCTTTGATGCCGTTACCGGCAAGAACTTGGTGCTTTAGCCATGGCTCGTGTCACCCTTGATAACGTCAACAAAATCTATTTTAGCCGGCGCGGCGATGTACACGCTGTACAGGACATGTCGCTGAATATTGAAGACGGCGAATTCATCTCATTATTAGGGCCGTCGGGTTGCGGTAAATCCTCGACGCTTCGCATGATCGTTGGGCTTGAGTCCGTGACTTCGGGAGAAATCCGCTTCGACGGTGAGTTGGTCAATGAGTTAGAGCCGCAGGAGCGGAACGTCGCGATGGCGTTTGAGACATACGCGCTCTACCCTAATTTTACGATCGAGGAAAATCTCGGCTTCCCCTTGGAAGTTCGGGGAATTTCAAAGCAGGACCGCAAAGAAGAGGTGCACCGGATTGCAGAGCTTTTGCAGATCTCGGACGTACTTGGTCAAAAACCGGGCGCGTTATCAGGCGGCCAGCAACAGCGGGTTTCACTGGGACGAGCTCTCATCCGCGCGCCGGCAGCGTTCATTCTCGATGAAGTGATGAGCCATCTCGATGCACACTTAAAATTCCAGATGATGATCGAACTTCGGCGCATTCACCAGTCTCTGGAGCGCACCATGCTGTTTGTCACCCATGATCAAATGGAGGCGCTGGCACTTTCGGACCGAGTTGCGGTGATGAACGAGGGACGGCTGCATCAATTCGGCACGCGGGACGACCTTTATCATGCACCAGCTAATGTCTTCGTTGCCGGTTTTATCGGCGAGCCACCGACAAATTTCTTTACCGCACGGCCAGATGAATCGAACGGAGCATTGACCCTTCTTACGCTCGACGGTGGGGCGCGGTTTTATCCCTCGGCTACACGGGCCGCGCGTATTCGTTCCCACGGGGCTGATCAGTATATCATAGGCATCAGACCACAGAACATGAGCCCTATTGCCAACGGGTTGGACACCAGCATAACGGCAAAAGTTCTGCTAAATGAATATTCGGGCGAGCGCTCGACCCTTACCCTGATGGCCGGTGAAAATCGATTGCAGGCCATTACGAATTCGAGCGATAGGATAAAGAGAGACGAAGAGGTGAAACTCTACTACCATCCAGACAACGTGCTGGTTTTTGACGTTGAAACGGAGAACTTGCTTACTTGATGCGTGTCGCTACGGCCGATAAGTTTCTGGATGGCCCAACTGGCGCGTTTAATGAAACCACGAAACGGGAGGCTAAGAGAAAATTATGGGCGCATTCAAACACCTTGTTAATCGGCGGCTTTCACGCCGCGACTTCGTCAAGGGTTCGGCCATGGCGGGTGGAGCTCTTGCCATGGGCGGCTTGGGTGCTGGCCTCGGCGCCGGTAGTCTAAAAGCCGAAAAACGTTTTAACGATATCGAGGTCGCGGGCCTCTGGGATAACAACTGGCAAAATGCACCGATGTGGCTTTCACCTTTGCTTCAGAAAGAGGCTGGTGTCAGCTTGAAAAGCCGTGAGCTTTACGATGCAGGTGAGACCACGGCCAAGATCGTGCCACAACTGCTTTCTAACAACCCGCGCTTCGATTGGTTCTGTATGCCCAGCCTTTATTTTGGACTCTTTGCCGAAGTAGGGCTGCTAGAACCACTCGATCAATATCTCGACAACTTCGGCGGATCTAAGGAATATTTCGACTGGATCATGCCGGGCTATGGCGAGTTCTATTCGCAGTGGGGTGGCCAGACTTACGGTCTCATGGTTGATGGCGACATCCACAATCTTCACTACAGGCCAAGCTATTTTGCGGACACATCCAACCAAAACGAATTTTCCAAACGCTTCCAGCGTGAACTGACCGTGCCGACTACGTGGGAGGAGTATCGTGATACAGCCCGCTTCTTCACGGATAAGTACAAATCCCAGGATATCTATGGCACGTCGGTCGTGCTGAACCCGCCGAATTTCTCATGGGGTTTTTGGATGGATGTCGCCGGGAGTTACGGCGTCACCTATTTTGACCGCAACATGAACCCACAAATCAATCAAGGGCGTGCGGCAGAATCGCTCGAGATGTTCAAGGAAATCGTAGAAACGGGACCGCCCGGCAAGGACTCAATGTCCATCGGCGAGACCATCGCACGCTGGGAATCAGGTGCCGATATCATGTCTGTTTGGTGGATCGATCTGGCTGAATTCACCGTGCGTAGCCAGGGTCTCGAGCGGGCCGCCGATCAGGCCACTGCGCTTGTGCCTGGCACTAAACAAGCCGACGGCAGTATGAAGCACACGCCGGTCGCTCTCTACAGCCGCACACTCGGCGTGCCGGCCAATGCATCCGAGGAAGTGAAGGAGGCAGCGGCCTACTACATTTATCGGATGTCGCATCCCGACTATTCGATGAACATCGTGGCCGATCCGTTCTGTGGCTCTGATCCATATGGAAAGACTCACTTCACCGATGAAGCAGCGATGATGTACACCCAGCCAAATCCGCAGCGCGGCACTGACGAGCTGTGGCCTGTAAATGACGGTATCTTCAAGACATTTGACCAGGCACGTCGCCACCTTGATGGCTGCGAGGCCAATGTCGAGAACGCCTTCCCGCAGATTTACTGGGAAGGTGCGGGTGAATATGGCGACGCTCTGGGCCGTGCGATCTCGAAATGCATCTCCGACGGCCTGGGGGCGCAAGACGCGCGCGATGAAGCGGCAGAAGAATGGGTCAAGATCACCCAGAAGCTCGGCTACGATTCACAAAAATCGCAGCACGATAAGTTCTTGGAAGCAACCAAGCGCGCAGGACTAAACTTCGAAGTTTAGTAGCGACCGTTCGGTTTGGGGGGAGAGGCTCGTGCCTCTCCCCCTTTCTTTTGCTTAGCTACGTCAGAGGAACCAGTCCATGCAAGGCCTGCGAAGGGGATATCACACCAATTGTTGGGGGCCGTTGGGTGGGCACCCTGTTGGCGTGACGTCAATCAAAGACCTCACCTACATGACTTTTGGAGACATGCGGACCGCGGTCGAGGAGATTGCCGCTGTGGGTTATACCGGGGTAGAGATGTTTGATGGCAACTTGGAGGCGTTGGCGCAATCGCCAGCCGATCTGCGCGCCTTGTTGGCCAATACGGGAGTCCATCTCTTTGCGGTCTATAGCGGTGCTAACTTCATCTATCCTGATGTTCTAAATGACGAGCTTTCTCGTATCGAACGCATTACGAGTATAGCGGCTGAGTTTGAAGCCGAGTATCTGGTCATTGGCGGTGGCGCTAAGAGGCCGGAGGGCGTTCAAGACGACGACTACGAGCGCCTGGCTGAAGGGCTTGGTCGCGTAAGCGACATCGCAGACCAGCATGGCATGGTCGCGCACTATCATCCGCACTTGACAACACTGGGCGAGACGTCAGCAGAAGTCGCGCGCATATTTTCTCTCACACCCATAAATTTTTGCCCGGACATGGCGCACCTAGCGGCAGCGGGTGGGGATCCCGCGCAAATGATTCGCGAGCATGCGGACCGAATCAAATATGTTCACCTAAAGGATTTGCGCTTCGAGCCGTTTGCATTCTTACCGCTTGGAAAAGGCGAGCTTGACATGTCTGCTATTATTGAAGCGCTTGCGGAAATTAAGTATGACGGCTGGGTTACCGTAGAGTTGGATTCACATCCTGACCCGAAGGGTGCTGCCGCTGACAGTTTTCATTATCTCGACGCCCAAGGTATCTAATCCTAAGAGGACGCGGCTATCCGAACCTCTAGGTTACGGCCGATTTCGTCACCTTCTAAAATGGCATGCTCGAGAAAGCGCGGCGCGCGACAGTCGCCAATACGGAACACAGGACAACTTCCAGATAGTTCGTGGAATAACCGGTCGTTTGAGCGGCGCCCAATTGCCATCACTACAGTATGAATGTCGGTGAGGTGTTGCTCTTCGCCCGTGTACACATCGACCAGGACCACGGCGTCGGCGGCGATCTCTTTGAGGTCGGTGTTCACTATAACCTGCATGCCTTTGGGTCGAACGCGCTGATAGAACAATGCAGCATTACTGGGTTCTAGGTCGGCGCCGGCCGTGAGCAGCGGAGTCACGTAGGTGACGTTGCGACCCTGCTCTAGCAGATATTCGGCAGTGCCGCAGGCTTCCCAATGGGCATTTCGGTCTAGCAATAAGGTGTTTTTTCCTAGGGTCGAAGACCCGGTCATCACGTCATCCACGGTAACAACCCGTGTGTCGTCAAGGCCTCGCACGAGCCCCCCCATTGATGCGAACAATCCCGATGTCGCAATCGGTGTATTTGTACCGTCCGCCGTGGCGCGTCCCGGAAGATAAGGTCTGGAGCCCGTTGCGATTACAACCGCGTCGGGCGATAGCCCTTTGATCATTTGTGCGCTTGCCTCGGCCCCAAGACGAAGGTCTATACCGGACCGCTCTGCTAAGTACCCGAGTTGTCTAGTAGACTCACCGATCTCGGTATGGAGTGGCTGTCGGGCTGCGAGACGGATGAGACCGCCCGGCTCACTCTCCCGCTCGAAAAGCGTCACCCGATGGCCGCGCTCCGCCAAAGTAACAGCGGCTTTGAGACCCGCTGGTCCGCCACCAACAACCACAACGCTAAGGGATGGGGAAGCGGGCTTTGCCGCGCCCAGTGAGCGTTCCCGCCCGGCAGATGGATTCTGAACGCAGCGCACTGGATTCTCTTGCATCACCTGATAAATGCACCCGTCGTTACATCCGATACAGGGTCTAATATCTCCGAGCTCCCCCGCTAATATTTTATTGGGTGTTTCCGGGTCAGCAATGAGTTGACGCGCCATGCCAATCAGATCGGCATCCCCCTGCCGAAGGATGCGCTCCGCGTCATCCGGCTGCTTAATCCTGCCGAACGCAATAACTGGAATGTCCGTCGCCCGCTTTAACGCTGCATTGAGTTCGTTAAACGCGAGCTGCGGCACGGCCGCAGGTGGGATTTCCATCCAGAAACTGCTAAAGGAACCCGCGTCGCTGTTGAAGAGGTCGACATATCCGGTGGCGGCAAGTGCCCTGGCAACCTCAAGCCCATAGTCGAGTTCGTAGCCAAAGGGCGTATATTCATGCAGACAAATGCGGACAGAGATTGGCCAGTCAGCTCCGACTTCCTGTCTCATGGCGGCCAACACCTCGATCGGTAGCCGCATGCGGTTTTCAAACGAACCCCCGTAGCGATCCTCCCGTCGATTGAAAAACGGTGAAACGAAACTGCGCAGCAGGCCGTCATGGCCAACTTTGATTTCAACGCCGTCGAAGCCCGCTTCACGCATGTTGCGCGCGGAGACGGCAAAACCATAGACCACTGCCGCTATCTCATCGGGTCCCATCTCGACAGTGTTGTACCGAGAGCTCGGTTCCGGCATTTGTGAAGGTGCCCAAAGCTCCTTCGGGTGGCGGAAAAGAGTGGTATGGCCACCGTGGTTCAATTGCGCAAATATCTTGGTCCCATGCGGCTGAACCGCATCAACGACACGGCTATAAGCGGGTATAGCCTCCTTTTCCCAAGCACGGCCGTAGAATGGCGTCATTTGGCCTGACAGATGGATGGCCTGGCTGCCTGATACGATGAGGCCGACGCCACCGCGTGCCCGCGCCGCATAATAAGCGCATAGATCGTCGGTGGGCTCGCCGCGTGGCGTTTCAAGGCCGGTGAAGTGAGGCAACATGACGAAGCGGTTTTTGACTTCCACGCCACGGCGTATCGAAAATGGCGTCCACAATAACGGATGACTTCCCACAAACACATCCCTCCGCGCTCCGCGCTCTCGCCAATCTGGTTTCAAGCCTTTTTGTCGGCGCAAGACTATATTATAGCCAAGCAAGCCGCGTTATGGGCGTTTCAAAGCACCAATTAAGGTCTTTTCTTGCACCCAAAGTTCATGCGGAAACCCACTTCTAGTAATTTCCCGTAACGCGATGCTACCCTGGGATAGTGGGGTGCGGTACCGTGCCGCTCCTAGATTGCAGGCGAGCCAATTCGATGGACATGGACACTGCCATTGCAGCTTTTGACATCGGCCCTACGGATTTTAGTGCTTCGCAACGGCACGATCTTGACCAGAAAGGGTATTTCCGCACCAATAGCGCTTTTACCCTTTCCCAGTGCGCCCAGATGGCCGCGGCATTCGAACGCATCAAAGAGCAGGAAGGCGTGCGGGCAGGTCACGAAGTCAGCCAAGAACCGGGTGCGGTTCGTATCTCCAATATCTTCAATAAATCTGAGGCGTTTGATTGCACGTTGAATTGCAAGCCCTTGTTAGCGGCAGCGTGGTACCTACTAGGTGATTGCAAGGTTCATGGCGCCAATGTCCGTGAGCCGCAGCGGGGCGCGGGTCAACAAATTCTGCATAGCGATGTCACGCGACTGCCAGATGGCGGCTGGCGCGTTATAAATGCACTCATACTGCTCGATGATATGACATTAGAAAATGGGCCAACCCGTGTGGTGCCAGGCTCGCACAATTGGCCCGCAATAAACGTGCCCGGTGAAAACGTTGTCAACGAAGCGACTGCCGCACTCATGTCGAGCCCCAATAAAACCCAAGAATGGGCGGTTGAGGGTAAAGGGACTTCAAATCAGGATCTAGTTCAGTCAGGAACTTGCCAGGATGGAATCGCACCAGCAAATCCTTTCGCATCCTATCCGGGCGAAGAAGTTCTCACGGCACCTGCGGGAACCCTGATAGTGACCAACGCTCATCTATGGCACAGCGGTACGTGTAACCTTTCAGGCGCCCGTCGACGCATGCTGCACTTGAGCTATACGCCACGCGGTCAGCCTCAGCAGTTTGACCAGCGGGCGAACCTTACTCCCACACTCTACGAACGCATGAATGTGGTAAGTCGCTATTTATTAGATTTTTGATACCGTCAGTTTTTTTCGGCCTTTGTGTTACCCAGATTGTAAATATCACGGTTGTAAAACTGCTTATGTATGTACCATTGCCTGATAGGGCTTATGACACCGATAAGCGCGCGTCCAAAGCCTGATGCAGGCGGATATGTTTGACTTGCCGTAGCCTTCAATGCTGAGTATCTCGGCAATCTTCCTTGAGCTATAACGGAGCGGCCGGCCATCTCTACAATGATACCAGAGGCTCGACCAAGCTCATTTTGACGCAGCAGGTGCAATACATCTTTGTTAGAACGTTGCTTCCTGGCCCCCAAGCAACTTTGCAGATTATCACGAATTACGTTGCTCATTCGTAAGATGGCAAGACAGCAGCGCATTATGGCGAGCAAGGATCCGTTGTTCTTTCAGCGCGACACAGTGTTCAAATTAGCGTTAGGATCAAGAAGGAATATATAAATAATTGATCGCGCGCCCTCGATGAGACTCGTCGGAAAAAACACGATCGTTACCGGAGCCGCCTCGGGTATTGGACGCGAAACGGCGATACGCTTTGCTGAGGAAGGCGCGGCGGTCATCTGTGCCGACCTTGATGACGATGGGAACCGGGTGGTCGCCCATGGGATTGCTGAGCAAGGCGGTACCGCGTTTCCGGTTCGCGTCGACGTCACTGACGGGAGTGATGTCACGCGGCTGATCAATGAATCCGTGTTGGCATGCGGCAAAATCGATGTTTTAGTCAACAATGCCGGGGTCACGATACTCGGCGGTGTCGCCGAGCTTTCGGAAGCGGCTTGGCGGCAGGAAATCGAGACTAATCTTGGTAGTGTTTACCGAATGTCGAAGGCTATCTGGCCACATTTTGTTTCGACAGGCGGCGGTGCGATCCTCAACACCGCCTCAATTGCGGGTATTCTCGCGGCGCCGCAGGATGCCGCGTATGTCGCTTCGAAGGCAGGGTTGATCATGCTGACCCGCTGCATGGCTCTTGATGGCGCGCCCGATAAGATCCGTGCTAATTGTATTTGCCCCGGATTCATAGACACGCCGATGTTCGACGGCTTCCTCGCCAACCAGCCCGATCCTGAGGCCGCCCGCGCCAAGGCGAGAGATCGAACGCCGCTCGGTCGACTTGGCACGCCGCGCGATATTGCCAACGGTTTTGTTTACCTGGCTTCCGACGATGCGATGTGGATTACGGGCACCGCGCTCATCATCGATGGCGGTGTCACCAGCGGCCTCCCGCTATGAGAGAAGCCCAACAACCCGACACGTTAATGTTCGATGTTCTGTCAGCTACTTCCTATCAAGGAGCCGTCTAATCATCACGGGATCTCGTCCCTCATAAACGCGCGGCCTAATTTGGGGGTCATATACGGAAGGGGGGGGTCTAAAGTATCATGCCAGGGCACGGTCTTTTAGCTCAGAAATCGGTTCGCCGTA
>CAYPSQ010000042.1:0-20991 GCA_964413115.1 uncultured Rhizobiaceae bacterium | reverse complement strand
TGGTGGGCGCACTAGGACTCGAACCTAGGACCCGCTGATTAAGAGTCAGCTGCTCTGCCAACTGAGCTATGCGCCCGCCGAGGCTGGATATCGGAGCGCCAGACCTTTGTCAACCGACTGTAAGCACCGCCCATATATCGCCTGAGGGAGCTAATCGATAAGAACTTGAAACGCCGTCAAGCGCGTATGTGATGCAGCCGTCGACCAATCTGTAAGTCTCGATGTATGTACACATTGAGCACTAGGCCAAAGCCGAACAGCAGTGTCAACATGGCGCTGCCGCCGTACGAAATGAGGGGCAAGGGCACACCAACAATCGGTACCAAGCCCATCACCATCGCCATATTGATAAAAACGTATAGGAAGAAAGTTGCGACGATACCCATTCCCAGCATCCGGCCGAACTGGCTATTGCAGCGTAACGAAACCACGGTGCCATACGCAATCAGTGCTAAGTAAAGCAAAAGGAGGGCTATTCCACCGACCAGGCCAAACTCTTCAGCCAGCATGGTAAAAACGAAATCGGTTTGTTTCTCTGGTAGAAAATTAAGATGGCTCTGAGTGCCACCCAAAAAGCCTTTTCCGAATATGCCGCCCGAACCGAAGGCGATTTTTGACTGCAGGATATGATAGCCTGCACCAAGCGGGTCGCTTTCCGGGTTAATGAACGTAAGAATTCGAACTTTTTGATAATCGCGTAAGAACTGCCAGGCTAAGGGGATTGCGCCGATAAGTCCGACAAAGGCGACGCCCAATTTCCACAACCTGAGACCCGCAAGGAACAGCATCATGGCGCCGCTAGTGGCCAGCAACGCTGCCGTACCTAAATCGGGTTGCCGCAGAACGAGTGCCGCCGGCGCAAGGATTAAGATGAGCGGAACTATGAGGGCCGTAATGCGCTTAATATCTTCGATCGCTAGCGTGTGAAAATATCTCGCTAACGCCATGACCAATGCAATTTTCATTATTTCAGAAGGCTGAAGCTGGAACGGGCCGATATCCACCCAGCGCTGGGCGCCCATCGCCGAGTCGCCGATCAACTCCACACCGATGAGAAGGGCAAAAGCACCGGCATAAATAATATAAGCTGATTTAAGCCAAAATCGAATATCCACGAGCGCGGCGCCAAACATGATGACCAGGCCAAAGCCGAAACGGATAATCTGGGGCGCGGCCCAGGGCTCCATATCCCCGCCTGCAGCCGAATACAGCATGGCGAAGCCGACGAGAGCAGGCAAACAAATGAGAAGAACGAGAACCAGGTTTATCTGCAGCACGCGGTCTAATAGGCCCATACCCGTCCGACCACCGTGAAAATGTTCCTGATCTAGTGCCATGATCAAACTGCTGCGGTCATATTGAAGACGATATTTTTTCGGGTCCGCGGCGCACCGGATCGCGGCGCTGTACCTCACGAAGAATATCGCGAGCTATCGGCGCTGCCGTTTTTGCTCCCCCGCCACCATGTTCGACTACCACAGACACCGCATAGCGCGGTGAGTTAACCGGTGCATAGCCAATAAAAAGTGCGTGGTCGCGATCTTTCCAGAGACGGTCCTCGTTTTTGCTCACGCCACGCTCACGTTCCGCCGTGGTGATACGTCTTATCTGTACGCTACCGGTCTTCCCAGCCATAGCCATGCCCGACTCCTCGATACGTGCGCGGTAGGCCGTGCCGCGCATGCTGTTGGTGACGTCCGACATGCCCTTTTGCACGATTGCAAGATGCGCCGCTGAGAGTCCAAGTGAAGGAAATGGCTCGCGCGTGTCCGGTAGGCGGTGGCCCACGCGCTGCGTCTCACGCACCAGTTTCGGTTGGATCGCGATTCCGCCATTAGCGATTCGGGCCGTCATAACAGCAAGCTGGAGCGGCGTGGTTAATACAAATCCCTGGCCAATAGCGATAATCAAGGTCTCACCTTTTTGCCAAGGAATGCCATGAACGGCTAGTTTCCAATCTCGTGTCGGGATCAATCCTTTCTGTTCGGAGGGCAGTTCAATTCCGAGGCTCTCACCCAGTCCAAAACGCCGCGCCATGGTCGCGATAGTGTCAACGCCTACCCGTTTTGCCACTTCATAGAAATAGGTGTCGCAGGACTGGGCTAAGCCAGAGTTCATATCCATCATGCCGTGCCCGCCGCGCTTCCAGCAATAAAACCGGCGGTTTCCGAGTTCCGTATATCCTGAGCATAAGAACCTCTGATTTGGATTGACGATGTCGCCATCCAATGCCGCTAGCGCAACTATCGGTTTAAATGTTGAGCCCGGTGAATATTGTCCTGAAACCGCTTTGTTGATGAGTGGAAAGCGCGGGTTCGCCATCAATGCATTCCATTCGGTTTGGCTGATGCCGGTCGTGAAGCTGTTGGGGTTGAAACTCGGTGCCGAGACCATAGCCAGGACTTCGCCTGAGTGTACATCGACAACCACCGCTGCCGCGCTTTCATGACTGATTCGAGCGTTTGAGTATTCCTGCAGGCCCATGTCTATGGTGAGTATATGGTCATCACCTGGCTGGCCTTCGTCGCGGCGCAACTCACGAATAATTCGGCCAAAAGCGTTGACCTCGACTTGGCGCGAGCCCGCCTTGCCACGCAAGGCTGATTCGAAAATTTTCTCAGCGCCATTTTTCCCAATACGGAATCCAGGTAATGCCAATACAGGATCACCCGCCAATTCCTTTTCCGAAACGGCGCCGACATAACCAATTATATGCGCGGTTTCTTCGCCCGCTAGATAGTGCCTGGTTTGGCCAACATCGATCATCGTTCCTGGCAGATCTGGTGCATTAACTTCGATGCGCGAAACTTCCTCCCAGGTCAAATTCTCGCGCACGGTGATTGGGACAAAATTTCGTTTCCGCTGCGCTTCGCGCAAAATTCTCTCCCGTTCATGGGTTTCGATCGAAATCAACAACCCTAGAGCGGCAAGAGAGCGTTCCAGATCTCCCGCCTGTTCAGGCACAATGACCAAGCGGTAATTCAATTGGTTGATCGCAAGGGGCTGGCCGAAACGATCAAAGATACGTCCACGAGGCGGCGGCAAGAGCTGCATATTGATACGATTTTCGTCCGCCAATGTCGTGTAGCTATCCGATTCAAGCACCTGCAATTGGTACATGCGACCTGCCAGTCCGGCGAGAAGCAATGTTTGGGCGCCTCCCAAAATTATGGCACGGCGCGTGAAATTCTTGGCCCTGCCGGCTTCACCCTGCACCTCAGGTGCCTCGAATTATATGTCGGTGGAGCGCACTTAGCAGCAGCCCGAACAAGGGATATAGCAACACAGTGAGAACCGTCTGAACAACAAATGGCATCGGTGGTAGAAGGGTATTAAAATAGAGCGAGGCTATAACCCAGCTCACCAAAGCCATACCTGGCATCACCAGCGAAAATCCCCACCACACAACTAAAAATGGCTTGCCGTGAAAAAAAGTGCGTTGCGAATTCAAAACGCCCTGCACCAGCAAATATATGAGTGCTGAAAGTCCGAGCGGCGTTCCGGTCAATAAATCATGCAACAGGCCCAGACTAAAAGTAGCAACGTAAGGCAGTTTGTCAGGTCGGTAGATGCTCCAATAATAAATAGCCATCGCCGCGAACGCCGGAGTGACAGGTGAGAACATCGGGATGTGCCATGGCACGGCGGAGGCCAGCACCAAGAGTAGCGTAATGGTAAAAGGTGTCAGACCGCGCAGCTGTAACTCAGATCGCTCCATCCAAGTTACGACCCTCATCTGAGAGCTCCGATCCGCCCGGCGCGCTTCGTCTCGGGAAGGAACCCCGGCAATGTATAGTCCAATACGGTGACATACTCGAGCCGGTCCCAGTTGACGTATGGCTTTACCAACGCCCGCTCCTCACCCACCAATGAAACAACACCAACGGGTAGGCCCGGCGGAAAAATTCCGCCTTGGCCTGACGTAACGATGCGGTCACCTACCTTGACACGAGCGTCGACGGCAAGGAATTCTAGGCGCGGGTGCGGTGTATTGTCGCCCGCCAAGACCGCCTTTTCCCGACTTGATTCCATAATCACGGGAATGCGTGAATTCAAATCTGTCACAAGCAAAATGCGTGCGCTATGTCGGCCCGCTGTTACTACACGCCCAGTGAGGCCTTCACGATTGATGACTGCCTGGCCTTTGTGCACTCGATCGTTCTCGCCCGCATTGATCAAAACGGTGCGAACAAAGGGCCCGCCAGAATCAGAAATAACGCGCGCCGTAACAAAGCTGGCTTCCGGGTCCGGCACAACATGAAGCATACGCCGAAGCTCTTCGTTTTCACGCGAGAACTTCTGAGCTATGGATTGCCATTTCAACAGAGCAGCATTTTGATCCTCCAACACCGCATTATATTCGTGCACTTCCAGCAAGGCATCGATTTCCTCGACGAAGGTAGCGACGGTCGCGGCTGGGTGTGAAAAGAATTCAAGTACGGGTGCGGCGCCGTCGCTGACCACACCACGCATATTATCGAACAGCCGTGGTTCTGCTCGGCTGAGGATCATGACGGTGAGGGCGGCGCCGACTAGAAGCACAAAGGCAAAGCGCTGAACCACAGATTTCAGCGGCAGAGCCAATAACAGGGCGCGTCCGCGGTAGGCCCGCACTTACTTCCTCCAATAAATCTGCGCCGGATGCCGGCGCCGAAGGTTCAAACCGATCCTTAATAAGCCTCGTGCAAGACGTGCTTGAGGGTTTTCATTTCTTCGAGGCAACGTCCGGTCCCCATGACAACGCAGGATAGTGGTTCATCGGCGATGGATACCGGCAGTCCTGTGGCGTGGCGAAGAACATAATCAAGATTGCCCAGAAGCGCGCCGCCACCAGTTAGAACGATACCCTTGTCGACGATATCGGCCGCTAATTCAGGCGCCGTATTCTCAAGCGCCACTTTGACCGCGTCGATAATCGCGCCCACCGGTTCGGCTAGGCTTTCCGCGATTTGCCGTTGTGTGACGACGATTTCCTTGGGTACGCCGTTCATCAGATCACGACCTTTGATATCCAGAGATTGACCGTTCCCGTCTTCGGGCGGACAAGCGGTGCCAATATTCTGTTTGATGCGCTCGGCGCTCGATTCGCCAAGCAACAGGTTATGATTGCGCCGCACATAGGCAATAATGCTTTCGTCCATCTTATCACCGCCCACCCGCACCGAGCGCGAATAGACGATACCTCCGAGGGATAGCACAGCCACTTCCGTGGTTCCGCCACCAATATCGACAACCATCGAACCCGTGGGCTCCGTCACTGGTAAGCCCGCGCCTATAGCCGCTGCCATTGGTTCCTCGATAAGGAACACGCGACGCGCGCCTGCGCTCTCGGCTGATTCCTGTATGGCGCGGCGTTCCACCGCCGTTGAGCCCGACGGCACGCAGACGATGACTTGTGGACTAGCGAAGCTGCGCCGATTGTGCACTTTGCGAATGAAATGTTTGATCATTTCTTCGGCAATTTCAAAATCTGCGATCACTCCGTCGCGGAGCGGCCGGATGGCTTCGATATTTCCCGGTGTGCGGCCGAGCATCAGCTTGGCCTCTTCACCGACCGCCAGAACTTGTTTTTTACCCTTCCAACTAGCGATCGCCACTACGGAAGGTTCATTCAAGACGATTCCTTGCCCTTCCACATAGACAAGCGTATTTGCGGTACCGAGGTCGATCGCCATATCGGCGGAAAGAAATCCTGTAAGTTTCGAAAACATCAGCGCTTACCGCCTGTTGTTTGAGCCATTAAATTCCCACCGCGCTTATGAAAAAAACGCGGTGGGAGGTTGAGTTGCCAAGCCGCGATCGCGCACGATCAACCAGTGAGCGCGGTTGGTCCAGTTTTTAGTCGCTTGACCAAGAGCTTGTTCAAGGCATGCACATAGGCACGGGCCGAAGCCACGAGAGTGTCGATATGCGCACCTTGACCATTGACCATCCGCCCGTCTTCTTTCAAGCGCACGGTAACATCTGCTTGCGCGTCGGTACCTTCGGTCACGGCGTGTACCTGATAGAGTTGTAACTCCGCTTCATGCGGAAAGATGTCCTTAATTGCATTGAATGTAGCGTCCACCGGACCGGTGCCATGTGCGGTAGAGGACTTCTCCACGCCATCGACCGACAATTTAAGTGTCGCCAGCTGGGGCCCGTCTGAACCACAATTGATAGCCAGCGAAACAAATCCAATGCGTTCATTTGCACGACCAATTTCGTCATCGACCAGAGCAAGGATATCCTCGTCGAAGATTTCCTTTTTTTGGTCGGCGAGATCCTTGAAACGCGTAAATGCCTCATGCAGGGCGTTGTCGCCGAATTCGTCGTAGCCTAATTCACGTAGTTTTTCACGGAAAGCGTGGCGCCCTGAATGCTTGCCCATTACTAGTGTCGATTTCTTCAGCCCCACTGATTCTGGTGTCATGATTTCATAAGTCTGCGCGTCTTTAAGAACACCGTCCTGGTGAATACCGGCTTCATGGGCAAAAGCATTGGCTCCGACGATAGCTTTGTTGGGTTGCACCACAAAGCCGGTGATCTGCGATACCAAGCGCGAGGCGCGTATAATTTTGTCAGTGTGGATCCCACAGTCTAAGTTGAGCAAACCATGGCGCGTGCGCATGGCCATGACGATTTCTTCCATCGCCGCATTGCCTGCACGCTCGCCCAGACCGTTGATGGTGCACTCCACTTGCCGCGCACCGGCCCGTAAAGCGGCCAGAGAATTGGCCACGGCCAGGCCGAGATCATTGTGGCAATGCACTGAAACCACAGCTTTATCGATGTTTGGCACGCGGTCCATCAACATGCGGATCAGTGCGGCATACTCGTCGGGGACGGCATAGCCTACTGTATCGGGAATATTGACAGTGGTGGCGCCCGCTTTGATCGCGGATTCGACGCAGCGGCAGAGAAAATCGTGGTCACTACGGGTGCCGACTTCGCACGACCCTTCAACATCGTCCGTATAGTTTCGCGCTAGGCTTACGCTCTCAACAACCGCGCGGTGCACCTCGTCCGGCTCCATCTGTAATTTTACCCGCATATGCAGCGGGCTGGTGGCGATAAAGGTATGGATACGCTTTTGTTTTGCAGGTTCAAGTGCCACCGCAGCGCGCTCAACATCCTTACGCCCAGCACGCGCCAAACCACAAATAACGCTTTCAGTGACTATTTTTGCCACTTCGTTGACCGCCTCGAAGTCGCCATTGGAAGCGATGGGAAAACCGGCTTCGATGATATGGACGCCCATATCCTCAAGCACTTCGGCGATACGTAACTTTTCTTCGAGATTCATGGATGCACCAGGCGACTGTTCGCCGTCGCGCATCGTTGTATCGAATATTCGGACCTGATTCCTATTTTCGGTCATGACCTTGACCCCTATGTATGGTTTGCGACACGGTAAATAAACGCTCCCCAAACGGATGCTGATCTCTCAGCGTCACCGCCTGGGGAAAGTAAGTCGCAGACCAATCGAGCTGCCGGCGCCAGGGTACGCGCGCAACCGAGCGTTTCCGGTGTTGCCCAACGGCCTCCCGGACTTAGACACTTGGGTGCTGGCGTCTTTCTTCATCGTCAGGGTTGCTTTGACTACTCCATGCGGCATCCACCGCCAACCTGAAACACCAAAAACCGGTGAGACATTGCGCGCCAAATCCACACGCGAACACGCCAAATTAGCAGAATTCTTAAAAATTACGCCTTTTAAGTGGTTAGAAGCAATGGTTTTCTAACCGCCACAAACGCTTATTTGGGTCAACAAATCTTTCACGGCATCAATTCTTTGACTTATCCACAAGTCGCGCTTCGCTTATCCAAGGCATCATTTCGCGCAATTTTGCACCGATTTCCTCAATTGGATGTTCGGCTTCGCGCCGCCGCATAGCTTTGAAACTGGGCTGGCCGGCGGTATTTTCTTGCATCCATTCCGTGGCGAAGCGGCCCGACTGGATATCATCCAAAATAAATTTCATGCGCGCCCGCGTCGATGCATCGATCACCTTGGGACCACGCGAGTAGTCACCGTATTCAGCTGTGTTCGAAATCGAATAGCGCATGTTTGCGATACCGCCTTCATAGATCAGGTCAACGATCAACTTCACTTCGTGCACGCATTCGAAATAGGCCATCTCGGGTGCATAGCCAGCTTCTACAAGCGTTTCGAAAGCATTCTTGATCAGCGAGGTTAGACCGCCGCACAGTACGACCTGTTCGCCAAACAGATCGGTTTCAGTTTCTTCTCGAAATGTTGTTTCTATCACACCGGAACGTCCGCCGCCGATCGCCGCAGCATAGGAGAGGCCAATTTCCGTCGCATTCCCAGAGGCATCTTGTGCTACTGCCAGCAAGCACGGGACGCCACGCCCGAGTTCGTATTCGGAGCGCACCGTGTGTCCCGGCCCCTTCGGAGCAACCATGAATACGTCGAGGTCCGGCCGTGGCTCGATCAGGCGGTAATGAATATTGAGGCCATGCGCGAAAGCCAGAGCCACGCCCTCGCGCAAATTTTCGCGCAACGATTCCCGCCACATCTCGCCCTGTAATTCGTCTGGCGTCAGCATCATCACCACGTCGCCCCATCTTGCCGCCTCGTCGAGGGGCATAACCTTAAGGCCGGCTGATTCTGCTTTTCCGACACTGGAAGAACCCGGCCGGAGCGCTACGGCCACCTCCTTGGTGCCGCTGTCCTTGAGATTGTTGGCATGGGCGAAGCCCTGGCTGCCATAGCCGATGATGACGACTTTCTTACCCTTAATAAGGTTCACATCGGCATCGCGATCATAATAAACACGCATTTCTTATTTCCCTCTGATTAAGTGAACTGGCCGCTGGATCAGATTGAGTTTTTTCCGCGCAACAAGGCGACGACGCCAGTGCGCGAAACTTCGGTCAGTCCCAACGGTTCCATGAGTCGGATAAAGGCATTAACTTTCGCCGGTTTGCCGGTCATCTCGAAAACAAATGAATCGTTCTCGCTGTCCACCACATGCGCGCGGAAAATATCCGCTATGCGCAGCGATTCCACGCGCGCCTCTCCTGTGGACAAGACCTTGATCAGAGCTAGTTCACGCTCCACATGAGGTCCCTCTTCGGTGAGGTCACTGACTTTGTGCACCGGTACAAGACGGTCTAGCTGCGCTTTGATCTGCTCTATAATCATGCGAGGTCCCGAGGTGACCAAGTTGATACGCGACAGCCCGGCACCCGATTCCACCTCTGCGACGGTCAGGCTCTCGATATTGTAGCCGCGTCCAGAAAACAGGCCGATGACACGCGCCAGCACACCCGGCTCATTGTCGACCAGTACTGAGATCGTGTGCGTTTCTATTGGCTCAGCCAAGGAACGTCCCATTCATCAAGCGCATCCGTTCGATCACACGCCGCAAGCGCAAAATTGATCACACCAACACCATGCCGTCTTCAGCCTTTTCCTCAAGTTCGCCATGATCTGGACCGAGCTTCATTTCATAATGCGCCGCACCGCCCGGAATCATCGGATAAACATTTTCAGTCTTTTCCACTAGAATATCAGCGATGAACGGGCCCGGTGTCTCGATCATGGTGCGGATGGCATCGTCCACCTCTTCAGCCTTACTGACTTGAAGGCCCTTGGCACCGAATGATTCGGCCAATTTCACAAAATCGGGCAAAGATTCCATGTAGCTTTCAGCATAGCGCCCGCCGTGGAACAACTCCTGCCACTGGCGGACCATGCCCATATATTGATTGTTCAGGATGAATGTTTTCACCGGCAAACGATGTTGCATCATGGTGGAGAGCTCTTGAATATTCATCATCAGCGAGGCTTCACCAGCAACGTCGATCACCAGCGCGTCAAGATGAGCCACTTGCACGCCGATGGCAGCGGGAAAGCCATAGCCCATGGTTCCGAGGCCGCCGGAGGTCATCCAACGATTGGGCTCCTCGAATTTGAGAAACTGCGCCGCCCACATCTGGTGCTGTCCGACTTCAGTCGTGAAATAGACGTCACGTTCTTTGGTCAATTCATAGAGCCGCTGCAAAGCGTATTGTGGCTTAATGATTTCGCCCTTTTGGTGGAAGCGCAAGCTATCGCGGGCGCGCCATTCGTCGATTTGACGCCACCACGCCGCGAGTACGTCTGAGTTGCCGTCGGTCCGTTTTTTCCATTTCGTGACCATCGCCTCCAGCACTTTGCCGGCATCACCAATGATGCTTATATCCACTGGTACATTCTTGTTAATAGAAGATGGATCGATATCAACCTGGATTTTTTTCGAGCCTTTGGAAAAGTCGCTGAGACGTCCCGTTACGCGATCGTCGAAGCGCGCACCGAGCGCTATCATGACGTCGCATTCCGCCATCGCCATATTAGCTTCATATGTCCCGTGCATGCCGAGCATGCCGAGGAACTGTGGGTCGGAAGCCGGGTAGGCGCCCAGCCCCATAAGCGTGTTGGTGATTGGATAGCCAGTCTCGCGCACGAGGCGGGCTAGAGCTTTAGAGGCAGACGGCCCCGAATTAATGATGCCGCCGCCAGTATAAAATACAGGCCGCTCGGCCTTGGCGATGAGATCGACCGCAGCTTCGACCGCAGCATCGTCAGGCTCCGTGCGGGGGCGATAGGAACGGTGCGCTGTCATATCTGAGTACGCCCCCTTGCAATAATCTCCATCGTCCATGACAACATCTTTGGGCAAATCAATCACCACAGGGCCGGGCCGCCCGGCGCTGGCGACATAAAATGCCTCGTGGATAAGGCGCGGTAGGTCCGCGACCGATTTCACCAGGTAATTATGCTTCGTGCAGGGCCGAGTGATGCCCACCGTGTCAGCTTCTTGAAAGGCATCATTTCCGATCATATGGGTCGGCACTTGCCCAGTTAGACAGACCAGCGGGATACTATCCATCAGTGCGTCGGCGAGGCCCGTGACGCTGTTCGTCGCGCCAGGTCCTGAGGTGACCAACGCTACACCGACGCGACCGGTTGAGCGTGCATAACCCTCCGCCGCATGTAGGGCGCCCTGCTCGTGGCGCACCAAAATGTGGCGAATATTATTTTGCTTGAACAATGCGTCATAGATCGGAAGCACGGCACCGCCGGGATAGCCGAAAATCACCTCGACACCCAATTCGGTGAGACACTGAACAATCATTTCAGAGCCGTTCATTCGCTGTTTTTTTTCACCCTTGTCCTTATCCACGATTCAATCCCTACAAGCACGCGCTGCCCGCTTCGGCAGGCCCTCTCAGGGCAGCCGGCGAGCCGATTCCCGGGCCGCTTGGCCAAGGCTGAGCAACCTAGAACCTCGTCTATCGCTGGTCAATAGCGTGCGCGGTTGTCCGCGACACTGCGATGGGTTTTGTTTGCTCATGGGTGGCGTTTGATACTCTCGGTGTTGAATGCCGGTAGGCAGACCGCGACACAATTGACCCCGCTCTCATTTGGGTTGCTGTAGCGTGCCCCATCCACCTTTATGCGCGATCACAGCTGGCACGCTATATGTCTATTCCTCCTTATTTGGTGAATACCGTGACGGTCCCGCCGAGGACCAATGTGTATTCATCGAATTCTGGCGTTTACCCGGGCTCGTCCAAGCCTGCGGGACTGTTCATGCGCGCCACGCTGGCTTCTCCTGTTCGAGAGTTTACGCACCCTATTATTCCTTCATAGCTTTTGATTTGTTGTCTTCACATTTTATAATCGAAGTTGTTGGAATCAATGTGACCATGAGCGAATTCCTCTCTTAATTATTTTGGCCGCTGGCCGGAAGTTGTCTCGCTCAGCAGCGCCACCGCAATCTCCATGATATTTTGTTCTTGAGCGCCGTTATAGCGCGCGGAAACCCGTTTTGCTTCGGGCATTTGATGACGGAACCAAGTCGCCTGCCGTTTTGCGTAGCGCCTTGTCGCCCGGCGCAAATTTTCGATAGCCCCAGCCCGCGTCTCGCCGCCGCCAAGAAACGCAGCGAATTCTCGCACGCCGAGCGCCTTCATTATAGGAAGCGCTGGGTCAAGTTCGAGAGCCAGAAGCGCTGCCACCTCCTCGACGCCGCCTGACGCCGCCATAAATTCGGACCTGGCATCGCAGGCCGCGTATAGTACCTCCCGAGATGGCTCCAGCACCAAGGTAGCGACTTTCCCCACATAGCCGGCCTCAGCGGCTTGCTCGTTTTGCCAAATTCCCAGGCCCTTTCCTGTTGCCTCAAATACTTCATAAGCGCGCAGCACCCGCTGGGTGTTGGCGGGATGAATCCGTGCCGCGCCATCAGGGTCACGGATTGCCAAAAGCCGGTGAAATTCCACCGCGCCAACTTCTGAGTGAAGCACTGCTGCGGCGTCACGAATACCTTCAGGGACAGGTGGCACGGGCGCCAAACCCTGGAGCAAAGAACGGAAGTAAAGACCCGTGCCACCGACCACAATAGGCAGAAGTTGCTTCTTCCGCGCGTCGGCAATCTGAGCCAACGCCATACTGCACCACCGTCCCGCCGAGCAAGGCTTGCGCGCGGGCAAGGTACCGTAGAGCCGGTGCGGCACGAGCTCCTCATCGGCGAGGGTAGGACGCGCGCTCAAGATGCGCAGCTCTTTATAGACCTGCATGCTATCGGCGTTGATCACAACGCCGCGCAAGCGAAGCGCCAGATCAAGTGCGAGTGCCGATTTGCCACTGGCCGTCGGCCCACCGACAATCAGAATGGGGTCACCTTCTGAATTCACTCCACACGCATCCCAGTTTTAGCACCGTGCCGAAGTATTGCCGATCGCACATCAGCAGACAATTTAGCGGGATGCATGTGGCAGCGATACCCAATCAATCGATCAAATGGGCAATAAGTCCATCGACGAGTTTGGGTTCGAACCAAGTTGATTTTGGCGGCATGATTTGCCCGCCGTCGGCGACCGCCATCAATTCGTCCATGGCTGTGGGGTAGAGCGTGAAGCCGGCTGCCGCTTCGCCGCTTCGCACTTGTGCCTCAATGCGCTCTGGCGCATCGGCCCCGCCGACGAAATCGAGGCGCGGGTCGGTACGCGGATCGCCAATATCCAACAGGGGCCGCAGAATATTGTTGGTCAGCAAAGAAACATCAAGGCGTTCAAGGACAGGAGCCTGTTCAGAAGGCAACACGCGAGGTTGCAACAGTTTCCAACCCGACTGGAGACAAACTCCAATTTGAGCGGAGCGATCTGGACGTATGGGGGCAACGGAGGGTCGCACCGTATATTTTGATTCCAGGCGCGTTAACAACGCCGCCTCGTCCAACGTCCCAAGGCTCCGAACAATTCTGTTATAGGCCAAAATCAAAAGTTGATCGCTTGGAAACAATACGGCAAGGAACCGTTCCCGCGCCAAACTGGTGTCGCGGGGCTGAAGTTGCTCAGCGCGACGGGCGACGGCAACCCGGGCGGCGGCGGCGGTGCGATGGTGGCCGTCTGCGATATAGAGCGCACCCAGCGCGTCCAATGCGCATTGAATCCCGAGGAGCGTCTCATCATCATCGATTTGCCACAGAGTATGGCGCACACCGTCCTCAGCCGTGACATCTACTTCAGCCGGATTGTGCCGTTGAGTAATCTCCTCCAACGCTTTGGCAAGCCCAGAATCGGGCCGGTGGGCCAGCAACACGGGGCCCGTCTGGGCGTTCAGCGCCTCCAGATGTTTAACACGGTCATCCTCTTTATCCGGCCGCGTCAACTCGTGACGCTTGATGGCTCCAGCCTCGTACGCCGCAATCGAAGCGCCACCAGCAAGACCGGTCTGGATGTGGTCGGATATCTGCATACGATAAACAAAATATGCTGGGTTAGGAGCACAAATCATGGCCCCACCATCGATCATGGCATCGAGATTTTGCGCGGCACGGTCGTATATTTCAGGGCTGTATGGATCTGTACCGAACGGGAAGTCGATCTCAGCCCGAGATACATGGAGAAAATTAGCGGGTTTCCCTGACGACCGTTTCAGTGCTTCTTCGGTGGATATCACGTCATACGGCGGCGCGATTACTTCTGCGGCCCGTTCGCCCGTCACACGTAGCGCGTCAAACGGTGCAATCAGGCCGCCATCCGGATGAGCAGGCGTGCGCGGGCCTAGAATCACCTTCGATTGATCTCGACGGTCACAAATTCGCTCTTATCGCCGCGTTGACGAAACAGCACGATGTTCGTGGATTCGGACTGACGCTGCATATCTAAAAGCAGGCGAAAATCGGATAGATCTGCAATTCGGTCAGACCCTATTCCGACCAGCAAATCGCCGGGTAACAAATCGGCGCGTCCGTTGATGCCTGCGTTTATATTTGTGATGACAACTCCCGTTGCATCATCAGCAAGCGAGTATTTTTGCCGAAGCTCCGCGGTAATATGAGCGAGTGTAAGACCAAGCGAAGCAAATTCCATTTCCGAAGGTGCAGCGGCCCGCGCCGCGGTGGCGTTTGCGACTTCATATTCTTCAAGACTACCTATGGTGACCTCGAGACGGACACGCACACCTTTACGCCAAACGATTACCGGAACCGAACTGCCCACTGATGTGTCAGCGACGATGCGTGGCAGGGCACGGCGGCTAGAAACTTCCTGCCCGTTAAAACGCAGAATGATGTCCCCCTGCAGAATACCGCCCGCCGCAGCCGGGCTATGCTCTATAACCGCTGCGACGAATGCGCCTATGGCGGCCGCCAATTTGTAGCTTTCAGCAAATTCGGGTGAAACCGATTGGATACGCACGCCGAGCCACCCGCGTCGAGTCTGGCCAAACTCACGCAATTGCGCGATGACCGGCCCGACGATGGCCGACGGCGTTGCAAACCCAATTCCCACGCTGCCGCCCGATGGTGAATAGATCAGTGTGTTTACACCGATCACCTTGCCGCTCATGTCGAACATCGGCCCACCGGAATTTCCTCTGTTGATAGGCGCGTCGGTTTGAAGAAAATCATCGTAGGGGCCAGCATTGATATCGCGGCCACGCGCCGAAAGAATGCCGGCAGTAACCGTGTTGCCAAGGCCAAACGGGTTGCCGATCGCAATAACCCAATCGCCCACCCTCGCGCCATCCGAATTACCGAATTGGACAAATGGCAAGCTTTTACTGCTTTCGACTTTTAGCAAAGCCAAATCCGTTTTTGGGTCGCGCCCGATCACTTTTGCATCAAGGCGGGAATTATCATCCAGAACGACGGTGATTTCATCGGCATCGGCTATTACATGATTATTGGTTACCACCAATCCGCTTGGATCGATGATAAAACCGGAGCCCAGTGACGTAATTGGCTGTGTTGGCGCGCCGCCCCGGCGATTGAAAAATTCGTAAAATTCTTCAGGCGGTGTGCCGGGTAGCAACTCTCCGAACGGCAATTCTTTCGATTTGGATTCGGCGCTAAACGATATGGCGATATTCACCACAGCGGGAGTGAGTTTCTCGACCAAGTCGGCGAAACTGTCGGGCGCGGGGCGCGTAGCGCCGGGACCAGGCACAGCGAGCAACACCACCCAGGCAATCAAACCAGTGATCAACAAGCGGTAAGCAGCGTTCATTCTGTATGTCCTAGGGGCTGTACATCCAAGGCGGGCCCATAGGGCATCCTCCGGCATCGGCGGCAAGTAGACACTATAGCGGGCAGGCCGACGTATTCCTAAGATAGGGCAACCGGTCTGCGCTGGAAAGAACCTCGCGGTATCAAATTGCCGTTAACTTCAGCGCACCAGCCATACAATTGCGAAACCAACCAGCGCCATGGTCAGACCGACAGAACGTAAGCGGTTCGATGGTAGCGTGAGAGCTACCATCATCATTCGTTTCATCCCGTTGGGAAAAAGTGAATAAACCACTCCCTCGATGACGAATACCAGGCCGATTGCGGTAAGAAGAGCAAGCGAAAATTCTGACATTTCCGACCTCTAGGCAACACGAAATCGCGCTCAGGCAACGACGAATAAGATGGGAGGTGATGGGGGAGAAGTGCCTATTTGGGCTCCGCGCCTGCTTCTCGATCGTAAATATTGCCAAAAAAGCGGAAAAATTCGCTGTCGGGCGAGAGAACCAGAGTGGTGTCATCAGCGCCCAGCGCCAGACCATAGGCTTGCATCGACCGGTAGAATGCAAAGAATTCTTCATCCTGGCCGAATGAGTCGGCGAAGATTTTGACGGCTAGCGCGTCGCCCTGGCCTCGGAGAATTTCAGATTCCCGTTTGGCGTTGGCCAAAAGGATGGTTCTTTCCTTGTCAGCACGAGAGCGAATGCGTTGTGATGCTTCGTCACCCTGAGCACGGTATTCCTTGGCTTCACGTTCACGTTCTGTCTGCATACGGCGGTATACCGCTTGACTGTTCTCGTCCGGCAGATCGGCGCGGCGGATTCGTACATCAATAACATCTACACCGAAATCCCTCGATTCGCGGTTCACCTGATCGAGGATATAGAGCATCAGTTGCCCCCTCTCACCGGATAGGACGGTTATCAGCTCCACGGTACCTAGCACCTGACGGGTAGCGGCGTTAAGAATGGCGCCAAGCCGATTCCGCGCAATGCTCTCGGATCCAACGGTTTGAAAAAAGAGCAACGGATCGGTGATGCGGTAACGAATGAAGGAATCGACAACAAGCCTTTTCTGGTCTCCAAGAATCATCTCTTCCGGGGGCGCATCATAATCAAGAATGCGTTTTTCAAATGATTCCACATTCTGGACGAACGGCGTTTTTAGATAGAGGCCAGGTTCCTGGCTGCCGTATCCATTGACGACCTTTCTCGGCTCGCCAAATTGTAGCAGAATTACTTGCTCATACTCGTTGACCTTAAATGTCGAACTCAGCACTAAGATGATGACCACCACGATTGCGACGCCGAGCAGCAGTAGTTTGGCCCGCCCACTCATTGACCGGCACTCCCGGCTCCGCCTTGGCGGCGTTTAGTTAGTTCAGGCAGTGGCAAATAGGGCACAACGCCTTGCCCCCCACCACTGGCAGAAGAATCAATCAATACTTTGTTCATGTCGGCCAATATCTTTTCCATCGTCTCCAGATAGATGCGCTGACGGGTGACACTCTTGGCTTGGCGATATTCGTTGTAAACAAGGGTGAAGCGTTGTGCCTCGCCATTGGCGCGGGCGACGACTTCCTGCTCGTAGGCCTCCGCTTCCTGCAAAATCCGCTCCGCTTCGCCGCGCGCGCGCGGAATGATATCATTGCGATAGGCCTCAGCCTCGTTCTTGGCTCTTTCTTCGTCAGCGCGAGCAGCCTGCACATCGCGGAATGCGCCGATTACGGCCTCGGGCGGGTCAATTTTTTGAGGCTCGACTTGAGTGATCAGAATTCCGGAGTCGTATGAATCAAGTATCTCCTGCACCACAGCTTTCGTCTCCGAGGCGAGAGCAGAACGCCCTTCCGATAAGGCGCTGTTAAGGTCGGTGTCGCCGATAACCTCGCGCATGGCTGCTTCGGAAGCGTCCTTGACCGTGCGCTCCGGAGAGCGGACGTTGAAAAGGAACTTACCGGCGTCCGAAATTACCCAAAAAACGGTGAATTTGACGTCAATGATGTTCTCGTCGCCGGTTAGCATCAGGCTCTCGACCGGTATCGGCTGCTGTCCGACGCGCCCGCGATTGTCGGCCGCCGTGCGGTAGCCTATTTCGACGCGGTTGACCTTGGTCACCTTGGGCAACAACACGGTCTCGATCGGGCCGGGAAGGTGATAATTGAGACCGGGCTGGGTCGTTTTCGTCCACTCACCGAACCGCAACACCACGCCTTGCTCATCCGGCTCCACGCGATAAAAACCTGTTAGCAACCAGATACCAATAGCCACAAGAATAAGGATGACGAGACCGCGCGGTCCGCGCATCGAAGGCATCCAACCCCGCACCTTGTCTTGACCGCGGCGCAGCACCTCTTCCAAATCCGGTGGTTGCGGTCCTCCGCCGCCTGCTCCGCGACCGCCGCCGCCGCCGCGCGGACCACCGCCGCGTGGGCCGCCGCCGCTGCCGCCACCGCGCGATCCGCCTGGGGAACGTCCCCAGGGCCCGTTACCGCCGCCGCGTTGGTCAGACCATGGCATAGCTCACTCGCTTATTTGTGTTAACAATCAAACTTGGCTTTGCTCCAAGCCGGTTGGAGCCTTATATGTCACACAGCCCAGCGGCGCAATGCACCTCATCATCGTGAGGAGCATATGGGCTGAACAGGGTAATGTTCAAGTAAAGAGGGGGAAGGTGGTGCATGGCGGAAATAACTCGTGAGACGATATTGCAAGCGTTGGGGGGTGTCCGCAAGACCGATGGGGGCCAGGATGTCGTCAGCCTCGGCATGATATCGGGAGTTGTGGTGCGCGACGGAAATGTCGGCTTCGCGGTTGAAGTGGACCCTTCAGAAGGCGAAGCAAGCGAGCCATTGCGTCAAGCTTGCGAGGCAGCGGTCGAATCGGTGCCGGGCGTGCTTTCGGTCACAGCAGTGCTGACGGCGGAACGACCGGCCCAGCGCGGCGCCCCAGCGCCGGGTCAGGCGCCACCAAGCGCCGCGGCCCAGCCCAGTCTGCCAGAGAATCAGGGTATTCCTGGTATTGGTGCAATTCTCGCCGTCGCATCGGGCAAGGGCGGTGTCGGCAAATCCACAACAGCGGTCAATCTTGCCGTCGCCATGGCTGCCGACGGCGCACGCGTCGGTCTGCTCGATTGCGATGTTTTCGGACCCTCCATCCCCCGCATGATGCGTCTCTCCGGCAAGCCGGATACGGTTGGAGACTCGCAATTGATGCCAATGAAAAATTATAACGTGAAATGCATGTCCATGGGTTTCCTGGTCGAGGAAGACACGCCCATGATCTGGCGTGGACCGATGGTAATGAGCGCACTCGAACAAATGCTGCGCCAAGTGCGCTGGGGCGAGTTGGATATCCTGGTATGCGACTTGCCGCCAGGCACCGGGGATGCGCAACTAACCATGGCTCAGAACGTTCCTTTGACAGGCGCTGTAGTGGTCTCGACGCCGCAGGACATCGCCCTGCTGGATGTGCGCCGCGGCATCGCCATGTTCGAGAAAGTCGACGTCCCGGTGTTCGGCATAATCGAAAACATGAGCTATTTTCTTTGCCCTCATTGCGACGAACGCAGCGAAATATTTGCCCACGGCGGCGCGCGCGAGACCTCGGCCAAACTGGGTGTTGGATTTCTCGGAGAGATCCCGCTCGATGGCGATATTCGCGCTACGTCCGACGCTGGCCAGCCGATTGTCCTGGCACAGCCGCAAAGCCCGCATGCCGCTGCCTATCGCGGCATCGCCCAACGCGTACTCGATCTTTGCCGAACCGCCCAAGACGCCGGTGAGCGACGCGCTCCAAATATTGTGATGATGTAAACGCGCCGTGCGGCTTCACCGCAAACCAGCTTAGTTGGGTCCTTGCTGTAGGCCCGCCGTTGCGCGGTGTCAATGATACGCTAATTGATGGCGTGGCGACCGCTGGCGCCGGGAGCACACCACACTGGCCGAGGACATGATATAGCGCGCGCAGGCCCTAGGTAGCGTCGATGATTTCGGAATGTTGCCGCAGTACATCCCCGTAGATCTTCTCCACTTCAGCGGAGCAGCCGCGCCACCAGCTAGCGCAAATTCGATAAGGCATAAAGCCATATCCGGGCTACCGGCGTGGAGCGCAGTAGCGCATTTGGCATCGAGTGACGCCGCCGTGTACGGCATGTTGCCAAAGTCTCTTTTCATCTGCATAGGGGCTACTGTCGATAACGCTTACAACCCCTCGTATATCGGCCGATTCTGGCCGGCGGCGCACCATTTGTGCCGAGCCAGTCTCCAATGTCTCCAGAAAGTAAAGGAGGTTTGTTAACCAATAGTTAAATAGGAAAATACGGCAAGGGACCAAATTTTTTTTGATACGAAAAACGGGCCGCTTTAGCTATCCAATTCCAACACTGTCATGAGTTCGCGCCATTCTCGTTTGGAAAGACCACTTTCCCTCTGACCGATCTTCTCGCCAGCGATCATTCGTTTAACGCTTTCGAGCGCCGTGGCCGAAAGGCGTACGCCGCCTTGTTCATATTCCATAAACGCGGCATGGGCCAAAGGCACCCAGCGCTTGAGCGTATCGATCATGGCTTCGGCATAGACACGGATCTCGTACTGGGCGTGTGGATCGGCACGCAAACTAAGAAAATGTAGCAGATTGTGCAGATCGGTCTTCCAATACCATTGGGTATAATAATTGAGTGTGAGGTTCATGCGCGCCAACTCCCTCGCCAATCCGACGCGCGCTGGGTCATTCACCGCACCGTTTTCGTCTTCGTTCAGCATTTCCGCATAATGATCATAGGCCCGGTTAGCGTCTTCGCGCAGCAAATCATGCACACGAGCCGCCTCCGCGCCTTGTAACACGTTGCCCCGGCCCTGCCTGTTGTCGCTGGATTGACTCGCCAGCTGGTCAGGTGCTGGCAAGTAGAATTCCCTATCCAAAATGGAATATCGGCCAGAATACTCATTGACGTTGGCGGTGCGGTGGCGAATCCACTGGCGGGCAACGAAGATCGGCAGTTTGACGTGAAATTTTATCTCGCACATCTCGAACGGCGTTGTGTGGCGGTGACGCATTAAATAAGCAATGAGCCCCTTGTCCTCGCTGACGCGCCTGGTACCGCGGCCGTAAGAGACCCGCGCTGCCTGTACGATCGCACCGTCGTCACCCATGTAGTCGATGACCCTAATAAAGCCATGATCAAGCAAGGGAATAGCTTGGTAGAGAATTTCTTCAAGCGCCGGTGCACAGGCACGCCGCGTTGATGTGCGCTCCTCCCGCATGGCGTCGATTTCGGCTTGTTGTTTCGTGTCTAAGGTCATTATTAACGCGTTGTTGCAGTGAGTGCCGCAGCGAGGCACCTGGGGTTGACAGGAACGCGGCGCTTGGATGACGCGGCGAAGATGATTATATTAGACCGGTTGGCGGATTTCCGTCGACTATGGCGATAAACGCCGCGCGAAATAAGCGTTGCGGACCCGGGGGCAGTACCCGGCGCCTCCACCAAT
>CAYPSQ010000041.1:0-21191 GCA_964413115.1 uncultured Rhizobiaceae bacterium | reverse complement strand
CGATCGTTAAGGCGTTGTAGCGGGTCTATTCTTCCCGCGCAGAGCGTTTGCGCGCCAGTTTGCGTGCGCGGCGGATGGCTTCGGCCTTTTCCCGTACCCGCTTCTCGGACGGCTTCTCGTAATGTCTCCGCATCTTCATTTCGCGGAAGATGCCCTCGCGCTGCATTTTCTTTTTCAGCGCCTTGAGGGCCTGGTCGACATTGTTCTCTCTGACGACGACCTGTACCAAATCCTTATTCCTTAACCATTCGATTTTATGAAAGCGCGCGGGTCATACCATGCGGGGGGCGGTCTGTGAAGGGCGGTAATGCCGATTTTTTCCCAGTTTACCCGGTGGCGGCAGCGCGCCATAGTGCGCTTTATGGCTATTCTCAAAATCGCCCGCATGGGGCATCCGATGCTGATGCGTGTCGCCGAACCGATCGCGGATCCCCAGGCGCCGGAAATTGGCCAGTTGATCGCTGACATGATCGATACTCTCGCCGATGCCGCTGGTGCCGGCCTCGCGGCACCTCAAGTACATGTTCCGCTCCGTCTTGTGATGTTCCATGTGCCTGCTGCCCGCGCTCGTGAGGAAGATGGCGAAGCGGCAGAGAGCTGCCCATTTACCGTCCTCATCAACCCTGAAATCAAGGTCTTGAATAACGACGCGGTCGAAGATTTGGCCGACGACATGGTTGACGGCCTGGAGGCCTGTTTATCACTACCCGGGCTGGCCGGCATCGTGCCGCGCTATAGCCAAATCCATTATCGCGGGCTCACCCCTCTCGGTGAGACGATCGAACGAAGGGCGCACGGCTTTCACGCCCGGGTAGTGCAGCATGAATGCGATCATCTTGATGGGGTTCTCTATCCGATGCGGATGCGCGATCTGTCGACGCTAAGTTTCACCAGCGAACTATCGCGGGCAGAGAGCGAAGAAGAACAGGAAGATTCTGAGCGATGATGCGGCAAGACACTACCTCTGACGCCACCCGCGAGGTACTGATTGCGGCAGTCCTCCGCCATGTGCCGTTCGATGGCTGGAGCGAAAAGGCCCTGCTGGCTGCGGCCGATGAATGCGCCGTCGAAACCGCTGCCATGCACCGCGCCTTTCCGCGCGGCGCCTCCTCCCTGATCCAATATCACGCGGCGCGGATCGACCGGTGCATGGAAGAAGGCTTGGGTGGCACTGAAGCGCTGAAGGGTATGGGGGTGCGCCAACGCATTGCCGCGGCAGTGCGGTTGCGTCTTGAGCTTGAACAGTCCAACCGCGAGGCGGTACGCGCTGCTTTAGCTTATTGTGCGATGCCCCAAAACGCGCGCCTTTCGCTGACATGCCTTTACCACACGGTCGATACGGTGTGGTTTGCAATCGGCGATAAATCGACAGATTTTAATTTTTACAGCAAGCGGGCCCTGCTGGCCGGGGCATACGGCGCGACGCTGCTGTACTGGCTTGACGACAGCTCCGAGAATTATGAAGAAAGCTGGGCTTTTCTCGACCGCCGCCTTGAAGATGTCATGCGCGTCGGCCGGGCGAAAGCGAATCTGCAGCGCTTGCTGCCGTCGCCGCAATTTATCGCTAATTTGATCAAAGGCGGTTCGGGCTGGGATTCGGGCAGGACGCGCTATGGCCGCACGGACCGACCGTAGCGTCGGCCGCGCCTATTCAGCCTGATCGACCGGAATTTCTGGCACTTTTGCGGTTTGCTGAGCACGCCAGTCATCGAGCGCAGCGGCAATCGTGGCATCTCCGAGAGCGAGTATTGCGGCGGCTAGAAGCGCCGCGTTGACAGCGCCAGGTTTCCCAATTGCCAGAGTCCCCACGGGAATGCCACCCGGCATCTGCACGATAGACAGCAGGCTGTCCATGCCCTTGAGGGCGGCGCTTTCCATCGGCACGCCGAGAATCGGAAGTGGTGTCAGCGCCGCAGTCACGCCCGCCAGGTGCGCGGCGCCACCGGCGCCGGCGATGATCACCCGCAATCCGCGCTGTTTGGCTGTGCTGCAATATTCGCTGTGGCGCTCAGGTGTTCGGTGCGCCGAAATTATGCGTGACTCATAAGCTATGCCAAGATTTCCCAAGGTCAGCGCAGCATGGCGCATCACTGGCCAATCCGACTGACTGCCCATGATGATCCCAACAACAGGTATTTTCGTATTCACGATTTATCCAAATTCACTAATTTTATGGAAAACTCACTAGAACAAACAGAAGTGTTCACTGTTACTAAACCCGACAAAGGTGATTTTAAAGGGCTGGCCCGGCTAGGGGAAGGTACATTTTGACACATCCAAAAAAAATTGGGCGAATTTTTCTTTCGTGATTTACTTGTGGCATTAAAGTAATCAATGACAACATTGATGTGCTTAGAATTGGGATTGACCGAAGGCAAAGTTGCATGAAGACAGAGGAAAATAGAGCGTCACGAGTTGATTTGGCAGACCGTCCCGGTGGCACAAGTCTCCCCGCTACGAGTGCCGCTCCTGAATCCAGCTGCCAAGTCCAGAACAGCACCTCCTTGATGAGGATTCCCGAGGCCGAGCTAACGCCCAAAGTTCGCTTGGCGATCATAACTCTGATGGAGGAAGTGGCCCGGCTGCGCCACGAATTGACCGGCAGCCGGGGGCGGATTGAGCATCTTGAATGCCTGGCGGACCAAGATTCGTTGGTGCCGGTCTATAACCGCCGCGCCTTCTTACGGGAGTTGACGCGCGCGATCTCGATGACCGAACGCTATAGTGCGCCAAGCACCCTACTCTATTTCGATGTTGATAATATGAAACACATCAACGATACCTATGGCCATCCTGCCGGCGACGCAGCGCTTCGCCATGTGGCCAAAACGTTGATTGAGCAGGTGCGCGATTCGGACGTTGTTGGCCGCCTGGGCGGCGACGAGTTCGGCGTGATTCTCTATCAAACCGACGGCGCTGTCGGGCAAAGAAAATTAGGTCAATTGGCGCACGAGATCGGCAAACAGCTAATTCAATTCAATGACCATGAAGTGGCCGTAGGCGTAAGTTATGGCGAATATACCTTATGTGGCACAGAAGACGCTGGCCAGGCGCTCGCCGAAGCTGACAAGAACATGTATGAGAAAAAAACACGGCAGCGGCCGTAAAGCGAATGTGTTGCAACAATAGCCTATCAGGGGAGGCCAATCAGTTGCGGCTGATCAGTCGAGGCTATTCAGAGGCGGCTAATCGATCGTAGCCCGTCTGGGTAAGGACGACATTGGGAAAAGCGTCGCGGAACTACGCGATCAAATTCGGTAATTGATCGCTTTCAAGCTTAGCAATCTCGTCTTTTAGGGCCAATTTTCGCTTTTTCATTCGTCGCATTCGGACATCGTCTGCTTCGTGATTTCCAACCAATTTGTTAATCACATCGTCTAAATCCCGATGTTCAATTCGTAGGGAGACGAGGCGCTGATCGAGACCTTGAGATTCCATTATTTATCCAGCATTGAGACATGACCCAATTGTTACGGAACTTAGGATATCAAAAAACCTCTAAAAAATCGAGTATGAATATAGGCTGTGCGCCGTATTTCAGGCTATTTGCCAGTGAAATATTCGCGGGTTGAGAAAAAATACCCTGCTTGGTTTAGAATATATTTCAGTGGCCTAAAGCCAGTTGCTCAACCTATAGTGTTAGCTTCTCTGCGTGGCCGCAAGCCGCAATGCACGACCAGGCGCGGCGTATATTCATGCTAGATATAGTGGTCAATGCACGGCACTTATGACACAATCACGGGACCGTTAATTTGGGTTTGGTGTGGCGATACCTCGCCACCAAGTCATGACATGAATTTATTTGCGATAGGGGGACCATGTATTCAAGTCTAGATCCTGAAGAGATAAGTAATGATCTGGGGTTTGATGATTATGTTGCAAGCCTCGCCGCTAAACATGCCAATCTGGAAAAAGAGATTCAGGACGAGGCTGAAAGGCCTGTACCGAACACACTCTCTCTTGGTGAACTAAAACGCCGAAAATTGAGGGTTAAAGATCGAATTTTTCTAGTTAAGGCGCAAACCCGCGGCCAAGAGCGGCGCTTCGGAGCTTAGCGGCGCACCACCGCACCGCCGCCTTAATATTTCAGTACCTCCGGGCTACTAGCCTAGCGCTGGAGCTTTGCGATAGTCCCACTGGTGCTGAATCCAGCGACAGTTTCCGCTATCAGGACTCGGCCACCATAGGCTTGCACGTAGTCCGCGCCAACTACTCCATGGATCTGATAATCGCCCCCTTTTATAAGCACATCTGGGCGAACGGATTCGATCATGTTTATTGGCGTATCTTCGGCAAAAATCACCACGAGATCGATGCTTTCGAGCGATGCGAGGACTTGTGCACGCGCGCTTTCAGTTTGGATCGGCCTGTCCTCGCCCTTGAGCCGGCGCACCGATGCATCACTATTGAGACCGACCACCAGCCGCTCACAATTGCTTTTGCTTTGGCGCAGTAATGATATATGCCCGGGGTGCAAAAGATCGAAACAGCCGTTGGTAAATCCGATCGACTGGCCGCCGTCGCGCCATCTCACTATGCTCTCGAGTGCTGCCGTCAGGGGCACAATTTTAGCCTCCGATGAGGACACGTCACCGGCTCGTACGGCATGTAAAAGGTCAGTGGCAAATACCACTGCTGTACCGGTTTTTGCCACCACCACGCCGGCCGCCAAATTGGCGAGGGCCGAGGCTTCGATCAGGTCTACATCCTTTGCCAGCGCGCTGGCCAGGGTTGCCACCACGGTATCGCCTGCCCCGGAAACGTCGAACACTTCGCGGGCCCGAGCCGGCAAATGTTCGACCTCGCCGCCAGCCGACAGCAACGTCATACCGTGTCGGCTACGCGTTACCAGCAGCGCATCGATTGCTACCTGCTCGATCAGCGCTTGTCCGGCAGAGACAATCTCGCTTTCAGTTTCCACTGGTGCGCCGGTGGCAGAGCCCAATTCGCGCCGGTTTGGCGTGATCACGCTGGCACCCTTGTAGCGACCGTAATTCGGGCCCTTGGGGTCGACCACTACGGGCTTGGATGCGGCGCGCGCACAGTTGATCAATGCCTGGCACAGTTCTGCCGTCAATACACCCTTTGCATAATCCGATAACACCAACACATCGCAATGGGGCATGATATCTTCGGCCATGCGGAGAAGGTTCTCGGCGCTGCGGCCGCTGATCCAGTTCCGCGTTTCGCGGTCGGTGCGCAGAAGCTGTTGGCCACCCGCAAGAAATCTGGTTTTCTCGGTTGAGGGTCGACCAGGTTCGACCAGCAAATGTGGCTCAATCCGCTCCTGTTCGCCGATCATTTGGGTCAGAGTCCGTCCGACTTCATCATCTCCAACTACCGAGAGCAGCGCGGCGCTTGCGCCGAGGCTAATCAAGTTTCGTGCAACATTGCCGACGCCGCCTAGCATCGCAGTTTGTCGCTCAATCCCAAGGACTGGCACCGGCGCTTCCGGTGACGTGCGCTCAACCTCGCCGTAGACGAATCGGTCAAGCATGAGATCGCCGATACAAAGAACACGGGCCTGGCTTAGCCATTCGATATGGCAGACCAAATCTGAAGGGGTAATCATACTTTGCACGTTAATTGTCTCGTGGCAGTTCTGCAGCTAGTGGATGAAACCCTAACCGACACTACCCAGACAATCCCCTATTCCAGCCTCTCGATTCCGGAACGCCCTTGGCAATGGTTCCGCATCGGCTGCGGGCGTTCTCCTGCCGAAAAATCCAGTATAGAGGATTGTCTGGGTAGTGTCGGTTAGGGTTTTATCCACTGGGGCGTTTAAATCCGGCAAACGCCTGCGCAATATACCCGATGTTGGTCCTCCGTGGCCACAATACCCTCTCCAATACTTGCTCCTCCTGTGACGGCGCGCCAAACTTAGGCACCGTTAAAGGGGGAGGTATGGTTCAGCAAAGCCATTGGCAGTCTGAGTATCAGAGCCGGCTGCAATCTGCAGACGACGCGGTAAAGCGTCTTGAAGACGGCCAGCGCCTGATTCTACCGACTTTTGCGGGGCAACCGCCGGGCTTGATCGCGGCGATGGGGCGTCGCTTGCGGGATGGCAAGCTAGCACGCGTGCGCCTGAGTACGATTTTGCCGACCCCTGATCTCGCCAGCGCTCTGTTGCAGCCTGAGCATTCAGACTGCCTCGACTGGGACAGCTTGTTTTGCGGCAATCCTGCCCGGCTCGGCGTATTTGAGGGCCGCTATGACATGACACCGATGCATTTCGGTCAGATGCCCAAAATCATGCGCGAAGATCTGCAGGTGGGTGCTGTCATGACATTGGCCTCGCCGCCCGATTCGGACGGCTACATGAGTATTGGTATCAGTATCGACTACACCAAATCATTGATCGATTGGGCACGTTTCAGTGTAGTCGAAGTCAACCCAAACGTGCCCCGTGTGCTTGGCGATTGTCGAGTGCATGTGTCAGAGGTGAGCGCCATCGTCGAAAGCAATCGCAAAATTTTTGAATTGCCCAACCCGCCGAGGGCACCCGAAGATGAAAAGATCGGCGCTTTGATCGCTGAGCGCATTCCCGATGGCGCAACAATTCAATTGGGTTATGGTGCCACATCGAGTGCTGTCGGTCTGTCCTTACTCGATCATAAACATCTCGGCATCCATACCGAAATGTTTGTCGATGCTATGCGGATCCTGATGGATGCGGGCGTGGTGGACAATTCACGAAAATTGATAAATCCCGGCAAGACTCTTTACACATTCGCCGCTGGAACCCGGGAAACTTATGATTTTCTACATGAAAACCCCTCCATCGAGGGCCATCCAGTGGAGTATACCAACGACCCTTTCGTCATCGCCCAACATAAAGGAATGATATCGATTAACGCGACCATCGAGGTCGACCTTACTGGCCAAGCTTGCTCAGAATCAATCGGCGGGATGCAGTATAGTGGAACCGGTGGCCAAGTCGATTTCGTCCGTGGTGCCATGATGGCTGACGGTGGCCAATCATTTCTCGCCACCCATGCCACCGCTAAAGACGGTGCGGTATCTTGCGTCGTTGGCAGTCTCTCGCCGGGTTCAGTCGTCACCACGGCGCGCACTGATATCGATATGCTGGTCACGGAATTTGGAATCGCTGAACTGCGCGGCCGGTCTCTGCGCGAGCGTGCTCAGGCTCTTATTGCCGTCGCCCATCCAAAATTTAGGGATATGCTTCAGGAAGAAGCGGCAATGCGCGGCCTATCCGCGAAACCTACAAAACGATAAGCGACAATTCAGATGTCGGACGTTGTTTCCGGCGCCGCATCGAATGGCGCTTCGGACTCCGGAGTACTTTTCACGTTGGCTTTCGGCGATGTTTCCAAGTCCGGCTTTGATGTCGAATCTGTACCGTCGGCCGGTATTGACCCGGGTGCAGGTGCCGGGCTCTGTTGCCCCAGGGGCGCCACGGAAGCGGCGGCCTCTGCCTTTGCTGCTGCCTTTTTTGCAGTTTCACGCGCGGCTTTTTTTGCCTCGCGCTCTTGGCGTCTTTGGCCCTTGCGCAATTCCTCCAATAATTCCTGCTCAGAGCAAATACCGAGAAGCAGGGGGTCTTGTGGCGAGATGTTGGGAGTATTCCAGTGGGTGCGTTCGCGCACTGCGGTAATGGTCGATTTTGTGGTGCCCAACAATTTACCTATTTGCGCGTCGTTCAACACCGGGTAATTCTTGATCAGCCAGGAAATTGCGTTTGGCCGATCCTGGCGCTTGCTCACAGGGGTATAGCGTGCCCGGCGGGTGCGTTCCGGCAGCTTTGTGGTCGGCGAGGTCAAACTTAGATGCAAAGATTTGTCTTGCTCGCAGCGCGCAATCTCCTCGCGCGTGAGTTGACCGTTGGCGATCGGGTCGAGGCCGCGGATTCCCACAGCGACTTCGCCGTCAGCGATGCCCTGAACTTCAAGATCGTGCAAGCCGCAAAACGCCGCGATTTGTTCAAATGTGAGCGCGGTACTATCGACCAACCAGACGGCCGTCGCTTTGGGCATCAATAACTCAGACATCGTTTATCCTTCCGCCCCAATTTTGTTGCTGCTCAGGGCTTTGTATTCAGCCGTACAAATAGTCTTCGCGGCTGCGCATGTTCGAATGACATTGATATATCGCTCTTGGTGGATAGGGGTCAATTAGGCCGGTTAGGATTTATTGTAATTGGTTAGGAGAATTATCTTACCAATATGTTCGCTGGATTCCATTCGTGTGTGGGCCTTTGCGGCCTCTACCAACGGGAATGAGCTGTCGATCACGGGTGCGATTGTCCGTGCCGAAAGCAGTGGCCAGACTTCTTTTTCTAGCGCTGCCGCGATGCGCCTTTTGCTAGCCACGCTTTGTGCGCGTAGCGTGGAGCCGGTAATCGTTAGGCGCTTGAGCATCACAGGTGCCAAATTCAGTATGGTTTTTGGCCTGTCAAGAAAAGCAATTTGCACCAGCCGGCCTTCAGCTCTCAGGCAGCTCAAATTGCGCTGAACATACTCTCCGCCGACCATGTCAAGAACCACGTCCACGCCTTCGCCGCCGGTCACGGCTTTCACCGCCTTCACGAAATCCTCGTTGCGGTAATTTATCGCTAGTTCGGCACCGAGATCGCGGCATGCTGTGCATTTTTCCGGCGAGCCGGCGGTTGCGAAGACGCGAATGCCCAATGTGGCGGCAAGCTGAATGGCGGCAGTGCCGATACCGCTGGAGCCCCCGTGCACCAGCAACCGCTCGCCCGCCTGCAAGCGCCCGCGTTCGAATAAATTCGTCCAAACGGTAAAGAATGTTTCGGGTAAGGCGCTGGCTTCTGTGGCCGTATAACTCTGCGGAAACGGCAACACTTGGGCCTCCGGCACAGCGCAAAATTCCGCATAGCCGCCGCCTGCAATCAAGGCGCAGACGGATTCACCCTGCCGGTAGCGCTGGGTACCTGCGCCGCAGGCGGCCACAGTTCCGCTGACTTCAAGTCCGGGAATATCAGACGCACCTGGTGGCGCCGGATAGTCACCCGCACGCTGCATTAAATCTGGCCGATTGACTCCAGCGGCAGCAACCCGAATTAATATCTCACCATTTCCTGGTTGCGGTACGGGGCGTCGTACTGGGACAAGATTTTCTGGCCCGCCCGGCGTCGATATTTCGATAGCCAGCATATGCTGGGGTATGCAGTCGCCTGAATCGTTCATTTATGTCTTCTCACAGTATTTGTACTCCCGGATTGCTCCTAGAAGTTGTTATAATGGTGCGTATCGGATGGAGGGAAAAATTTTGTGGATGACATCGAGATTGTAATTCCAAAACCTGCTGATTGGGCACCCCGCGTGCTGGATAATCTTTCGATCGAAGCGCTGAAGAAGTATATCGAAGATCTAGAGCGTGAATTGGAACGCGTGAAGCTGGAAATAGAGAACAGAGACGTGGTGCGCAGCGAGGCTGATGCCATTTTCAAGAAATGAGCCGGGCTCGAGACCCATTGATCAAGCAGGTTAATGACAAGACCAACATCGCCATATCAATGGCCTGTGTGAATAGGTTGGCGGTGAGGGCATCGAGGGGTGTAGGGGCACTCTTAAAACGACTGTCCAAAACCGAGTCTCGGGCGAACATGGTTCGGCATTTGAGGATCACCATATAATATTCGCCCATTAAGACTTTGGGAGCCGGAAACCCGGGTTTGAAGTCTACCGGTTCAAAGATGGTCGCGCGCCAAATCGAGCAATGTGTCATTCTATATGGCGGCATGACTGCGTAATGGGCCGAGCATGCCCCCGCCCAATGAAATTTCGGCTCGAGCAGGCGGCGGCGCTATCATCAGAGCCCTAAACTTCGCCGCGCTCAGCAGGTCAGTGATCCGACATGCGATCATAGATAGATTTTCTCTAGTTTAGGAAACTTGACGCGCGAATATTTTTTAATAAAGACCAGGAATAATTGGTTCTATATCCCGAGCGGATATGAAATTCCGTGAATCTGACCTCAGGGTTCTACGAAGGCTCTGTCGGCGTATCGCTGCGTCCGCCCCATTCGGTCCAGGAGCCATCATAAACGGCGGCGCCCGTATGACCACAAACGAACAGCGCCAGGGCCAACAGGGATGCGCTGATGCCAGAGCCGCAGGTGGTAACAATCGGGCGCGCCAGGTCGACACCGCGCTCCGCAAACGCCGCCGCCAACAGGTCCGGCGGCAGTAAAGATTTATTAGCCGCGTTGATGAGTTCCGGGTAGGGAAGGTTAGTACTGCCCGGAATATGGCCCGAGCGGACGCCGGGCCGAATTTCCGGCTCACTACCATCAAAACGACCGCGTCCGCGCGCATCTATGACCTGCTCCGACTGCTGGTCCAAATTTCTCAGCATTTCCGCAAAATAGCGTATCAGTTCCACTCGGAACGTAGCTTCGAACTTGCCGGGGCCGGGGCCGGGGCCGGGGCCGGTCCCTATAGGCAGATTTGCGGCGCGCCACGCCGGTAGACCACCGTCCAATACCGCTACATTATCATGCCCAAAGATCCGTAAGGTCCACCAGGCACGCGGCGCGCTGAACAGGCCTGCGCCATCATAGACGACAATCGCATCGCTATTTGAAATGCCCAGCTTCACCATTTCCTCGGAGAACAGAACCGGGCTTGGTAACATGTGCGGCAGGGGATTGTCGGGGTCGCAAACACCGTCAATGTCGAAAAAAACCGCGCCTTCGATATGCTCGGATTCAAACTCGGCGGTCGGATTTCTTTTCTCCGCCGGCAGATACCAGGAAGCGTCGATCAATTTGAGATCGGCTTGCGCCAGATTCCTTGCGAGCCATGCGGGCGACACAAGAGGCCCCGGTAGTTGGAGGCTCATTGGGTTTCCTTGAAGACAATATTTACTCGGCGGTTGTGTTTCCCCTTGTTCTCGATCTTGCGCACCGTAATGGGACCGATCTCGCCGGTTGATTTGACATGGGTGCCCCCGCAGGGTTGTAAATCGATATCTTCGACATCGAGCAAACGAACCCGGCCCTCGCCGCTCGGCGGCTTCACTTTCATCGTCCGCACGAGTTCCGGCTGTGCCGCAAGATCCGCATCGCTAATCCATCGGGTGGTCGTTGTGGCGTCACACGAGATCAACTGGTTTAGATGCGCCTCGATCTTGGCTTTATCCAAAGAGAGTTCGGGCAAGTCGAAATCCAACCGCCCCTTATCTTCAGACAATTGCCCGCCGGTGACCGGCGCATCGACAACGGCACACAGCAAGTGGAGGCATGTATGCATGCGCATATGTCTGTGCCGGCGCATCCAGTCGATTTCCAAAGTCACTGCCGTGCCGATCGCCAGAATTGCTTCATCATCCGGCACGACATGGATTATTTCACCGGCACCCTCGCCTTTAACCGTGTTCAAAATTTGAATGGTCGCGCCTCCGGTGAGTTTAACAACTCCGCTATCGCCTGGCTGGCCGCCGCCGGCGGGATAAAATACGGTACGATCAAACTGTATAGCACCGGGACCCGAACGCGTTACGCAAGCCTCGCACGCCCGCAAATAGGCGTCTTCAGTGAAGATATGTTCAGTTTCTGCCATGATCGCCGCCGGTTTCAAGCCATTTGGGTACCGGCAAATCCTTAGCGCGCAGGAATTCTGGATTGAATAACTTGCTCACATAGCGTGTGCCATAATCGCAGAGGATCGTCACGATGGTGTGGCCGGGGCCGAGCCTCTCGGCCAAACGGATCGCGCCGGCGATATTGATGCCGCTAGAACCCCCCAGCACATGACCTTCTTCAAAAACCAAATCAAAAATGATGGGTAGTGCCTCATCGTCGGGGATCTGAAATGGTACATCTATTGGTACGCCCTCCAGATTGGCGGTGATGCGGCCCTGGCCGATGCCCTCGGTGATCGAACTGCCTTCGGCCTTCAATTCGCCATGGGCAAAATAATTGTAAAGCGCAGCGCCCATCGGGTCAGCCAAGCCAATCACAATATCGGGATTCCGTTCCTTCAAATACAGTGCGATGCCGGCCAATGTGCCACCGGAGCCGACGGCGCAAACAAAGCCGTCCAGTTTGCCACCGGTCTGATCCCAAATTTCTGGCCCGGTGGTTTCAAAATGTGCTTGGCGGTTGGCTACATTGTCGAATTGGTTGGCCCAGATCGCACCGTTCGGCTCTTTGGCGGCAATTTTCTTAGCAAGGCGACCCGAATATTTTATATAATTATTTGGGTCCCTGTATGGAACCGCCGGGACCTCGATCAGTTCTGCACCGCAGAGCATGATCATATCCTTTTTTTCCTGGCTCTGCGTATCTGGTATGACGATCACAGAGCGATAGCCAAGCGCATTACCAACTAGGGATAAGCCAATACCGGTATTGCCTGCCGTGCCCTCGACGATCACGCCGCCAGTCTTCAATTGGCCCCTATTTTCCGCATCCCGCACGATGAATAGCGCCGCACGGTCCTTCACCGAGCCGCCCGGATTAAGAAATTCACATTTGCCAAGAATTTCACATCCGGTGCGCTCCGAGGCCGCGTTGAGGCGAAGCATCGGCGTGTTGCCGATCAGTTCTATGAAATCTCTTTTTACAGGCATTTATCGTGAATTCCAGGGATTCCCATTCCCGGCAACCTAGCTTGCTGAATGATTACGATCAAGCCGGATAACCGGCGTCTTCAAGCTAATTCTCCTGCCGACTAGCTCTTGCGGGATACGGAGCAGCACGGCACACTCCGGCAATCGATAAAGGCGGAAAGCATAGGGAAAATGAGCGACAAAAAAACCATCGAGCAACCTTATCTGCTTTTTCTCGGTGATGCGCATGACCAATTGGCGGCAAAAACTGCGCGCGGCATCGTCGACTGGCGGCCCGATTGGTGTCTCGGGCAATTGCGTCTCGAGGGTTGCAAGGCGAGCGCCGGTATTGCTGATATCTCCATTGCGGCGGCTGCAGAAGCAGGCGCGCGAACTTTGGTAGTAGGTGTAGCGAATCGCGGCGGCGTTATTCCTGACAAATGGCTCGATACGCTCACCGAAGCGCTTGACCGGGGTATGGATTTGGCCAGCGGTCTGCACATGCGTCTCAGCGATATTCAAGTGCTTCGAGATAAAGCCAATGAAATGGGTGCGTCGCTGTTCGACGTCCGTCACTCGAAACAAGAATTTCCTTTGGGTTCTGGCAAGAAACGGGCGGGTAAGCGTCTGCTCACCGTTGGCAGCGACGCCTCGGTAGGCAAGATGTACACCACCCTCACGATTGAACGGGAGCTCAGAGCGCGCGGTGTGAAGGCAGATTTTCGCGCTACTGGACAGACCGGTATTTTTATTGCTGGAGATGGCGCATCTGTCGATGCCGTGGTGGCGGATTTCATATCCGGTGCTGCCGAATGGCTCTCGCCGGCCAATGCGCCCGACCATTGGGATTTAATTGAAGGACAAGGTTCCCTATTCCACCCCTCTTTCGCGGGTGTCACGCTGGGGCTTATCCACGGTGCGCAGCCCGATGCAATCGTGCTTTGCCATGAACCGACCCGCACCCACATGCGCGGGCTACCAGGCTGGCCACTGCCAAATTTGAATGAATGTTTGGCCGCTAATCTCGGAGCCGCACGCCTGACCAATACGGAAGTATTTTGTGCCGGCGTGGCGATCAACACCAGCCAACTCAGCACCGATCAGGCGGCGCGGATGCTGAGCGAAACCTCGGAAGAGCTGGGACTTCCTTGCGTAGACCCGATGCGCCAATGCGATAATTTTGAGCTCGGCGGCGTCGCGCCCATCGTCGACCGCTTGCTCTAAGCGATGCGCAAACTTCGCGCGCGGACGCACTTGTGGCCGATGCGTGGCACTTTCCGCATTTCCCGAGGCGCCCGTACAGAGACACTGACCATCTGTGCAGAAATTGAAGAAGCAGGCAAGGTGGGGAAGGCGGAGTGCGTTCCCTATCCACACTATGGCGAGAGCAACGATAGCGTCATGGCTGAAATCGAGGCGGTGCGCTCGGGCATCGAAAGCGGCATGTCGCGCGCTGAACTGCAAGACGCCTTGCCGGCCGGTGCGGCACGCAATGCACTCGATTGTGCGCTGTGGGACCTGGAGGCCAAGCTAAGCGGAAAGCGCGCTTGGGAGTTGGCTGGAATTGACCCTCCGGTGCCGGTTGTCAGTGCGATGACACTCAGCCTGGATTCACCGGAAAATATGGCCGAAGCGGCGCGCGCCTCGGCGCATCTTCCTTTACTCAAGCTCAAAGTAATTGGCGAGGGTGATTTGGAGCGGGTGGCTGCAGTCCGCAGCGGAGCGCCCCAATCGCGACTAATTGTAGATGCAAATGAAGGTTGGCAGCCAGAAATGCTGGACAGTCTTTTACCCGCTCTCGCTGAACTAGGTGTGGAAATGGTCGAACAGCCGCTGCCGGCAGCATATGATGAAGCTCTCCTCGGGCGGGAGTTTGCCATTCCGGTATGCGCAGACGAATCTTGCCATACTCGCGCCGATCTTGACCGCTTGCAGGGGCGCTACCCCATGATCAATGTGAAGTTGGACAAAAGCGGCGGGCTGAGCGAGGCGCTGGCACTGACACGTGAGGCGCGCGCGCGTGGCTTTCGGGTCATGGTGGGCTGCATGGTGGGGTCATCGCTTTCCATGGCGCCGGCTGTGCTGCTCACCTCGTTTGCCGATTATGTCGACCTTGACGGGCCGTTGCTGTTGGCGCGCGATTGTCAACCGGGCCTGAGTTATGACGGCGCGATGGTGCATCCGCCGGAAGCCAGCTTATGGGGCTAATTGACCAGTATCCTGCTATGCAGCATAATTTTTTGCGGTTGCGAAATGCCGAGCGGATCCTGCGATGACGGTTTCTCACAAACAGACATATGACGAATGGCGCGCGCTTGCAGCGAAGGAACTGAAAAGCCGCGATGCGGACTCGCTGATTTGGAAAACGCATGAGGGCATTGACGTCAAAGCTCTGTATACGTCTGCAGACCTTGAGCATATGCAGTTCGAGGCGGATTTTCCCGGTTTTGCCCCTTTTACCCGGGGTGTGCGCGCCACCATGTTTGCTAACCGGACTTGGACGATCCGCCAATATGCCGGCTTCGCCACCGCTGAGGAATCGAACGCGTTCTATAAACGCAATCTTGCCGGCGGTCAGAAGGGGCTCTCGGTCGCCTTCGATTTAGCGACCCATCGGGGCTATGACAGCGATCATCCGAGGGTGCGCGGCGATGTCGGCAAGGCGGGTGTCGCGATCGATAGCGTCGAAGACATGAAAACTCTCTTCGACGGCATCCCGCTTGGTGATGTCAGCGTATCGATGACCATGAACGGTGCGGTGCTGCCGGTGTTGGCGGCCTTTATCGTTGCTGCGGAGGAACAGGGCGTAGCCCAGGGCAAGCTATCCGGCACCATTCAGAACGATATCCTCAAGGAGTTCATGGTACGCAACACCTACATTTATCCGCCCGAGCCCTCAATGCGCATCGTTGCGGATATTGTTGCCCACGCGGCCAAGCAGATGCCACGCTTCAATTCCATCTCTATTTCCGGCTATCACATGCAGGAAGCCGGTGCGACGCTGGTACAGGAATTGGCTTTCACGCTAGCCGACGGGCTTGAATATGTGCGCGCCGCCATTTCTCGCGGACTGCGAGTAGATGATTTTGCTCCGCGCCTCTCCTTCTTTTTTTGCGTCGGCATGAATTTTTTCATGGAGGTCGCAAAGCTGCGCGCGGCGCGCCTCTTGTGGTCGCGGATCATGGCGCAGTTTGAGCCACAGGATCCGCGCTCGCTGATGTTGCGCATGCATGTTCAGACGTCTGGCGTGTCGCTTACCGCACAGGACCCCTACAACAATGTCGTTCGTACCGCCTACGAGGCCATGGCGGCAGTGCTCGGCGGCACGCAATCGCTGCACACCAATTCACTTGACGAAGCGGTCGCGTTGCCAACCGATTTTTCGGCCCGAATCGCGCGCAATACGCAGCTGATTCTGGCCGAGGAAACCGGCGTACCGAAAGTCATAGATCCCTTGGGCGGCTCCTACTATGTCGAATCACTGACCCATTCGATCGCTGACGAAGCGTGGAAGCTGATCCAGCAGGTTGAGGAAATGGGTGGTATGACCAAGGCCGTTAGCGCCGGCATGCCGAAGCTGCATATCGAAAAATCGGCGACGCGGCGGCAGGCGCGCATCGACCGTGGCGAGGAAACCATCGTCGGAGTCAACAAATATCAAAATGACAGCGCCGACATGCCTGAATTGCTGGATGTCGATAATAGCGCAGTCCGTGAAGCGCAGATCGCGCGTCTGGCAAAAATCCGTGCCGGGCGTGACGAGAACGCGTGGCGTGCGGCGATTGATGCTCTCAAGGCCGGCGCCCAGGGCGATGCCAACCTCCTGGCCCTGTCCATCGATGCCATGCGCGCTCGTGCCACGGTCGGCGAGGTTTCCAACGCGCTTGAAGAGCATTTTACCCGCCACCGCGCGGCAGCCTTGAGTGTGTCGGGCGTCTATGCTTCTGCCTATGCCAATGACGAGGAATTTACTCGTATCCGTTCGGACGTCGCCGCCTTTGCCCGACGTGAAGGCCGCCGACCGCGACTATTAGTAGTCAAACTTGGCCAGGATGGGCATGACCGCGGCGCGAAAGTCATCGCGACTGCCTTCGCCGACATCGGCTTCGACGTCGATATGGGCGCCCTGTTCCAGACGCCGCAGGAAGCCGCCCGCGAAGCGGTGGAGAACGATGTGCATGTGGTGGGCGTCTCCAGCCTCGCCGCCGGCCACAAGGCACTGGTGCCGGAACTGCTGTCGGAATTGAAGGCTCATGGCGCGGGCAACACATTGGTGATCTGCGGTGGCGTCATTCCACCAAATGACCATGAATTTCTCATTAAGGCGGGGGTTGCCGCCATTTACGGCCCAGGGACTAACATTCCCAAGGCTGCCGCCGAAATCATGGCCGCGATCGAAAGCAGGTAATTTGGCGACCGGATTGTATTTCGGCGTTTCTCCAACCATTTCATGACACGCTGACGACCGTCGTGAGGGAGAACTTGTTTTGATCCTGAATCAGGCCCCGGTTTACAAGCTTGGAGAAAGAGTGGCTGATAATATCGGCCATGCCCTCGGTATTTCAGCCAGCACTGCTGGATTGATCATGTTGGTGATTGTGGCCAGCCGCTATCCCGGAGACCTAGCAGTGACCAGCTTTGCGTTGTACGGCGGTACGCTGTTCCTCGTGTTTACCGCGTCGGCGCTCTACCATATCGTACGCCGCGGCACGCTTAAGAATGTGCTGCGCCTGTTGGATCACTCGGCGATTTATCTTTTGATTGCGGGTACCTACACGCCGGTGGCGTTGAACAGTATTGAGGGTGCCTGGGGGTGGAGCATATTAGGCACGGTTTGGGGCTTGGCGTTAACCGGCGTGGCGCTCAAACTGATATTTCCAGGGCGTCTTGAGCGGCTGTCAATCTATCTCTATTTGGGCACCGGTTGGTCCGGCCTTGCGGCGATTGAGCCATTGCTCGCCAATTTGCATTGGGCGGCCCTCGCGCTGCTTGGCATCGGCGGTTTTTTTTATTGTGCCGGCGTAGGTTTTTATCTCTGGACGAATTTGCGCTATCACAACGTGATTTGGCACGCATTTGTCCTGGCCGGGGCCACATGCCATTATTTTTCGGTAATCTTTTTCGTGCGGCCAAATCTGTGACATCAACATTGTTCTTTGTTGGCGATTGTGAATCAACGAAGTAATCCCTAATTAATATTTGGGCCGTTCGGTCCGACTTCGAAGCAACGCCTGGAAGCACATGGTCGAGATGTCCCGTCAAGCCCGAGAAATGCAGCCTCCGGCTTCGCGTTCGCATATGCATACGATCCGCACGCTGTTGCCGTATTTATGGCAGCGCTCGTTTGAAATGCGCGGGCGTGTCGTGCTGGCCATGATGCTTCTCGTTCTCGCAAAAGTCGCGAACGTCTATGTACCAATACTATACAAGCAGGCGATAGATATTTTAGGGGCCAATCAGGCACCCCTTGTTGTGGTACCGATCGCTATCTTGATTGCTTATGGCATTTTGCGTATCGCGACGGTGGCATTTGGCGAACTGCGCGATGCTGTATTCGCCAAGGTCGCCGAGCGTGCTATCCGCACGGTATCGCTTCGTGTTTTCGAGCATCTGCACCGATTGTCGCTGAGCTTTCACCTGGAACGGCGCACCGGTGGATTGTCGCGTGCTATTGAACGTGGCGTGAAGGGCATTGAGTTTCTGCTCACCTTCATGCTGTTCAACATTCTCCCCACCTTGGTCGAAATCGTTATGGTTTGCGGCATATTGTGGTGGTTCTATGGCGTGGAATATGCCGCCATCACTTTTGTCACTATTTCCGCGTTTATCGCGTTTACGCTGACGGTGACGGAGTGGCGGCTCAAATTTCGCCGCCGTATGAATCAACAGGATTCCCAGGCCCATACCAAGGCCATCGATAGCCTGCTCAATTACGAGACGGTGAAATATTTCGGCAACGAAGCGCATGAGGCGCAGCGTTTCGACGAATCACGCCGGCGTTACGAAGAAGCGGCGGTACAGAGCAAGACCAGTTTGTCACTACTCAACATTGGTCAGGGTGCGATCATTGCCATCGGTCTCACCGGCATTACCATCAAGGCGGGCTACGAAGTCGCTGCAGGAACCATGACCATCGTCGATTTTGTTCTTGTGAACACCTATATGATTCATCTTTATATTCCGCTCAATTTTCTCGGCTTCGTTTACCGTGAGATAAAGCAATCACTAACCGACATGGAGGCTATGTTCGAGCTCATGCATGTCTATCCCGATATTGAGGACAAGCCGGGAGCCAAGCCGCTCGACGTCCGCGACGGCGAAATCAAGTTTGACAATGTGCGCTTCAGTTACGATGCGCGGCGTAATATCCTCGACAACGTGTCGTTTGTCGTGCCGCCCGGGCAGACGGTGGCGATCGTCGGGGCCAGCGGCGCCGGAAAATCTACCGTCTCGCGCATCCTCTTCCGCTTTTATGATATCGAAGGTGGTAGCGAACGTATCGACGGTCAGGACATAAGTGAGGTAGAGCAGCAGTCACTGCGCGCTGCGATCGGCATCGTTCCTCAGGACACGGTGATGTTTAATGACAGTATTTTTTACAATATCGCTTATGGCAATCCGGGCGCGAGCCGTGCTGAAATTGAGGAAGCGGCGCGTCTCGCCCATATTCATGAATTCATCCACGCCCTGCCAGATGGCTACGAGACACAGGTTGGCGAACGTGGCCTCAAGCTCTCCGGCGGTGAAAAGCAGCGTGTCGCCATTGCCCGCACGATCCTGAAAAATCCGCGCATCATGCTATTCGACGAGGCGACCTCGGCGCTTGATTCTGGGACCGAAAAAGAAATTCAAGATAATCTCAAGGAAGTCAGCCGCGACCGCTCAACTCTAGTGATCGCCCACCGCCTGTCGACGATCGTTGATTCAGATCAAATACTAGTCCTCGACAACGGGCGTATCGCAGAGCGTGGCCGCCACGCGGAATTGCTGGAGAGAGACGGCAAATATGCCGACATGTGGCACCGCCAGCAGGAAACCGCTGAGCTTCAAAAAGAATTGGCCGAACGTCTAGCGTTGGAGGAACAAGAGTTGGAAGGAGAAGGCGAACTGCTGCCCGGAGGCGCGGGGAGCGGATAAGCTAACGCTTATAGCTTTGACGTCGATACGTCGGATTATCTGTTTCCGCTGCACCAGGTGCACGGCACCTGATGTTTTCTAGCCTGTGCGAGCGCCTACTGGATAAATGGCACGCCAGGACCTTAGCCTCTGGAAACCCTAATCTGTGCCGCCTCGATGTAGCTTGAGAGCGGCGTAGACGGCATCGTTGGCCGGTGTGGGGATGGCGAGTTCGCGCCCGAGCCGTGCAACTTCACCGGAGAGCCAATTCACTTCTAAACGTTTGCCGCGCTCCAAATCGTTGAGCATGGAAGCTTTCATGTCGGCCGGCAGATTTTCAGCATAGGCGAGACGGTTGAGCGCGTAATCGTCGGCAAGCGCGACGCCACGAGCGCGCCCGACGGCGGCCGTTTCCTCCATCAAGTTCAATAAAAGAAGGCGGCAATCCGAATCTGCCACAATGGCGCCGATCCCACTGCGGGTCACCGTAGTCGCGCCGCTTAAGCCAACCAGGAATACAAACTTCTGCCATTGTGCCAGCTCAATGTTGGCCGATATTTCGGCTTCGATGCCCGCTCGTTGACAAACCTTCAAAAAACTACTGAGGCGCGCAGTTTCATCACCGTGTTTTTCGCCAAACTGCAAGCGTGCAAAATTGCCGTGATGGCGGATGACGCCGGGACGCTCGATGAATGCTGAAATATAGACGACACCGCTGACTAAAGGATTGCTGCCCAACACCGGCGTTAAGCGTGCGACACCGTCAATGCCATTTTGCAGAATGATGATGGCAGTGTTGTCGCCCAGCAGCGCTTTGCAGGCATTGCCGGCATCTTCGGTGTCCCACAATTTGACTGCAAACAGCACTACGTCAGCGACGCCGATCTCCGTGGGATCGTCCGAAATCCGCGCATTTTTAATGTGAACATCCCCGAGCAAACTTTCGAGGCGAAGGCCGGTTTGCTGAATGGCTTCAAGATGTGCGCCGCGGGCGATAAAGTGCACTTCTTCGCCGGTTGCTGCGAGTCGGGCGCCAAAATAGCCGCCGACGGCGCCTGCCGCCATGACCACGATTTTCATATTTTGCCTATCCGCCCCATGATTGCACCGGACCATCGTCAAGATGGATCAAATTTGAGAGACAATTGGGCGCATCCCTGCCCATGCCTAACTTGCCGCTCCGCCAATCGCGCAAGAGGTCGTCGTAATCGGTAAGCAGGTCCAATAGATAATCGCTGTCTCGCTAATAAGTAAGATCGAGATATTACTCTGCCGAGAGATTGAGTAGCACAAACCTGCGCTCCTTAACCTGAAAGTTTTGGGTGTGGCGCTGCCCGGTGAGGCCGCGTCGCCATATATAGCGCCCACACCGGCACGACTTTATTGCCGTGCAGGGCGCGACTGGACAGAATTTTTTCTGTACAGCGCGCAGGATATCAAAAGAATTTAAGAAATTGACCTTTCGCTTCTCCCGCCAAACTTACCTATGAGATGCGGTTGCCGCCGATGGTCCGGAACGATAGGGTGAGGCTAAATCCG
>CAYPSQ010000040.1:0-21671 GCA_964413115.1 uncultured Rhizobiaceae bacterium | reverse complement strand
GATCGTTTCACTAGCCGGTAGCGGAAGCACCGGGAGCAGCTTTCTGTGATCGCCGAGGCGGTTCTTCAGGCCGGGGCTTGGGTGTTCCTCAGGCCGGAACTGGATCCGCCGCGCAGTTATGACAGACCGCCCAGCGCACGTCCTCATCTTCGGCCGCCGCAAGCTTCTCTAGGAGCGATGCAGGTGTGGGGACAGCTCGCAAGAAGTAGAATGTCTCGCCGCGCTTATAAAAATATACTGGACACCTTACCCACACCATGACTAACCAAGCTCCTTCCACCAAACAAATATTGTTTAGATTTAGTTACTTGGACTATGATCCTTGGCCTACGAACCTAGGTAATGGTGCCCCTGGAGGGACTCGAACCCCCACACCCTCACGGATAACAGATTTTGAGTCTGTCGCGTCTACCAGTTCCGCCACAGAGGCAAGCAGTTCTGTTCGAACTGACTGTGACGTTATAGGCCAAAGCCTCTGGCGCTGCCAAGCCAACTTAAAGTTCCGCTGGTGCGGAATGTGTCACGACGAGCCAGCTTCGCGCGCTTGATTTTGCCGTTCCCCTCTGGCACGTCAATTACGCCACACAAATAGTGGGTATGTTCCGCTGATGCTGAAAAAATTATACGATCGGGTCATGGCGTTGGCTGGCAAGCGGAACGCCATCTGGTGGTTGGCGGGTGTCTCGTTCGCGGAGAGCGCTTTTTTCCCCATTCCGCCCGATATCATGCTGGTCCCGATGGTCCTGGCCAATCGCCGCCGGGCCTGGCGCATTGCCGGTGTGTGCACCTTGGCCTCGGTGTTAGGCGGTTTGCTCGGCTATGCTATCGGACTGTGGCTGTTCGATTCGGTCGGACAGCCGCTGTTGGAATTTTATGGCTCCGAGGATAAATTCAGCCAGTTTCAAGATTATTACAACGAGTGGGGTGGGTGGATTGTCGGCGCCGGCGGATTTACACCGCTGCCCTATAAAGTGATCAGCATCGCCAGCGGCGTCACGCGGCTCGATATCGGTATCTTCGTTTTCGCTTCGGTCGTCTCGCGCGGATTGCGCTTTTACATTGAGGCCGCTCTGTTGTGGCGCTTTGGGGAGCCGGTGCGCGAATTCATCGAACGCCATCTCGGTAAATTGGCGCTGCTGTTCTTTGTCATGCTGGTCGGCGCGTTCCTGCTGGTCAAGCTGCTGGTATAGGGTGCATAGTCGAGTGATGGCGCTGACCGACAAACCCTGGCTGCCTGCGGCGGCATTGGTTGCCGTCAGCAGCGCCGTGGTTCTCGCCGCTTTCTTGTTTGAACATATTGGCGGCTTCGCCCCGTGCGAACTTTGTTGGTATCAGCGCTACGCTCATATGGCCGGCTTGGCGGGCGCTTTGTTGGGGCTTTATTTTCACCGGCAGGCCAGCGTCTCCGCGCCGCTTCTGATGGCGGCAGCGGCGGCGATACTCGTCGGCGTGGCGATCGCTGGATATCAAGTCGGAGTGGAACAGAGCTGGTGGGAGAGCAGCTGTGCCGCGCCGATCAAGGGCAATACCATCGAAGAGCTGCGCGCCAGTTTGCTTGCTGCACCTAACGTGCGCTGCGACGAGATCGCTTGGTCCTTGTGGCAAATTTCCATGGCTGGTTGGAATGCGATACTGTCGCTCGTCATGGGGGCCGGTGGGCTGTATGCTGCATTTATCATGAAGCGAGCCAAATGACGGACGACGCAGAGCGAACCGCACGGCCGACGTGCACCGGTGATGACCGGCTGCCCGGCGACCTTGGGCCAGAACAAACCATCGAGCGAATCCTCCGCGTTGATCATGCTGGCGAATACGGCGCCGCTCGCATCTATGAAGGCCAACTCGCCGTGCTCGGGCGCGATGCCGTGGCGCCGGTCATTCGCGAAATGGCCGATGCCGAACGCAAACATCTGGAAACATTCGATCGATTGCTGAGCGAGCGGCGTATCAGGCCAACCCTACTGGCGCCGTTCTGGCATGCCGCCGGTTTTGCCCTTGGCGCGGGTAGCGCGCTGATGGGCCCGCGTGCGGCGATGGCGTGCACCGCCGCCGTGGAAGAAGTGATCGAGGAACATTATGCAGCACAAGTCGACAAGCTCGGCGATGATGAAAAGGAATTACGTGAAACGCTAATTGAATTCGGCGCCGAGGAAAGCCAGCATAAAGAGATAGGATTGGCGCATGAAGCGGAAAAGGCGCCGGGCTATGAGCCGCTTAGCGCCGCGGTTAAGCGCGGCACGCGCCTTGCGATTTGGCTTTCGGAGCGGATCTAACGGCGCGCTCCTGACCGCGCGGCAGCGTCACCGTTCTTCCAGTTCGGAATCCCAATAGAGATAATCGCGCCAGCTTTGATGCAAAAAGCGAGGCGGGAATTCGCGGCCGGCTTCATGCAGATCGTTTGTGCTTGGCGCTCGCGGCGCGAAGTGCGGATGCAGGCCACATTCGTTTGGCATCTGGCTGCCTTTAGCAAGATTGCAGATGCTGCACGCCGTCACCACGTTATCCCAACTGGTGTGCCCGCCGCGTGAACGAGGGATGACGTGATCGAAGGTCAAATCTTCGACGGCAAACCGACCGTTGCAATATTGACAGGAGAAGCGGTCGCGCAAAAAGACATTAAAGCGGGTGAATGCCGGGCGCCTGGCGAGCGGCACATATTGCTTGAGCGCTATAACGCTGGGCAGGCGAAGTTCGCAACTCGGCGAATGCACAGCGACGTCATATTCCGAAACGATATTCACGCGCTCAAGAAAGGCTGCTTTAACCGCATCCTGCCATGGCCAGAGCGAAAGCGGAAAATAACTGAGTGGCCGATAATCGGCGTTCAGTACCAAGGCGTGGCAGGACTCAAGCGGCGTCGACACGCGCTCTCCCTTCATCGCGACACGCTTCCCAACGAAGCGTACCCTAGCCCTTGTCGGCGGCCCTGTACTGCCTCGCAACTAAGCGATGATCGTATTTTGCCTACTATAATAAGCACCGCTGAAAGACAGACAAGGGTCAATGCCCTGGTTTGGGCCTCGGCAAGCTTGGCCCGGGCGCGTCGACGGGATAAGTTGTCGCCCATTTTAGATTCCCATCGGAGTTACCGAAATGTCCAACTCGTTTTCTTCTTCGTCGCGCACCGGTCCGCTCTCGGGGCTACGGGTGCTTGACATGAGCCGGGTCTTGGCCGGCCCGTGGTCCGGGCAATTGCTGGCCGATTTTGGCGCCGATGTGGTGAAGGTCGAGCGCCCCGGTGTGGGCGACGATACGCGCGGTTGGGGCCCGCCCTATCTTAAGGATGCGGCCGGCAAAGAGACTGACGAGGCGGCCTATTATATGTCGGCCAATCGTGCCAAGCGGTCGCTGACCCTGGATATATCAAAACCCGAGGGGCAGAAAATCTGTGCCGCCTTGGCAAGGCGTGCCGACATCCTATTGGAGAATTACAAGGCTGGCGGCCTAGCCAAATACGGCCTCGATTATGACAGCCTGAAAGCGGGCAATCCGCGGCTGATCTACTGCTCTATCACCGGTTTCGGCCAAACCGGCCCCTACGCCGCGCGCGCCGGTTACGATATGATTATTCAAGGCGCCGGCGGATTCATGAGTCTCACTGGCGAGCGTGACGATTTGCCCGGCGGGGGGCCACAAAAAGGTGGCGTCGCGGTGGCTGATTTGATGACCGGCATGTACGCTACGGTCGCCGTCTTGGCTGCCTTGGCGTGGCGCGAGAAATCTGGCGCCGGCCAATACATAGACCTCGCCCTTTTGGACACCCAGGTATCATGGCTTGCCAATCAGGCGATGAACTATCTGGTCGGTGGTGACGTGCCGCGCCGCGCCGGCAATGCGCATCAAAATATCGTGCCCTATGGCGTGTTTCCGGCCCGCGACGGCCATATGATCCTCGGTATCGGCAACAACACTCAATTGACCAAGTTTTTGGAAGTTGCCGGACGTGTCGAACTCATGAAGGACCAGCGTTTCAAGACTAACACCTTGCGGGTGCAACACCGAGATGCTGTGGTGGCGGTCATCGGTGGCATCACAGCCATGCGCGATCTCGACGATTGGCTATCGGAATTGCAGCCCGCGGGCGTGCCCTGCGGACCGATCAACACGCTTGACCGGGTGTTCGATGATCCGCAGATCAACGCGCGCGGCATGCGTGTCAAAATACCCCATGCGCTTGGAGTCGATGTGGAATATGCGGGGAATCCGATTCGCTTCTCGGCTTCGCCGGTAGACTATCCGCGCGCCGCGCCGTTGCTCGGTGAACATACCGATGAAGTGTTGGAGGAATGGCTCAGCCTAGACGATAGCGCCATCGCTGCACTTCGCCAGAGTGGCGCCGTATAACGACGGTACCGCGAGTTCTGGAGATGCCCGCGGTCACCCGCTTCGCCCCCAGCCCGACGGGCTATCTACATTTAGGCCACGCCTATTCGGCCCTGATCGCCGCCAACGTGGCCGATGCTCTGGGCGGGCGATTTTTGCTTCGCATCGAGGATATTGATGTCGTGCGCTGTCGGCCGGAATTTGAAGATGCCATTCAAGAGGACCTAGCCTGGCTCGGTCTCGAATTGGAACAGCCGGTACGCCGCCAATCTGAACACCTAGCGGATTACTTAAAGGCGCTACAAACTCTGGAGGCGCAAGGGTTAATCTATCCGTGTTTTTGTACACGCGGTGATATCCGCGCCGAGATCGCCCGAGCCGACGCCGCACCGCATGGCCCCGAGGGTGCTATCTATCCCGGCACCTGCCGTACCCTTTCGCCTGTCGTTCGGGCCGAGCGCATTGGTGCCGGAGTACCGCATGCGCTCCGTCTCGATATGGCACCGGCCGTTCTCGCAGCTGGCGCATTGACCTGGCATGAACAGGAACGTGGCGAAATCACCGCTGAGCCGGCACTTTTTGGCGACGTGGTATTGGCGCGAAAGGACACCCCGACCAGCTACCATCTTGCGGTGACCCTCGACGATCATCTGCAGGGCGTTACCCTAGTTACACGCGGTGAAGATCTGTTCGAGGCTACCCATATTCATCGCCTTCTGCAGGCGCTTCTTGGCCTGGAGACACCCAAATATTCGCACCACGCGCTGTTGCGCGATGCATCGGGGCGGCGGTTGGCCAAGCGCGATCGCGCCCTCACCCTGCACGAATTGCGCACCGCTGGTCACACGCCCGAACGGCTTCGGAAAATTTTGGCTGATCCAGTTAAGGTGCTCGCTTTTATGGGCGACTTGTGACCATCAAACCTATTGCGAGCTGTGCGGCTGGCGTTCGCTGGTCAACACCAAATGAACGCAGATTATCGCCACTGACTTGCACGCGATGGGTTCGCTCGCCTCGTGCCCGACGCCGGAGACCTAGACATCAATAGTCAGCTTGGATTTGTGACCCGTATATTCTTGCCGCCGCTCCGAGTGACTTGAATTTAGCTTGGAATGAGATCGCACCGAGCAAATATATCCAGCACTTTCAGCGTGGCAGAAGGATTTGCCCCGATCAGCACGGAAAAACACGCAACCGGAGCGGCGCCATCCGGCTCGTGGGAGGCAGGTCCGCGAGCATCAATATCGATAACAGCTATGCGGAACAGCTTACTTGGCCGAATATGCATATTCAATCGCCGTCAAGCGGCCTATGATAGACCCTTCACCAAGGACGTGATGTGTGTCAAATTCGGTCGCCAGCATTCTCGAAATCCTCGTTTATATCGCCATGGGCGCGGTGGTGATTGTTCTGGTCCTTGGCATCGGTTCTATGTCGGGCGGCCGCAAGGGCGAGAAGGCAACCACTCGCAGCAACAAACTGATGCGCTGGCGCGTCGGCATTCAGTTTATCGCCATCGCCCTGTTGGCGATTCTCGTTTTCGTCGTCAAGAAAAGCTAAAAGCCATGGTCCTTCTGACAAAAATTTATACACGCGGTGGCGATGAAGGCGAGACATCGCTTGGCGGTGGTGCGCGGGTGCTCAAATGCGACCGTCGCGTCGAGGCTTACGGCGCTGTCGACGAAGCCAATGCCGCAATTGGTGTTGCTCGGCTCCACTGCACTGGCGATAGCGACGAGATGCTGGCGCGTATCCAAAACGATCTGTTCGACGTTGGTGCCGATCTGTGCCGGCCGGAAGATACTAGTGATGCGCTGCGGATCGTTGCCGCTCAAGTCGAGCGTCTGGAGCAGGAAATAGACGCCATGAACAGCGTCCTGGCGCCTCTCACATCCTTCGTTTTGCCGGGTGGTTCGCCCGCCGCCGCCGAATTGCATGTCGCGCGGACTATAGTGCGCCGCGCCGAGCGTTTGACGGTGGCTTTGGCCCAACAAGAAAAGCTGAATTCGGCGGCGATCCACTATCTTAACCGGCTCTCCGATCACCTCTTTCAACTTGCCCGCGTTAACAATGAAGGCGGTGCTCAGGACGTACTGTGGGTGCCTGGAGCGACGCGCTGACAGGCATATGCTGCGTTGCAATATAATTAACTAATCCAGTGAACATTTCATGAATTTATGGACCGTTGACGCTGCGCTTTTGGGGCATTACGCTGCGCTCCTGGATCGGTAAGGCCAGTTTATTGCGAATGCGAAAGAAGGGTCCGCGCCGCTAATTTAATACCACTCTCCACGGCAAATGTTTGACTCATTCCACTAGGAGCCCGTGCAATATGAAAGTGCTTGTTGGGATCAAGCGCACGATCGACGCAAATGTAAAAGTCCGTGTCAAAGCGGATGGCACCGGCGTCGAGACGGCCAACGTCAAAATGACTATCAATCCATTCTGTGAAATCGCTGTCGAGGAAGCGGTGCGCATGAAGGAGGCCGGCGTTGCCGAGGAGGTAGTCGTGGTGACGGCAGGCCCCGAGGAGGCGCGCCAGACCCTTATGACCGCGCTCGCCATTGGCGCCGATCGCGCCGTTCATGTGGTAGCGGAACAGGATATTCAGCCGCTCGCAGTAGCCAAGGTGCTGAAGGCGGTAGTAGAGCAGGAATCTCCGGGCTTGGTGATTCTCGGCAAGCAGGCGATTGATGACGACAGCAATCAGACCGGTCAGATGCTGGCGGCGCTTCTCGGTTGGCCCCAGGCGACGTTTGCCTCCAAGATCACGCTCGGCGATGGTGAGGCAGAAGTGACGCGGGAAATTGATGGTGGACTGGAGACACTCACCATCAAGATTCCGGCCGTGGTGACGACCGATCTGCGACTTAACGAACCGCGCTACGCATCGCTGCCCAACATCATGAAAGCCAAGAAAAAACCTATCGATGCCAAGGCGGTAGAAGAGTGGGGAGTGGATGCTTCACCCCGCCTCGAAATACTCAACGTCACCGCGCCGCCCAAACGCGAAGCCGGCGTCATAGTCGAAAATGTGGCTGAATTGGTCGATAAATTGCAAAACGAAGCCAAGGTGCTGTGATGGTCTCTCTCGTCGTTGCCGAACATGACAATATTGAGTTGAAGCGCGCCACGCTGCACGCGGTTACGGCGGCGTCGCAATTGGAGGGCGAGTTTCATATTTTGGTGGCTGGCGCCAAATCTTCGAGTGTAGCCGAAGCTGCGGCCGCCATCGCCGGCGTCACCAAGGTGCTGCATGCTGACGATTCAGCTTATGGAAATGGCCTGGCCGAGAATCTAGCGCCGTTGATTGCCGACTTGGCAGAGAGTTACGATTACCTGCTGGCCTGTGCCACGACGGCCGGCAAAAATGTAATGCCCCGCGTCGCTGCGCTCCTCGATGTTGCACAGATCTCTGAAATATCTGAGGTTGTCTCGGCCGACACATTTGTTCGTCCAACTTATGCCGGCAACGCCATGGTGACTGTGCGCAGCACTGATGCCCGCAAGGTGATCACCGTCCGCGCAACCGCGTTTGACGCCGCTGCGCCCGAAGGTGGTTCGGCGATCGTTGAAGCGGTCAGCGGTCCCGGAGACCAGGGTCTGTCGCGCTTCGAACGGCACGAATTGAGCGTCTCGGTGCGGCCCGAATTGACCAGTGCGGACATCGTCGTTTCCGGTGGGCGCGGCATGCAGAGCGGAGAGAATTTTCCTCTGGTGGAAGCTGTCGCAGATCGACTGGGCGCCGCCGTCGGCGCGTCGCGGGCAGCGGTCGATGCGGGCTACGTACCAAATGATTATCAGGTTGGGCAGACCGGAAAAGTGGTAGCACCCAACCTTTATATGGCGGTCGGTATCTCAGGCGCAATCCAGCATCTTGCCGGAATGAAAGACAGCAAGGTGATTGCTGCCATCAACAAGGACGAGGAGGCGCCCATTTTTCAGATTGCCGATTATGGATTGGTAGCCGATTTGTTTAAGGCGCTCCCTGAGCTCGCCGAGGAACTGGACAAACAAAATCTTTCCAAGAACTGAGGCCGGCAATGATTGAACACATCGGCATAATTGGTGCAGGCCAAATGGGCAGTGGTATTGCCCATGTCGCGGCGCTAAACGGGTTTACGATCACGCTCCTAGATATTGATGACGCGGTGCTACAGGCTGCGTTGGCGACGATCCACAAAAATATGAGCCGGCAGGTGCGCAAGCAAATGATCGACCAGGCCGCCTGTGATGGCGCGTTGGCCCGAATCAAAACCGGCGCCAGTATCGCGGAACTGAAGGAGGCAGATCTAGTCATTGAGGCGGCAGCGGAAAACGAAGCAATAAAAAAAGAAATATTAGCCAGTCTCAAGGGTAACATTAAGCCGGACACCATTATTTGCACCAACACTTCGTCTATCTCCGTGACGCGGCTTGCGGCCAGCACCGACCGGCCCGGCCTGTTCATGGGGATGCATTTCATGAATCCAGTGCCGATGATGGAACTCGTCGAACTGGTGCGTGGCATCGCCACGGATGCGGATACCTATGAGCAGGTGCGCGACGTCGCGGTGAAGATGGGCAAGAAAACGGCCATGGCTGAGGATTTCCCAGCCTTCATCGTAAACCGAATTCTATTGCCGATGATCAACGAAGCAATCTACGCGCTGTATGAGGGCGTTGGCACGGTGGAATCTATCGATACCGCGATGCGGCTTGGCGCGCATCATCCCATGGGGCCGCTGCAGTTGGCGGATTTCATTGGTCTCGACACATGCCACGCCATCATGCAGGTCCTCTATGAAGGCTTGGCGGATAGCAAGTACCGCCCGTGCCCGCTGCTCGCCAAATATGTCGAGGCTGATTGGCTGGGCCGCAAAACCGGACGGGGTTTTTATGACTATTCCGGTGAGACGCCCGTTCCAACGCGATGATACTGGTCTAACGGTCGTCGCTACGGACCATGAAGTTTTCTGCGATTTTAACGTTTGTTTCAGCTGTCGGAATTACTGTTGTCCTGGCAGCTGGGATAATATCGCTCGCCTTGCTGCCCGTTGGGTCCGTCGGCGCGCGGGCGCAAACCAATGGCGAGATCATGCATTTTTCGCTAATCGCGGATGACGAGCGGCGCGTGACCGAACAGGATTTTCGCGGGCGATATGTAATCATTCAATTTGGTTATACCTGGTGCCCAGATGTGTGCCCTATGGAATTGGCATTGTTGACGGAGGTCCTGGAGGGCCTTGGCGCAGAGGCGGAGAAGGTCCAGCCGCTCTTCATCTCCTTTGATCCAGCGCGCGACAGCGCCGCCGTACTGGCCAGTTATATCGATAATTTTCACTCGGCGATCATCGGTCTCACCGGATCGCCAGCGGAAATCGAGCGTCTCGTCGACGCGTTTGGTATCATCCGGATAAAGCAACAGGAGGCGGGTGACGGATATGACTATGCCCATTCCGCCAAAACATATTTGCTCGGCCCGCGTAGCGATTATCGCGGTTCCATCGAATCTCTGGCTCCTTCTGACGAGGTCGCCGCCGGCCTGGTGGAGTTTTTGCGCAATGATGCTGTGGCAGCGGAATAGCAACGAAACGGTTGATTGCCGAAAAAATAGCGCCATTATGCGCCCGTGCGGAATCGATGGGGCTCGAGTCGCCCCTGAAAACGGCGCGAGACGCCAACGCGGAATTAGGAAATGAGCGGCAACCCAAAGGCCAAGCAGGGCGGCGGCGCGGCGGTGCCTGGCGCCTCTGCCAAATCAGCGAATGCGCGCGAGGCAAATTCCCAAGGTGTGAATACGGTATGGGGCGGGCGTTTTGATTCTGCGCCCGATGATCTCATGGCGGCGATAAACGCATCGGTCAGTTTTGATTGCCGGCTCTACGCACAAGACATCACGGCTTCCAAAGCGCATGCCGAAATGCTTGTGGCCCAGGGTATTATTCCGGCCGAAGACGGCGCCAAGATTCAGGCGGGACTCAATACCATCTGGGATGAAATAGCAGACGGCCGATTTGTCTTTAAAAGCGAATTGGAAGACATCCACATGAATATTGAAGCGCGCCTGAGTGACATGATAGGCAGCGCCGCCGGACGCTTGCATACGGCGCGGTCGCGCAACGACCAGGTGGCGACGGATTTCCGCTTGTGGGTGCGTGCTGCGCTTGAAGCGACGGACCAGGAAATGCGTGACGTGCAGGCGGCGCTGATTGATCGTGCCGAAGAGCATGCCGCGACGGTGATGCCGGGCTTTACCCACTTGCAGTCAGCGCAACCGGTGACCTTCGGCCACCATTTGCTGGCCTATGTAGAAATGCTCGGGCGCGACCGCGGCCGCGTTGGTGATTGTCTCAGTCGACTCAACGAATCCCCGCTCGGTGCCGCAGCGCTGGCCGGCACTTCGTTTCCGATCGACCGCCAGGCAAGCGCGTCGGCGCTCGGCTTTGACCGGGTTGCGGCCAATTCTATCGATGCCGTATCGGATCGTGACTTCGCTCTCGAAGCGTTGAGCGCTGCTTCCATCGCCGCGATGCATCTGTCACGCCTTGCCGAAGAGCTAGTCATTTGGTCGAGTGCGCAATTCGCCTTTATTCGCCTTTCCGACGGGTTCAGCACCGGCTCGTCCATCATGCCTCAAAAACGCAACCCTGACGCGGCGGAACTGGTACGCGCCAAAACTGGGCGCATCACCGGCGCGTTAGTGGCGCTGTTGACGGTGATGAAGGGCTTGGCCCTCAGCTACGCCAAGGATATGCAGGAAGATAAGGAGCCTGTATTCGACGCGTTTGATTCGCTTTCGCTTTGTCTGCGCGCTTCGGCCGCAATGATTCGCGATTTACAGGTGGATACCACCGCCATGTCAGTTGCCGCCGGGCAGGGCCATGCAACGGCGACCGAACTCGCGGATTGGCTGGTGCGCGAGCTTGGTATGCCGTTTCGCGAGGCTCACCATGCCACCGGACGTGTCGTTCGTCGCGCCGATGAATTAGCGTGCCGCCTGGAAGAGTTATCTCTTGAGGAGCTGCAAGCGGTTGAGCCACGTATCACCGCAGCGGCGCGCGATGTGCTGGATCCCGTTCGTGCTGTCGAAAGTCGCTCCAGTTATGGCGGGACGGCGCCTCATCAAGTGCTTACGCAAGTGACGCGCGCGCGGCAGCGCTTCCTATGATTCGCAAGTTCAGCCTCCTGTTGACCATCCTCGCAGCGCTCGGTTTGGTCGTGGCGCTGGTGGGATGTGGTAAGCGGGGTGCGCTTGAAGCGCCGCCCCAAGAATCCACACTTGAACTGCCCCGCCAATCGACCTGAAGTCGGCCTTACTTTGGATTAGGATGGCATGGAATATTTTACTTACCGGGACGGTGCTGGCGGCCGCGAGCTGTTCGCCGAGGATGTCGTTCTCAGTCAACTGGCTGAGCAATTCGGCACGCCATGCTACGTTTATTCGAGCGCCGCGCTGATCGCGCGCTTTCGGGCCTTTAGCCAGGCGGTGGGTAAAGCCTTGGTGTGCTATTCCTTGAAGGCGAACGATAATCAGGCTGTGGTTCGCTGTCTCGCCAGCGCTGGTGCCGGGGCGGATATTGTCTCCGGCGGTGAGCTCCGCCGGGCGCTTGCAGCCGATATATTGCCTGCGAAGATCGTCTTCGCCGGTGTCGGTAAAACCGGCGATGAACTGGCTGACGCGCTCGATGCCGGCATCGGCCAGTTCAACGTCGAATCCGAGGAAGAGTTGCACTTGCTGGCGTCTCTTGCCGCGGCGCGCGGTGTGCGATCGCCGGTCTCACTACGGGTTAATCCGGACGTCGACGCTAAAACACACGACAAGATTTCGACCGGCCGAGCGGAGGATAAATTCGGTATCGCCTTCGATAAGGCTGAAGCGCTTTATGCCCGCGCGGCTGGGATGGACGGTATCGATATGGTTGGCTTGGCCATCCATATCGGCTCGCAACTAACGTCTCTCGCGCCGTTTCAGGCCGCTTTTTCTCGCCTTGGCGCACTCTGCCGGGGGCTTCGCGCCAGCGGGCATACGGTGTCGCGCCTCGATCTTGGCGGCGGGCTCGGCATATCTTATCGCGGTGAAACGCCGCCCGATTTGCACGAATATGGCGCCCTAGTGCGGCGCACCGGGCGCGATCTTGGAGCGGCAATCACACTCGAGCCGGGGCGCTGGATGGCGGCACCCGCTGGACTGTTGTTGGCTCGCGTCATTCGCGTGAAGCAGAACGGCAACAAACAGTTTGTGATCGCCGATATGGCGATGAACGACCTTTTGCGCCCCGCCCTATATGGCGCATGGCACGAGATTCAGGCGGTCGCACCGCGTCCCGGCGAGGAGTCGCCGGTCGATATCGTCGGCCCAATTTGCGAGAGCGGCGATGTGATTGCGTCCGACCGCTCGATGCCTGAATTGCGCGCCGGAGATCTCATCGCCGTGCGTGACGCCGGCGCGTACGGCGCGGTGATGTCATCAAACTATAACAGCCGCCCGCCCGCTGCCGAGGTGATGGTACATGGTCGTGAGGCCGCTCTCGTTCGACCCCGCCTCGATTATGACACCTTGATCGCGCGCGATACAGTGCCGGGTTGGCTGAGCGGATTTTCCAGCGCCTAGCTGCTAGGACTTTTTCCACAACACAGAAAATTTTCTGGAGGTTAAAAAGCTTGGGTACAAGACTATGTGGCTCATTCAGCTGCAACGGCCACCTGCACACCTTCTTCACCGAAGGTGCGGGTGAGGTATCCGTTGATGATGTTGTGCACCGTTTTCTCATGCTCTGACATCGGACCGGGCACGAAGCGGGTCGACCCCATATTTCGCTGCATACCTTCGACCATGGAGTTATCCTCACTGACGATCAGAATCTGATAGTCATAGTAGACTTTCAGCTTCTCCTTGAAGTCGGGCAGCTCGTGGTGCTCAGCGGGAAATAGATGGTGGATAACCACCTGTGTCTTATCTGGCGCGGTTGGCCAAATTACATATACCGTGACCGCGTCGCCGCGACCAAAAATATGCAAGTTTGGCGGCAGATGGCCCATGCAGCCTAAGTCCATGTTCTCTTCACCCATCCATGGCATCGGCCCGAATAGGCTCTTGCCATCGGGCACCATGGGCGCGGCCTTGTAGAACGCACTCACCCCGCCGCGGTCGGTGAGCTCGATCTTAAATTTCTCGCCATCTAGGTAACCGCCAAACGAATCGGCGTGCAGGGTCTGGAAATGATATACGTCCATCAGATTCTCGTTGATGAACTTCCAATTGCAATTAACTTCGAGAACCGAACGATCCCCGAGGCGGCAGTCTCGCATTTGCAGCCAGCCAAACTCCCGATCGAAGTGTTCGATGAACTTATCAAAAGGTTCGGCGTTGGGGTTGAAGCTGATGAACACCCAGCGTTCCCAGGTGGCAACCTGGAGCGTCCTTAACTGGCAATTGGCGGGGTCAAAGCCTTCGGCTTCCTTCATGTAGGGTGCGCCGATCAATTTACCCTTCAGGTCGTAGAGCCATCCGTGGTAGGGGCAGCTAAACTCCTTGAGATTACCTTCCCCGGATGCGACCTCTACACCGCGATGAGCGCAGACATTAGCGAATGCGTTGATGTTGCCATCATTGTCGCGACACACGATGAAGGGTTCGCCCATTGCCCTCATGGCAATGTAGTCGCCAGGATTGGCGACCTGCTCCTCGCGAATCGTACACACCCATTCTTTCATGAACAGGCGATCTTTCTCGAGCGCGAAAACCGTTTCCGAGTTGTAGATGAAGCCGGGCACGTGAACCGCCTCGTTGAGCGGTGCCTGGGTCTGCGCGACGTCGCGGCTCACGGTTGCTGGGTCGAAACTGTCGTTAAGCGCCATTGTTGTCTCCTCGCCGAATCTAACCTTACCTCCCAGTATAAGCATGGTTGCCTGTAGCTTCTACGCAGGTCAGTAGGAAAGGAGGGAAGTTCCAGTATGCCGAAATTCGGAATTGGCCAGCAGGTTCGCTCAGTTTGGGTCGTCGCCAGCGAAGCCGATACGCAGGCTTACCGCGCCGATCGGTGGACTGGTGAGGCGGGTCTCAAATTTTGTGTAGTTTTTTGACGGCAACTCGCTTTGCTCGGCAGCAAAAGTCCAGTGATGCAGTTCGATATTGGCAGCGTCGAGCAGTCCAACGCGAACCGGCGGAACGGCCCGGCTGTCGTCGGCTAGGTTATAAATTTGCCCGGTCACAACAAGAATAGGAACGCCGCCCTCAACCACCTTGTCCTGAACGACATTCTGGAATTTAAGATCCGCAGTATCTGGCACATCTGCGCCTAGGCCGATAGCCGCGTAAAGCTTGCCGGCAGGGGGCCAGGCTTCGACGATCGGTCCGCGCGCCAGGATTCCGCCAACCACGATAATGACTACCGCAGCAGCCACTGCAAGCCAGCCCAAGCGATTTGCGCGTCGCCGTTTTGCCACAATGGCTGGCAGATTTGAGCCAAACGGAATCGGCCTGGGTTCATTATCAGGCGGTAGGATATCGACCCGTTTTGGCATGTCGGCGGGCGGCTGCTCGTGCCAAGTATGGCTGCATTTAGCGCAACGAACCGTGCGCCCCTCTCTGCCCAGTGCCGTGGGATCGATCAGATAGCGCGTCGCGCAGGACGGGCAGCTGACAATCATACGTATTAATCAAACAATAGTTGTTGTATGCGTTGGCGGATGCCTAACAGTCCGCAGTGTACCGCTAATTGCGCTTCCCCTCTATAGCGATTGCGCAAACAGCCCGGCGTGAATGTAGAATGGTGGAGGACTGCCGATCCGGCAACTATTTCAAGGCCTGGAGGTTTTTAAACGTGGTGCGATTCGAAAATGTTGGGATGCGCTATGGGATGGGACCGGAGGTGCTGCACGACGTCACCTTCGAAGTCCAACCCGGCGAATTTCGCTATCTTGTGGGGCCGAGCGGCGCCGGAAAGACGTCACTACTGCGCTTGATGTATCTTGCGCACCGCCCGTCACGCGGCTTGATATCGATGTTTGGCGCTGATGTGATAGCGGCTGGACGCCAGCAGTTGATGGATATTCGCTGCAGAATCGGTGTGGTTTTCCAGGACTATCGCCTGTTGGCGCATCTTTCGGCGCTTGATAATGTAGCGTTGCCGCTGCGCGTCGCCGGCGCCAGCGAATCGCAGGTGCAGGACCATGTGTCCGAATTGTTAGCTTGGGTCGGCCTTGCCGATCATATTCACGCGCTACCCGAATCGCTGTCCGGTGGGCAAAAACAGCGTGTCGCGATCGCCCGCGCCGTGGTCACCCATCCACGCCTGTTATTGGCTGATGAACCGACGGGAAATCTTGATGAATCGCTCGGTCAACGCTTGATTCGCCTGTTCGAGGAACTGAACCGAATCGGTACTACAGTGATTATTGCCACCCACAACCACAACATGGTGGCGCGCAATCCGCACCCCGTCATGACCCTAACCTCCGGCGAACTTAGACTCGACGCAGCCATCGGAAAGGCGGGCTGAGATGGCCCGGCGGATTCCGGCTGTGGTTCCGCTCGGGCGTGACGCACCAAGTCGGTTCTTGCCATGGGTTTTTGCGCTTATGGTCTATTTGGCGGTCCTGGCCCTGGCCGGTATATTGATTTTGCATAGCGCGGTGGAGCGTTGGCAACGCGGCGAAGTGGATACACTCACCGTGCAGTTGATGCCGCTCGAAGACGCGGGCGAAGACGCGCGAATCGCTAAACTGCAGGAATTGTTAGGCGGTATCGAGGGCGTAACGGAAATACGCGTCGTTGGAAAATTGGAAACCATTGATCTGATCGAACACTGGCTAGGCGCGGGAAATGTACCGGCAGATTTGCCTCTGCCAAGGCTCGTTGACGTCGATATAGCGCCTGGATACGGCCTAGACGCTGGAAGTTTGGCCCTTCGCCTGCAAGCATCTCTGCCTGGCGTCACTGTAGACGACGCTAAACTTTGGCTCGACCGTTTGGCCGATCTTGGCCGCTCTCTGGAATATCTCGCCATCGCTGTGGTTGTTCTGATCGGCCTCGCGGCCGTCGCAACTGTCATATTCACTACCCGAATGGGCATTTCCATTCATCGTAACGTCATAGAATTGCTGCACCTTATCGGTGCGCGTGACGGCTATGTTGCTGCTCAGTTTCAGCGCCAAGCGATGATGCTGGGATTGCGTGGTGGTGTGCTCGGAATCGCCCTCGCCGTGGCCACGCTTTATGGCCTGCGTCAAGTTGCGGGCCGCGTGGAAACTCCGTTGGCACCGGACATGCTGGTAGCTAATTGGGCATGGGTAGTGCTTGCCGCCGTTCCTGTCGCCACAGCCTTGATCGCCATGGTGACGGCGCGTCTCACGGCTCTTAGGGAACTCGCAAAAATGCCATGACGGCTCGAGAATAGGTGTGCGCGCATGACAGTATTTTATCGCATTTTCGGCGGCACGATCTTCGTATTGGCGATCCTATGGTCGGTTGGCCTGGTGGGTTTTGCTACATTGCTGCCGCGCGATATTACTGATCCGTCCAGCCATACTGACGCCATTGTCGTTCCCACTGGCGGCCATGGGCGGCTCGTAGCCGGGCTGGAACTGCTGCGCGCTGGTCAGGCCAAGCGGCTTTTCATCTCGGGTGTTTATGATGGTGTCTCCGTACCGAGTCTGGTGGGCGAAAACGCTGGTGCGGCGATAATTTGCTGTGTTGATCTCGGATACAGCGCCCGCGATACATATGAAAACGCTTTAGAATCCGCCACTTGGATGGCCGAACGGGGTTATAATAGCCTTCGACTGGTGACCGGAAATTACCACATCCCAAGGGCAATCCTTGAGTTTCGCAGTGCTATGCCAGATGTTAAATTGGTGGCCAACCCGGTCTTTCCGCAACATGTTAGGGTCGACAATTGGTGGCGTTACAGAGGAACCGCCGGACTGATCGCGAGCGAGTACGCAAAGTATATTCTGGCACTCATTCGATCGCCCTTCAGCCGCGCCGACTCGCTAGGCAGTCACTCATGAACACCATCCGCTCGGCACTTTGCACGACATGTTTTTACACATGGGCAATCGTCATGGCCTTGGTGATGTTTCCCATGTTGCTGACACCGCGCCGGATATTTAGATTGCTTGTGCAATTTTGGTCGGAAGGCAATTTTTTCATTTTTCGCGTAGTCGTTGGTATTCGTGTGGAAGTCCGCGGGCGCGAGTTCATTCCAGAGGGGCCCGCGATCATCGCCTCCAAGCACCAGTCGGAATGGGAGACACTCATTTTTTTACGCTTGCTGTGCGATCCCGTCTACATCATGAAAAAAGAACTGGCCTATATTCCAGGATATGGGCAGTTCGCGCGCAAAATGAAAATGATCTTCATCGATCGCGCGGGCTACGCTAAATCGTTGCGCGAACTCGTTAAGGCGGCACAGATATCTATCTCGACCGGGCGCGCCTTGGTCATATTTCCGGAAGGCACGCGCGTTGAGCCGGGCAAAAAATTGGCGTATAGGCCAGGAATTGCAGCGCTTTACGGCGCAATCGACGTGCCGGTCACGCCAGTGGTGCATAATTCCGGCCTGTTTTGGCCGAAGCAGTCCTTCCGGAAATATGCTGGCACCATCGTCATTCGCTTTCTTGAGCCGATCGAGCCCGGCCTAGAGCGGCGTGAATTCATGGCGCGCCTAGAAAACACTATGGAAAATGCAGCTGACGAACTGATCGCCGAAACGCGACCCAAACACTAGAACATCAGTGGAACATTTCTTGACCGCGGAAGGCTTGCGGCCTTACACTGACCAGTTGCTTAATGGCGTTGCGACGCCAGCGTTCATTGTCCAGATATAGGCAGTACGTTGTTGCTATGACCCCGATGACACCCATATCCAGCCAAATCTGGGACATGAAATATCGCTTAAAGACCGGTGAGGGCGTAGCCGTAGACAAGACTATAGAGGATAGTTGGCACCGTGTCGCCAGCGCCCTCGCCGCGCCCGAGGATGATCCTGCTTATTGGCAGGCGGAATTTTACGCTGCGCTCGAGGATTTTCGCTTTCTACCGGCCGGCCGTATTCTCGCCGGCGCTGGAACCGACCGCGATGTTACCTTGTTCAATTGTTTCGTCATGGGCCGCGTTCCTGACGATATGGCGGGCATTTTCGATCAGCTCAAGGAAGCCGCCTTGACCCTGCAACAGGGCGGCGGCATCGGCTATGATTTTTCAACCCTGAGACCAAAGGGCGCACCGGTTATGGGTGTCGGCGCCGACGCTTCGGGGCCGCTGACCTTCATGGATGTGTGGGATTCGATGTGCCGCACCATCATGAGTGCCGGTTTTAGGCGCGGTGCGATGATGGGTACTCTGCGCTGCGATCACCCCGATATTGAATCCTTTATCGAGGCTAAGCAGGATCCCGGGCGCCTGCGTATGTTTAATCTTTCGGTGCTGGTAAGCGGTGACTTTATGGCTGCGGTCAAATCCGATCGCCCGTGGGAGTTGAGCTTTGGCGGCGTCTGTTACAAAACTGTTTCCGCACGAGAGCTGTGGAACCGCATAATGCGCGCGACCTACGCTTTTGCCGAGCCCGGCGTAATCTTTATCGACCGCATCAACAAAGCCAACAATCTGAGCTATTGCGAGGAAATCTTCGCCACCAATCCATGTGGCGAACAACCGCTGCCGCCGTACGGCGCCTGCCTACTCGGCTCGATCAATTTGGCCAGCCTAGTGCAATCTCCGTTCGAGGAGGATGCGGCGCTCGATGTTGCAGCGCTTAGCCGGCTGGTCGCTACTTCCGTGCGTATGCTCGACAACGCTATCTCCGTTTCGCGTTTTCCGCTCGAGGCGCAAAAGGATGAAGCCATTGCCAAGCGGCGCATTGGCCTCGGCGTGACTGGTCTCGCCGATGCGTTGATCATGTGCCGTGTGCGCTATGGCAGTGAACCGGCGAACGCGCTCACCCAAAGCTGGCTGGCAGCGCTCCGGGATGCCGCTTATTTGACATCGGCTCGCCTCTCACAAGAAAAAGGCGCTTTCCCACTGTTCGCCGCTGAGCCCTATCTGGCGAGCGAAACGGTGGCCGGTTTAAACCCCGAAATCTGTGCCGAAATCGAGCGCTTTGGGATGCGCAATGCGCTCCTAACCTCAATCGCACCAACCGGTACGATCTCGCTTCTGGCGGGAAATATTTCGTCCGGCATTGAGCCGGTTTTTAGCTATTCCTATCGCCGTAATGTGCTCATGCCGGACGGTACCCGCAAAGCGGAGAATGTCTCAGACTACGCCTATCGACTGTTCCGCGAACTCAGGGGCGAGAATACGCCGCTGCCGGATTATTTTGTTGATGCACAGCAGCTGCGCCCGTCCGACCACCTCGTTGTGCAGGCCTTGGCGCAAAAATTTGTCGATAGCTCTATTTCCAAGACAATCAACTGCCCGGAAGAAATTGGCTTCGACGAATTCAAGGATATCTACACCGAAGCCTTCGACCTCGGCTGCAAGGGATGCACCACCTATCGACCCAATCCGGTAACCGGCGCGGTCATGGAAACCACATCTCTGGTTGAAGAAGCGGACCACGGAGTACAAGAGGAGCTGCCTTTGAAGCAACCCGCTGCCAAGCCGCGCGATGTATATGAGGCGGGCGGCGTAGTCTATATGACCCAGCCGCTGGAGCGCCCAGAATCATTGCCGGGTAGCACCTATAAGATCCGTTGGCCCGAGAACGACCACGCCATCTATATCACCATCAATGACATCATGCGGGATGGCCGGCGCGCACCTTTCGAAATCTTCATCAACTCCAAGAATACCGAGCATTATGCTTGGACCGTTGCTCTGACGCGTATGATCAGCGCGGTGTTTCGGCGAGGCGGCGATATCTCGTTTGTTGTCGAAGAATTGAAAGCGGTGTTCGATCCGCGCGGTGGCCAATGGATGGATAGTCGCTATGTACCGTCAATTTTAGCGGCTATCGGCGAGGTGATCGAGCACCATTTGAACATCATCGGTTTTACCCCCGTAGCGGCGTCAACGGACAAACGGGCGGCCGTGACTGAGGCTGTACCGCGCGAGCGGTTGCGGACTTGCTCGCGTTGCGGTCAGTTTGGCGTCATTCAGCAGGAGGGCTGCGATATATGCACCGCTTGCGGTTTCTCCAAATGCGCCTGAAGGTCTAATCTTTGGCGTCGACGTCACGCAAAAGTGCGGCGAGACCATTATCCGTCAGACCCAGTTGGTGAAGATGATGAACCGTATTCGCCAAATAATCACGTCCATTGCCTGCCGTTCCGTGGCCGTTGCGGATGAGCTTGATCATGATATCGCGTTCGAGTTTTCCGGAATATTGCGGACCAGCTCGATCGGCGGTGTAAGTGTTCGCCATAACGCGCGGCGCGCCTGACCGGTGTGTGAGGGATATTGGCAGGCGCCTTGCCACATAAACGTCATAGATCATCTCGCGCGCATGGATCGCCGCCAAAATGTCCTGCGCGGCCTCGATGTTCAGGCGGAAGGCGCGCCCGAGGCAGGAGCCGCCATTTTCCAGGCCGAGGACGAGCCCGGGGTTTTCCACCGAACCGCGGTAAACGTGAGAGTAGATGCAAAATGCACGATGATAGCCGCGCAACAATGCGGGCTCCGATTCGACATACTCAAAATCCGGCCGCCACATCAGCGAGCCGTAAGCAAATACCCAAACTTTATCTTTACGTGTCATTGTCATAATCTGGAAGATAGCCTTTGCACCGGGAGTGTAGTGCCCGCGGAATTGAGCGCAAGCTGGGAGATAGCCGCATGAAAAAGGCACCGCTTGCCGTCATCGCCGTTGGCGGAATCGCCGTCGCCGTTGTTGGCTACACCGCCTATTGGTTGATTGTGGCCAGTAAAATCGAGGGTCGAATCGCCGAATGGGCAGAAGACCAGCGCGCACGTGGTCTCACGATTGAGACGGGCGCTCCAGAGGTGAGCGGCTACCCGCTCCAATTCGAGGTATCCCTGCAACATCCGTCGGTGGACACTGGTGCCAAAGGCTGGGCCTGGCGCGGTGATCGCCTCACCGCAAGTTTTCGTCCCTGGCGCTTCGACCAGTTCGATCTCAAAATTAATGGTCGCAACGATGTAGGTTATTTTGACGGCCACTCTTGGCACGATATTCGAGGTAATATCGAAGACGGCAGCGCCTGGCTTCAACTTGATGGCAATCGGCACATCGAAAATTTGTTGCTTGACCTCAATCATGTCGCGCTTGTGGGTCCATGGGGCGAAGATTCGGCTTTTGTCCAGCGGCTGAGGGCGCGCGGCGAGCTATTGGCGGAATTTGAATCAGAGGCCGCAACTGAGCCGCCTAAAGTTGCTACTGTCGCGGTAGAATTTGAAGGCATCA
>CAYPSQ010000039.1:18374-22286 GCA_964413115.1 uncultured Rhizobiaceae bacterium | reverse complement strand
AAAATGGTGCGGGTTCCCAATTCGACCCGGGTCGGCGCCACATGGCGCATTGCCCCATGATGCCGCGGCGCCATCAAGAATCCGATGTTCGCCTTCCACAATGAATCCTTTACCAGTGCCATGTCGGCGTCGATATTGACGCCGAGCGATGTCAGAACATCGGCCGAGCCGGATTTGGACGACAGTGCGCGATTGCCATGTTTGGCGACCGGTACTCCGCATGCGGCGGCAACGATCGCGGCGCCGGTGGATACATTGAACGTGCCTTTGGCATCGCCGCCGGTGCCGCAAGTGTCGATGGCGCCTTCAGGGGCGTCAATTGTTTCTGCGCGTGCGCGCATCGCCTTGGCGCCGCCTGTGATCTCATCCACGGTTTCGCCACGCACGCGCAACGCCATCAACAAGCCGCCCATCTGCGCCGGTGTGGCTTCGCCCGCCATCATGATATCGAAGGCGCGCTCCGCCTGTTCCACGCTGAGCGAATTTCCGCCGGCGACATGCGCGATAAGGGCGCGAATATCTTCCGTGTTCGCATTCATGCCGTGCCGCCGCCTGTCACGATATCGAGAAAATTTTTCAATAGTTCATGCCCTTGATCCGAGGCGATGCTTTCCGGGTGAAATTGGACGCCATGCACCGGGTATTCACGGTGCGATAGTCCCATCACCATACCGTCCTCGGTTTGGGCTGTAACTTCAAGACACTCCGGCAGTGAATCTCGCTCAACCATCAAGGAATGATAGCGCGTCGCAGAGAACGGCGTCGGCAATCCCTGAAACAGGCCATGTCCGTGGTGCTGAATGTCGCTCGTCTTGCCATGCATCAGGTTGGTCGCGCGCACAATCTTGCCGCCGAACGCCCGTCCGATTGCCTGGTGACCAAGGCAAACACCCAATAACGGAACGGTGCCGGCGCTCTTCTCGATCAGCTCAAGGCAAATTCCTGCTTGATCCGGATCGCGGGGTCCGGGAGACAAAACGATGCCGTCCGGCTTCAACGCAAGCCCCTCGTCGGCGCTGATCGCGTCGTTGCGATGAATTGTCACCTCCGCCCCTAATTCGCCCAAATAGTGGACGAGGTTGTAGGTAAAGCTGTCGTAATTATCGATTAAGAGCAACATATCAATATGTTATAGCGTTATTTTTGCAAAATGCATCAGCCGTTTATGGACGCCGAGTGGCGGCGTAAACTGGGGTCAACTCGGTCATTGACCTTCCAGTAACTGGAAAGACCATATACTACCTAATGCACCCGGTTTTCTGGCGGGCTTTATACGCCACAGTCTTGCCAGTTTGAACACCACATTATGAATAAAAACGCATCGACCGACACGTACGCGCTATGCGGTGAACATCGCGAAGCGCCAAAAATATCGCAGGTGGACCCTGGCGAAAAATACACCTGTCCAATGTGTCCTGGAGTAGAGGGCGCGTGGCCGGGCATTTGCCCCAGTTGTGGCATGGCGTTGGAGGCAACTCACCCGCCTCTCCGCGAGACCAAATATGTTTGCCCGATGCACCCAGAAATTGAGACCGAAGATCCCGGCGACTGTCCGCTTTGCGGGATGCCGCTGGAGCCACAATCAATCCGATTGGATGCGGCGGAAGATCCGGAATTGATCAGCATGCTCCGGCGTCTGTGGCTTGGCGGCGTGCTTGCCCTGCCGCTGTTGTTTGTCGCTATGTCGGAAATGATACCGGGCGAACCGTTGCAACATATCGCTTCGGTGCGGGTGTGGACCTGGATACAGCTGGTTCTCGCCGCGCCGATCGTGCTGTGGGGCGGCTGGCCATTTTTCGAGCGCGGCTGGCGATCGGTTACCGGCGGCAATCTCAATATGTTCACGCTAATTGCGCTCGGCACCGGCGTCGCATTCGTCTACAGCCTTGTCGCTACCGCCGTACCGCACATATTCCCTGCGGCATTTCGCTCGCCGGTGGGCGACGTTCCGGTATATTTTGAAGCTGCGAGCGTCATCATTGTTCTGGTCGTTCTCGGCCAGGTGTTGGAATTGCGTGCCCGCGCGCGGACTGGGGCGGCAATTCATGCGCTGTTGGATCTCGCCCCGGCGGTCGCGCGAATCGTTCGCCTGGACGGCTCGGAGAGCGATATCGCGCTGGATGCGGTCCAGGTCGGTGACCGCTTGCGCGTCCGCCCCGGCGAAAAAGTGCCGGTTGACGGTGTGATCCTCAAGGGCGCCAGCGCCATCGATGAATCGATGATAACCGGCGAATCGTTGCCGGTTGAAAAATCCGCCGGTGACGCCGTCACCGGCGGTACGATGAATTCGAGTGACGGCTTTATCATGCAAGCCGAACATGTCGGTGCGGAAACGCTCCTGTTCCGCATTGTTCAGATGGTCAGCGAAGCCAGACGCAGTCGGGCACCGATCCAGCGCAGTGCTGACCGGGTCGCCGCGGTGTTTGTTCCCGCCGTACTTGCCGCGGCGCTAGCCACCTCCTTGGTATGGGGGATATTTGGGCCGGCGCCAAGCCTGGGATACGCCCTCGTCAATGCGGTCGCCGTTCTGATCATTGCCTGTCCGTGCGCGCTAGGGCTGGCGACGCCGATGTCAATCATGGTGGGCATCGGGCGCGGCGCACAAGTCGGTGTCTTAATCCGCGATGCTGAAGCGCTGGAACTGTTCGAAAAAGTCGATACGCTTGTGGTCGATAAAACCGGTACGCTGACGGAAGGCAAGCCCAGGGTGGTAGCGATCGAGGTGCTTACAGGTCATCGGGAAGACGACATACTCCGCCTGGCCGCGGGCTTGGAGCGCGCTAGTGAACATCCCTTGGCGCGCGCGATCGTCGATGCTGCCGCCGAGAAATCACTCAACGTAAGCGAGGTGCACGTATTCCAGGCCGAAACCGGCCGCGGTGTGACGGGACAGATCGACGGCATTACCGTTAATCTTGGCAATGCGCGTCTGTTCTCAGAGAAGCATATCGATATCGGCCAACTCGAAGCCCTTGCCGAGCCGAGCCGCGCGGCCGGCCGTACAGTCATGTTCGTCGCGTTGAACGGCGCCGCCGCAGGCCTCATTGCGGTCGAAGACCGGATCAAAGAGTCGTCCTTTGAAGCCATGCAGCGGCTGCATGCCGACGGCGTGCGCGTGGTCATGTTGACCGGTGATAGTCTTGCAACCGCAAATTTGGTTGCCGCGGCGCTCGGAATCGATGAAGTCCATGCCGAAATGCTGCCGGCGCAAAAGCAGAAAGTGGTGCAACAAATGCGCGCCGAAGGGCGCGTCGTTGCGATTGCCGGTGACGGCGTCAACGATGCTCCGGCTCTGGCTACGGCGCATATCGGTATCGCCATGGGGACCGGTAGCGATGTTGCCATCGAAGCGGCGGCTATAACATTGCTGCGCGGCGATTTGGGCGGCATTGCCCGGGCGCGTCAGCTTAGCCGGGTGACGATGCGCAATATCCGCCAAAATCTGTTTTTCGCCTTCGCTTATAATTTTCTCGGCATTCCGATCGCCGCTGGCGTTTTATTTCCGCCCTTCGGACTCTTGCTCAATCCTATGATCGCCAGCGCCGCCATGAGCCTGAGCTCGGTATCCGTCATATCGAATGCGCTGCGGCTCCGCGCGGCTAAGATTTAGGCGCATGAGCCGGCGCGCGACCTATCAACGTATCGCCCGGTGGTACGATCTGCTCGACGCACCGTTTGAGCGCAAACGCTATCAGCCTATACGGCCGCTGCTGTTTGCCGGTCTATCGGGGCGCATCCTGGATGCCGGCGTCGGTACGGGGCGCAATATCCCGTTTTATCCACAAGACGGCGACATGTTGGGGATTGACCTCAGTCCCGCCATGCTGACCCGTGCCAGCCGCCGGCGCGACGAAGTCGGCCGCGATGTGGCGCTGATGGAAATGGATGTCATGCACACATCTTTTGAAGACA
>CAYPSQ010000039.1:15527-18274 GCA_964413115.1 uncultured Rhizobiaceae bacterium | reverse complement strand
GGCCGCGATGTGGCGCTGATGGAAATGGATGTCATGCACACATCTTTTGAAGACAACAGTTTTGATGCGGTGGTATCGACCTTCCTGTTTTGCGTGTTGGCGCCGGAGCATCAATTGCCAGTGCTCAAGGAATTGGCGCGTATTTGCAAGCCCGACGGTGAAATCCGACTGCTTGAATACAGCTATTCCAAAAACCCCATGAAGCGATTCATTATGCGCTTGTGGGCGCCCTGGGTGCGCTTTGCCTACGGGGCGGCGTTCGATCGCAACACCTATCTCTATCTCGAAGAGGCTGGATTCGAAGAGACCGAAAACTACTTTTTGGTTGGCGATATTATTCGCTTCATTGTCGCCCGGCCGAAGAACCGTCCGCCCGTGGCTTCCGAGTAGTGAGCGCCCGGCTATTGCTTTATACTAGAGCCCTGCGTTGAACCTCTGTGGTGAATCCGATGAGAAATGATGATGCCGTATTGCGGCTGCACGCCTCCGATAATGTTGTTGTAAGCAAGGGCGATATGCAGGCCGGCACGGAACTGCCGGAAAACGGCATAATTCTATATGTGACGGATGCAATTCCTTTCGGCCATAAAATCGCTACTGCGGTTATCGCCAAGAATGACGCGGTGCGAAAATACGGTCAAATTATCGGCTTTGCCACCCGCGATATCGCGCCTGGTCAGCATGTGCATGAACATAATCTCGTTTTTGCGGAGTTTGCGCGTGAGCATGAATTCGGAGTCGACGCAACGCCCACCAATTTTATCCCCGAGGCTGAGCGGGCCACGTTTCAGGGAATCGTGCGCGCCGATGGCCGCGTCGCAACGCGCAATTATCTTGCTGTCATTACCAGTGTAAACTGCTCGGCGACGGTGGCGCGCTATATAGTTGATCATTTTCGAGGCCCTGTTCTGGATCAGTGGCCCAATGTCGACGGTGTGATCGCCTTGAGCCATGGGTCTGGTTGCGGTACAGCCTCGCATGGTGACGGCTGGGATCATTTGCGCCAGTGTATCGCCGGGTATTCTCTACACCCAAATATTGCCGGCACGCTTCTGTTGGGGTTGGGGTGTGAAATTAATCAGGTCGATAGTCTGGTCGACGATCTCGGGCTCGCAAAAGGAGAGACGTTGCACACCAAGACAATACAGGACATGGGTGGTACTAACGCTTCGGTACGCGAAGGCATCGCTTGCATCGAAGCCATGTTGCCGGCGGCCAACGCGGTGGAACGCAAGACCGTCTCGGCCAGCCATATTATGCTTGGCATGGAATGCGGTGGCTCCGATGCGTTTTCCGGCGTCACCGCAAATCCGGCCTTGGGCGCCGCTGCTGATCTTTTGGTTCGTCATGGCGGTACGGCGATACTTGGTGAGACGCCTGAAATATATGGCTCAGAGCACCTCCTGATCCGGCGTGCAGAATCGGAAGATGTCGGCCGTAAACTACTCGATCGTATTTCGTGGTGGGAGGACTACACCAAGAAAAACGGCGCCGTCGTCGACAATAATCCTACGCCGGGTAACAAGGCAGGTGGGCTCACCACTATTTTGGAGAAATCACTCGGCGCCGCCGCCAAGGGTGGCACCAGTAATTTGGTGGAGGTTTATCGTTATGCCGAAGCCATCCATTCGAAGGGGTTTGTTTTCATGGACACGCCGGGCTACGACCCGGTATCCGTCACCGGCATGGTGGCGGGCGGAGCCAATGTCGTCTGCTTTACCACTGGGCGGGGCTCCGTCTTCGGTTGCAAGCCAACACCGAGCCTTAAACTTGCAACAAACAGTGAGATGTTTGGACGAATGGAAGATGATATGGACATCAATTGCGGCCGTATCGTTGATGGCGATGCCAATGTAGAAAGTCTCGGTCAGGAAATCTTCGAGCTCATTCTGCGCACCGCTTCAGGAGAGCCGAGTAAGAGTGAAGTGTTCGGCTTTGGCGATGAGGAATTCGTACCTTGGCAGGTGGGCGCTATCTTATGAAGAAGCAACGCCAAGGATAAGCTTGATGCAGATAGGACGCGTGGCTGAGCATTCCGGCGTGCCGACAAAGACAATCCGTTTTTACGAGGAAATAGGGCTTATCGCCAAGCCTGGCCGAACACAGAGTGGATATCGAGAATATGATAGGCAGGATGTTGACGTCCTGCGATTTGTGAAACGCGCGCGCGGCCTCGGCTTTTCGATAAAAGACGTTAAAAACCTACTTGCGCTTTATGATGACCGTGAGCGGGCAAGCGCGGACGTGAAAAAAATAGCGCTAGAGCACGTTGATGCGATCGAGCGCAAGTTGTCGGAACTAGATTCTATTCGGCGTACCTTGTTTCATTTGGCCGATAAGTGCCATGGCGACGAACGTCCAGAATGTCCGATTTTGCAAGAACTGGCGCATGGACCAAAGGCCACATGAACCTGCCGTTGGCAATTCTTACTGTGTTCTTTACTGCATTTCTGGCAGTCAACGCATTTTCCTGGAAAGACGAGAAGCAGTCGAAATAACATCAAAGCAGGCGCCTCACCTCAAGGTGGAGGCGCAAACGACGGTGATCACAGGGTTAAGTGCTTCCGAGATGGCGCAATCAGAACTTCCCGATTGGCGACGATATTCCGTGCCGTCGGCAGAATCAGGTGAAACACCGATCATCGCCCTTGTGATTGATGATTTGGGTCATAACGAAGAAGAGTTTGTGGGCGTGATGGCGCTGGGCGAGGGTATTACGCTCGCCATTCTGCCTTATACCAATCGCG
>CAYPSQ010000039.1:5995-15427 GCA_964413115.1 uncultured Rhizobiaceae bacterium | reverse complement strand
CTGGTTGCCCGATGCCCGGCGGCGCGGCTTCGAGTTCGTTCCCATCAGCACCATCGCAGCGCTGGAATGCGCGTGTTGAAAAATTCATAGTAGTTTTTATTTTAGTTTCCGGTACGCGTGGCGAAACGCGTGGCTTCTTCGGCTGCCCTGAATAAGGCCCGCGCTTTATTGACAGTTTCCTCATATTCGGCTTGCGGATCACTGTCAGCGACTACGCCGCCCCCGGCTTGGACGTACATCGTGCCGTCTTTGACGATTGCGGTGCGAAGGGCGATACATGTATCCATCGCCCCTGATGCTGAGAAATACCCCACAGCTCCGGCATAAATTCCGCGCCTTTCCTTCTCCAATTCGTCGATGATTTCCATCGCCCGTACTTTGGGTGCGCCGGATACGGTCCCGGCCGGAAAGCCAGCAATTAACGCATCCACCGCATCCAGGCCAGGTTTCAGACGGCCCTCAACATTGGAAACAATGTGCATGACGTGCGAATAATGTTCGATCGTCATGTTTTCCGTTACTTTGACTGTACCTATCTCGGCCACGCGGCCGACGTCATTGCGCCCGAGATCTAGCAGCATTAGATGCTCGGCAAGTTCCTTCGGGTCCGACAAAAGATCGTCCGCATAGGCCTGATCCTCGTCACGATTTGCGCCCCTCGGTCTGGTCCCAGCAATTGGTCGGATCGTAACCTTGTCGTCGCGCAGCCGAACCAAAATCTCTGGACTTGAGCCGACGACAGCAAAACCGCCGAAATTAAGAAAATATAGAAAGGGCGAGGGGTTTAGGCGGCGCAACGCGCGGTAAAGAGAAAAAGGCGGCAGGCTAAAAGGTGCCGAAAACCGTTGTGACGGCACGACCTGAAAAATATCACCAGCGGCTATATATTCCTTCGCACGTTCGACGAAGTGGTGATATTCCGTTGGGGTGGTATTTGATGTAGGTTTGGGTTCAGGAATATGGGCCTGTGCGCTTTCAAAGCGAACCGGCAGCGACCGCTCAAGATCGGCAACGGTGTCGGCCAGTCGCTCAGCGGCGCGCCCGTAAGCAGCTCGCGCGTTCAACCCATCTTCCGGCCATACAGGTGTCACCAGTGTGACTAAGTCTTCAACTGAATCGAAGATAGCCATGATCGTTGGGCGCATCAGAATGGCATCGGGCAACTTGAGCACATCGAGGTTGGGTTCAGGCAGCCGTTCCATGTGGCGCACCATGTCATAGCCAATATAGCCGATCAGTCCGGCAGCCATCGGCGGTAGGTTTTCTGGCAAATCTATATGGCTTTCGCGAATCAATTCGCGCATGGAAATGAGTGGGCTTTGCGCACAGGGCTCGAAGGCGTCAGGGTCATAGCGGGCGGTGGTATTGATTTCAGCCTTCGCCCCGAAGCAGCGCCAAATGAGATCGGGTTTAAGCCCGATAACTGAATATCTGCCGCGCACCGCGCCGCCTTCGACAGATTCCAAGAGAAAGCTGTTGGCCCGCCCCTCAGCTAGCTTCAGCATCGTAGATACCGGCGTTTCGAGATCGGCGACAAAGGTTGTCGATACCACCTGCGGCCGGCCCATTTCGTAAACCGGGGCGAAGCTCTTGAAATTAGGAGAGGCACTCATTGAGTATTCAGGAACGTCTGCAGGGCCTGCTGATTAGTTGAAACTTCATGCTGGTTGGCGAGGGAAAAGCGGTAAAGCGAAGAAATATCGGCACCGCGTTCGCGCCCAATTTCGATGCTCAATTGCCCAGCAAGAGCGGCTTCGTTGGAGGGGTCGGCGAATTCGATACTGGATAGCATTGCTACCGCGTAACCTTCTCCAATCTCTCCTACGACAGGTTCTGGGTTGGATAGCTTTTGCTGAAAAATACCCGCCAAAATTTCCTGAGATACTCCTCGGTCGCTGGACACGGAACCGCGCAAAAGATCGGAGACAAGCGCCACGTCATAGCGTTCGGCCTCTGCCGCTTCGGTAAGGCTCTCTCCACCTCGCACTCGATCAGCAAGCTGCTCGGCCGCACGCTGTGCCTGAGTGCTCCGGGCAACAGCCTGCCAACCGTTCACCACCTCTTGGCGCACGCTGTCAAGCGAACGTAATGCCGGCGGCGTGATAAAATCCACGCGGAGGACAAAATAGTTTCCTGCTTCAGATTCGACGACGATCGAATCCACGCCACTTTCAGTGGTGAATGCGGTCTGCACGATTTCAATGGCATCTGGCAATTCGCCGAGCACGTGGGTGCCGCCGGCGCTCATCCCGCGCAGATCGATCGAGGCAACCGTGACGGGAGTAATGCCGATAGCTTGCCCGGCCTGTTCCAGCGAGGCGCCACCCGCCAATTCGTCATCCAATACAGTTGATAGCCGGTAGAGGCTATCGACGGCCGCTTCCAATGCCATTTCCTGGCGCAACTCGTCGCGGACCTCTTCGAAGCGGATGCGCCGTGGCGGAAAAATTTCGTTAACTTGAAAAAGATGCCAGCCAAGCGATGTCTGGACCGGATCGCTGGCGCCGCTATTGGCTAGCCCAAATACGATGTCACCGGCTTCTGCGGGCAAAGCGGCACGCTCAATACCGCCCATCTTGAGCGCAGTGGCACCGCGCCTTGCCAATTCCTCCGAGACCTCGTTGAAGCTCTGGCCCGCGTTCAGCAGGATTCTACCTTCCCGGATGAGTGCTTCGTCGGCGGAAAGAATTTGGTGAACTTCGCGCTGCTCGGGAAGGTCATATAATGCAGCGCGCGCTTCATACTCTGCCCGGAGATCCTCATCACTCAATTCGATTTCGCTAAGGATGGATTCAGGCGTGAGATAAAGATACGTGATGGCGCGGAACTCGGGTGCAGTAAAGCTCGCGGCGTGTTCTTTGTAATAGGTATCAATTTCGTCGGAACTCGGCGTGCCGATATCATACCTGGTATCGCTCGGTATTATCGCGATCCGGGCACCACGCACCTCATTCCGGAACCTGTAAAGTGCGTCGGTGAGCGCTCTTGGCGCCTTGCGGTTTCCCGCTACCGTGCGAATAAGTTGGTCGGTGCGAATGCTGGCGCGAATTTGTTCTTCATATATTTCAGGAGTCAAACTGTTGCGCCGCAAAGTCTGTTCATAGCGCTCCCGGTCGAATTCTCCACTTTCGGCTGCAAACACTGATTGTCCCAGGATTTTGTTGCGCACCATGATATCAGCTACACTGATGTTCAGGCTTTTGGCCTCTTCCTCGATCAGTGCTTCGCCGACCAAACTTCTCAGGACCTGATCCACCAGACCCATCGAAATCGCTTGTTCGGCGGTGAAGGTCGGCACGTCTTGTTGAATCCGTTGTATTTGACGGCGAAATTCGGCGGCGAAGCGGGCCGTAGGAATCTCGTTGTCACCGACCATGGCAATGGAGGACGCGCTCCCGCCAGACCTGAAGACATCACCGAAGCCGAGTGTGACGACCAGCGCGCCGCCGGCGGCAATCAAAAATATTTTACCGGTCCAGGTCTGAGAACCCTTCCTGATAGCATTGAGCATGGCTATTAAGAATCCCTTCTAACCCATTGAAAATGCGGGTTGCTCCCAAGAGAGCGGCAAACTGGATCATAGAGGTGCAGGGAGGGGGCTGCAATATGCAATTCTTGGACTATGCGCCTCAGGGCCAGCACTGGCAATCGCCGAGACGTTATGTTAATCCTGCGCCGATTCTCCGCATTATTCATGGTGTGTCATGTCTCAGGCTTCGGGCGGTGCGGCGGCGTCTCGACCTGTGGTCGCCGCAAATTGGAAAATGAATGGGCTGCGCCGCGATGGTCGGGATTTAGGGAACGCGCTCGCGGGCCTCAAACGAGCGGCGGGCGAGACGGCATGTGACATCGTTGTCTGTCCACCGGCAGCGCTTTTGTTTGAGCTTCGAGACGCCTTGCAAGGCGCCGGCATCGCGCTTGGCGGCCAGGACTGCCATATGGAGGAAAAGGGAGCACATACCGGTGATACCAGCGCCGAATTGCTCGCTGATTGCGGCTGCAATTATGTGATATTAGGACATTCTGAAAGACGTGCGGATCATGGCGAGACCAATGAGATAGTTCGCATGAAAGTCGTGGCTGCACTACGGGCGGAATTGCGGGCAATCCTCTGTGTCGGCGAGAGCGAGGACGAACGGGAAGCCGGACGCGCCCTTGAAGTGGTCGGTGAGCAATTGAGGAATTCGCTGCCTGACAGCGGAGGCAGCAATAATATCATCATCGCCTATGAGCCCCTGTGGGCGATTGGCACCGGCCGTATACCAAGCGCGATTGAGATTGGCGAAATGCACCAGCATATCCGTGACTTATTTGGCGAATTAAAAACTGGCGGTAAAAGTGGTGTACGCGTGCTATATGGCGGATCCGTAAAAGCAGAAAATGCTGGTGAAATCTTATCTATTGTGGGCGTTGATGGCGCCTTAGTCGGGGGCGCGAGCCTGTCGGCGGAAACTTTTTGGAATATTTGTGCCCATTACGGCCGTTAACAAAGTTATGTGGCCGAAACAGCACTGAACCCAGCGAGGCAAGGGTGGAAACCATACTTCTGGTCATATTGGTGATTGTCGCCGTTACGATGATCATCGCGGTGCTTCTTCAGCGCAGCGAAGGTGGTGCGCTTGGCATCGGTGGCGGCGGTCCGGGGGCAATGTTCTCCGCCCGCGGTTCAGCAAATTTTTTAACCCGGCTAACTGCTGGTCTAGGCGCAGTATTTATGATTTTAAGCTTGGTCCTCGCGATCCTTAGCCGCAATTCTGATGAAGGCCTCTCGGTCATGGACATCGGAACAGCAGGGGTTGGGCAAGATTCGAATGATTTACAGCCTTTCGATTCAGAAGATTACGATCCGGATGCGTTGGGCGACGGTCTCACGCCGCGCGTTACCGAGACAGGCGCCGTGGAGGAAGCAGCCGAGTCCGAGCCGCCGTCACCCGAGTCGGCTCCGCAATCAGGCCAAAGCGATTAACCGAGCGTTCCATCGCCGGGCTGATAAGTATTGTAGAACCACGGCTTCGGCCGATCTTCAAAAATATGTCGACCTAAAGCTTGGGCCTTTGCTTCGCCTCTGTTACTTTAGGCGCCCATGACGCGGTATATATTTATCACCGGTGGCGTGGTTTCCTCCCTCGGTAAGGGTCTCTCCTCTGCAGCCCTAGGCGCCCTTCTACAGGCGCGCGGCTATTCGGTCAGGTTGCGCAAGTTCGATCCTTACCTGAATGTTGACCCGGGCACGATGAGTCCGTATCAACATGGCGAGGTCTACGTTACCGACGACGGCGCTGAGACTGACCTGGATCTAGGCCATTACGAGCGTTTTACTGGTGTACCGGCGCGCCGGAGCGACAGTGTTACGGCAGGCAAAGTGTACTCCGGAGTTATTGCGCGGGAGCGCCGCGGCGACTATCTGGGCGGTACTGTCCAGGTTATTCCGCATGTCACCGATGCCATCAAAGAAGCGATTACAAACGATGTAGACGGAGCCGATTTCGTGCTCGTAGAGATTGGAGGCACGGTAGGCGATATTGAAGGGTTACCTTTCTTTGAGGCGATCCGGCAATTCGGCTATGAATTAGGGTCCGACAAGGTGATGTATGTACACCTCACTCTGTTGCCCTATATCCCCGCAGCTGGTGAACTCAAAACTAAGCCGACGCAGCACTCGGTAAAGGAACTGCGCAGTATCGGTATTCAGCCCGATTTGTTGTTGTGTCGCAGTGACCGTTCGATTCCAGAAGCTGAACGCCGCAAGGTAGCACTGTTCTGTAATGTTCCCGAGCGCCGAGTCATCGCTGCTACGGACGTCAACACGATATATCAGGTTCCCGTTCACTATCACGAACAAGGCTTCGACACTCAAGTGCTTGATCATTTCGGTCTCGACAGCGAAACCGAGCCGAACTTGGAGGTTTGGCACCACATCGTTGGCCGACTGCTTGCTCCGGAAGGTGCAGTCAGTATTGCTGTCGTCGGCAAATATACGGGTCTCCAGGACGCCTATAAGTCGCTTGACGAAGCGCTGACCCATGGCGGCATCGCCAACAATGTGCGGGTCGATATGCGCTGGATCGACGCTGACGTTTTCGAGAGCGATGACGCGATGCAGGAGCTGGAATCGGTAAACGGTATTCTTGTTCCCGGCGGCTTCGGCGAGCGTGGCGCGGAAGGCAAGATAGCCGCCGTGACCTTCGCCCGGACCAAGCGCGTGCCCTATTTCGGAATCTGTTTCGGCATGCAGCTTGCAGTTGTTGAAACGGCGCGCAATTTAGCTGGTCTAGAAAATGCCAGCTCGACCGAATTTGGGCCTTGCGAAGATGCCGTGGTCGGCCTAATGACCGAGTGGAAGAGCGGGCATGATGTAGAGCACCGAAGTGCTGGCGACAATCTCGGCGGGACCATGCGGCTTGGTGCTTATGACGCTCTGTTGCGCACCGGCAGCAAAGTTCGAGATGCCTACGGCAGCGGATTGATTAGCGAGCGCCACCGCCACCGCTACGAGGTGAATGTTAATTATCAGCGCCAGTTAAAAGAGGTGGGAATGCGATTCACCGCCTTTTCGCCGGACGGTGAATTGCCGGAAATCGTAGAGCGCGACGACCATCCATGGTTCGTCGGCGTACAGTTTCACCCTGAACTAAAATCCAAGCCATTTGCGCCGCATCCGTTGTTCTCCTCATTCGTCAAAGCCGCTGTTGACCAATCGCGGTTGGTTTGACATCTCGGAGCATATGAAATGACGACCCAGCGTCATGTTCGCATCGGCGACTTCGCTATCGGCAATAATTTACCGCTGGTATTGATCGCCGGGCCGTGCGCGATCGAGAGCCGTGATCATGCCCTCGAGATGGCACAGGCGCTGGTGGAGATGACGCGGTTGCTCGGAATTTCACTAATCTATAAAAGCTCATTCGACAAGGCGAACCGTACCAGCGCTGGAAGCGCCCGCGGTATCGGCATAGCGGAAGGCTTGCCCATCCTGGCCGAGGTCCGTGAAGTTGTTGGCTGCTCGGTCATCACTGATGTACACAGCGTCGAGCAGTGTGCACCCGTGGCCGAAGTGGTCGATGTACTCCAAATACCGGCCTTTCTCTGCCGTCAAACGGATCTGCTGCTGGCAGCCGCGGCCACCGGCAGAGCAATAAATGTCAAGAAGGGGCAGTTCCTGGCACCCTGGGATATGAAAAATGTTGTCGCCAAGATCATCGATGCGGGAAACCCAAACGTCATGGTGTGTGAGCGCGGCGTCTCGTTCGGATACAACACGCTAGTCTCAGACATGCGCAGTCTCCCCGAATTGGCGGCCACCGGCTGCCCGGTGGTCTATGATGCAACACATTCGGTGCAGCAGCCAGGCGGGCAGGGGACGGTAAGCGGCGGCCAGCGTGAATTCGTACCCGTCTTGGCACGTGCAGCCGTAGCCGTGGGTGTGGCCGCAATTTTCATGGAAACCCATCGTGATCCCGACAATGCGCCGTCTGACGGTCCCAACATGGTGCGGCTCCAAGATATGCCAGCACTGTTGGAGAGGCTCACCGCTTTCGATAAGCTTGCCAAGGAGACCAACAGCTAAAGCGGGGATACGCCATGTCCGACGGAATCGTGTTTATTGATGGAGATTATGTGAAGCCTGAGGAAGCGAAGATGTCAATCTTCGATTCCGGGTTTGTCTGGGGCGACGTGGTCTATGACGTGACTTCCGCCTGGAACCGCTGGGTGTTTATGCTGGACGAGCACCTTGAGCGCTTTCAGCAATCCATCGACGGGTTTCGCCTGAATAATCCTTACAGCCATGAAGAGATGCGCCAGATCTGCGCTGAATGCGTCGAACAGGCGGAGCTCGACAACGCCTATATCAAGGTGCAGATGACTCGTGGCATCAGTTCTAGCCAATCGCGGGACCCGCGTCTGAGCGAATGTCAATTTGTCGCCTATGCCATGCCATATGTGTGGATTTGGGGTGAAGAAAAATGCCGCGAAGGCGTAAACCTTTATGTATCCAGCGTTGAGCGAGTTTCATCCAAGGCGATCGATCAGCGTTTTAAAAATTATGACCGTGCTGATTTGGTTCAGTCGCGGTTTGAAGCCTATGACCGGGGCTGCGACGACTCGCTTCTTTGCGGTCCCGACGGCTATCTAACCGAAGGCCCGGGATACAACATGTTCGTCGTATGTGACGGCAAAGTGTCGACACCCGATAGCAATATTCTTGAAGGCGTCACCCGCCGCTCGGTGCGGGAAATTTGCGAGGCTGAAAACATTCCGTATGAAGAGCGTAAAGTACACCCCGACGAATTGAGGGTGGTCGACGAGATATTCTGTAGCACCACCGCGGGCGGTGTGATGCCCGTGACGCAACTCGATAGTTTACCGATTGGCAACGGCCATAAGGGCCTCCTAACCAGTCGAATCCAGGAGCAATATTGGCGTAAGCGCGAAGCCGGCTGGCACGGTACCAGAGTTGAGGACATTCTGAACGAATGAGGGCGCTACTCCGAAAATGAGCACGTGGCAGGCGCCCCCAGAACTCGTCGATCGGACACGGGCGCAAGAGATTGTTAGTAAGGCCGTGGCTCGCTATTGCGAATCCCGCCGTGCAAAGGTCGAGGAATTCGCCAACGATAATTTCAGCCTCCTGGGCTCACTCCGCCTGCATCGCCACGCCGTCGGCCTGGATATGGTCCGGGCACCGGCAAATCTCGCCATGAGCGCGCCATTCCTAACCACGCAGATTATCGCGGCAGGGTGCCGCGCTGTCGGGCGCAGACAAAGCGCCGCTTGGCTAGAGAGGCGTCGCTTTTACTTGAAAACAGATGTGGCGCGTGAGCTCGAATGGCGCCTCTTTGTCGATTATCTCGAATTGCCCTACACGCAAGGATCACGTGTCAGCGAGCGCGATGCGCTGGCAGAAGAACTGTTGCGCGACCCTTGCGTGGAAGGTGCCATCTCCAAGCAGTTGCAGGCATCCGGCGTGCAGGGTCATGACGCCGAATTTCGCGCTTGGCTCACGGGCGCGCTCCATACCTATCAAAGTACCCGTGTGTCTTCAGCCGATATGAGCAACGCACTGTTGAGTGCCGGGATCGGTGCAGTTGCTTTCAAGCAATTGACTCCGGGCATGCTGTCGCTCGGTCCGGTCACCGCGCATGCACTCGTTCAAGGTGCTGCCATCGCGTCTTTTCCGCTTGGCGCCGGGCTCGGTGGCGTTTGGTATAATCTCTTTCCGGCAGTGGCGCCGGTGGCGCTGACCGTTGGCGCGACTGGCGGCTTGGTCGCTGTCGGTGCGGTGTTTTCGGCTTTTTCCGGAGTCGTGAGCGATCCGGTGCAGCGCCGCCTCGGTATTCATCAGCGCCGTCTAGGGAAATTGACGACATGCTTGGAACAGGAACTGAAGGGGGAGGGTGAAGCGCGCTTCACCGTGCGCGATCACTATGTCGC
>CAYPSQ010000039.1:0-5895 GCA_964413115.1 uncultured Rhizobiaceae bacterium | reverse complement strand
GGTATATTTTAAAGTTCGGCGAACTTCTGCCTTCTCAGCATTTTTCCGCGTCCGGGCTGAGCCAGCACATTACCGTTCTCGACGATGATCTCGCCGCGCGACAGTGTCATCACTGGCCATCCAGTGACTTCGAAGCCTTCATGCAATTCCCAATCCTGGTTGGAATGCATGTCCTCATGGCGGATGGTGACGTCCTTTTTAGGATCAAACACGACGATGTCAGCGTCCGAGCCAATGGCGATGGTGCCCTTCTGGGGATAGAGACCGAAGATTTTTGCCGGATTGGTGGAGATAACTTCGACAAACCGCTTGCGCGTCATGCGGCCCTTGCCGATGCCTTCCGAATAGAGCATAGGCATGACCGTTTCTAGATTTGACATGCCGGGCTGCAATGTATCGACGGTAGATTCCTCTTTCTTCTGTTCCATCGACCAGCCAACATGATCAGTCGCAACGGTTTGCAAGACGTTGCTATCCAGGGCCTGCCACAACACGTCCATTTGGTCCGCCTCGCGTAACGGTGGCCAGCCGACATAACGCTCAGGATCGACTTGTGAATTGAAGCGCTCGCGATCAAGATGGAGATATATCGGGCGGGTTTCGCCATAAACCGTCTGACCTTTGGCGCGCGCGTCGTTGAGCTCGTCCATGCTTTCTTCGCAGGAGAGATGGACTAGATAGACCGGCGCTTCGGCAACACGCGCTAACGCACAGGCGCGGTGTGCGGCTAGGCCTTCAGAAATGCGTGGCCGTGAATCGGCAAAATGTTTGACGTTTGATTTACCTGCCGTCTCCAACTGCTTTGTTATGTAGGAGATGCAGCACTGATCTTCGCAATGGATGTTGGTAAGCGCGCCGAGCTTGCCTGCCATGTTCATGGCCTCGACATATTGCGGCGCGAACTGGTCGAATTCACCCAGTTCGGTCATGAAAATCTTGAAGCTGGTATGGCCCTCCGCCACCAGATCGCCCATTTCCTGAATCATCTGGTCGTCGGGGCTGAACAGCGTTGGGTGCAAACCATAATCGATGACAGTTTTATCTTTGGCCTTGGCTTTCCAAGCTTCCACTGCCTGCATCAGAGTTTGTCCTGGCGCCGGGAAAACATAATCGATCACTGTCGTCACGCCGCCACACGCCGCCTGTACCGTGGAGGAATGAAAATCGTCAATGGTGCGTTTGCCCATCAATTCGAAATCCACATGGGTGTGGGCATCCACGCCGCCTGGGAAAAGATATTTGCCTCCGACGTCGATTTCTCGCGCCGCCGGGCCCAATTCCTGGCCGATTTGTTTGATCTTGCCGTCTTCGATGCCGATATCTGCGATAAATTCCTCGGCATGGGTGACGATGGAGCCGTTGCGCAAAATGAGGTCCAAGGTCTTGTTTCCTTTCCTTGACGCGTCAAATCGAAATTAGAAACACTTTCAAACAAAGTATGTACCAGGCCAGAGCGGGCGGTTCACAAACCTTCAGGCGGGCGCGCCGTCCATCGCCGCTAATTCCTCGCGCATGATCTCAAGCGCCATCTGCAACAGCCGCGCCGACGCCTCACGCGTCATGAACCCGGCATGTGCCGTGAGTGTGACATTGTCCATCGTCAGCAGGGGGTGATCTGGCGGCAACGGTTCCTCGGCGAAAACATCCAACCCGGCATGGGCAATTTTGTTTTCTTTTAATGCGGCAATCAGCGCGGGTTCATCGATGACGCCGCCACGCGCGGTATTGATCAGTAAGGCGCTGGGGCGCATTAGGCCGATGCGCCGGGCGTCGATCATGCCTGCGGTTTCGTCTGAGAGGGAAAGATGCAGCGAGACCACATTCGAGCGCTCCATCAATTCGTCGAGCGCGCACTCCTCGCAAGGCAAATCGTCAGCCACACCACTCCGGTTCCAAGCCAACACTTTCATCCCGAGGCCGTGGCCAAGGCGCACTATTTCCCGGCCGATGCCGCCAACCCCGACAACGCCCAGGGTCTTCTGCTCAAGTTCAACAGCGTCGAGGGTATCCCACACACCGCTGCGGATAGTCCTGTCCATAGCTGCAATGCGCCGTGCCGCAGCGAACATGAGGGCCACGGCATGTTCAGCGACCGTGCGGTTGCCATAGTCACGGATCGTCCGCACGCGGATGCCAAGGTTTGAAGCTGCTTCAACGTCTATATAACTCGACGCGCCAGTTCCCATAAAGACGATCACCTTCAGGCCCGGGCATGCTTCAAGGATTTCTTTGTTCATATTGGTGTGGTCGTTGATGGCGCCTTGCACCCCGGCAAGCATTGCAACCGTATCGCCGCCCGGAGGGTCGCCGATATTCATCACCAGATCGGGTAGTATTGCGCGCAGCTCGGCGTTATAGAGTTCTCCGAGGAAAATTGGACAATCGATGAAAACAGCTTTGCCAGTCATATGCTGTCGAGTGCCTCCTCGAGTGGCGTCTTGCCGTCGACAATATCGAAAGTTTTGCCGATGGTATTCTCGCGCGAGAGACAAGCGACCAGCACCTTGGCGACATCCTCGCGGCTGATCGACCCTGCGCCTTCGAGAGAACCGAGGCTGGGCGCGATTTCCAGTAATTCATGGCTCGGCTCGTCGGTTAAGAATCCTGGGCGGACAATGGTCCAATTCATCAGGCTCGTCCGCAGGCGATTGTCGGCCCCTGCTTTGGCGGCAAGATAGTGGCGGAGTTTTTCGGGTCCTGATTCTGGATCGTCCGTATTCATCGAACTCAACATGATAAAGCGCCTGATTTTTTTACGCTCGCATGTCTCGATTAGGTTGATGGCGCCATGAAAATCGACGTCGATCGTTTTCTCCGGTCCCGTTTTCGAGCCCGATCCGGCGACGAAGATGCATACTCGATTGTCGTCTACAGCATAGCCAAGCGGTTTTTCAAGATCGCCGGCGACAACATCGGCGCCAAGTGTCTTCATATCATTACGCTGATCGTAATTTCTAATCATGGCGCGAGGATTAAAACCGGCCTGTTTGAGGAGCGGCAACACATGCCGTCCAGTTCGCCCATTTGCGCCGACCACAAGTACATCCATCGATTGTCCCGATCTCTACTTTTCGAATCCCGCCAATTATGCCATGAAATAGCGGCAGATAAGGGAGATCATTATGACGGCAATCACGGATATCCATGCGCGCGAAATCCTCGACAGTAGAGGCAACCCCACGGTCGAAGTAGATGTGGTGCTAAAAAACGGTTTGATAGGACGCGCGGCCGTACCATCCGGCGCTTCTACCGGTGCTCATGAGGCGGTGGAGCGCCGTGACGCGGATCCAGCGCGCTACGGCGGGAAGGGCGTACTTGGCGTGTTGTCCATGGTGGACGATGAGATTTTCCCAGCGATCGGTGGCATTTCTGTGCATGACCAAAATTTGATCGATACGATGCTTGTGGATTTGGACGGTACGCCCAACAAGGCACGCCTTGGCGCAAATGCCACGCTTGCCGTCAGCCTGGCCGTCGCCAAGGCTGCGGCGGTTGATATTGGACAACCACTCTATCGCTATCTGGGTGGTGTGCAGGCGCGCATACTCCCAGTGCCGATGATGAACATCCTTAATGGTGGAGCCCATGCCGACAACGCTATCGATTTCCAAGAATTCATGATCATGCCGGTCGCAGCGCCAACCTTCTCCGATGCGGTGCGGATGGGCGCGGAAGTTTTTCATGCCCTCAAGCAGCGCCTTTCCGATTCAGGCCTGAGCACAAATGTCGGCGATGAGGGTGGTTTTGCGCCCAATCTAGCCAGCACAACCGAAGCGCTCGATCTGCTCGTTAAAGCAGTCGAAGCGGCTGGTTACCGAGCTGGGGAAGATGTGGTGTTGGCTCTCGACGTTGCCGCGAGCGAATTTTACCGAAACGGAAAATATGAGCTTGCAGGCGAAGGGTGCAGTCTCGATGCCGATGAAATGATCGCGCTCTACGAGGATCTCACGGACAAGTATCCCATCGTTTCAATCGAAGACGGTTTGGCCGAGGATGATTGGCAAGGCTGGGCCACTCTTACTGCGGCGCTTGGCGAGCAAGTTCGTCTAGTTGGCGACGATCTCTTTGTCACCAATGCGGCGCGCCTGTCCCGCGGCATCGAACAAGGGGTGGCCAATGCGATATTGGTAAAGGTTAATCAGATCGGCACCTTGAGCGAAACACTCGCAGCGGTCGACATGGCGCATCGCGGCGGCTATGCGGCGGTGATGTCGCATCGCTCCGGTGAGACGGAGGACGTCACCATCGCCGATCTTGCCGTGGCGACAAATTGCGGCCAGATCAAAACCGGCTCGCTCGCCCGATCCGACCGTACGGCCAAATATAACCAACTGATCCGCATCGAGGAAGCGCTGGGGCCAAGCGCAGTTTACGCCGGTAACAGCGTGTTGTTGAAGCGGCCAAGCTAGCGTCCTTCAAGCGCTATCGATCACCTCAAAATCATGTGTGACGTCAGCGGTTTTGGCCATCATGGCGGAGGCCGAGCAGTATTTATCGGCAGATAACGTGACCGCCCGCGCTACTTTATCGCTGCTAAGGTCGCGCCCGGTGACGATAAAATGCATGTGAATTCGGGTAAACACTTTCGGGTCTTCGTCAGCCCGGTCGGCATCAAGTTTGACCACGCAATCTCCCACATTTTGGCGGCCTTTTTCGAGAATTTGGACCACGTCCCAAGCCGCACAGCCGCCGGTTCCAATCAGCACCAATTCCATGGCAGACGGTCCCGGGCGAAAGTCGTCGGGCTCTGGCGCGGTGCCGAACGGGATTATGAAACCGCTGCCCGATTTACCGAGAAAGCTGCGTTTCTCGACCCATTTTATTTCCGCTTTCATGGTTGACCTCATGCTATTCCATTGACTGTTGGTGGCATTCTATTGGATAGAGTCCAGGAAGTGACAGCAATCGAAACTCGCGGGGCCAGGTCATGAAGATCACACGCGTCGAGACCATCCGCCTCGATGAGTTCACCAACCTCCTCTGGCTGCGGCTCCATACCGACGCTGGCGTAATCGGGCTGGGCGAAACTTTCTTCGGCGTCCGCGCGGCGGAAGCCTACATCCACGAAACCGCAGCGCCGGCCTTGATTGGCCGCGACCCGTTGCAGATCGAGCGCATCGCCCGCGACCTCACGCCCTATATCGGCTTTGCTGGCACCGGTGCCGAAACGCGCGGGCGCTCGGCCATCGATATCGCGCTGTGGGATTTATGGGGCCGGGCGATTGAGCAACCGGTCTATCAACTCCTCGGCGGCCTCACCCATGACAAGATGCGCATCTACAACACCTGCGCCGGCTACCGCTATGTCCGCTCGCGGCCGAACTGGGGGCTCGACGATTGGGGCACCGGTGGCGAAACGGAAGGTCCCTACGAAGACCTAGAAGCTTTCCTGAACGATGCCGGCGCGCTGGCCGAGAGCCTGTTGGCGGAGGGCATCACCGGCATGAAAATCTGGCCGTTCGATTTTGCTGCCAAAGCATCTGGTGGTTACTACATCTCCAATGCCGATCTCGATACCGCACTCGAACCGTTCCGCAAAATCCGCGCGGCGGTCGGCGATGAGATGGACATCATGGTCGAGCTGCACTCGTTGTGGCGTTTTCCCGCCGCCATCAAAATCGCCGAGGCACTCGAGGAATTCGATCCCTTTTGGTTCGAAGACCCAATCCGCATGGATAGCATCGACGCAGTGGCCGAGTTTGCCTCCGCCACGAACGTCCCGGTCTGTGCCAGCGAGACCCTCGGCGCGCGCTGGGAGCATCACCGGATTCTCGAAACCGGTGCCGCCGGCATCATCATGCCGGACCTCACCTGGTGCGGCGGCATCTCGGAGGCAAAGAAAATAGCCAGCCTCGCCGAAACCTTCCACCGCCCCATCGCGCCGCATGATTGCTC
>CAYPSQ010000038.1:20539-22412 GCA_964413115.1 uncultured Rhizobiaceae bacterium | reverse complement strand
GTGAAACCGGAGTATATCCGAGCCTGCGCCACTTGCACCCGGGAAGCACAAGAAAAAAGAGGTGCTAAATCGAAGTCTTTGCCGCGGCACGAACTTTTTTGGCGATATTGGGCGCGACGGTGCGATCAAGCGGATGTGGCAAAATCATCTCAGCGCTAGCCTCTTCGACATCCGCGGCGAGAGCCGCTGCAGCAGCAATTTTCATTTCGCCATTGATGACCGGCGCACTAGCATCCAAGGCGCCGCGGAAGATGCCGGGGAAGACCAGAACATTGTTGACCTGATTGGGAAAATCGCTGCGCCCGGTACCGATTACAGCGGCCCCGCCCTTGCGCGCCTCGTCCGGCATGATTTCCGGAGTTGGATTGGCCATTGCGAGAATGATCGAACCATTGGCCATATTTTTCACATCGTCCGCGCCAATAATATTGCCGCGCGAGACGCCTATAAAGGCATCCGCACCTTTCAACACTTCCTGCAGCGAACCGGAGCGATTGCCGCTATTGGTATATTTGAGCATGCCCTGCTTAGAGGAGTTGAGGTCGTCGCGACAAGCACTGATCGCACCTTTGGAATCACAGACGATGACATCCCCAACCGGCTGGATTTCACTTTTCGGGACGCCGACCCCGCGGATCAACTTCGCAATTGCGGAGCCCGCAGCGCCGGCGCCGTTGATAACTACTTGAAGCTCGGATAATTTTTTACCCGTGACTTTGGCGGAGTTTATGAGGGCGGCCAGCAAGACGATGGCTGTACCATGCTGATCGTCGTGAAAGACGGGAATGCCGAGATCCTGCAACGCATCCTCGACCTCGAAGCAGCGAGGCGCCGAAATATCTTCCAAATTGATGCCACCGAAGACCGGTTCAATTAGCCGGCATGTTTCAATGATCTTTGCCGGATCCTGGGAATTAAGACAGATCGGCCAGGCATCAATCTTTGCAAACTCGCGAAACAGTAAGGCTTTGCCTTCCATCACTGGAAGCGCCGCCCTCGGGCCGATATCGCCGAGGCCGAGTACAGCCGAGCCGTCGGTAACAACAGCAACGGAATTTCCCTTGATGGTGAGCTTGCGAGCCTGTTCGGGGTCCGCCGCAATAACTTCGCACGGCCGCGCAACACCGGGCGTATAGGCCAGCGATAAATCGTCGCGGCTACCGACAGGAAGTTTGTTATGGACGCTAATCTTGCCACGAAGTTGTTCATGCAGAATGAGCGAGCGCTCGAAATAGTCGGCCATGATTGATTCTCCCCCGCGGAAATAGACTGTTCAATTGATAATAGTGCCAGATAGAAAGCTGCATTACATTCTCTATTCATTACGAAAGGATTTACGTTGTCACAACCCACGAAAATAAAATCCGTGCCGGCTTCCGTCGAATGGAAAACCAGCTCAGCATCGGTTGCCTATAGGGACGCTGTGCAGGAGATGGAGGCGCGAGTAGCGAAAATTCGCGGCGACGGCGCGCCGGAATTAGTCTGGCTGCTAGAGCACCCGCCACTCTATACGGCAGGTGCCAGTGCCAACGAAAGCGACTTGCTGGACCGGGGCGCGTTTCCAGTGCATCGCACCGGGCGCGGTGGGCAATATACCTATCATGGTCCCGGCCAGCGGATTGCCTATACGATGCTAGACCTGAGGCGCCGCGGCGCCGATTTACATCAGTTCGTGCGTAATCTAGAGCAATGGCTGATCGATACCCTAGCTCTATTCGGGGTCAACGGCGAACGGCGCCATGGTAGGGTCGGTGTTTGGGTCTCGCTTAACCACGGCGAGGAAGCAAAAATAGCGGCAATTGGCATCCGCGTACGCCGTTGGGTGACCTATCACGGCGTTTCGCTGAATGTGGCACCCGACCTCAGCCATTAT
>CAYPSQ010000038.1:19169-20439 GCA_964413115.1 uncultured Rhizobiaceae bacterium | reverse complement strand
GCTTATCGGTCTGGCCAGAAATCATTGCCCGGCGCGCCCGCAATCGATATTCGACTGCAGCGGCTACCGGTACCAGCACAGCCAATTCGGCTTCGCCAGCCAGCGGCGTGAAATCATCGGGATATTCTTCCTCGATAAAGGCCGTACTGAGCTCCCCTCTTGCAAAGCGCGGATGGCCCATGATGGCCGATAGAAACGTTAAATTGTGGGAAATACCCTGTACTTGATACGCATCGAGCGCTTCCAGCATGGCGGCGATGGCGCCCGCTCGGTCAGCGCCATGGCTGACCAGTTTGGCAATCATCGGATCGTAATGCATCGAGATTTCTCCGCCCTCAAAGACGCCGGTATCAACCCGGACAGTGGCGCTCGGCTTTGGTTCGCGATAGCGCACCAGCCGCCCAATTGAAGGCATAAATCCGCGCGCCGGGTCTTCCGCGTACAGCCGGCACTCCATAGCCCAGCCGTTATGCTTAATGTCGCCCTGGGTTATGGCAAGTTTTTCACCGGCAGCGACTTTAATCTGCTGTTCAACCAAGTCGATTCCGGTCACATATTCGGTGACCGGGTGCTCGACCTGAAGGCGTGTGTTCATCTCAAGAAAATAGAAATTACGCTTTTGGTCGGCAACGAACTCGACCGTCCCTGTGGAGACATAGCCAACTTCGCGCACCAGCGCACAGGCTTGCTCTCCCATGGCTTGGCGTGTGGCGTCGTCGAGTAACGGGCTCGGCGCTTCCTCGATGACCTTCTGGTGACGGCGCTGGATGGAGCATTCGCGCTCACCAAGATGCAGGATATTGCCGTGACTATCGGCTAGAACCTGAATTTCGATGTGGCGCGGTTCCTCGATAAATTTCTCGATGAAAACACGTCCATCACCAAATGCCTGGGTTGCTTCATGGATCGCAGAGACGATACTCTCGGCAAAAATATCAGGCGATGAAGCGACGCGCATACCCTTGCCGCCGCCACCAGCCGCCGCCTTGATCATGACTGGATAGCCAATTTCTTTGGCGATAGCCTCAGCTTTTTTTCCGGCCTTAATCGCTTCGCCATGCCCCGGGATAGTGTTGACGCCCGCCTTCGCAGCCAATTTTTTTGCAGTGATCTTGTCGCCCATTGCGGCGATGGCGGCTGCCGGCGGGCCTATAAAAACAATACCTTCCGCCGCTAAACGCTCGGCAAAGTTAGAGTTCTCCGACAAAAATCCGTATCCCGGATGCACGGCGTCAGCGCCGCTCTGCTTGGCGGCAGCAATTATTGTCTC
>CAYPSQ010000038.1:16918-19069 GCA_964413115.1 uncultured Rhizobiaceae bacterium | reverse complement strand
CTTATTGCGCAGCATGGCGAAGGCACGACCCAGGCGCCGGCGCGTATTATGCGGCATAATGATGTCGTCTATATAGCCGCGATGGGCGGCGATAAACGGATTGGCGAACTTGTCGCGGTATTCTTCAGTCTGGCGCTCCACGGCCTCGGGATCATCCAACGCACCACGGAAAATTATTTCGACCGCGCCCTTTGAGCCCATGACGGCTATCTCGGCGGTCGGCCAAGCATAGTTGACGTCTCCCCGGAGATGTTTGGAGCTCATCACATCATAGGCGCCGCCATAGGCCTTCCGGGTAATCAATGTGACCTTCGGCACGGTGGCTTCAGCATAGGCATAGAGCAGCTTCGATCCATGGGTGATGATGCCGTTATGCTCCTGATCGGTCCCCGGCAGAAACCCAGGCACATCAACCAGGGTCAGAATTGGGATGTTGAAGCAATCACAAAACCGGACGAAGCGTCCGGCTTTCCGCGACGAGGCGATATCAAGGCAACCGGCCAAAACTAATGGCTGATTGGCCACAATGCCTATGGTCGCTCCGCCTATCCGGGCAAAGCCAGTGATAATATTTTGTGCGTGATTTGGCTTAGTTTCAAAGAAATCGCCTTCATCGCTGATCTTTCCGATCAGTTCCTTCATGTCATAGGGCTTTTGCGGATCAGCCGGAACCAACGTGTCGAGCGACGGTTCCGGGCGATCTATTGGATCCTCGCTCGGCCAGGTTGGCACGGGCTCACGGTTAGAGGCCGGCAGAAAGTCGATAAATCGGCGCACTTCAGCAATCGTTTCCACATCGTCGCTAAACGCCCGGTCGGCCACACCGGAAGTCGCGGTATGGGTGATGGCGCCACCGAGTTCCTCATGGCTGACCTGTTCGTGGGTAACAGTTTTTACTACGTCGGGACCAGTGACGAACATGTATGAACTGTTTTCGACCATGAAGATAAAATCGGTCATCGCCGGCGAATAAACCGCACCGCCGGCACAAGGTCCCATCACTACGGAAATTTGCGGTACCACGCCGGAGGCCAGCACGTTGCGCTGAAACACTTCTGCGTATCCGCCAAGCGAGGCCACTCCTTCATGAATGCGCGCGCCGCCAGAATCATTCAACCCGATTACCGGTGCACCAACCTTCATCGCTTGATCCATAATCTTACAGATTTTTTCGGCATGCGCCTCGCTGAGCGAGCCGCCAAAGACTGTGAAATCCTGGCTGAAGACAAATACAAGCCGCCCATTCACCGTGCCGTGGCCAGTCACCACGCCATCACCCGATATGACGTTTTCTGCCATTCCGAAATCGCTGCAGCGATGCTCAACGAACATGTCATATTCCTCGAACGATCCGCTATCGAGCAGCAGTTCCAATCTTTCGCGCGCCGTCAGCTTGCCTTTTTTATGCTGTGCGGCGATACGTTTCTCTCCGCCACCCTGGCGCGCGGCTGCCCGTTTTTCCTCTAATTGCCGGATGATATCCTGCATTTAAGTCCCCTAACTTTCACCGACACAAGAGCGTGACAATGCCAGAAATTTGCCGGCAGCGGAAATTTCCCGTCTTAACCCTTCTAGACGTTCGGCGAGTTCAGCATCTTCGCCCCAACGTTCGAGTTGCCAGAGCTCGTCGATATGCGACGCCGCCCAAGCATGCTGTACGTCAATTTCCTGTTCCAACAGCGCCAAGCCAACGATCAGGGAGCCGCTTGCCCCGGTCGCAACATGCAATCCGGTCAATGTGAGGTCGTTCTCAGCTTCGACCACCGCGCGGAGACGAGCTAGAGCCGTTGCATCCTGGACTATCGGGGTTACCCCAGTCGTCGTGCTGAGCCTCGCGCCGTAACGAGTTTCAGCCCAATCGAGAAGTGGTTGCCAATTTTTGGCTTGGCGCTGCACCAATTCCGTCGGTTCTGCCGCCCGATAACAGAGTAGATCTGTCTCAGCAAATTTGATCGTCTCAAAGATCACCGCAGTTCGGTTTGCCGTAACTCGGTCGAGTGCGGTGCAAACAAACCGCATCATCGGCATGCTGTCATGCTGAATTTCATTCTTTTGCGCTCGCCATTCCGCCGCCACCGCCTCGGCCAGTTCTTCGATGCTGATCGCCAGAGGTTGTTTGGCCGGCGTATTGATGGCGCAACCATCAAGCAC
>CAYPSQ010000038.1:10056-16818 GCA_964413115.1 uncultured Rhizobiaceae bacterium | reverse complement strand
TATCATGATAACCCCAGGCCACGCCGAACGCGCCGGTACCAGCATTTAAAGCCATTTCCATGTCAAACACCGTATCGCCAATAAGCACTGTTTCTTCCTTGGCCATGCCGGTTTCTGCCATCGCACGCTCTAACATTCCGGGATGCGGCTTGCTTGGCGCATCATCGGCCGTTTGCAAAGTTACGAAATGCTTGGCGAGACCATGAGTCTCCAGGATCGCCGACAAACCGCGTCGTGATTTCCCGGTGGCAATGCCAAGAGCATATCCGGTCTCTTCCAGAAGAGTGAGCGTTTCAACAACATCAGCAAATAACGGCTCGTGCAGGCCAGGGCTGGCTCGCAATTCAAGAAAGTATTCCTTGTAGGCCGCCACCAGGCTTTCAATTATTACGGCATCAGCTTTGCCGTGCAGTTGGCCGATGGCTTGCGGTAGCGATAGGCCGACGATTCGTTTAATTGCATCGGGCGCAGGTGGCGGTATACCGTGCGCACGAAAGCTAGCTTGCATGGAATCGATGATGACATATTGGCTATCGACCAACGTGCCGTCGCAATCAAACATGACTAGACGCATCATGTATATAGTTCGGCAAAAGGATCCCCGTCCGTACCCGGATCGAATCCCAAATGGTGCCACGTCCTTGTCATGTGCGGCGGCAGCGGCGCCACCACAACAAGACGCGCCCGCCGTGCGCCGCCGTTGCCGGGATGCGGCAGGCTCAGCAAGCGAGCGTGGAGATGAAGGCCGGCGCCAAAGCCGGCTGGCTCAATCGGATCTGATTCGGCGGGGTATTTTTTGTCGCCTAGAATTGGGCAGCGCAGAATTTTCGCGCAATGTACACGCAATTGGTGGGTGCGCCCGGTTCGCGGCGCGAGCGCCAACCATGTCATACTGCTCCCTGCGGTATCTACGGTAGCGTAGAATGTCGTCGCGTCGGCTCCGTCCGGCACTGGAATGATACGTTCGACGTGGGTCGAGATGGCTCTCTTCGCGATCGCCGCATCGATGCGACCGCGCTCAAGCTGAGGGCGCCCAATTGTCAGCGCCCAGTAGACTTTACGCAATTCCTGGTCGCGGAATAGTTTCGTCAAGTGGCGTGCAGCAACAGCATTGCGCGCCAGCAATAGAACGCCGCTGGTATCCCTATCGAGCCGGTGGACCAGCCGGGGACGGTCCTCGGAGCCAAAGCGCAGACCATCCAACAATGCGTCAACATGCCGCGTCACACCGGAGCCACCTTGTACTGCAAGGCCGGCGGGCTTGTTGATCGCCAGCATCATATCGTCGCGGTAGAGCACCCAATCCTGGACTGCCGCAAAATCTGCCTCACTCGGTGTGAATGTGCTGGGCCTGCTTTTTTCTAGCGTCGCCGTTTCGTTCGAGAGTGGCGGCACCCGTACTTGATTTCCAGAAGCGAGACGCAAACTCGCCTTAGCGCGGCGCCCGTCGACCCGGATTTGGCCGGTACGCAATAGCTTTTCGAGTCTACCGTGGCTAAGACCGGGATAGCGGTTTCGGAACCAACGGTCGAGCCTGATATCCGCGTCGTCGGCCGCCACAAGAAAGGTGGTTACACCACTCATGTATAGGTAAAGCGTAATATATGGAGACCGATAGAACCAACAGCACCGCCGAAAGCGATTTCGACAATTAATCTCATTCGCTTTCCTCTTCCTTCTTACCGGCGTCGTGGCGCAGCTTTTTCCAATAGTCGAGCCGCTTTACAATTTCGCGTTCAAACCCCCGCGCTTCCGGACGGTAAAATTCCTGGCGCAGCATATCGTCAGGAAAATAATTTTGACCGGAAAACGCGTCTTCCGCTTCGTGATCGTAGACATAACCTTCGCTATAGCCCAGGTCCTTCATCAGGCTCGTCGGCGCATTTAATATATGATTCGGTGGCATGGTCGATCCACTCTCCCGCGCCGTGAGCATGGCCGCGCTCAAGGCTTTGTAGGCGGCGTTAGATTTGGGCGCAGTCGCCAGGTAAAGCACCGCTTGAGCAAGCGCCAATTCCCCTTCGGGTGACCCCAGGCGCTCATAAGCCTGCCACGCTGCCATGGTTTGCAACAGCGCGCCGGGTTCTGCCAGTCCAATATCTTCTGACGCAAAACGCACTAGACGCCTCGCGATGTAGTTTGGGTCCTCGCCACCCGCTAGCATGCGAGCAAGCCAGTAAAGCGCAGCGTCGGCGTCTGACCCACGCAACGATTTGTGCAGTGCGCTGATCAAATTGTAATGGCTCTCTTGCCCCTTGTCGTAGAGAGGTGCGCGGCGTTGGACCACCTCTGCCAACGCCTTGTTGTCCATTGTGTCCCGCACCCCCGAAGCGAATAGCTCCTCAACCATATTGAGTAGAAAGCGGCCATCTCCGTCCGCCATAGCGCGCAAGGCAAGGCGCGCCTGGTCGTTGAGTGGCAATGGCCTCTCTTTCGCCGCCTCGGCGCGCCGCATCAATTCGGCCAGGGCCTCATCGTCGAGGCGGCGCAGAACCAGAACTTGGCAGCGTGAAAGGAGTGCGCCGTTCAGTTCGAAAGATGGGTTCTCCGTGGTGGCGCCCACGAGGGTTACCGTACCGTCTTCGACCACCGGCAGGAACGCATCCTGTTGCGCGCGGTTAAAGCGATGAATTTCATCAACGAACAACATCGTACTCCGCCCAGATTGGCGGCGTTCACGGGCGCGCTCAAATATTTTACGCAAATCGCCGACACCGGAGAAAACGGCACTTAACGGTTCGAATTCCAGATCTGTATTTACCGCGAGAAGACGGGCTATTGTCGTTTTGCCACAGCCAGGAGGACCCCACAAGATGTGCGAGGCCAGGCGACCAGCAGCAATCATACGGCCGAGAGCGCCATGCTTGCCCAGCAGGTGATCCTGGCCCACAACCTCTTCCAACCGTGCTGGACGCATGTTTTCGGCCAGCGGTCGCGGCGCATCTTTTTCGAATAAAGAGGGGGCGACCTGTTTTGCCATCTCTATGAGTTTAATGCTGAATAACGACAAAGGGCAGCCCCAAAAGAGCCACCCTGGTTATCTGCCGTGTGATAATTTGGTGCCTGTTCAGGCAGAAACTTCCTCTTCTATCGGCTCTTCCAAGCTAATGTCCGGCCCAGAATCTAGGCCCTTGGCGTCTTCGTCCCGGTCTACCAATTCAATATAGGCCATGGGCGCCGAATCGCCATAGCGGAAACCAGCCTTAAGAACGCGGGTATAGCCCCCTGCCCGACTTTCATAACGCTCGGCTAGACCTTCGAACAATTTGCGTACGATCGCTTCGTCTTTAAGATAGCTGAGTGCTTGACGCCGGGAATGTAGGCTTCCGCGTTTTCCAAGCGTAATCATTTGTTCAACAACCGGGCCAAGTTCCTTGGCCTTGGGTAAGGTTGTTTTGATCTGCTCATGTTTTAACAGTGCCGTTGCCATGTTACGAAACATCGCCCTACGGTGACTTGACGTCCGGTTTAGCTTACGCCCACTCTTGCGATGCCGCATCTCTTTCTCCTTGCGCCGCAGCGCCTCTTCCTAATAAGGCTCTTCCAGCCGTTTTGCCATATCTTCAATATTTTCTGGCGGCCAGCTGGCCACTTCCATGCCCAGATGCAACCCCATATGGCTGAGCACTTCCTTGATCTCGTTCAGCGACTTACGGCCAAAATTTGGGGTGCGGAGCATCTCCGACTCTGAATGCTGAACAAGATCTCCGATATAGATAATATTATCGTTCTTAAGACAATTCGCAGAGCGTACAGAGAGCTCTAACTCGTCGACCTTTTTCAACAAGTTCGGATTGAACTCTGGCTCGACCGCCTGTTCCTCGCGGTGAGTTTCGCGTGGGTCCTCAAAATTAATAAAAAGCTGGAGTTGGTCCTGAACAATTCGGGCAGCTAGCGCGGTAACATCTTCTGGCGTGACCGTGCCGTCGGTCTCAATAGTCATCGAAAGCTTGTCGTAGTCAGTTACTTGCCCTACCCGCGTATTCTCAACCTTATACGCGACTTTTTTTACCGGACTATAGAGCGCATCAACGGGAATGAAACCTATCGGTGCGTCTTCCGGCCGGTTCTGCACCGCCGCAACATAGCCTTTACCAGTTTGCACGGTCAATTCCATGCTCAAATTCGCGGCTTGATCTAGCGTGCAAATCACCAAATCTGGGTCCATGATCTCAACATCATGGCCGGTTTCAATCATACCGGCAGTTACTTTACCGACCTTGGTTGCCTTAAGGGTAAGACGTTTTGGACCCTCGCCATGCATCCGAAGTGCCAAGGATTTGATATTGAGGACGATATCGGTGAGGTCTTCGCGCACGCCCGGGATAGACGAAAACTCGTGCAGCACGCCATCAACCTGGATGGCCGTGACTGCAGCACCTTGCAACGACGATAACAGCACTCGCCTTAGAGCGTTACCGAGAGTCACGCCAAAGCCGCGTTCAAGCGGTTCGGCGACTATGATCGCAATATTATTGCTGTCTCCGTCGGGCGAAATCGCTAGTTTCGACGGCTTGATTAGTTCCTGCCAGTTTTTCTGGATCACGGATGAGACCTCACAGAATAGGTGAGCGGAGAGTCGCTCGCTAAATACGGTTTGTTACTCGATCGCCGTCTTCGACGGCGCTCACAAGTGCGCCGGAGCGCACTCATTTATTGGTTAGACGCGGCGGCGTTTGCGCGGCCGACAGCCATTGTGCGGGACCGGTGTGACATCACGAATTGCAGTGACGACAAAACCCGCCGTTTGCAGCGCACGGAGCGCCGATTCACGGCCAGATCCCGGCCCTTTCACTTCGACTTCAAGTGATTTCATACCATGTTCCGCCGCTTTCTTTCCCGCATCCTCTGCGGCCATTTGAGCTGCATAGGGGGTCGATTTGCGTGACCCACGAAAGCCCATTCCACCTGCCGAAGACCAGGAAATTGCGTTTCCCTGCACGTCAGTGATGGTGATCATGGTGTTGTTAAATGTGGCATTAACATGGGCTATGCCAGAAGAAATATTCTTCCTTTCGCGCTTGCGGACGGATGTCGGTTTGGCCATGGTTCTGTCCTACTTCTTCTTGCCGGCAATAGCGCGCGCCGGGCCTTTGCGCGTTCTCGCATTGGTGTGCGTACGTTGGCCGCGCACCGGCAGGCCGCGGCGATGGCGGATACCGCGGTACAAGCCTAAATCCATCAGGCGTTTGATATTCATCGCGGTAGCACGGCGCAGATCGCCCTCGACCAAATAATCCCGGTCGATAATCTCACGCACCTTAGCGACGTCCGCGTCGCTTAACTCATTTACCCGTCGGTCCGCTGGAACGCCAGCGGTTGTCAGAATTTCAAGAGCCTTGGTGCGACCAATCCCGAATATATAGGTCAGCGAGATGCCGACCTGCTTGTTTGTTGGGATGTTGACGCCAGCAATTCGGGCCAAGATCAGTACTCCTTGCAGAACAAAAAGCGCGCCCGAGAAAAAACCCGGGGCGCGTGCCCAAAGCGGGCGGGATTATCGGCAAACCCTGCGGCTAAGTCAATCACCTCTAGCGTCTTATAAAAGAGCCAATATAGCATCGCCAACAGCGTTGATTTCGGCCATTCCATCCACCTGCGCAAGGCGGCCGTTGGCCTCATAATAGGGTATTATCGGTGCGGTTTGATGATGGTATGTGTGCAATCGCGCCTCGACAGTTTCCCGGTTGTCATCCTTGCGCCGCTCGAAATCTGTGCCGCCGCATTGATCGCACACACCCTTGGCAACCGGTTGCTTGAACGAATCATGGTACCCAGTACCGCAATCGACGCAACTGAAACGCCCAGAAATGCGCTCAATTAGGGCCTCTTCATCAACCGCGATCGCGATCACCCTGTCCAATTGCAAATTCCGTTCGGCCAACATCGCATCGAGCGCCTCTGCTTGGGCGGTAGTGCGCGGAAATCCGTCGAGAATAAACCCCTTGGCACAATCTTCACGCCCGATGCGTTGGGAAATGAGTCTGATCATAAGGTCATCCGGAACCAGATCGCCGGCTTCCATAATCGTTTTTGCCTGTTTGCCTAAAACGCTACCTTCCGCCACTGAGGCTCGCAACATTTCACCGGTCGAGAGTTGTGGAATGTCGTAACGCGCCATTAGCCGCTGGGCCTGGGTGCCTTTGCCGGCTCCCGGCGGTCCCAATAGAATGAGATTCACCGCCGCGAACCCCGTAATTTAGACTTCTTGATAAGCCCTTCATACTGATGCGCCAGCAGGTGAGATTGAATTTGGCCGACCGTATCTATCGTAACCGTTACCACAATCAACAGACTGGTACCGCCGAAATAGAACGGCACGGCATATTGTGAAATCAATAGCTCGGGCAGCAAGCTGACGGCAGTCAGATAGAGCGCTCCAACAACCGTCAAACGGGTGAGCACATAATCTAGATAGGCTGCGGTATTTTTGCCTGGGCGAATGCCGGGTACGAAGCCGCCATTCTTTTTGAGATTATCTGCAGTATCAGTCGGATTGAAGACGACTGAAGTATAGAAAAACGTAAAGAAGATAATCGCCGCAGCATAAAGCAGCATATACATCGGTTGGCCGCGACCGAGGAGGCCGGCAACATCGGTCAGCCAGCCCGGACCCTGACCCGCATTCATGCTGATTGCGGTCATCGGCAGCAGCAAGATTGAGCTGGCAAAAATCGGTGGAATCACACCGGCAGTGTTGAGCTTCAACGGCAAATGTGAACTTTCGCCACCGAACATGCGCCGCCCAACCTGGCGTTTAGG
>CAYPSQ010000038.1:0-9956 GCA_964413115.1 uncultured Rhizobiaceae bacterium | reverse complement strand
ATGTTGAGGGCGAAAATTGTCATGCGGCCGAGTGCACCGCCGGAAAACATATTGAACATGCCGAGAATGCCATCGGCCTGCTGCTCGAATACCTCTGCGATTACGTTTGTATCGATCCCGGGCAGTGGAATATAGGTGCCCAGGCGATAAACGACCAACGCGCCAAATGCGAAGAGCAGGCGCCGTTGAAGTTCTTTCGCTTTCGCGAAAGCACCAAAATTCAAATTCGCCGCGAGTTGTTCGGCTGCTGAGGCCATTGGATATCCGTGGTTATCCGTGGTTATCCGCCCGTCGGGCCCTAATTGTTTTCACCGTTACCGGATTGATTCTTGTCCGGTGCGGCGGCTTCTTCTGTCGTCTTCTTTGTCTTTTTGGCGGCTTGCTTTTTGGATTTTACAGATTCCTCGGGCACCACTTTGGCCGAACGGACGGTAATTTTTCCACCGGCATTTTCAATTGCCGCGATTGCCGCTTTTGATGCGCCGGCAACGTCAATCTGTAGCGCTACGGTAAGCTCGCCCTTGGCCAGAATGCGAACGCCATCACCGCGGCCACGCACCAGCCTAGAGGCCTTCAGAGCCCCTTCATCGATCGTATTCTTGGCGTCCAATTCGCCATCGTCTACGGCTTTCTGCAACTGTCCGATATTGAGAATTTCATACTCTTTACGGAAAATATTTGTGAAACCGCGCTTCGGCATACGCCGGTAAAAAGGCATCTGACCGCCTTCAAAACCTTTAAGGCTAACGCCCGAGCGTGAATTTTGGCCCTTATTGCCTCTTCCTGCTGTTTTGCCTTTACCCGACCCTATACCGCGGCCAACCCGTCGTTTGGTTTTCGTCGCGCCTGGTCGCGCGGATAGTTCATTTAGCTTCATGATCCGCTTCCTTCGTCTAGCAGTTCGACGCGCACAAGATGGCTGATCTTTGCTGCCATGCCGCGCACCGAAGGTGTATCCTCTAGCACCCGCGAACGATTCAATTTGTTAAGGCCGAGCCCTATCAACGTCGCGCGCTGCGATTTTTGGCGACCGATTGGACTGCCAGTCTGGGTCACGCGGATTTTACTACTTGTCGGTGAAGACATGATGCTAACCCGCCTGTTCCGTGGGCTCTTCGCGCCCGAATATTTCACTCACCTTCCTGCCTCGTTTAGCGGCAATGCTGCGGGGTGACACGCAACGCCCAAACCCGTCAAATGTGGCCTGGACCATATTATGCGGGTTCGATGTCCCTATTGATTTTGCCACGACATCCTTCATTCCAGCCATCTCGAAGACTGCACGCATCGGGCCGCCCGCAATAATTCCTGTACCTGCGGGTGCGGCGCGCATCACCACTCGTCCAGCACCAAAACGCCCTTCGATATCGTGATGCAATGTGCGTCCTTCACGCAACGGCACGCGTATCAACTTTCGTTTGGCCTGTTCGGTTGCTTTGCGGATGGCCTCAGGGACCTCGCGCGCCTTGCCAGTACCGAATCCGACGCGACCTCGCCTGTCACCGACGATAACAAGCGCCGAAAAACTGAAGCGTCGGCCTCCCTTGACCACCTTTGAGACACGGTTGATATAAACCAACTTGTCTGCAAATTCAGGATCGTCGCGCTCGCCCCTTGGACGGGCGCCCATGTCTGGTCGTGCCATGAACCTACTTCCTAAAAATTAAGCCCGCCTTCGCGGGCAGCGTCGGCCAGGGCCTTGACCCGGCCATGATATCTATAAGCGCCACGATCAAACACGACAGCCATAACACCAGCTGCGAGCGCCCTTTCGGCAATCGTTTTACCAATTCTGCCAGCCGCTTCTTTATTCGACCCGTTTTTTAATTCGGAACGAGTTTCTTTTTCAATCGTTGAAGCAGCCGCGACGATCTTGCCGTGGTCTTCGTCTATGATCTGGGCGTAGATATGTTTACCTGAGCGAAAGACCGAAAGGCGGGGACGGTCGTTACCCACCTGACGCAGTCTGGTGCGCGAACGTTTTTTTCTGCGATCGTGTAGTTCCTGCTTTTGCAACATATCTTAGCCTACTTCTTCTTGCCTTCTTTGCGTCGCACATACTCGCCCACATAACGAATACCTTTTCCCTTATAGGGTTCTGGTTTGCGGAACGAACGAATTTCTGCAGCTACCTGGCCAACCGCCTGTTTATCTCGGCCAGTTATGGCGATGTCGGTTGGTTTTTCGCAAGTGATAGTGATGCCATCTGGAATGTCATAAAGAACAGAATGGCTATAGCCAAGATCAAGCTTCAATTTCTTACCCTGAACCGCAGCGCGGTAGCCGACGCCCTGGATCTCAAGACTTTTAGTGAAGCCTTCGCTGACGCCCTGGACCATATTTTTCACATTTGCGCGGAAGAGCCCCCACAACTGGCGGGCGCGATTGGATTCGTCCGAAACCTCGAACAAAAGCTGATCATTTTCCATGGTAATGTGCACTTCAGACGCAAGCGCCATCTGCAACTCGCCCAATTTCCCTTTTACCGAAATGTCGTGCTCCGCAATACGGACCTCGACGCCACTCGGCACGGCAATTGGATTTTTTCCGATGCGAGACATTGCGTCCTCCTCGGCTTCTAAAACACCTGGCAGAGTATCTCTCCGCCAACATTTTGTTTGCGCGCCTCAATATCTGACAAGACACCGCGCGAAGTCGAAATGATTGATATTCCGAGGCCGTTATAAATCCGGGGGATATCGGCAACACTTGAATATACTCGCCGACCGGGACGCGAAATTCGCTTAATCTCAACGATCACCGGCTGGCCTTCACTATATTTTAGCTCGACCTCAAAACTAGGCTTCCCCGCAACGGATTCGTCCTTGGTATACCCGCGGATGAAACCTTCCTTTTGCAGCACATCTAGAACTGCACCCCGCATATTTGAAGCGGGCGTGCTAATGGAACTTTTGTGTGCCCGCTGGCCGTTGCGAATACGGGTGATCATGTCAGAAATAGGGTCACTCATTGTCATAAAGCGGCCCTCACCAGCTCGATTTGACCATGCCCGGAATATATCCGGACGAGGCGAGGTCGCGCATCGCAATACGTGAAAGTTCGAACTTGCGATAGACGCCGCGTGGTCGTCCACTTAAAGCACAGCGATTACGAATTCGTATTTTAGCGCCGTTTTTCGGCAAACTCGATAATTTGAGCATCGCCGTAAAACGTTCCTCACCGGCAATTGTCTGGTCCCGCATAATCGCTTTCAACTCCGCGCGTTTCTTGGCATCACGGGCGACAATTCGTTTCCGCTTATTGTTCTTCTGTATGGCGCTTTGTTTGGCCATTCCACTCTCTCTTTTCTTGCGTGCTAATTAAATGATCGGCAGTTGGAAGGAAGTTAGCAGTGCATGGCCTTCCTCGTTTGTCGTGGCTGTTGTGCAAATAACAATATTCATACCACGTACTTCGTCCACCTGGTCATATTCGATTTCAGGAAAAACAATCTGTTCTTTAAGCCCGAGCGCATAATTGCCCCGGCCGTCGAAACTCCTTGCCGGCAAGCCGCGAAAGTCGCGTACCCGAGGCAACGCGATCGTCACCAGACGATCAAGAAATTCATACATTCTGTTACGCCGTAGCGTGACCATGCAGCCAACATCCATGCCCTCACGAACTTTAAATGTCGAGATTGATCTTTTGGCTTTGGTCACAACCGGCTTTTGCCCGGCGATCAGCGTCATTTCGCGAACAGCAGCTTCTATTTTCTTTTTGTCTGCCGAGCCTTCGCCAACACCCATATTGATTACAATTTTTTCGAGCCTCGGAAGTTGCATTCGGTTTTTATAGCCGAACTGCTCAGTTAATCTGGGGCATATTTCGGTGTCATAAAACTCTTTTAGGCGTGGCACTACACTATTGTCAGGCATCGATGACCTCCCCCGAACGCTTGGCGAAACGGACCTTTCGGCCGTCGTCCAAAACGCGATAGCCAACACGGGTGTGGGTATTTTCAACCGGATCTATGAGCGCCACATTTGAAATGTGAATTGTGGCTTCTCGTTCTTGAATTCCACCCTGCGGTTCGGTTTGTGATGGTCGGACATGGCGTTTGACCATATTGATGCCGTCAATGACAAGTCGATTGTCCTTTACGTTTACTTGCTTGACCGTACCGCGCTTGCCTTTGTCGCGACCGGTTAGGACAATCACTTCATCGTCCTTTCTTATCTTACGTTTTGTCATCGTTTCCTGCTCTATTCCGTCTCGCCCGCCTAGAGGACTTCGGGTGCCAGAGAAATAATCTTCATGTAATTCTTGGCCCTCAATTCACGCGTTACTGGGCCAAAAATGCGAGTGCCGATGGGCTCGCCTTGAGGGCCAAGCAAGACCGCCGCATTACGATCAAAACGGATCACGGTTCCATCGTCACGCCTGATTTCCTTGGCTGTCCGTACGATAACTGCACGATGAACTTCGCCTTTTTTAACTTTGCCGCGTGGAATGGCTTCCTTCACGGTCACCACGATCTGATCTCCGACTGACGCAAATCTCCGCTTCGAGCCACCAAGCACTTTAATGCATTGGATCCGCCGAGCACCGGAATTATCGGCAACATCCAAATTTGTTTGCATCTGGATCATGGTTCAACAATCCTTGTCTTTATTCTGCCGCCGGGCGCTCAATTTGAGCTGCCGGAGGAATCGCCGATCACTTCCCAGCGCTTGCGCTTCGAAACAGGCCGGCATTCTCGAATCCGTACGACATCGCCTACTTTATGAGCATTGGCTTCGTCATGCGCAGTATAGCGTTTCGAACGACGGATAACTTTTTTGTACAGTCTGTGCATAAAGCGCCGATCAACACGAACGACAACCGTTTTCTCGGCTTTATCGCTCACCACGGTACCCTGCATGATCCGCTTTGGCATGCTTCTTTCCTTCTTCCGACTACGATGCAGCGCTACTGCGTTGCTGATCGCCCAGAACCATCTTGATCCGGGCGATATCGCGCCGCACTTCGCGCATACGCGCTGTATTTTCCAACTGGCCGATAGCCTGCTGAAAACGCAGGTTGAAAGCTTCTTTTTTCAATGCCAGCAGTTCGTCTTTCAATTGATCAGGAGTCATGCTGCGGGTGTCTTCGATTTTCACGTCGCAGCCCCTCCTACGACACGCGCGACCAACTTGGTCTTAACCCGGAGCTTTGCGGCCGCCAAGCGAAACGCTTCTTCTGCAACTTCCTCGGACACACCGTCGATCTCATAAAGAATGCGGCCGGGTTTAACACGTGCCACCCAAAACTCCGGGTTGCCCTTGCCCTTCCCCATGCGCACTTCAGCGGGCTTGCTAGATACCGGAACATCTGGAAACACACGAATCCAAACACGGCCCGAGCGTTTCATGTGGCGTGTGATTGCGCGCCGGCCGGCCTCCAGTTCCCGGGCGGTCATCCGGCCTGGAGTTAACGCCTTCATACCAAAGGCGCCGAAATTCAATTGTGTCCCGCCCTTAGCCATACCGTGGATACGGCCCTTATGCGCCTTCCGGTATTTAGTAGATTTTGGTTGCAGCATGATCCTTATACTCGCTCTCTAGCGCGGCGTGGCATGTTCCTGGGCGCGTTTGTCCTGAGCCATGGGGTCGTGAGCAAGTATTTCGCCCTTGAATATCCAGACTTTGACCCCACAAATTCCGTAGGCAGTTAATGCCGACGCACAGCCATAATCGACATCGGCTCGCAGCGTGTGCAACGGCACACGGCCTTCGCGATACCATTCGGTGCGGGCAATTTCCGCGCCGCCAAGACGGCCGCCGCAATTAATGCGAATGCCTTCCGCTCCGAGCCTCATTGCAGATTGAACGGCACGCTTCATGGCGCGACGAAAAGCCACCCGGCGCATCAGCTGCTGGGCGATATTCTCAGCCACCAGCTTCGCTTCAATCTCAGGTTTGCGGATTTCAACGATATTTAGATGTACTTCGCTGTCGGTTAATTTGCTGACATCGAGGCGCAATTTATCGATATCGGCGCCCTTCTTTCCGATGACCACACCCGGCCGAGCAGTATGAATTGTGATGCGCGCCTTTTTGGCCGGCCGCTCGATGACAATTCTACCGATTCCGGCCTGACTCAGCTTGTCGAACAAGAATTTGCGGATGTTCAAATCCTCAAATAACAGCTGGCTATAGTCAGTGTCCGCATACCAGCGGGAATCCCATGTGCGGTTAATGCCGAGCCGAAGCCCGATTGGGTTTACCTTTTGACCCATTATGTCCTCTCCGTGCGTTCGTGCACGTTAAATAGTCTCTGCGCGTTCGCGCACAACAATGGTCAGGTGGCTGAATGGTTTCATGATTCGTCCGGTCCGCCCACGCGCTCTCGGGCGCCAGCGCTTCATCACCAACCCCTTGCCGACATTTGCCTCAGCCACAATGAGACGGTCAACATCGAGTTCATGGTTGTTCTCGGCGTTAGCAATAGCCGACTGTAGGCATTTCTTGACAGTGCCAGAAATTCTACGCTGGGAGAAGGACAAGCTGGTCAGAGCCACATCAGCTTTTTGGCCGCGAATCGTTTCGGCGACCAAATTTAGCTTCTGCGGGCTGATACGGATATTGCGAAGGACCGCGCTAGCTTCATTTCCCGCTAAAGAACGTTTGCGTGCCGGCTTACCCATGATTAAGCCCTTTTTGCCCGTTTATCACCAGCATGACCGAAAAACGTCCGCGTCGGAGAAAATTCACCCAGTTTGTGGCCGACCATATTTTCGTTGATCAGGACAGGGAGGAATTTGCGGCCGTTATAGACCCCAAACGTCAAGCCGACGAATTGAGGCAAGATTGTCGAACGCCGCGACCAAGTGCGGATAACGTCCTTGCGGCCAGAAGCGCGCGCTTCTTCCGCTTTTTTTAGCAGAAAGCCATCGACAAATGGGCCTTTCCATATGGATCGTGACATTTTTACTCTCCCCGCCGCTACGGACGCCGGCGCCGCAGAATGTAGCGGTCGGTCTCTTTATTATTGCGTGTACGCTTGCCTTTGGTCGGTTTTCCCCAAGGCGAAACAGGATGGCGACCACCCGAGGTGCGGCCTTCGCCGCCGCCATGGGGATGGTCAACCGGGTTCATAGCGACGCCGCGCACATGTGGGCGTTTACCGAGCCAACGCGAGCGACCAGCCTTCCCGCTGTTTTCGTTTTGATGATCGGGGTTAGACACCGCGCCGACCGTTGCCATGCAGTCGGCACGCACCATACGTTGCTCGCCGGAACACATTTTAAGCAGGGCATAGCCTTGGTCCTTGCCGACCAATTGTACATAACTTCCCGCAGCGCGCGCAATTTGGCCGCCCTTGCCGGGCTTCATTTCAATATTATGAATAATCGTACCAACAGGAATATTTTTCATCGGCATCGCATTGCCAGGTTTGATATCGACCTGATTTCCGGAAATGACCTTATCCCCCGGCGCCAGACGTTGCGGCGCCAAAATATAAGCGTGCTCACCGTCTTCATACCGTACAAGCGCAATGAACGCTGAACGGTTAGGATCATATTCAAGCCGTTCAACGGTGGCCGAAACGTCAAACTTCCTCCGCTTGAAATCGACAATGCGATAGCGTCGCTTGTGCCCACCGCCGCGATGGTCGGCAGTGATGCGGCCCATATTATTTCGCCCACCTTTTTTACTCAGACCCTCGGTGAGTTCTTTAAGCGGCTTTCCTTTCCACAACGCCGTACGGTCAACGAGCACCAGTTCCCGGCGGCTCGGTGTGGTCGGATTGAAGGTTTTCAGCGCCATGCTCAGACCCCCGTCATCATATCAATCGTCTCGCCTTCAGCGAGCGATACGATAGCTTTCTTCCAGTTTGACCGCTTGCCCAGATGCCCCTTGAAGCGCTTTGTCTTGCCCTTCATGCGGATAGTATTTACCTGTCTAACCTTAACCTCAAACAAGCTTTCAACGGCTTTCTTTATTTCAGGTTTGCTGGCGTCGAGTGAAACTTTAAATGTCACCTGATTATTGTCGCTCCCTTGTGTAGATTTCTCCGTTACCAGGGGACCGAGAATAATATCGTACCAGCGTTCTTTGACGTCCCTACTCATGTTAGGCGTGCCTCCAAATGCTCGATGGCAGTCCTAGTCAGAACCAATGTATCCCGGCGCAAGATGTCGTAAACGTTCGCGCCTTGTTGCGGCAAAACATCAAAACCGACGAGATTGCGCGCTGCGAATGCCAAATTCTTATCGACCTCTGGCCCATCAATCAAAAGGACGCTGGTGGGTAGTTTAAGTTTCGCCAAGTGACCCGCTAGAGCGGCGGTCTTGCCGTTCTTCAAGGATGCAGACTCTAGGACGCGTAGCTTACCTTCGGCTTGTTTGCTCGACAGCGCTGAAAGGAGTGCCAGACGGCGGATCTTTTTTGGGAGCTTGTGCGCATGGCTGCGTGGGGTCGGGCCAAAAATGGCCGCACCACCGCGGAACTGCGGGGAACGGAGCGAACTGGTGCGGGCACGGCCTGAGCCCTTTTGATTCCATGGCTTGCGTGTCGTACCACTGATTTCGCCAACGGTCTTTGAGCTATGCGTGCCGGCCTGACGCTTGGCTAATTGCCATCGCACGGCGCGGTGCATGAGGTCAGGCCGCACTGCGACCCCGAACACGTTGTCGGAGAGTTCGATCTCGCCAGCATCCTTGTTTTCCAGATTTGTGACTTTGACCTTCATCGGGTCAGTCCTTCTCTTTGTCGGCGGATTGGCTCGTAGCAGCTACGTCATCTTCTGGCGTAGCTTCTGCCGCGGGTACGGCCTCAGTGACCGGCGGCACGTCTTCTGGAGCCGCCTCATCAGCTACTGTGCTCTGTTTAATCTCCTCACCTTCAGCTTCCAGTTTGTCCAAACCAGTGTCCCGGACAGAGGTCGGATATGGCGCATCTTTTGGCAGGCCCAGCTTAACTGCATCGGAAACAAGCACGATCCCCGATTCCGGTCCCGGCACACCGCCGCGCACAAAAATCAAACCGCGGTCAGTGTCTGTCGAAACGATTTCTAAATTTTGGACCGTGCTCCTAGCGGAACCCATTTGGCCCGGCATTTTCTTGCCCTTGAATACCTTTCCGGGATCCTGGCAGTGACCGGTCGATCCAATTGAACGATGCGAAATTGATACACCATGACTTGCCCGAAGGCCTGCGAAATTATGTCGTTTCATGCCACCGGCAAAGCCCTTGCCGATGGACGTGCCAACGACATCAACAAATTGTCCAGTTGCGAAATGATCAGCCTGTAGTTCTTGACCGACATCAATGAGCGCGTCTTTGCTAACTCTGAATTCAGCGACCGTCCGCTTTGGTTCGATACGGACTTTGGCAAAGTGACCGCGCATAGCGGCGTTGACGTTCTTCACCTTAGCCTTTCCGGCACCAAGTTGCAGAGCCGTATAACCGTGGCTTTCCTCTGTCCGTTGCGCCGTCACCTGGCACGTTTCCATTTTAAGCACCGTGACCGGTATATGCCGGCCGTCATCGGTGAAAATGCGCGTCATACCCATTTTCTGCGCGATAACACCGGAGCGGCGACGTGCTGTTTGAGGACCAGACATTACTTCGCTTCCTACAATCTAATCTCGACGTCGACACCGGCGGCAAGGTCGAGTTTCATCAACGCATCGACGGTTTGCGGTGTGGGATCTATAATATCGAGTAGGCGTTTATGGATACGAATTTCGAACTGCTCGCGGGATTTTTTATCGATATGCGGTGAGCGCAGCACACAATATTTTTCAATCCGTGTCGGTAGCGGGATCGGTCCGCGAATCTGGGCCCCTGTCCGCTTCGCAGTATTCACGATTTCACCTGTCGACGAATCCAAAATTCTGTGATCGAAGGCTTTCAATCGAATGCGTATGTTTTGGCTATCTATGGCCATATTCCTGGTCCTGTTGCGAAATCAAAAACGGCCACCCTGGGGTGGCCGCGATTGGCATTCTATTCCATAATTTTGGCGACAAC
>CAYPSQ010000037.1:0-23093 GCA_964413115.1 uncultured Rhizobiaceae bacterium | reverse complement strand
GACAATGGAAGGCTAGCGGAAGATTCTCGGCCTCTTCGCAGCGAAGCTCTTCGGTGTCGATATTGAGGCCAAGAAGGTTTCTCTGGGCGGCGCGTGACGGTGATGAACGCGTCCATTGCGCAATTGCACGCTCCGCGCCGAGACGAAATTTGGGCGCGCCTCGCTAGGGTTAGCGATCCGGAGCTAGACGAATCTGTCGCCGAAATGGGCTTCGTCGAATCAATTGAAATTTGCGATAGCGGCGAGGTGCGCATCGGCTTTCGTCTGCCGACGTTCTGGTGCTCGCCCAATTTCGCTTTTCTCATGGCTCATGACATGCGCGAGGCGGTCGAAGCGCTCGATTGGGTAACGCACGCTGAGATCGCGCTGACCAATCATTGCAACGCCGAAGAAATTAATCGCGGCGTTGGCGGCAGCCTCAGCTTCGCCGAAACCTTCCCCGGACAGACAGAAGCAGAACTTGACGATCTCCGCGCTACCTTTCGCCGCAAGGCCTATCAGGGCCGCCAGGAAAAGCTTATGCGCCACATGGTGGCGGAAGGTTTCACGCCCGAGCATATCGCCGCCATGACCATAGGCGAGCTCACCGCGCTCGCTATCGCCAGTAGCGAGTTCGAAGCTTTGCGTGCACGCTACGCGGAAATTCGCTGTGAGTTTGGTGGTCCGGATGCGGCAGGCGACGCGGCTTTTACCACGCCCGAGGGCGATGCGATCGACGCCAAAAATTTTAACCTATATCTCAGCACGTTGCGCCGCGTACGCATCAACACTCAGTTCAATGCCAATATGTGCAAGAGCCTTCTCAACGTTCGATATGGTGAGGACGAGGAATAGTCGAATCTCTATTGCTGCCGCGGCCCTGTTTCCTGCCGACAGGGTGATCCCGAGTATTCCCGACGCCAGTGTCATGGGCGTGGCCCGAGAGTACGATCGAGAAATTAACGGTGAACGCCATATTGCCGCGGGCATTACCCTGCATAGTTTTGTTAAGCGCCGTTAATTTATTCTAGTTGGCAACCTCGACGTTATAGATACCGCCCCTCCCCAGGGCGGGCCCGCTTCGTTTTAGTCATAGTGCCTGTTGATGACACCCGCGCGGTCGTCGAATTTGACCCCCGCCGTCTGGCTTTTATCGATTTTCCACGATAGCGTAAATTAGCGAGCGCCATAGGTGGACAACCCCTCCGCCAAGCCAGTTTTCTAGCGACAGGGAAAAATAGTTCCTCATATACAGACTTTTTAATAACTTCATTTAATATGAAACAAATCTGTCATTCGCCTTTTGCTATAGTCTTGAATATTGTGCGATTCCGCCAGCCAACTAGCGACGGCGTCGTAAATTGCTTGTTGAGTAACTGCCGACCGCCTAGGATTTTCGAGATAATTATATTACCGACGCAATCTTGCGAGTCGGTGAAGTGGGTGTATTCCGAATGGCGCTTTGCTCCCGAAACAAATGGATAACCGCCTAAGGAACCGCATCCTATATGCTCGATGCCACCCCATTTTTCCGGCTCTACGCCAAACGCCGCCTGGCGAGCCTTCGTGCGCAAAGTTCGCGTGAAACCCAGGAACGCGAGCTGCAAAAGCTCTTGCGCAAGGCTTCGGTTACACGCTTCGGGCGTGACCACAAATTCACCGGCATGCGCACCGTGGCGGATTTCCAGTCAAGCGTCCCGTTACGTAAATTTGCGGATATGGAGCGTGACTACTGGGGCGCGGCGTTTCCCACCCTCGACGATTGCTCCTGGCCGGGACTAATACCGTATTTTGCCGTTACCTCCGGCACCACTACTGGGGTCGACAAATTCATACCATGCTCGTGGGAAATGGTGCGCGCCAACCGGCGCGCCATACTCGATCTTCTTAGCCACCATCTCGTCAACCGGCCGGAAAGCCGAATCTTCGGCGGCAGGACATTCATGCTTGGGGGCACCACGGTGCTGGAACCGGAGGCCAAGGGCGTGTTCAGCGGCGAATTGAGCGGTATCGCGGCCAAGACCGTCCCCTTTTGGGCGCGTTCGCGTTTCTTTCCGCCTAAGGACCTCGCGGACCTCTCCGCTTGGGAGGAGAAAATCAGCAAAATAGCTGAGGTCGCCATCGGCGCAAATATTCGAGGCTTGGGTGGCACGCCGAGTTGGGTGCTGATCTTTCTCGACAAGCTGGCTGAGTTCAGTTCGTTTTCCCATCAGCGCAGTCTCAAACCCTTTCCTGATCTCGAATTAGTCATTCATGGCGGTGTCAATTTTACCCCCTATCGACGCCAGTTCGATGATCTTTGCCGCGGTACCCGGGCCGAGTTACGTGAGGTCTATCCGGCGAGCGAAGGCTTTTTAGCTGTGCAGGACTGCGGCCCTGACGAAGGTCTAAGACTGCTGCTCGACAACGGCCTGTTTTTTGAATTTGTGCCGCTTGAAGAGCTTGAATCACCAATGCCGACGCGCCATTGGGTCGGCAATGCTGAGATCGGCGTCAATTATGCAGTGGTGCTAAGCACGTGTGCCGGCATGTGGTCCTATGTTCTCGGCGACACTGTGAGGTTCGTCGATCTCGACCCGCCGCGCATACTCATCACCGGGCGCACTTCCTATATGCTCTCCACCTTCGGCGAGCATTTGATCGGCGAGCAAATCGAAAGTGCCGTCACATTGAGCGCTGACGCCATCAGTGCGACGATTAGTGAATATTCCGTTGGCTCCGTGATGCCGGAGGGACAAGGCGAGTTGGGTGGTCATGTCTATATCATCGAATTTCTCGAGACTGATGTGAGCCCGAAGCGGCTCGACACGTTCAGTAAAACTCTAGATCGCGAGCTCATGGACAATAACGAAGACTATAAGGCGCACCGTTCGGAGGGCTTCGGGCTCCGTGCGCCGGCCATCTTCACCGTTCCGCCTGGCAGCTTCGCCGCTTGGATGAAGAGACGCGGTAAGCTTGGTGGCCAGCATAAGGTCCCGCGGATCATCAACGACCAGGACCTTTTCCAACATCTGCGCTCACATGTGGGCCATAGTTCGACCTAACTCTCCAGCGCTTCCGCCGGCAATTGTGCGAGTTGGGTGAAATTGGTGAACAGGCGGCGCGCGTCGGCATTCAGTCGGGGCATGTGTCTGGCGGCCTGGCCTGCAAAGATGGCGCGGGCGTTGGGGCCGAGGATGGTTCGCAGCTCTTCTTCGTGGTCTGCCGGTGCGAGCCATTCGTCGAGGATGCCCGCGTGAGCCTCTATATGGAATTGTACTCCCCATGCGCGTTGTGCCACGCGCATGGCTTGGATTGGACAGAGTGCCGAGGCCGCCAACGGCACTGCGCCGGACGGCAGTTGCTTCACCTGCCACTCATGCCATTGGAAGCCAAGCGCGGTTGAGGTAAATCCCTGAAACAAAGGATCGCGCTTGCCTGCCTCGTTGAGCGCGATCTCAACCACCCCGGCTTCAGTCTCTTTCATTTCCGAGAGCGAGCCGCCGAGCGCGAGCGCCAGGAGTTGATGCCCAAGGCAAATGCCAAGGGTCGGCAGTGCGCGCTCGACCACCGCCTCGCGGACTAAGGCCGTTTCATCAGCCAACCACGGATGATCGATATAATCGAGCGGTCCCATTGGCCCGCCCAAGACTATCAGTGCATCATAGGCATCAAGGTTGGGTAATCCATCGCCATCGTCGAGCGCAGTTACGTCGAAAGAAATTCTGTCTTCGCGCATGAAGTTGCGCAATATGCCCAGATGTTCGAAGGCTGCATGCTGTAATACAGCGATACGCATTAAGCCGCTCTTAGCGACTCCTTCTTCCCCAATGGGTAAGAAGGATTAGGGAGAGGGAGCAGAATAGGCGCGCAACGCTCTTCTTGGTTGGACGTTAAGCACCGAGCGCGTGCCTCGGAGCGTTTGGCTAATTCGCATGAGCTAGGGTAGGGCATTTCGACAGAACCTCATTCGCCAGGCAGGAGATTCCGCAGCCTTGGCCTTGGCACGCTTGCCGGAATGCTGACTGTATTCGGGTTGGTTTTTGCGTTTGAGCGAATCTTCTTTAATGCCTTCATAGCGCTGCCGCGCGTTCGCGCAGGGTGAATTTCTGCACCTTTCCGGTGGAGGTTTTCGGCAAATCGCCAAACACTACGGTCTTTGGCGCCTTGAAACGGGCCATATTATCGCGGCAGAAGGCAATCAACTCGTCCGCCGTAACTGCCGTACCCGCCTTTAGGGTGACGAAGGCGCAAGGGGTCTCGCCCCACTTTTCGTCGGGACGGCCGACCACGGCGGCTTCAAGCACGGCGTCATGCTTGTAGAGCACGCCCTCAACCTCGATAGTGCTTATATTCTCGCCGCCGGAGATGATGATGTCCTTGGCGCGGTCCTTGAGCTCAATATAACCGTCCTTATGCATGACTCCTAGATCGCCAGTGTGGAACCAGCCGCCAGCGAATGCTTCTTCAGTGGCGGGCGCGTTTTTGAGATAACCCTTCATCACCGTATTGCCGCGCATCACAACTTCGCCAATGGTCACGCCGTCCGCTGGGGCCATATTACCTCTTTCCTGATTCATCACACCGAGGCCATCAAGGGTGACATACGCCACGCCTTGGCGCGATTTGAGTGCCGCCTGTTCCTCTATATTCAACGCGTCCCATTCGCCGTGCCAGGCGCAGACGGTGACGGGCCCATAGACCTCCGTCAGACCGTAGACATGGGTAACGTGGAAGCCGTCGCGCTCCATCGCAGCGATTACCGCGGCTGGAGGCGGCGCGGCGGCGGTCATCACATCGACCTTGTGGTCGAACCGGCTGCGCGCGTCCTTCGGCGCATTGACGATCATGTTGAGGACAATCGGCGCGCCGCAGAAGCGGTTTACGCCTTGGGTCGCGATTGCGTCGAAGATTGCCTCTGCCTCGACCTTCCGGAGGCACACGTGTGTGCCGCCATGGGCGGTAATGGTCCAAGTGAAGCACCAGCCGTTGCAGTGGAACATGGGAAGAGTCCAGAGATAGATCGGTGCGTCGCCAAGGCTCCAGGTAAGAGAATTGCCGATGGCATTGAGATAGGCGCCCCGGTGATGAAGTACCACGCCCTTCGGATTGCCCGTGGTGCCTGAGGTGTAGCAGAGGGTGATCGCCTCCCATTCGTCCGCCGGCCAGCGCCAGTCATAGGTCGGGTCACCGCCCTCCAGGAAGGCTTCGTATTCGATCTCGCTGAGAAACTCGCCGCCTTCCTCCGGCGCATCGTCGATATTGATTACCAGTGGGTTGCACTGGGCAAGCTTGAGCGCTTCGGCGATGACTGGTGAGAAAGCGCGGTCGGTTAGAAGGATCTTGGCTTCGGCATGGTCGAGAATGAAGGCGATGGATGTCGCATCAAGGCGTACATTTAGCGCGTTCAGCACCGCGCCTATCATCGGCACGCCGTAATGCGCCTCGAGCATGGCCGGCGTATTGGGTGCCATAATGCTGACCGTATCCCCAACGCCAATGCCGCAAGCGGTTAGCGCCGAGGCCAGGCGGCGCGAACGATCATAAAATTCTCGGTAATTGGCGCTTCGAGCGCCGTGGCGCCAAGCAATTCGTTCAGGGTACACATGGGCGCTGCGCGACAGAAAGCCGAGCGGCGTCAGCGCCACATGATTGGCCGAATTGCGGTCCAGTCCAGTGTCATAGGGGTTTTCTGTGGCGCGATGATCGGCCATTCTTACTTGCTCCCGTTCGTTGAGTTTTGGAGCATCATTTAACATTAGCTGGCGAGCTTTCGGCAAGGAGATCAGTTATCAAGAGCTTATTCATAATGCGTCATGGTGAGGCCGAGGGGCGCGGCTCCGGCAGTGACGCTGAGCGGGCGCTCACACCTCGCGGCATCGCCGATTGCTACTGCTTGACCCAGAAGTTGGTTGCCGATGGCGCGTCGTGGGATGCAATCCTTTGTTCAAGCGCGCGACGGACGCGGGAGAGCGCCGAATGCATGGCGGGTGGTATGGCGTCTCCGCCCGAACTAGACATTCGCGACTCGCTCAATTTTGCTGGGACAGATACGCTCCTCGCGGCGTTTCGCGGCCTACCGGATGAGATCAACTCGGTCTTGCTGGTGGCGCACAATCCCGGCGTTCACGTCCTTGTGCTGCTGCTAGCTGGCGCCAGCGGTGGCCGTGCCACGCGCCGCGCTGCGCAGGATTTTCCCCCTGGCGCGCTGGCGCGCCTCATCTTTGATAGCGAGACTTGGGCTCAACTCGCTCCCGGTAACGCCAACCTGCGCAATTTTCTCACCCCGCAAGATGCTGGTTAGGTCTGTAACAATGCCATTAAATCTATAAACACATTAATCTCCCACGCTTGGAATGCCGGTAACTGTGCGATTGCCTTAATCTCGTTATTATCCTTGTTGTTTTCCCAATACCCCTTCCATAAGAGAACGCACGCGGACACTTTCGCACAACTCGTCTTCCTCCCCTTCGGGCTGGTATCAAACTGGCCTCGTATAGCGCTCAAGCGCGCACCAACCAGCTCTGGCGACCGCATCATGGTGAAGTTTGAAAAGCTCAGTGGGTCGGAGTTCGAACCCGCCGAAGCGGATTGAGTTATCTCACCGCAAGTCATAATTCCTTTTTCCCGGGGAGACAGAAGCGGCGACCCAAATACGAGGCGCTATATTTCAGTTTGGATCTAAATCACGCCTTCGGCTTTAAGCGCCATCAGCTCGTCTTCGCCTAGTCCCAACTCGCTGCCGTAGATCTCACCATTAGCTTCACCAAGTTCGGGGCCAAGGTGGGCGATGCGACCCGGAGTATCGGAGAGACGCGGCAGGACGGCTGGGACGGTAATGTTGCCAGACTTTTCATCCGTAACCGTCACCAGGGTTTCGCGCGCCTTGTATTGCTCGTCCTCGAAAATATCCGCGATAGAATAGACCGGCGCGATCGGCACGTCGCCAGCTACGCAGGCTTCCACCACGCCGTCGCGCGGCATGGAAAGGGTGAAAGCGCTGACTAGGCCATCAACATCCTCGCGGTTGGCGATGCGGTCGGCGGCAGTCTTGTAGCGCGCGTTCGCGCCGAGCTCCGGGCGGCCCAGGACTTCCGTCATGCGCACCCACATCTTGTCGCTGGTGCAAGCGATGGCAACCCATTCTCTGTCGCCGCATTCGAAATGGCCGTGCGGGCAGACGTTCGCCGTCCCCAGGCCAAGGCGAGGGCGGATGAAACCGTTGGCGGCATAGAGCGGTGCCATCTCGTCGAGCACGCGGAAAATCGATTCGTAAAGCGCGATGTCGATCTCCTGACCCCTTCCGGTCTCCTCGCGCGCGCGTAAGCTGAGGAGAACGCCGAGGGCCCCATAGAGACCGGATATGTAGTCAGCGAGCGAGGTGGAGCCAGGCGTTAAGGGTGGCCCACCAGGCTCGCCGGTGAGGTAGGTGAGGCCGCCGAAGGCATGGGCGATACGGGCGAATCCAGGGCGGTTCTTATAGGGCCCAGTTTGGCCGTATCCTGAAACACGCAGTAGCACGAGCTGTGGGTTGATCTCCTTCAGCACCTCCGGTCCGAGGCCCCATTTTTCCAGCGTGCCAGGACGGAAATTCTCGCACAGTGCATCAGCGGTTGCGACGAGGCGCTTGAAGATCCCGGCCCCCTTCTCGGTGCGGACATCAAGGGTAATGGATCGCTTGTTGCGCTGCTCTGACAGCCAGCAATAGCCGTCCCCACCCGGGCCCGGCGTGCCGAATTTGCGCAACGGATCGCCGCCCTTAGGCTGCTCGATCTTAATCACTTCTGCGCCGAATTCGCCGAGGATGGCTGCGGCGAAGGGGCTAGCGATGAAGGTCGCGAGATCAAGGACACGCAACCCCTCAAGCGGCAATTTGTTGTTTTGTTGAGCAATTTTCATACTGCCAAGAAAGCCGCGCTTTTTCGCCACTGTCAATCGCCACCGTCGCGATGGCCGGGGCTGGTGCGGTGTGCTGCTTTTGCGCTAAGGTTCACATAAATTTTCCGGGTGGCGCAGGCAAGGCGTCCCCGACAAATATGGGAGTAGAGCAAATGTCGTTACTCATTCGGGGTGGAACCGTCGTCAACGCTGACAAAAGCCAAAGGTCGGATGTTTATTGCGCCGATGGTTTGATCCAGGCAATTGGCGAGAATCTCGACGTACCGCCAGGCGCCGAAGTGGTGGATGCGGGCGAGGCGCTTGTGATCCCCGGCGGCATCGATCCGCATACCCATATGGAGCTGCCATTCATGGGTACTGTGACGGCGGACGATTTCATGTCGGGCCCCTCAGCCGGTCTTGCCGGCGGCACCACGATGATCATCGATTTTGTTATTCCGAGCCCGGAGCAATCGCTCTTGGAGGCGTGGGATACCTGGATGACGAATGCTGCCAAGGCACCGTCGGACTATTCCTTCCATGTTGCCGTTACCTGGTGGAGCGATCAGGTGAAGGAGGAGATGGCCGTGCTCACGCGCGAACACGGCGTCAACAGCTTCAAACATTTTATGGCCTATAAGGGCGCCATTATGCTCGATGATGAGATGCTGCTGAAGAGCTTCGATCGTTGCCAGGAGCTCGGCGCTATGGCTACTGTCCATGCCGAGAACGGCGAGATCATCTATTACCTGCAGAAGAAGCTCCTCGCCATGGGCATTACCGGCCCAGAAGGCCATGTCCAGTCCCGTCCGCCGGAAGTGGAAGGCGAGGCGGCGCGGCGCGTAATCACCGTTGCCGGCGCGGTGAACGCGCCCTTATACGTGGTGCATTGTTCGTGCAAGCAGGCGCTCGACGCAGTTGCCGAGGCGCGTGCCAACGGCCAGGCAGTCTATGGCGAGGTGCTGGCGCAGCATCTGGTAATCGACGAATCGACCCATTACCTTAACGACTTCACGCAGGCCGCGGCCCATGTGATGAGCCCACCCTTCCGCAGCGAGGAGCATCGTGATGCACTCTGGGGCGGGTTGCAGGCGGGCACGCTACAAACCACGGCGAGCGATCACTGCGCCTTCTGCGCGCCGCAAAAGGCGCTGGGTAAGGACGATTTTAGCCTTATGCCGAATGGCTGTGGCGGTCTCGAGGACCGTATGTCGATCCTTTGGGATCGCGGTGTCGAGAGCGGCATGCTAACGCCCAACGACTTTGTCCGCGTCACCTCGCAGGCAGCGGCGGAGATTTTTAACATCTATCCTCGCAAGGGCTCGATCAGCGTCGGAGCCGATGCCGATATTGCCATATGGGACCCCAATGCGAGCCGCACCGTCTCGGCCAAGACCCATCATTCCAAGATGGATTTCAACCTTTATGAGGGCAAGACACTGACCGGTCTCGCGCGCGCCACCATCAGCCAGGGCAAGCAAGTTTGGGATGGCAAGGAACTCCGGGTAGAGAAAGGCGTGGGCCGTTATGTTCCGCGCCCGACTTATTCCAAAGTGTTTGAGCGGGTGAAGACTTACGGCAAGCTCAATGCACCTCGCCGAGTTGAAAGGGCACAAGCCGCTGAATAAGAGCTGCTAACGCATAGGGAGGGATGGTACGTGTCGTTCCTCATTCGTGGTGGCGAGTTTATCACCGGAGAAGAAAGATATTGCGCCAAAGCCCATTGGGGGCTGGGCGCTTCAGCGATTGGGAGTCGTTGGGGCAGGAGATTTGAGCTATCTATTTCGTCTGCTGTGGCAGAGCAGAGCAAAGAGGACGCCCGGTACCCCGGCGATCGCCCAGGCCGGCGCGAGCAGGATGGGTAGCACGACTTCCCGCCACAACCAGGGCGATATATTCTTCTCGATCAACGCCTGAAAGCCGACCAGGCTGTTGGCATGAATGCCCACCCACAGCTCGCCACCGGCAACCAAAATGTAGCCGCTACTGGCTATCGCGCCCACGATTTCATAGGCGAATAGACCAAGAGCGGCGAGCAGGAGAAAAACGGCGATGCTGCGGCAAAAGACCATGTGGCTATTTCAACTCATTCGGAGAGCCAAGTTTGGTGTAACACGCTAACAAACTGGTAGCATTTCAGTGTCATAATCTTGCCCCGTGCCACAATATTGTTATCTTGCCTGATCCCGGAGGGGTGGCCGAGTGGTTTAAGGCGCACGCTTGGAAAGCGTGTGTGCGTTAACGCGTACCGCGGGTTCGAATCCCGCCCCCTCCGCCATATCCCAATCCAGGGGCACCCAACTGTATTAATTAAATTACTAAATTTGCCTGGTAATTTGGGATAAATGGCCAATCCCGTCCGTTAACGCCCAACCCAATACAGCATGAAATGTGGAATGTTTTGTGGGATGGGAAATGACTAAAAGCAGGTATCCCGTCAACGCGCTCACTGCCATGCAAATTGTAAAGCTGCCTTACCCGGGGCGCTGTGAACACGGTAATACTCGGCATACCTTATTTGCAGGCCTGCCTCGGCGGGTCTTTGCGAGGCACCTCTGTTCCGGCCAATGGCACCCGAGCCGCATTGCCTTGCCCGCTTTGATGGCCTTTTGATGGTTAATTAACGTTAACTTCATATTTTTTCTCTGAGTAGAGTTGGGCGCTCAATCAACACTCTTGGTCACCTGCTGGAGGAATTAACTAGAGCTGCGCGTAACGACCGTGTTTGAGACTGGTTCGGATACCCGTCATCGTCGATGACGACGCCATATATCACCTGTGCTGCGGCAGCGGTAATCCATCCTTCTCTCACGTCGTGGGCTACGCGTTCCGGCTCCCTCTCGGTTGGCGCACCATATCCGCCACCGCCTGACGAATAGGAGGCGATGCCCTCGCCTCGCCCAAGCAGAACCTGTGCGCAGCCATCAAGTGGTCCCATCACACCGTTTGCGTGTTGCTGCCATTGTTGGGCAGGCGCACCGTCATGACCGCCACGCACGCCTTTGGGCGCATTGTAGGTTCCATTGCTAACGATACCGACTTCGATATTGCAGTCGTGCGGTCCGAATTCGACATACATGCCGGGTGCGCCACGCCGATGCCCGGCACCGCCGGAATCAACGATGAATGCGCGATTCTTCACGACAATCGGATGCATTAACTCGTCGACTTCGATGCTGTCGAGATGGCACATACCGGCGTTGCCGACATGCTGAATGGTAAGCCAACCATCTTGGTGAGCGGTGGCAGCCCCGCCACCATGACCGAGAAACAGTTGGTTGATAAATGGATCGCCAGTTCTCGGGTCAAAGCCGGAAATTACGCCATCGCTAGCAGGCAGAGTGCTGCCCGTATCCGCCATACCATGACCGTTGCCGAGAGTGGCAATTGCGCGTTGTACTGCGCAGCCGACGTGATCTGCAAGGTTCGTGGTTGCGACCGAACAACTGACGGGATGGCGAGGGATACCCACCACACAATTTTCGCGAAGCAACACACGGATCCGGCGAAAGCTGCCCGCATTGGGCGGCACTGTGTGGTCGATAGAGTTGAACACGCCGACCATGGCAGCCGTCCGTGAACACGCCTCGCTAAGGTTGAGACCACAGGGCTGGCAATCAACGTTATCACAGAGATCCACTTCTACTCTGGCATCATCTGGATCGATCTCGACGGTAACTTTCACCGGTATACCGTCCGGTACTCCCGGGAAGGGATCATGGGTGCTTGATGTGGTGCACCGTCCGCGTGGCAGTGCGCCTAGCGCCGCGACCATGCGCGCTTCACTATAATCGAACCATTGTTCGGAGAACGCACGAAGGCGGGCCCAGCCAAATTCACGTCCCATTTCCTCAAGCGCACGCTCACCGATCCGTGCAGCGCCTAGCTCGGCAAGGTAATCGCCCCACCATTGCTCAGGTACGCGAATGCGCATGCGACACATCCGAATGATATCGTCGATGTCTTGGTATCGCCTCTGGACGCGAACGCCCGGGAAAATGAGCGCGCCTTCCTCATACACGTCACGAGCGCCGCCGGTGTAGGTGGTCGGCAACGAGTTGCCGCAATCGGCTTGGTGCGCCTTTGCCACCACCGTGAAGTGATGGGTACCGTCGTTATCGAACACCGGGACGAGGATTGTGTGATCAGCCGCATGGGAGCAGCCATGGTAGGGCGAATTGTGGAGAAAGGCGTCACCCGCAGCCAAGTCGTCGTGGAACGTTTGTATTGAGGCACTCATCAAGTCGGGACCGGCTAACACGTGTATGGGAAGGCTTTCGGCCGTCGCGAGGAGCTGATTGTTTGACGTGACGATACAGCAGGAAAAATCTCGCGCCGTGTTTAATACGCCTGAGCGCCCCGTGCGCAGCAGAGTGTTCATCATCTTCCGACAGATTGCATCGAAGCGCTTCGCTAAGATCGCAAGCTGGGCCGCGGTTATGGCGTCTGGTTTTTGCATACACGCCTAGTCATGGGACTGCCCTCTGAATGCGCCATAGGGTTACATCGAAGTGTAGGTGGTCGGTCCATGGGCGGTGCAGGCTCTGCTTGGCAAGTTTGGGCGTAACGCCGTCGCTGACCGGTGACATTAACTTCATATTTTCGCCCTGCGTAGGGTTGGGCGTTTGATCATTACTCACGGTCTTGGCCTCGTCTTCATAGAAGCGCAGCCGCTTTGGTATGCGCGTCAGCGGTTATAATAAGCACTCCCGGATGGCACCTCATCCCAACACCTAAACCCTATCCTCACGATCCGTTAGCCGTGATAGCTGACACAGAGACGCTCAGTGACTGAATCATTTGAAATTAGGCATTCAAGGATACAACTGAATATCCCAAACCGTTAGAGCCAATATACATTTAAGTATTTGTTTTATAAACAATATGTTTGGGTCACTTTCAAAATTTTCATGGTCCAACTGGACCAGTAGTTCCTTGGTCCGCGTGGGAGAGGTTGCGCTACAAAGACGCTTGCATTATAGGCATTTTCCTATATAAGAATGAGAATGATTTGCATTTGCAATGCGAATCATTTGCATTTGCACCTATGTCCTGGAGAGGAGCGTTAGAAATTGTATAAAGTCATGACAGCCGCTGTCTCGATACTCGCGGTAACTGCAATATCAAATGTTTCGGTAGCCGATGAAATGGTTTACGCCGACTTCCCAATCACCGTGAAGGGTTACTCTGGTAGCAAAACGACCTCGGTTTCCTACACTGGACAAGTTGCAAGGCATGCCTTGCACGATTCTTTAAAAAAGATGGTTGGTTCTAAAAAGGTGCAGCGCGAATATGAGCAGACAAAACACCGTAAAGGTATGATGTCATACTTTGAGGGTAAGGACGAAGGAAGGGCTATTCTCGCTCCAAAGACAAAGGGTTCTTTTGCTATTTCTCAAACAGATGTCGACGAAATATCAAAAGGAAAAAATTTGTCTGGCAAGACATATAAAGGAACAATAAGTGGCATGCCCAATAATATGACGGGCAGTGAATTGGTCACGTTCTGGATTGGTAAAGCATCAGAGAGCGAAAGTGGAGTTGATGTTGCCAATGGCTATAACTATCCCCAATTGATATCAAAATTTATTATGGGCGCCGTTTTTTATAATCAGGCGGTTGACGGTTATTTGGACGAATATCTAGGTGCTGACAAGAAACCAAATGACAAACCTTATAAAGACGGAGCACCTTATACTGGCAAGGAGCACGTTTGGGATGAAGCGTTCGGATATTTTGGTACCCCGGCACACACACTTAAGTTGACTGCGCAGCAGGTGTATGAAATTGCCAAACTAGGCAGTAAGTCAAAGAACCCCTCGGATGCTCTGTCAGCTGCTGATTACAATAAAGATGGTGTAGTCGACCTCAAGACAGAAATGACGTTTGGACCAGCTTATTATGCGGCCGCTTTTGACAAGTCAGGTTCGAGCTCGTACCTTCACACAATTACTAGAGCCTTCCTGGACGGTCGTAAACTTATAACTAGTGCGGGTGGTCAAAAACTTACCTCAGAACAGCGTTCGTCGCTGTTAGAATATGCAAAAACTATCTCTGATAACTGGGAAATGGTCCTAGCGGAAGCAACATTTAAATATGCTGGATCCGTTTATAAAGACATGATGAGCCTTCAAACAGTAATGGATGCAAATGGTAATATTTCTAAAAACTATGATGCCTATATCAAGCACTGGGGCGAGCTCAAGGGTTTTAGCTTAGCATTGCAGGCCGGTAAAAATAATCTCGGTGAAACCGCAACTAGACTAAATAGGTTAATAGGTTCAGGTCCGCTGTTAACCAACCTTGGACAGGTTGTAGATATTGATAGTAATGGCGACTATGTGCGGGATCAAGGAGCTTCTTGGGGAGAATATATGTTGCATATGCTCAAAGCCCAAATCATGCTGAAGGAACACTTTGGTCTTAGGGCATTAGCAAATGACATGACTAAAGAAATGCAAGCGCTAACTGATTCTGTGGGTGGCGGTGCTAGCGCTGAAAATGATTGACGGTACGGCCCCTAGCGAAATGTGAATGTTAGACTATTTCGCTAGGGGGTCTAGTATTTCAGATGCATGAAATATTTCTAGACTACGTTCGATATGCGATAGAGCCATTTTTTGACCCTCAAAAACGTGTTTTTCTTGGCTATTTAGCATCTGCTTTTATTGTCGCTATATTAGTCCAAATTTATATTCTTAAGAAAAGTTTACGATTCGCTGTACTAAACGTGTTTTCGTGGCGAATTTGGGCATCTAGATCAGCGCGTGCCGATTATAAAGTCATGATTCTAAATCAGGCATTTATGTTGGGAGTTGCACCACAATTACTGTCAAAACTTGCTTTCACAACAATATTATTTGAAGCATTACATATCTGGTTTGATGGCAGGGTAATACTATGGAGCTCAGCACCAACATGGTGTATAGCTATAATATTTACCCTTACATTATTTGTAGTAGACGATTTTGCAAAATATTATATTCATCGTCTCCTGCACAGAGTCCCGATTCTTTGGTATTTCCATAAAGTTCATCATACGGCCGAAACATTAACGCCTTTGACCGTATATCGAACACACCCTATAGAAGCTTTAATCTTCGGTATGCGTTCCGTCGCTGTGCAATCTACAATTATAGCTAGTTTTTTGTATTTCTTTGGAGACAAAGTAGAGTTAATAACGCTTTTGGGGTCTAGTGCAATATTATTTCTATTTAATTTAGTAGGATCAAATCTCCGACATTCTCATATATGGTTATCATACGGTCGGTTAGTCGAAAAAATATTTATATCTCCTGCCCAGCATCAAATTCATCACTCTATATTACCGAAACATTTTGACCGTAATTATGGTACCATACTTGCCGTATGGGATTTATTATTTGGAACCCTTTGGACTACCACAAAACATGAACCAGGATTACTTTTTGGTATTAGAAATAAAGAAAACACTATGCATAACCTCATTTCGCTTTATATAGAACCATTTATATGCGCCATGAATTATTTGAAAACAGAACTTCGTCAAATGTTTAACAAATCGTTAACAGGAAATTATGTTGATATGTTAAAACGCTTATCTTTTTTATTATTATTTTTATTATCACTGATAACAGTATCATCTACTGCACTCGCCAATGAGTTAAATATATATTCACATCGTCAACCATTTCTCATAAAGCCATTTATTGACGCGTATGAGTCTGAGACAGGTACAAAAGTTAATGTTGTTTATGCTTCAAAAGGCTTAGCTCAACGCTTACAGTCTGAGGGTTCGCGAAGTCCTGCTGACCTGGTTTTGACAGTGGATATAGCGCGACTTCACGTATATTCTGATAAGGACTTATTAGCTCCAGTTAACTCTTCAATTCTAACTAGAAATGTCCCAGAACATTTACGAGACCCTAATAATACGTGGTTTGCATTTTCCAAACGGGCCCGAGTTATAGTGGTTGCAAAAGAGAAAGACGATACCTCAAAAATTAAGACATATGAGCAATTAGCCGATGACGAATGGAAGGGTCGTATATGCTTGAGACCTGGAAGCCACGTCTATAACAGGGCCCTGCTATCGTCTATGATAAGCGCTGTCGGTGCTGATGCGGCGGAGGTGTGGGCAAATGGCTTAGTAAAAAATCTCGCGCGAAGGCCGCAGGGCAACGATAGGGCGCAGGTTAAAGCCATTTACGAAGGTGTTTGTGATATTTCTATTATTAATAACTACTATTTTGGGAAACTGAAGTATTCGGAAAATCAATATCAGAGAGAATGGGCAGAATCAGTTAGACTGATTTTTCCGAATCAAAAGAACAGGGGAACACATATAAACATTTCTGGTGGTGGTATCGCTAAATTTTCAAAAAATAAAAAAGAAGCCATAAAATTTCTTGAATTTCTTGTGAGTGAAAAAGCACAAAAGTTATACGGAGATATTAATTTTGAATATCCTGTTAGATTAGGAATGCACCCGCCAACTGAATTATTATCATGGGGTGAATTCCAGGAAGATCGCCTTTCAATTAAGAAAATTGCAGAGTTGGCACCGCAGGCGCAAAAGATTATAGATAGGGTTGGTTGGTAGCTTTAGTATTTAAATCGCGGTTATATGAGTCGCACGTGGTTAAGCCCATGGACACTTGGAGCGCTTATCGTTGCGGGCGTCTTCCTAGCGCCGATACTTGCGGTCTTTGTTGCTGCGTCTGGTGATAGCGCAGGGCTATGGCCGCACCTATTTGAAACAGTTCTGCCAAGATACATAACCAACACCCTGTTTTTAATGCTAGGTGTAGGAGTTGTTACACTAATTTTCGGTGTTTTGACTGCATGGCTGGTCGTTAGATACGACTTTCCGGGACGAACTATTATTGAATGGTGTTTGTTATTACCCTTTTCGGTGCCACCTTATTTAGCGGCCTATACCTATACTGACTTTTTCGAATACTCGGGCCCTATACAGGGGATGCTTCGAGAACTATTTAAATGGAACAATGCAAGTACCTATTGGTTCCCAGAAATAAGGTCGTTGCCTGGTGCCATGGTAGTAATGGGCTCAGTATTGTACCCATACGTGTATGTAATGGCTCGTGTTGCATTTATATTGACACCTGCGTCATTGTATGAAGTCGGAATAGTATCTCGTAAAAATTTGTTTTGGAAAATTGGCTTGCCGTTAGCCAGACCAGCAATATTTGCTGGTATAGCATTAGTATTTATGGAGACAATATCAGACTTTGGTACAGTAGAATATTTTGCTATTGAGACATTAACCCTAGGTATATTCAACGTATGGCTTGGTATGAATAGCCTTACAACAGCGGCACAAATAGCCTCTCTTTCGTTTTTATTCATAATATTATTGTTGGCCTTCGAATTGTTTTCACGTTCTCGACAACGGTTTACGGACACTACTAGATATTCTAATACGCTGACTCCAATATCGTTGAATTCTTATTCTACTGTAATTTGTTGGATAATTTGTTTGGTTCCAATATTCCTTGGGTTTGGTATACCCGTTGGTATATTAATTAATTTTTCTATTGATAATTATCACATAGTATCCATGGAAATTATAGGAGATGCCGCTGTAAACTCTTTGTTTATATCAGGAGTCTCTGCCATTGTTGTAATTGTTGCAGCGGGGTTTCTAGGCTATGTCGGTTTTTACAAAGGGAACTCATTTTTAAAAAAATGTATTGTACTCGCGTCCACAGGATATGCGTTTCCTGGGACAATTTTGGCTATAGGCGTGGTTACCATCGGAGGGGCACTAGATAATGGCGTTGCGAATGTTTTATCGGACCACTTCGGGGTTTCTCATCAGGGTTGGTTCACCGGGGGCGTCGGTTTGGTAATTTTTGCATGTATAATTAGATTTCAAGCGATCGGATACGGTGCGATCACTTCAGGTTTAGAACGTCTGTCGCCTAATATGATGGACGCAAGTAGAGTTCTTGGAAAACGATTTGGATCAAGTCTTTATAAAGTAATAATTCCTCTAAGTCGATTGTCGTTCGTCGCAGGTGGATTGCTAGTATTTGTCGACACAATGAAGGAATTGCCGATGGCATTGCTTCTTCGTCCGTTTAATTACGAAACGTTGGCAACCTATGTGTACCAATATGCAAAAGATGAACTCCTCGAAGAGGCTGCATTTCCATCACTTATCATTGTTGCTACTAGCATAATACCAGTCATAATAATTAATTATACGTTGAATAAGTTCGTGCGTAATTAAACTATTTTACGATCAAAAAATGACAAATGACTTAAATAGCGAGCTTTGCTCACTGTCAGTCCTTGGGTCAGGTTTACACCCGTCTCACAGAGGCGACGGATGATTTGCTTGATCTAAATTCGTTTTCAAGGCGCCTATTCAGGTCACCTGCATTGCAACCCAGATCCTATCCCTATCTTAAGTAATTGGACCCGGTTAATGGGCGGAGCAAAGGCTCAATCTCACGATAGGTCTTTCGGTCAAAATTACGGTTGAAAACTGAACGTGTGGCTTTCATGAAAAGGCGAATAAGATCTGAGTGAACCCTTTGGACCGTAGTATCGATCAGGCCACGTTACTGTTGGGTCACCACCCAAGAATGAGGTCTCTTAAAGTCTGCTCTATATCGATGGCTGGGTGCTCCAAGGGTTCGTCTCGGTCTCAAACGCCGAAGCGATTTGAAATACGCCGGCATCCTGGTATGGCTGGCCGACGATCTGCATGCCTGTTGGTACCCCGTAGGAAGAGAAGCCTGTTGGCACGCTCATGACTGGCAACTGGCTTAGAAGATTGAAGCCGTGAGTCATGACCCAGCCGACATAGGCTTGTAGGCGCTTGCCGTTGATCCTGAAATCGGGATCCGAATCGTCGTGATCCGCCTTCACCGCCGGCACCGCCAGGGTCGGACAGATCATTGCGTCATAGTCTTTTAAGATAGGCTGAAGTTTCTGCCACATCCATCCTCGGAATGAATAGCAGCCATAGAGACGGACTGCATCGTGGCCCAGGCCACGATCAAGCAAGCCGACAACATAAGGATCCATCTCGCCACGCCAACGAGGCAGGAAATGGCCGGCAACAGCGGCGAACAACCCCTCCCACCAGGTCATCCAACAATCAAGTACGGCCCAGTTCCATCCACCATCGACTTCATCGCCTTGACACCCGAGGCTGCGCAATGTTTCCGCCGCGCGCAGCGTATTGGTCTGAACCTCAGGGTCGACCTCGGTGTATCCCAGGTTCATCGAGAAGGCTATTTTCTTGCCAGCGATACCATCAAAGGATGCTGGCAGACGGACTCGTGGAAGGTGAGAACAAAGATCTTCGCCATGGGGGCCTGACATCACGTTCTGCATCAATGCTGCGTCTGCAACGCTGCGCACCATGGGACCGTAATGCAGAATCGATTCAAATGGATGGTCACGGTCAAGCGGGTTGCGCCCGAACGGCGCCTTGTAGCCGAACAAACCACATGCCGACGATGGGATTCGGATTGAACCGCCACCGTCCGTGCCATCGGCAAGCGTGGTCATGCCACCGGCCACTGCCGCACCTGCACCGCCGGACGATCCGCCGGAGGTGTATTCGAGATTCCAAGGATTCGGTGTAACGCCCCAAAGGGGGCTATGGGTTGCTCCCGAATAAGCAAACTCGGGTGATGTCGTACGCATATGCATGATCGCACCCGCACGCAGAAGCCGCTCGACGGTCGGCGCAGTATAGTCTGGGCGAAAATCAGCGAAAATTTTCGATCCAAAGGTGGTGATTTCCCCCTTAACGGGATGAAAATCTTTTATCGCGACCGACACGCCCTCAAGCGTGCGAAGTCTACCATCCGTCTTCATATAGCGCTGCTCGGCCTTTCGTGCCTGGTCAAGCGCGCGGTCGAAGAAGTCATAGGTGATGGCGTTGACCTTAGGATTTATGGCCTCGCTACGCCCGATCAAGGCTTGCAGATGTTCCACGGGCGATAGTTTGCGCGCTTTGAAAAGTGCAATTGCCTCGGTCGCGGTCAAATAGCAAAGGTCAATATCAGCCATTGTCGTTCTCTCCTGTTTTGTCTGCTGCCCTAGCTGGCACAAGATTTTTTAATTAGCGGTGGTCAAAATTTCCGCGCATTAGCAGTGGATCAAATGTTTGGACGATGCTGTTGCCATGGCCGTGCACGCTCATAGTCCGCCGCCGCGCGAAACACGGAAACATCGTCGTAGGTGCGCCCGACTATTTGGATTCCGGTGGGCACACCATTTTTTGCCAACCCGCTCGGAACGCTTGCGACGGGACATTCCGGAACCAAGTTAAACGGATAATTGAGCTGCCATTGAACATAAATATCCGCCGGTAAATTTGATACCGTGAGCGGTTTACCATTGATTCTGAGGTCTGTCGTGTTCAGGTCGATATCGATCGGCAGCGCCGGAAGCGCATTCGTTGGACAGACGAGGACGTCATAAGTATCAAGAATTGGACCAAGCGTTTCGTACATACGGCCGCGCACTGCATTAGTTTGATAGAAGCGGCTCAGGCTATGCTGCGATCCTCGTTCCAGGATTTGACGTACGAAGCCGTCCATTTCGTATTTCCAACGTGGGTAGAGGTCCTGCGCGGTGGCCCAGAAAAGACCCTCCCAAACCGTCGTCCACGCGTCGAGGATACCGAAGTCCCAACCGACATCGACTTCCTCGACGGTGCAGCCGAGACTGCGAAATCCCTCGAGCGCCTCACGGGTGTTCTTCTGGACCTCCTCATCGACCTCAAAATATCCGAGATCCATGGAGAAAGCGATCTTCCAACCTTTGATTGACTCGAGCGTATCCGGGATCTCGAGCTTCGGTCTAAGCGAACACATATCGTCTTGGTGCGGCCCTGCCGTCACGTTCTGCATCAGCGCGCCATCTGTGACACTGCGCGTCATCGGCCCGTAGTGCAGCAAGGATTCGCGCGGATGCTCTGCGTCCGTCGGATTGCGCCCGAAGGGCGGCTTGTAACCGAATAGGCCGCATGCCCCTGCCGGGATGCGAATGGAGCCGCCGCCGTCTGTACCGTCCGCAAGAGTCGTCATCCCGGCCGCCACGGCTGCGCCGGCGCCACCCGATGAGCCACCGGTGATGTAATCGAGATTCCACGGGTTGCGGGTGACACCCCAGAGATCGCTGCGGCTATAAGGCGCATAGGCCATCTCAGGCGTCGTTGTGCGCGCGTGCATGATGGCTCCCGAATCTAACAGCCGCGCCACGGTGGGGGCCGATTTGTGCGGTACGTGGTCGGCGAACATGCGTGACCCGAAGGTCGTGATTTCACCCTCGACGGCGTGAAAATCCTTGATCACGACGGGAATGCCCTCAAGCGGCCGGATTTCACTGCTGCCGGCGTAACTGCGCTCGGCCGCTTTGGCTTGGTCGAGAGCACGTTCGTAGAAGGTGTGAGTGTAGGCGTTGACTTTCGGATTGACTGCCTCGGAGCGCGCGATCACTGCCTTCATTAGCTCGACGGGCGAGAGCGTTTTCGCTTTGAACGCGTCAAGCGCCTCGCTCGCGGTCATATAGCAAAGCTCGTCTAAAGCCATGATTCCCTCCGTTGTCGGTGCTCTTGAGCTTGAACGGAAATTATATCCGAAGTTGCGTATGGTAAATGAATTTGATGCGGAATTAGGAATCAGATGTTGCGTCGTTGCGGGAAACACGACAGTCTCGTGGAGCATAGAATTTTGATAAGGATCAAAGCATGGCTGCAAAACGCGTTGTTCTCACCGGCTACGAGCCATGGGCGCATGCTGCCGAAAATCCAACGATCGAGTTGTTGGAAAGGGCGCGCGAACGAAATATTCCTGACGTTGAACTCATCACTCTCCGCGTGCCGGTGGAGACAGACAAGATCGAGCCGCTCGTCGACGAGGCATTGGGTGAGTACCGACCGGATGTCTGGATCAGTCTGGGCCTATATCAAGGCCTCTCGGTTGTCGGCGTGGAGAGAACGGCCGCTAATGTGAAGGACTTTCCCGTTGTGGACAATGCGGGCGCCAAGCCGCATGACGAAACGGTATTCGCCGACGGACCGTTCGCGTATGAAGCGACGATTCCCATAAAGGCGATAGTCAAGGAAATGACGGAGCGTGAGATTCCGGCAAAGATTTCGAACTCGGCGTCGACCTATCTGTGCAATCAGATCATGTATTCGGCATTACATTTTTCGCGGCAAAAGAACCTCGGCACACGCGTCGGGTTCATTCACGTTCCTTGTTCACCGGCCTATGTTGCTGCCGCGAGCTACCCGGAGCATGAATACCCTTCCATGAGCATCGATCTTATGGAGCTTGCGGTCGATGCCGCTGTAACCACGGCTACTCAGCGTGAGATCGACATCAAGGCACCGCCGAAGGGCTATTAACCGTCAGGGCGACCCGCTGCATCCTGGTGTAGGAAGCAAGCTACTTTGTGGCCATTGCCAGCTTCCATGAGCTGCGGTTCCTGTTCCGAACAAATCGGCATGCGGTGCGGGCAGCGGGTGTGAAAACGGCAACCTTGAGGTGGGTTAACTGGACTGGGAACATCACCCTCAATACCAGCGAGCGAATCCGCGCGCGGGCCGTCAGGATTGGCCTCGGGAATCGCACGAATAAGCGCCTGCGAATAGGGGTGTAACGGTTCCCGGTACAGCCGCTCGCTCTCGGCGATTTCTACGACTTTGCCGAGATACAAAACGGCCGTTCGATTGCAAATACGCTTCACGACCGAAAGGTCATGAGAGATAAAGATATAGGTCAGCCCGAACTCGGCCTGAAGATCAATCAAGAGGCGCAGGACTTGCGCACGGATCGACACATCAAGAGCGGATACTGGCTCGTCGAGAATCAGGAGCTTGGGTTGCAGAATTAACGCCCGCGCGATCGCAACCCGCTGGTTCTGGCCGCCCGAGAACTCATGTGGCAACCGGTCGTAGTAATCCTTGCTGAGACCGACTATTTCCAGATAGCGGCGTGCCAAGTCAAAACGCTCGACCTTGTCCGCAATTCGGTGAAAACGCAGGGGTTCCCCAATCGATGTCCCAACCGACATGCGCGGATTGAGAGATGACAATGGATCTTGGAAGACGATCTGCATTTCTCGCCGAAGAGCCATCAATTCTTTCTTAGAGGTCCCCAGAACATCGATGCCATCCAACGTGACAGAGCCCGAGGTCGGCTCGATGAGGCGCAGGACAAGACGCGCAGTTGTCGACTTTCCGCATCCCGATTCGCCGACCAGCCCAAGCGTTTCACCGCGTT
>CAYPSQ010000036.1:18743-23395 GCA_964413115.1 uncultured Rhizobiaceae bacterium | reverse complement strand
TGGCCATTTGGCCGTTCTGTTATTCTCGGTCTTATCGTGATGGTGCTTACGATGGGCATCTCGTTCTTGGCTGGCCTTGCCTTCCGGAAGAACTTCAGGGGCAATATCGTAGTCTTCTATTTGGTTGTTGCTAGTCTAGTCTGTCCCTCCATCCTGATCAGCCTTGGCATCGGTATCGGCTTCTCCAATCTTGGTTTAACTAGTCAGTGGTGGTCGGGCGGCCTAGGAGCCCACCTGAGTTGGACCCTGCCCTTCGGTGTGCTGATCATGCTGGCGGTGTTTAGCCGCCTCGATCCGCGCCTCGAGGAAGCGGCAAAGGACCAGGGCGCGACAAAGTGGCAAACCCTTCGAAATGTCACTATCCCGATTACCCTGCCGGGTCTGGTTGGCGTGGCGCTATTCGGCTTTACACTCTCTTACGATGAATATCCGCGTATATCGAACGTCGCCGGCGAGGATAATACGTTGCCGGTGGAGCTAGTGAATACTCTCTCGCTTGCGGCAACGCCGACGATCTACGCCATCGGCACGATGACGACAATTTTCTCGCTGTTCATTATTTTCACCAGCTTTATTGTCGTCTATTTCATGCAGAAGCGCCGCCGGGGCTTCGGTATGAAAAAAATAAGTGCGGATGGGTGATACGAATCGTTCGGTTTGCTAATGGAACTGGGGCCGGTGCCTTATGGGCCGGCCCGCGGTGTTTTGACGAATAGCCTTTCATGGCACAGAAATAGAAAATCCGCCTCGGTGGAATTTGATAAGGAGATAAGATCATGAGTTACCGTTTGGGAGTGGATGTCGGAGGCACCTTTACCGACCTCCTCCTGATCGACGAAGGTTCGGGAGAGACTTACCGTGCCAAGGTACCTTCCACCCCGGAAGATTCGTCAATCGGTGTATTGAACGGCATCGAAAAAGTGTGCGGCACCGCAAACGTGAATCCAGGAGAGATCACACATGTGATGCACGGCACGACGGTCGCGACCAATACAATTCTTGAAGGCAAGGGCGCGCGCGTTGGTTTGGTGACAACCGAAGGCCATCGCCAGGTGTTACAAATCGCTCGTTCCTTCGTGCCCGGTATCCTTGCCGGTTGGATTATATGGCCGAAGCCGGAGCCGCTGGCGCCGCTCGAAGCTACGATCGAAGCGATAGAGCGCCGCGATGCGCGTGGCGGGCTAGTAAAAGCGCTCGAAGAGGATGATCTGCGTGGAAAGCTGGAAGGCTTGAAGAAAAGAGGCATTCAGGCTCTGACCGTGTCGCTAATTAACGCCTATGCCAACGGTGAGACGGAAGCACGCATCCGCGAAATCGCTGAGGAAATTATGCCGGATGTCCCGGTCTCTATTTCCTCTGAGGTACTGCCTGAGATGTACGAATATGAACGCGCCATTACGACGGTCGCAAATTCCTATGTCGCGCCGGTTGTACGGGATTATCTCGCCAATCTTGCGAATGAGATGAAGAAACGCGAAGTTGTTGGGCATCTTCATATTTTACGCTCCGACGGCGGGTTGTCGTCAGTTGAAGCTTCGCGCAATTCGCCGGTGAACGTACTCATGAGCGGTCCGGCCGGTGGCGTGGCTGGTGCGCTGTGGATCGCCAAGCAGTCCGGATTTAAGGACCTGCTGACCCTCGATATGGGCGGCACCTCGACTGACGTGGCTCTCATCCAAAATGGAATTCCGCGCAAGCGCCGTGAAACCACCGTCGGCGATATCACCGTTCGCGCATCGTCGCTCGATGTGCGTACCGTCGGCGCTGGCGGTGGCTCCATCGCGCATGTGCCGGAACTCACCAAAGCGCTTAGAGTTGGGCCGGAAAGCGCCGGCGCGAACCCGGGACCGGCAGCCTATGGCCGCGGTGGGGACAAGCCGTCGGTGACGGATGCCAATGTCGTGCTGGGCTATTTGCCACCGCAATTGATCGACGGCGAGATGCAACTCGATGTTGCGGCGGCAAAAACTGCCGTACAGACCATTGCCGACGCACTCAACCTCGATCTCATGACCGCGGCCGCCGGTATGATCGACATCGTCAACGAGAATATTTTCGGCGCGCTACGTTTGGTTTCAGTAGAGCAGGGCTTTGATCCGCGCGATTTCGCGCTTATCGCGTTCGGCGGTGCCGGACCGCTTCACGCCAACGCATTAGGCAAGCTGATGGGCGCCTGGCCGGTGATCATCCCGCCTTCGCCGGGTGTGCTGTGCGCCTACGGCGATGCCACCACTCGGGTGACAGACGAGGCGTCGCGTAGCGTCGTCAGGCAATTCTCCGAAATCACCAAGGAGAGCGTCGGCGAGATTCTCAATGAACTGGAAGCGCGCGCCCACACCGAGTTGGACGCCGAGGGCGTACCCCGGGCGGAGCAATCAGTGTCATATGAAGTTGATCTCCGCTATCACGGCCAGGGCCTGCAATTGCCGGTGTCCTTCAGCGCTGAGGAATTCAAAAAAGAGGGATTGGATCTCTTGCGTCGTAAATTCGACGATATGCATACTCAATTGTTCACCTTTGCCCTCGATGCCGAGCATGAGATTGTCACCTTGCGCGCCATCGTTCAGGGCGCCGAAACATTTGTCGCCGCCGGTACTTTGCCGGAAGGCGGCGAAGACCCTTCGGAAGCTGTCGTTGCCACGGCTCAGGTTTATATGGACAGTCGTGAGCAGGTAGCCAAGATTTATGACCGGTCAAAGCTCAAATCGGGAAATCGGATTGTCGGGCCCGCAATCGTCACCGAAATGGATTCGACGACCTTGATCTTGTCGGACCATGCCGGAGACGTCGATCAGTTCGGCACCATCATTATTCGCCCGATCAACGCCTAGGAGTATCGTCATGCCAGCCAAAATCATTCAGCCTAATAGCGAGCCCTTCAAAAAAGTCGATATTGATCCCATCACCCTCGATATCATCGAGAGCGCTCTTAGGAGTGCACGTTATGAGATGGACGCCGTGCTTTACCGCACCGCCATGTCGCCGGGCATTCGTGAGCAGCATGATGAATTTCCAATGATTGCCTCGCCGAACGGCAAGATGGTGGTTGGCCAGTTCGGCTCTTTCATTCACGGCTTTAACCGAGACTATGACGGCACCATTGAAGAAGGTGACGTATTTTTGACCTCGGACCCTTATAGCTGCGCGGGCGCAATTAGTCATGCGCCGGACTGGCTGGTGATGCGGCCGGTATTTCTTGAGGGCCGTCTGATCGCTTATGCCGCGATGTTTGGACATATGACCGATGTTGGCGGCAAAGTGCCGGGTTCCCTGCCGACCGATGCGGCGCAGATTTACGAGGAAGGCGTGGTCATCCCGATCGTCAAGATCTACAAGGATGATGTCCTGCAGGATGATGTACTCAAGGTGATTCTGCACCAATGCCGCAAGCCACAATGGAATCATAGCGATTTTAACGCTCTTGTGGCGGCGGTGCGCCTGGCGGAAAAGCGCCTTCTGGAGCTCTGTGGACGTTTCGGCGTCGATACCGTTCAGTCTGCTATGGACGAATTGCTCGAGCGCAATCGCCGCGCCATGCTGCATTTGATTCAAACTACCATCGGCAAGGAAGAGCGGGTCTCTTTCGAAGATTATGTCGACGACGACGGCAAGGGTATGGGGCCCTACACATTGGCGTGCACTATGTGGCGGGAGGGTGATCTTCTGGTCTTCGATTTCGAGGGCACTGATCCGCAATCGGACTCGTCAATCAATATGCTCCTCAATGAGGAGATGTTCAAAATGTTCGTCGGCGTCTATTTGATCAATATCTTTGACCCCCAGATCATGTTCAATGATGGCTTTTACGATCATGTTGATGTGCGCATTCCGCCCGGCACCATTTTGAAACCTTTGAAACCAGCGGCACTCTCCTCTCGCACCCATATGCTGGCGCGCATTTTTGACGTGCTTGGTGGCCTTCTCGGCCAGCGTAATCCAGATTACATGGTAGCTGCCGGCTTTTCTGATAGCCCGCATTTCATGTATTCGGGATACGACAAAGAAGGCGAGTGGTATCAGCTCTACCAGATTGGCTTTGGTGGCATTCCCGGCCGGCCGGTCGGCGACGGCCCCGACGGTCACTCACTGTGGCCGAGCTTCACCAATGTGCCAAACGAATTTCTCGAGGCCTATTTTCCGCTCCGCATCGATATATACGAATCGATTCCTGATTCTGGTGGTCCGGGCCTGCATCGCGGTGGGAACGGGATCACAATTGGCTACCGTGCTTTGGAGCCGGGCGAAATGTCACTGCATGATGACCGCTGGCTGACTTATCCCTGGGGTGTTGTTGGCGGCCAACCGGGCCGGCGGAGCCGTAAGGAAATCGTTCGCGTTGACGGTTCGACCGAGATATTGCCGCCGAAATGTGACCACGTTAAAGTGGATGCTGGCGATCTGCTGCTGTTCCATACGTGGGGCGGCGGGGGCTGGGGTGACCCGTTCGAGCGCGATCCTGCCCTGGTCGCGCTTGAGGTTGACCGCGGGCTGGTGACTATGGAAGGCGCCAAACGTTACGGCGTCGTCCTTAATGATGATCTCAGCGTCAACGAGGATGCCACCACAGCTTTGCGTGACAAAATGCGCAACGAGCGTCCCGAGGTTAAACTGATAGACCGCGGTGGTGAGATCGAGGAACTCCGAGCCCGATG
>CAYPSQ010000036.1:0-18643 GCA_964413115.1 uncultured Rhizobiaceae bacterium | reverse complement strand
GGCGTATCAATTTTGGCACTGGTACCGTCCTTCAACAGCGAGCGGTAGGCTGATTCGAGCGCGGCGGCAGCGACCAACATGCCGAGGCCAGGGAATATTGCGATGCTGAAGCCCATATCTTGCAATTGCGTAGCTGGCAGAATTGGCGTCTTGCCACCGTCGGCCATATTGGCGAGCGTCGGTTTTTCGAAGGCGCGCCCGATTTCCTCCAACTCTTCTACCGTTTCCGGAGATTCGACGAAGATCACGTCCGCGCCCGCTTTCGCAAAAGCATGCCCGCGCTGGATCGCGTCGTTAAGGCCGAGTCCGGTGCGCGAATCGGTACGCGCTATAATGAGAAAGTTTGGATCTTCGCGCGCTTCCACTGCGACCTGAATTTTTTCCACCATGTCCTCGATCGGGACGACACGACGATCCGGCGTGTGGCCGCACTTCTTGGGTGATTCCTGGTCTTCCATCTGAATAGCGGCGCAGCCCGCACCTTCGTAACCCTTTACCGTATAATGCACATTAAGCAGGCCACCGAAGCCGGTATCGGCGTCGCAAATCAGCGGCGTGTTGGTGCCATTCGCGATCATGCGTACCCGACTGAGTACGTCGCCAAAGCTGGCGATGCCAGCATCTGGTACGCCCAAATGTGACGCCGCGACGCCATAGCCGGTCATATAGAGCGCGTTGAAGGACATTTGGTCGGCGACCCTGGCTGAAAGCATTTCGTAAACACCGGGCGCGGTGACGAATTCACCGCGCTCGATGGTTGCGGCCAATCTGGCTCGTTTTTCGGTTGCGTTCATAATTTGTGACCTTAATTCATGCGTAGATCTAAACCCAATCAGGTGCTCATTTCCGGCACCCGCGTATGCCAGTCTGTTACGCCTTGGTATGCATGCCCCAACTGGAATAGCTGTGCCTCCGAATATGGTCGGCCCATGAGTTGGAAACCAGCTGGAAGACCGTTTGCTGTGAAGCCGCAAGGCACGGCCAAAGAAGGGATGCCAAGATAATTATTGGAGCGCGTAGTCCAGCTCAAGCCGGCGATCATCTCTGGCATGCCTTGACCTGCCGCCATGTCAGTATCAGCCAGGCTCGGCACCGGCATGGGAAGACCCGGTGTGTGCAGTACATCTACCTTGGAGAACACCGTCTCGGTGAAGTCGCGTAACAGCTTAGCCCGTATATCAAGAGCTCGGATGTATTTTGCGGCTGGCATATGGATCCCAGGCTCGTAACGGCTGCGCACCTGGGCTTGATAATCTTCGGGCCGCTCTCGCAGCCATTTTTCGTGAATGGCAGCTGCCTCCGCAATAAACACGATGTTAGACAGATGTGTGGGCACATGCATGTCCGGCACGTCGATTTCGATTATCTCTACGCCGAGATCGCGGAACATGGCGAGGCTATCCTGCTGTAGCTTTTGGACCTCGGGCGTGGTCACGTCGTAGTAATAATTGCGTGGTACGCCGAGGCGGAGCCCTTTAACGGGCATGTCGAGACCGGCTTCGTAATCCGGCACCGGGTTGCTGCTGGTCGTCGGATCGAGCGCATCTTGCCCGGCCATGATGGCGGTGAGGCGGGCATTGTCATGCACTGTTCGGGTGAGCGTGCCAACTGTGTCCATGGTAAATGAAACCGGCATCAGGCCATGGCGGCTGACTAAGCCGTTGGTTGGTTTCAGCCCAACTAGCCCGTTGATGCTAGAGGGAATACGGATCGAGCCACCGGTATCGGAGCCAAGGCCCCCATAGACGATGCGCGCCGCCACTGCAGAACCGGTACCGCTGGAAGAGCCGCCGGCAATATAATCCGGATTCCACGGATTATGATTGTCGCCCCAATGCTCGTTGTGGCCGGTAGGACCGGTGGCGAACTCCGCCATATTGAGGCCGCCAAGATAGATGCTGCCGGCGTCCAACAGCCGCTTCAGCGCAGTGCTGTCATGATCGGCTATGTAATTCTTGCGAATTTTCGAGCCGCAGGTGCTGCGTTTGCCCGCCCGGTAATACATGTCCTTATGGGCCAAGGGTACGCCATGTAGAGGGCCGCGTAACTCGCCCCGCGCCAGTTCGGCGTCGGCCTGCTTGGCATCCGCCAGTGCTTCATCGCCAAGCAATTGGATAAAGCAGTTGAGCACCGGCTGCAATGATTCGGCGCGGGCGATACTGGCCCGCACGACTTCGACCGAAGAAAAGTCCTTGCGTCTGATTGCCTCGGCGATCTCAACCAGGGATGCGTTCAGAATTTCAGCGCTCATTTCCCTAATCTCCGGCTAATTCGTCGAGCGCGCGCGCCATATTCGAGGGCTCAGCCTCAAGCGGGAGCCCTTTCGATGCTTCGTCGAGGGCGCCGATCAGCACGTTCAGTGTGACCGCTAGTTCCTCGGCACGCTCAGGTGTCGGCAATGCGCCGCCTAATTGGCCTGCCTGCGCGAGAACAAGTTCTTTGGTAATCTGCGCCATCGGATTATCCTGTAATATTGGTCCGGACAATTTAGCATTTTATATACAGCAGTTCGATATCCGTGCGATAAAAAGAGCGCGCGAGACAGTAGCAATATAGGGATAACAGCCGGCGTGACGAAAAACCCATTGGATCGCGACCTAACCGCCGTGCTTGCCAATAATTTGGCCGAGCTTAAGTACGAAAGGCTGAGCACCGCTGATCAGTCACAGATCAAACGACTAGTTCTGGACCATGTTGGTGTGTGCCGGCGTGGCGCTGAGCAGCCCTGGTGTCTGGCCCTCAGAGAGTGGGCTGGTCGCTATGCCGGCAGCGGCACTAGCGTAGTTTTTGGCACCGTGCTCCGCACTTCACCCAATGTGGCAGCCCTGGTTAACGCCAGCGCCGCACATGGTATGGAGCTTGATGATACTCATGATAGTTCAGTCAGCCATCCCGGCGCGGTGGTCATCGCCACGGCGCTGGCGCTGGGTATTGAGCATCAGGCCAGCGGGGGCGAGATAATGACTGCCATAGCCGCCGGATATGAGGCGATGGGTCGGGTCGGCCGAGCTGTCGGCGCTTCCGATGTGATCGAATTCGGCTATCACCCGACGGCCTTATTTGGCGGCTTTGGCGCCGCCGCAACGGCCGGTAAATTGCTCGGCCTCGATGGGCCTGGCATCGCTTCCGCCTGGGGCCTAATGCTTTCTATGGCCGGTGGTTCGATGCAATTTTCTGAAGATCCCCTCGGCACCACGGTCAAGCGGCTTCATGGTGGTTACGGCGCGCATAACGGCATTTTAGCAGCAGAATTCGCGGCCCTCGGCATCGCCGGCCCATCACGCGCGCTTGACGGCCGTTACGGCTTGGGCCGCCTGTTTGGCCAACACCCTAACTTCGAAGAACTTGCGAAGCCGGATGACGCGCTGCTTGAGATTCATCGCATCAGCATGAAGCCTTATCCGTGCTGCCGGTTGTTTCATTCCACCATCGACGCGCTCAGGGATGTAACGGAAAATTTTTCTCTTGATCCCGAGAACATCTCGGAAATTCGTGTTGGCGGCCCGGCGATCATGTGCACCCAACACATGCTGCGCCGCCCGGTTTCGGTGATGGCGGCACAATACAGTCTTCCGTTTTCTCTGGCGACAAGCCTGGTATTTGGCCCCGATGCATATGAGGCGTACGGCGAGGATAAATTCGATGACACCAGAATTTTGAGCCTAGCGGATAAAGTTACGGCTGTCGAAGACAGTGAGATGGAGGCTGCGTTCCCAGAACATTTTGGCAGTTGGGTAGAACTACGAACTCAGAGTGGAGAAGCACGACGTGCCGATATACTCGACAGCATCGGCACACCCGCCCGACCGATGGATGCAGCAGCGCTGCAAGACAAGATCGCTGGCCTGTTGGCGTTCCTGGAAGCCGCGCCCGAGATTAAAGAAATTACCGGCGCGCTAGAAACATTGGAGCAGGAAGGTGGGCCCGAGCGCCTGATTACCCTGTTTGCGATGGCATAACGAAGAGTGGCATGAGGAAGAGATGCAAACATATGATATGAAAGAGGACGCTACGCGTGTGATTAATACGGTCGAAGCGGGAGGTGTCGCCATCGTGCCACTCGATGTGGCGTATGCCATCACCGGCAATAGCGAGGTCGCAATGCGCCGGATCTTCACCTCCAAAAACCGCAGCTTCGAGAAACCGAGCGGCATGCTCAGCAATTGGCAACTGTTCAACGATATTCAGATCTGTGGCGAGCGCGAACGTGCAGTGGTGAATTGCATCATCAATGAGCATAACTTACCGATGTCGACAGTCGCGCCGTTCCACGCTGACCATCCACTGTTCACCAATGTCCCCCCCTTCGTGATAGGCCATTCCTCGAAGGCTGGCACTATAGATATGCTGCTCAATGCGGGCGAGCTGCATAACGAACTCACTGGCCAAGCATATGCACGCGGTGTGCCGTTGTTCGGCTCCTCGGCCAATACGTCACTGCAAGGTAGCAAGTACCGCCTCGAGGATATCGAAGCGCCGGTGCGTGAAGCTGCCGATATTGCGCTCGACCATGGCACTAGCAAATATGCCAACGATGAGGGCCGCTCCAGCTCGATCATCGATTTGCGTGATTTCAAGACCATCCGCATCGGAGTTAACTATGAACGTATCGCGGATATCCTGCTGCAGGAATTCGGTATCGACCTTCAGGCTAACGGTATGGCGGGAGACCGAGCCGCCATGGGCTGATTAAGCTAGATAGGGGGTGTCTATTCCGCTGCCGCGACCGCCTTAGCCTGGCGACGCCGCTCCTGGCTTTCGATCCAAGTTAGAACGCGCCCGCCGAGCTTCAGTTCGGTGTATTTCTCTGCTACGGCTACCGCTTTGCGAAGACCTTCCATGTCGATCGCGGTCTCGAAGCCCGAGCGCTCAAGCATGTGTACGACGTCTTCCGTTGCTACATTTCCGGTAGCGCCGGGCGCGAATGGGCAGCCGCCCAAGCCGCCAATTGCGGTGTCGAACTTGCGCACGCCGCACTCGAGCGCGGCCCAGGTGTTGGCCAGCGCCAAGCCGCGTGTGTCATGGAAATGTCCGGCCAGGCGCTCCGCGCCGTAGCGATTTGCGAGCGTCTCAAATATGAATTTCACTTGTGCCGGGTCGCCGGAACCGATGGTATCTGCGACTGCCACTTCGGCAGCGCCAGCTTCGAACATACATGCTGCCAGATCAAACACTACTTCCGGTGCAACATCGCCCTCGAAGGGGCAGCCGACAGCCGTGGAGATGTAGGAGCGCGGCTTGATGCCTTCGCTAATGGCACGTTTGATGACGGCTATATTGACCTCGGTGGCACGTGCCAGCGACATGCCTATATTTTTTTGGTTCATTTCTTCCGTCGAAGCCAGCACTAGGGCTATGGTTTTGGCGCCTGCGGCGACGGCGCGCTCATAGCCTTTCTCATTTGGCACTAGCGCTTCGAAGGTGACGCCTTTATCGAGCGGCAGGCGGCTATAAAGCTCAGTCGCATCAGCCATTTGCGGCACCGCCTTGGGAGAGACAAAGCTTGTTACCTCGACCGAACGGACGCCCGCTGCGATTAGGGCATTCAACATATCTAGTTTGCCCTCAACCGGTACGTGGCGCGGTTGATTTTGCAACCCATCGCGCAGGCCGACCTCGTTGACGATCACTTTGTCGCTCATGATTGCATTCCTTTCCGGTCCTTGAGGCCGTACGTCTAGCCGACTGTGCCAGCGGTGCGCAACGCCAAGATATCGCTTTCACTCTTGCCTAGAAGATCGCGCAACACTTCGTCCGTATGCTGGCCGAGAAGCGGCGGCGGCGAATATGTGTCCTCGTCCGCGGCGCTCATCTTAACCGGGTTACCCGTCATTTGCACTTCCCCACCCTCGGGATGGGCCACTGTCACCACCATATTGCGCGCCTGAACCTGGACGTCGTTCAGGGCGTGCTCCAGGTCATTGACAGGGGCGCAGGGAATTTTTACTTCGGCCAGTTTCTCCAGCCAAAAATCGCAGCTCTCCTCTTTGAGGCGGGCGCTGATGCTTTCCTCGATAAAGTCTTTGGCCGCGAGGCGCCCCGGTTGTAGGTCGAACGCATCGTCCTGCAACTCCTTGATTCCCATCATGTCGCGAAATCGGGCCCATGCCTCGTTGGTGATTATGGCGATGATCAGCCATAAATCCTTGGTCGGGTAGGTGTTGTAGGGCACATGCACAAAATGGGCATTACCGATTGCGCCCGGTACGTCACCTGAGAGGTGGTACATGGTGGCCATATAATTAATCAGTGAAATCTGACAATCCTGCATGGAGATATCGATATGCTGACCGTGCCCGGTGCGCTCGCGCGCATGGAGTGCTGCGAGCATGCCGACAGCACTAAACATGCCGCCGCCGAGATCGCCAATCGGAATGCCGGCCCGCGTCGGTGGTGCGCCGGCCTGACCGGTAATCGACATGCCGCCACCATAGCCCTGCGCCACCATGTCGAAAGCGGGGCGCTGGAAGGCCGGGCCGGATTCGCCGAACCCGGTAACGCTGCATGTGATGATGCGATCATTCACTTTTGCCAGAACGTCATAATCAATCTTGAGCCGTGCCGTCACACCGGGGCTAAAATTGCTGAGCACTATATCGGCCTTTTCCACCAGTTCGTAGAACAGCGCCAGCCCGTCTTCGCTCTTCAAATCAATGCACACGCTCTCCTTGTTGCGATTGAGCGTTAGAAAATAAGCGCCCATGCCGTTCAGTGAATTTTTAGGGTCTTTGGCTAATAACCCCCGCGTTAGCTCACCTTTGCCTGGTGGTTCTACCTTGATTGTCCGCGCGCCGAGATCCGCCAGCAGCATGCCGCCGAACGGCCCCGATAGCATATGGGTCAGGTCGATAACAATCAGGTCGGACAATGCTTTCATTTTGCGCATCTCCTGAGGGCGTGCGGCGTTTTCGTATTGACAAAGGTACGGACAAATCTATGGAATAAGGCCATTGTGGTCAATGTGGGCGGTCATTGTGGCAGGCTGGGTTGGCAACGCAGCGAAAGGGAGTACGCGCCATGGCGACTGATGCATATAAAAATATCGGATATGGTGACCGTGAGATCGGATTTGGTCGCCGCCCCGCCGTGGTCGTGGTAGATTTTCAGCGCGCCTTCACTGACCCGGACATGGAGTTTGGCAATTGCGAACTGGTACAGCGCGCGATTGAGAATACGGCGCGGGTTTTGGAAGCGGCACGCCGTGCCAATGTACCGGTCGCCAATTGTTACACCGCCTATCATTCCGAGCGCGATATGCCGCCGTGGAAGATCGGCCCTGTCCATGACTCATTCTATTACGGTGATCCATGCACCGAGATTGAGCCCAAGACCTCCGACCCAAACCATGATTTTATCTTTTGCAAAACCGGCCCTTCTATCTTCTTTAACACTCCGTGCACGACGCTTCTGGCAAAGAACGGTATCGATACGACGATTATCACCGGCTGCATGACGAGTGGTTGCATCCGTGCCAGCATTATCGATTCGTTCAGCCATGGTTACCGAACCATGGTGCCAGAAGATTGCGTCGGCGATGCGGAGGAGGGACCGCACCGAGATAATCTACGCGACGTCGGCCGGCGCTACGCCGATGTTATCGATTCCCAGGCCGCTATTGATTATCTCGAAGAGTATCGCAAAAGTAACGGATAGCGGCGCGTCTGTTGTTCAGCACGCTGGCTTAATCTGAATACCGGCCGCGTGTGGTGCTGCTGCGACCGCGCGCCCGGCGCCTTTTCGTTCACGCACCCGCACGGGGGTACCATCGCAGGTGCGGTAGTCGCCCATGGCGCGCGCCATGGCAAGCGCGGCACGCTGCGTGGAGCAGCCGCAGATGAATGAGAGCATCTCCATGCCGCGCGCATTGGTCTCACCGCGAACGACACGCCAGACGGGTTGTTCGCCGAATAGACCCTCCGTCACAAAATAATGTCGACCAATATTATCTTCTGCCATGCCGGAGCCGTTCTAGGACTCGCGTTCCAAAGTGAACGGATAAATCTTGGTGAAGTCCGATTCCGGTTTCTCTTCAAACATGCGCCCCCACACCTGTTGCAAGAGTGTATCACTCAGCAGATGCGGTGCGTTCACTTTCCTGCAGGACTCGACATAAAGCGTCAAATCCTTGGTCATCAGCCGCGTCGCGAATCCGGAATCGTAACTCTCGGGGAGAATGCGATTGGGAAATTTATCGGTGATGGCCGTATTCGTGCCGCTAGAGACCGAGATGGTGTCGATAATAGTTGCCATGTCGAGGCCTTGCGATGCGCCGAACGCCATCGCTTCGCTAGTAGCCGCCATTGCCATGCCGGAGAGAAAATTATTCAACAGCTTCATCGTCATGCCTTGCCCAGGCTCGGTGCCGACGTGGCGGGCATTTTTGGCCATCGACAGCAGCAGGGGTTTCAGGCGCGCGAACAAAGGTTGGGGCGCGGCTACCATCATCGCTAACGTGCCGGCGCGCGCACCTGATGCGCCGCCACTCACCGGAGCATCGGCATAGGCGATGCCGGCGTTTGCTAACAGGTCATGCGTAGCGCGGGCTTCGCTGGCGCCAGAGGTGGTGTTGTCTACTATCACTTTGACAACCCGCTTATCCGTAGCGATCACGTCGCGCGCCACCTTTTCTACCGTTGGTCCGTCCGGCAGGCAGAAGAAGATGATCTCGGCCTGTTGCGCAATTTCGTCTACGCTTGACGCGTGCTTGGCACCCTGGGGTGCGCGCTCCGTCGTGCCGGCAGTATCAAAACATATTAGCGAGTTGCCGCCTGCCGCCAAATTGACAGCCATGGGGCCGCCCATATTGCCGAGGCCTATAAAACCCAGTAGTTGCTCAGACATCGCCGCTTGCTTCCGCGGCTTCGAGTTCGTCCATCACCCGCCGGCCGATGCGGAACGCTTCGACAGCCGCCGGAACACCGCAATAGATGCCGATTTGTAGCAGCGTCTCCTTGATCTCTTCCACCGAGCAGCCGTTGCGGAGCGCACCCCGGAAATGCATTTCGAACTCGGCCGGCCGGTTGAGTGCCGCGAGCATGCACAGATTATTGAGGCTACGCTGCTTGCGTTCGAGCCCCGGTCGCCCCCAAACCGCGCCCCAGCAATATTCCGTCATGAACTCTTGGAAATCCTTGTTGAAGTCAGTGGCTCCCTTGAGGGCGCGACTCACATATTCCTCGCCAAGTACTTCGGTACGAATTTTGACGCCCTTCTCGAACATTTCACTAGGCATATTGTTTCTCCTGCCGGGTCAATAATTGTTGGTTATGCTACGTTGCGTTCTTCTAATATTTCCTCGGCGCGAACGCCGCCCCAGCCGGATTCGCGGCGTCGCCAATATTCGTCATTGATCCGCGTGGTCAGGCGGCCGGGTGCGCCGTTGCCAAGGGTCTTGCCGTTGACTTGCGTGATCGGAGTAATCCCGCCTGCGGTGGTACTGGTGAAGGCTTCGTCGGCGCCCTGCAGATCGATTGGCAGGAGTGGTTGCTCGCTGGTATCTATGCCCAAATCGGCGGCGAGTTCGAACACCGCACGTCGTGTCACGCCTTCAAGTAAATTGCCACGAGGCGTAAATATTTTACCGTCTTTGGCAAGCCATATATTGAACCCCGGCCCTTCGGAAAGGAAGCCATCGGGCGTGCAAAGGAGGGCGGTATCGCCGCCTTTTTTATAGGCCTCCAATAATCCTCTGGTGAGATCCATCCAGTTGAAATTTTTTACCGTCGCATCGATGGCGCCCACCGGCACACGCTGATTTTCAGTGATGACCATATTCACGCCTGACGTCTGCTTGTCTTTTCCGAGTACCCAGTAATAGGGCACGCAGACCGCCATGAGACCGTTCTTGCATTTGCGGATGTCCCGGTCTGCCAAATCGAGGAAAGGGCCGCGTGTCGCCATCAGGGTGACGCAGGTGTCTTCAAATTCTGAACGCACAATGCACTCGGCGACGATGCGTCGGATGTCATCGACGGAGTAAGGCGGGGCGAGTTGCATGGCACTGTACGACGCTTCAAAGCGCTGCAAATGATCATCGATCCGGAAGATATAGCCTTTACAGGAGGATAGCGTGTCATAAACCACATCGCTCTTGGTAAAAGTGGGCTCCATAATGGAGATTTTGGCTTCACTTACTGGAACGAATTGATCGTCGATAAAAGCGATACTTTCAGCCATGGCATCCTCTCTTTGGGTTGGCCTAGTGGGCTCATTATAAAGTATTAGAGCATTAAAATTCCTGCCCCTCAAAGCTGGAAATCGAATCGCGCATGGTGTCCGAAATGCGCTGTTTCTCGCCTGTCACCGTGACGACCATGACTAAGAGGGATGTGGATTGGCAAGTCAGGCCCTTTTCAGCGCTCCAGGCGCCGTACTCGAGCAAGATGCTGGTATTGCCAATTTTTACCGTACGTACCGTGATGATTAGACGCTCGTCGTAGAATACGGGTTGCTTATATTCAGCCTCCAACCGCGCGAGCACGCAGCCGATCGAATCGGGCGCCGGCGCCGACAGTCCGTGATGCATCATGTAGCCCAGGCGCGCGTCCTCGAAATAGCGTAGAAAAACCGTGTGATTGAGATGACTAAGAGCATCCAATTCGCCGAACAAGGCACGGCGCGCCAACGCAAAGCGCCAGCCAGCTACAACATTGAATTCGCCGGCAATATCGGGCCGCTGTTTCAGGTCTATAAACGGCTCGAACGGGTCTTTCTTCATGAAAAATTTCAGCCAGATGATGAATGCGGTGCGGTTCTATCAAGCGCGCCAATTTTGCACAAGAATAGCATGTAGCCGTAAATATCCTGATCAATTTATAATTTTGCCCCGTGAAACCTGTATGATTCGGCAAGGTTGTATTACGCGGTCTGCGCAAGGATAGAAGGATTTCGCCGCATGGGCGTACCATCCCATTGTTGTACGGGCCTTTATGCCGATCAGAATTCAACGTAACTGAGTTAGCTCTATCAGATATGGCGGTTTCAGAACGTTCTGTTGATCGGGTAGAGACGCGATGGATTTGACTGGCTCTATGTGCCTCAGGTCTCCTACGTCACCGGTAACATTGATATTGATGATATAGCCATCGACAAGCATGGCCGCATCATTGTTTCGTGAACACCTTGTTTTGTTGCCTCGCACTCGGCTAGCGTCTGAGAGGTCAACCTAGATAAGCAATTTAATTATATTCGGCGATGGTTTGTTTATAAATTTCCATCAGGCGGGTGTAGTTGGCCTCCGGCGTGTAGAGCGTTTCATATTGGCGCTGTGCGTTTTCGCCCATGCGCGCCATATCTTCCGGGTGCGCTGCTGCCCAGGCTACCGTTTCGGTTAGCGCCTGGGGGTCGCCCGGCGCGAAATGAAGGCCCGTCTCGCCGTGAGTGATAATGTCCTCGGCCGCGCCGAGTTTGGCCGCGACGATCGGTAGTCCGGCCGCGAACGCTTCGATAAAAGTGATCGGAAAACATTCGTACCAGATGGAAGAAAAGACCAAAAAACTGGCTCGGCGCATCTCACGGTAGATTGCCTCGGCATCGAGCAAGCCAAGATGCTTCACGCCATGTTTCTCAGCTTCTATAACGAGATTGAGCAGAGGTCCGGAACCCGCTACCCTGAGCGGTGTCGGAATGTTGCGCCAAGCCTCCATTAAGACCGCGATTCCCTTCCACGGTAGCAAATGGCCAACGAACAAAGCGCCCGAACGAGCGCTGCCGGCAAGTTTTTGATCCGCTGCCGCTTGCCATTCCGGTTCGGGTGGGTACGAAAAATTGGATTTCACGGACATGCGCTTTTCGCTGTAGCCGCTCTCGACATATTTACGTTTGCCGAATTCAGTCAGAGCGATGAAGCGGTCCACTTTTGTTTGCCACGTGTTGCGTTTTCGGTGATACGCAATGGTGCGTGCGATCGGCAAGGTTTTAAGGGCGGAACCCTCATAGCAGCGATGCAGCACGCCGAGATAGGGTGAACCATGCACGCATTCCTCGCAGACACGCCCTTCGCGCATGAATCTGGCGTTGGCGCAAATGCCGCGAAAATTGTGCAACGTCTGTACCGACGGTATGCGCGCCTTGCGGCAGGCGTCGAAGATGGCGGGCGTCAGCACATAGTAAAAATTATGGACGTGCACAATATCCGGGTGATAGGTCGATATGGCTTGCGCCACTCGGCGCGCGCCGTGTTTCGAATAGGGCATGCGAATGGCGGCACGGAATTTGTCCATGCCTTTTCTGATTTCGTCGTTATGCGCGGTGAATTGGTGGACTTCGTGGCCGTTGGTGCGCAATAAGCGGGACTCATTATCTATTACCCGGTCTTCGCCGCTGCGGCCACCCTGATATCTGTTGTGAACCTGGAGAATGCGCATGCTCATCCGGCTCCTATCGTCTCTCGGGCACTCTTATCTCGGTTAATCTACGTCAGCAGCAGATAAACGAAGCCGATCGCGATTCCAACGGCGATAATCAGAACAGCGAGCACGATGGCGAGTACGCGCAGCACCCGTCCGACGCTGTTCTGCGTGTTAGCGAATGGCACTACATTGAAGGTCAGACCGCCGATCACAACCATAAGGCAGCCGGCGGTATAGAGTTCTTTTACAAAAGGCTGAAAGATAAACAACAGCGCCAGCAGGCAAACCGCGATCACCGAAGCAACGATAAGGCGTGCCGTCCGGGGCGACATATTGCGGCTGAGGCTCGCGGCCTTCATGCGCTGATCCTCTCACCGCGCGCGTCAAACAGATGGATTTGCTCGGCGCGTGGGCGGACATGGACATGATCACTATACGCCAGTGTGTTACGGCGGTTGGTCACCACACGCAATTCCTCAGCTTGCGTTTTCAAATGTAGCAGAGTCTCTGCCCCCATCGGCTCGATCAGATCGATTTGCCCGGAGAGCGTATCGTCGGCACTTTCCGAAGCCAAATCGAAGCTGCGTGGCCTAATGCCAACGGTTATTCCGCCGTTGCCGACCGAGCCTGCTGCTGCCACTGATGCCACCGCTAGTGGCAGCGAGATATCTTGATTGCACAGGTTAAGGCGCATGCCGCCGTCGCTTGGTTTTAAGTCGCGCCCGGAAATCAAATTCATTTGCGGCGTGCCGATAAAACCAGCGACAAATATATTGGCTGGGCTTGCAAATATATCGTGCGGGCTTGACACCTGTTCGATTAAGCCGTCGCGCATCACCGCAATGCGGTCGCCGATGGTGAGAGCTTCGATCTGGTCATGGGTAACGATCACGCTTGCCTTGTTGAGGTCGCCGAGCAGCATCTTGATTTGGCCGCGCATTTCCTGGCGGAGCGCGATATCGAGCCGGCTAAGTGGCTCGTCAAAAAGAAAGCATTGGGGGTTGCGGATAATTGCGCGTCCCACCGCGACGCGCTGTTTTTCACCTTCTGAGAGGCGCCCGGGTATGCGCCCCATGGCATGGCTGAGCTCCAAGATATCGGCAATTCGTGTCACACGCCTGTCGATTTCCTCTTTGTCGACTTTTTCCGCATGCAGCGGAAAGGCCAAATTCTCGGCTACCGTCAGGCTCGGATAGAGGGCATAAAATTGGAATACCATAGCGATATTGCGTTGCGCTGGCTTGAGATTATTAACTCGTTTGCCGGTAATGAAGATGTCGCCTTCACTGGCCCATTCCAACCCACCGATCATCCGGAGCGTTGTCGTCTTGCCGCAGCCTGAAGGGCCAAGCAAGCACATGACTTCGCCAGCCTCGACATCTAGATCGACGGAATCCACTGCTACCAGTTTGCCGAAGCGTTTGGTCAGGTTGCGTAGCTCAATGTCTGCCATGGCCCGTTCGCCTCAGCGCTTGATCGTGCCAAAGGTAACGCCGCGCAAAAGTTGGTTTTGCAGCAGGAAGGTTACCAGCACAACAGGAATGAGAAACAGTGTCTCGATGGCGGCCAATAAACCCCAGCGTACACCGATATCGCCGCCGATGGTTGTCGCCATGGCAACCGGCACGGTGCGCGTGTCGATGCCGGTTAGCAATAATGCGAATAGATACTCGTTCCACGTCAGAATAAGCCCGAACACTGCCGTTGCGGCAATCCCGGCTTTCACCTGGGGAAGGCAGATTTTGAAGAATATCTTAGTTTCTGACGAGCCGTCCACACGCGCTGCATCCTCAACTTCTGTTGGAATTTCGTCAAAGAAGCTCTTCATCATCCAAATCGTAAATGGCAGATTGAAGGCCGCGTAGAGCAGGATGATACCGATGTAACTGCCTGATAACCCGGTGACACGAAACATCAAGAAAATTGGGATGATCACGATGATCGGCGGCAACATGCGCGTCGTCAAAATGATGAACATATAGGTATCGTTACCCTTGAGTGGCCATCGTGAAAAAGCATAGGCCGCCAGCGTGCCGATAATCAGGGCTATTAAGACGCTCGTCCCGGCGATGAAAATGCTATTGAAGAAAAATAGGTCGAACTTGGTGTCTATCGCCTCACCGCCGGCTTGATAGCTACGCGAAAACACACCTACAAAATTATCCAGAGTTGGCGTGAAGATGAATTTTGGCGGTATGGACAAAGCATCCGTGTGGCTTTTGAATGCGGTGAGAATGATCCACAAAACCGGGATAAAATAGATAAAGCTGATCGCGGCGATGACAACGCTTCGCCCCCAGCCGGCTTTACCTATTTCCCGTTTCCGCGCCATGTCAGGCGTCGTCTTCGATCGCGCGTTGTCGCACGAAGAACAGATAGAGATTGGTCAACACGATGACGGCAAACAACAAAATATAGCCGAGCGCCGCGGACTGGCTGGTTTTAAAGTACTGAAAGGCAACGCGATAGACGTAAACCGCGATGGTTTCCGTCGATGTGCCAGGGCCGCCCTCGGTGATGATCCAGACGATATCGAATAGTTTGAACGCTTCAATGGTACGAAACAGGATCGCCAGCAACAACAGGCCTCGAATATAGGGAAAGGTAATTGTCCAAAAGCGCCGCCACGCCGAGGTGCGGTCAATCTCTGCCGCTTCGTAGAGATGCTTGGGCACACTCACCAGCCCGGCGAGGATCAGCAGCATGACGAAGGGCGACCACATCCAAACATCTGCAAAAATTATGCCGGCAATGGCTCCTTCCGGCGACGCCAGCAGGATGTAGGTCTCGCCGGTAATCGCCTTTATCGCTTGGCTAAGGAGGCCAAAAGTCGGTTCGTAATAATACCGGAAGAAGGCGCCAACAGCGACGAAGCTCAGCATCATCGGTGTCAGCACTAGCATCAACATGATGCGCCGGCCGGGGAACTGCTTCTCGAACAGCATGGCAAGCAGGAAACCGACGATAAGTTGTAAGAGCACGTCGATCGAGACCACCAACGCCGTGGTCTGAAAGCGCTCCCACACCGTGGGATCGTTCAACACCTTAATGTAATTTTTGAACCAGACAAATTCCGGTTCCTTGATGCGATTGGCGCGGTATTTGAAAAAACTCAGACCGAACGACCACAACAGCGGGAAGATGTTCATCAGCACGAGAACCGCCAAGGCCGGCGTGACCAGCAGCGGACCCCGGTTTTCGGATATAAACCGCGCTATCAGGCTTTGCCGGTGCTGGTAACGCTCAGACATTAACAGTCTCGTTTAAAAATTTGATCGGAAAAAAGCGAGGGCCGAGGGCGGATTTTCTCGCCCCCGGCACCTCTTGTTTGGTGATGCGGCGCCTACTCGATGCGGTCCGCTTCGCGAAGCAGTTCATCCTGGAACGTAGCAATCGAGTCCAAAGCTTCCTGGGCAGAAATCTGACCAGTGATAGCTTTATCAAAGGTCTGCTGCTGTTGCACGAGAAGTTCGAAGAACTCCGGAATATGCCACACGTCTTTCTGCCATTTCAGCTGCGGACCGAAAGCGTGGTTCCACGGCCGATAACCCATATAGGCATCGCTGTTGTGGACACTCTGTAGGCCGCTTTGTCCGCCTGCGTTGGCAAACATGTGCTGAACGTCGGAGGACAGCCACCATTTGACGAAGTCGACCGACTCCTGGGTCACGAGGTCGCTGTTCCAAGTGGTCAGCACGAAGGGCTGGCCGCCGATGTTGGACCAACGCTCAATGCTGCCGTCGCTGTTGCGAAGGCCCGGCATCTGAGCGAAATCGACCTTGTCAGCTACCTTTGAGGTCTCCGGCGAGATCGCAGATTCGGCGAAGCCAATCCATTGGATATTCGCCGCCGTTTTGCCTTCGCGGAACAACTCGTCGGTTTTGAAGATATCCATCGTGCCGGTTTTCACTGCAGGCGGCATATATTGCAGAAGCGAGAGATAATGCTCAAACGCCTTCACTGCCGTTGGTGAATTAACAACCCCAAGCGCCTGACCTTTTGGCTGCTTGGTCTCATCCCATGTGTCGGCCCCATACTGCCAAATGAATCCATTGATCTGCATGGTGTTAAAGTCGTAGCCAATACCGGCTTGATAGGTGAGGCCGTAGAAATCGTCCGTGAGTGTCTCACCGGCCAAGGTTTCGCCGGCGCTACGCCGGAAGAACTCGCCATAGTCACGCACCTGATCCCAATCGGTATCGTTCATTTCCGTTGGTGTGCACGGCAACTTGTAGCCGAACTTGGCCTTGAACGCGGCCTGCTCGCCTGCATCGCAGAAAATGTCCTTGCGGTAATAGTTGACCAGTACGTCCGGCATCTGCGGAAAGCCGTAAAAATTATCCGATTTGTGCGGATAAGTGGAATAGGCGTTGACCAAGTTGGGATGAAGGTCCTTGAAAATCGCCTGAAGCTCCGGGTCAGCATCAATAATATCGTTAAGTTTCATGAAATAGCCACCCTCGATGAAGGTGCCCAGCCACTGGCTGTCGCTTACCGCCATCTGATATTTCTCCTCGCCCGAGGTAAGCGAGGCGGCCAGTTTCTCGTAATAGTTCGGCCAGGGGATGAAATCGAGCGATATGGTGACGTTGTTGCCGCTGGGCGCCTTATAATGTTTGTTGGCCAATTCCTGCATGATGCGGGTTGGTGGCCAATCGGGCCCTGCCATGTTGATAGTCACGTCAGCTGCCGATGCGAAGCTGCCAAAAGCACCGGAGACCGCCATGGCCATCGCTCCCGCCAGTAGGGCCAATTTGCCCTTTTTGAATAGATTCATGATGTAGATCTCCCTCCTAAAATATTGAAGTTAAGGACATATTTTTGCAGGCCTTCTTTTGGACCCTTTGAACGAACAGATCGGTCATTGGAGGTTTGACGGATGTCATAGAACCAAAATGCCCGAATCTTTCAAAAACAGCCGACCTTCACGCGGACTGAAGCGCACCCGAATTTTTTCGCCAGCTTTGTGCAATGCACCCTCCGCTTCGGGAACCACCATTTGCAGTTCCTGGTCTGCGACCTTCAAAACGAGAATGGTGATGTCACCCTGCGGCTCAGTGATTGCGATTTTGGCCTCAAACGATATCTCCGTGCCACCATCGCCGTCCAGTTCCAAATCTTGCGGGTGAATGCCAAAGAAAAATTCTGTGCCGCCCTCAAAGGAGGAGAGCGAATTCCTCAAATCAGTTTGCCTTAGATTGAGAAACGGCAATTCTAAGCTTAGCCCGGCGCCATTGCTGCGTATGGTGCCTGGAATGAGATTCATCGGCGGATCACCCACTAGCCGGGCCACTTCGCAGTCATGCGGTGCGTCATAGAGTTCGCTCGGCGTGTCTATTTGCACAATTTTACCATCGATAATCACGGCGATGCGCTGGCCCATGCTGAGGGCCTCGAGCTGATCGGGCGTGGCATAGATCATCGTCGTCCCAAGTTCACGATGCAGACGTTTGAATTCGGCCCTCATGTCGTGCCTGAGCTTGGCGTCTAAATTTGTCAGCGGCTCGTCGAGTAGGAGCAACTTGGGTTGGCGGATAATGGCGCGGCCGATTGCCAAACGCTGCTGCTCGCCGCCGCTGAGAGAGGCTGGTTTGCGGCTCAGCGTATGGGTTATGCCCAGCATTTCTGAAATTTCCTCGACACGCAATTTGATTTCGCGCCGTGCCACTTTTTGCTCGCGCAGCGGATAGGCGAGATTTTGTGCCGTCGTAAGATGGGGATAGAGGGCGAAACTTTGGAAGACCATGGCGATGCGGCGCTGCTGTACGGGCATCTCGGCCATGTCAACGCCATCTAACACGATCTTCCCGGCATCCAGTTTCTCCAGGCCGGCAATCGCGCGCAGCGTTGTCGTCTTACCCGCGGCACTAGGGCCGAGAATTACAAAAAATTCACCATCCTGAACTTCGAGGTCGACCTGACGCAGAGCTTCAATCTTGCCAAAGCGCTTGGCCACTCCGTCAAGGGTTAGCTGTCCCAAATTTCCTCCCTTAACCGACTGCGAATTTTGTGTAGATGGGCTATGCCCAGACTAGTTCTTTATTATTGCACCAATCTGATCAGATGTCCGGTGCTTCATAGCTGCAGGCACTGTCCTACGTGCAATTTTTCTTCCAATATTCACTTTAACGTCTATAGCAAATGTCAAAAAGAGAGCCTTCCCGGCAAGTCTGATTATTGATGGTTGCAAAAAACAAAGGGCTGCGCAGGAAGTGCGCAGCCCTTTCTCTTATTTGGCTCCCCGGGTCGGATTCGAACCAACGACCTAGCGGTTAACAGCCGCTTGCTCTACC
>CAYPSQ010000035.1:16910-23837 GCA_964413115.1 uncultured Rhizobiaceae bacterium | reverse complement strand
GCACAACGGCGTCGCCTTCAAGATAGGTTTTCGGCCAGGCGATGCCCTGCCAGGTCCATGTCTCTACCGGATCAAGGCGAATCAGCCAGCGTTTCCAGTTCATGGTGGGTTCGAGATAGCTCGGGCCGTTTGCACCGTAGTAGCGCAGCGCCATTGTGCGTGCGATCTCGACCCAGCGCCCACCGATATTAGGCTGTTCCACGATCACCGCTTCACATTGTGCGGCGAAATTGCGTTGCACGCCAGCCGAAGGGTTTTCTGAAGCGTCAGCGAAGGAGGGTTCATCAATCGTCACCGCACACCGCGGTTCTGCCGCCAAGAATTTTGCCCATTTTGATTTGGCCCGCGCTACCAACCAGATGGATTTTCCGTCCCACTGATACCAGCATGGAATGGCGTAGGGCCAGCCCTTGGCGTCAAGGCAGGCGACACGGGCAAGATTAGGTTCTTCGAGGAACTTATCGACCTCGTCCTTGCTTAGCTTGCCAACCTTTCCCCGCCAGCTCTCTTCTATTTTTTCTCCGCTCATGTCTTTCTCCTACATCGATTTATACGAATCACGACTGTCCGTGACGCGCCTCGGCGCCCGCATCGGCGGCAATACGGGTGTGGCAGTCCCCAAGTCGCTCGAGCCCTTCGCGGATAGCTTCGGGCGCCGCGGCAAGTGATGCGCGTACATAACCTTCGCCGCCGGGACCGAAATCGATGCCGGGCACGACCGCAACTCGGTGGGCCTCCAGCAGCTGTTCGGCGAATGTCCGGCTCGCCACGCCGGCACCGCGAATATCGATCCAAAGATAAAACGCGCCGTCTGGCGGATGTGCCGTGACGCCATATTTGGCCAGCACATCAAGCGCGAGGTGGCGCCGCGAGCAATAGGCCTCGCGCATCTCGGCCACCACATCTTGCGGGCCTTCCAGTGCCGCCAGAGCGGCCCACTGGCCGGGCGTGCTGGCGCAGGAAATCATCGCTTCTTGCAGATCAGCGAGAACTGGTGCGATCGTTCGCGGCACCACCATGTAGCCAATGCGCCAGCCGGTCATGGCGTAGGATTTGGAGAAGCTGTAAACACCGATCAGACGGTCTCTATGACCCAGTGACGCAGCGCTCACGAAGTTATTGTTATAGGTCAAGGCTTCGTAGGCCTCGTCGCAGACAACCCACAGGTCGTGCGCGGTGGCCAAATCTAAGAGCGCCTCCATGCGCGCGCGCGGTATCACCGAGCCGATCGGATTGAGTGGCGTGTTGATCAACAGCAGTTTGGTGGCCGGGCTTACTAGCGCCTCAAGCTCGTCTATATCTGGCAGGAAGCTGTTTTCGACGGTGAGGGGATATTTTCGGATCACAGCCGAACGCAAGGTTGCCATCATGGTGAAATTCGGCCACGCTGGGTCGGGTAGCAGGACCTCGTCGCCCGGTTCGATGAGGCCAACAAACGCGCTATAGAGGGCGCCCATCGCGCCATGGGTGACGACAATCTCGTCCCGGTCGACGGTGATTCCATTATCGGCCTTCAACTTGTAGCAGAGCGCCTCGCGCAGCTCGAGCAGGCCAGAGTTGCTGACATATTTGGTATGCCCGGCCTCGATCGCCCGGCTGGCGGCTTTGATAATATGCGGCGGTGTTGGAAAATTGGGCTCGCCGGGTGCCAAATTTATGACATCGGGCATGCCGGCGATGCGGTTGAACGTGTCGCGAATTCCCGATGACGGCATTGCCGCCAGTGTTTTACCAGGCTGCATCGCGTGCGATCCCTTCGTAGCGTTATGGGCCCGAATTAGCCTACGCTATCGGATTTGTGTTGCCGCCCGAGCCAGACGGACAAAAATTTTTCCAGCCAACGGCGGACGACTGGATCATGTTGCGGTGCTTCGGCGCGCTGTTGCGTCGCCGGTTGCGCACCCGGTAAAGAGAGCTGTGGCGCACCCTTTTCTGAGGTTACCCAGCGCTCCATCGTTTGCGGAATCATTTCCGGATGAAACTGCACGCCGTAAGCGTTCATACCAAAGCGGAATGCCTGATTGCGGAAAGGGCCGTTTCCGGTGGCAAGCAACTCAGCTCCGGGTGGCAAGTCGAAGCCTTCGCGGTGCCACTGATAGGCCGAAAGACGCTCTGGGAATAGCCCGCGTCCCGCAGGCGTTGCATTTATTTCGTGGTAGCCGATTTCACGCGCGCCGTCCGGGTGCTCCCACACTTTGGCACCGAGGGCATGGGCAATCATTTGCGCGCCAAGGCAAATACCGAGAATGGGAGCGCCGCTTTCGAGTTGGCCGTCTATCCAGATAAGTTCGTCGGCGATGAAATCCATCTCGGCGGCGTCGTTCACCCCCATGGCGCCGCCCAAAATGATCGAGGCGAAATAGCCTTCGGGTTTACCACCTTTAAGCGGTGGCAGCGTGTCGCCGAGACATGGACAGCAAATTTCCGTTTCATAGCCGCGCGTCTTTAGCGCTTGCGCGACCGCGCCTGGGTCGGCCTGTTCGGAATGTGTGATGAAAACTACTTTGCCGCCTTGCATTGCCGCCCGTGCCCTCAAATGGGTTCTGATGGCGGTCCAACCTATTGTCTTGGCATAGCCATTCCGAATCCGGTTGGATTTTGGCCGGACTGGTCGGGCGCCGATACTCCCCTTACCGTGTCACTCCGCCGGAGGCAACCGTTTCCCATGCACATTGCCTCTCTCAGCGCAGCCATTGCAGCCAATATTTACCCTATTGCGCCGAGCGTGCTGAGTGATAGCATTCAAATCAAGAGAAGCAGACTCGCTGTGCCGCACGTTGGCATGTGTGAAACGGCAGTGAATTGCTCGAGTTTCCGGGACCTGGGAGAGTATCTGTGGACTTACATCTTTTTCTAGTAGTACTTGGCTTATTTGTTCTGCTGCTGATCGCAAGTCTTTTGCAGCCCGTGGCTCGGCGCCTGAATTTTCCCTTCACCGTGTTACTCGCCGCCGCTGGCGTGGTACTTGGCGTCCTCGTGCTGGTCATCCCTGACAAGAGCAGCGCCGGTATCGCCGGAGATTTTCTGCACGCCATCGAAAATCTCGACATCACCTCCGAAGCGGTGTTTTTCCTCTTTCTGCCGGCGCTAATTTTTGAATCGGCCATGAGCATCAATGTCCGCCACTTGATGAAGGACATAAAGCCTATCCTTATGCTCGCCGTGGTTGGTCTGTTGATCTCGACTTTTGCCGTGGGCTTCGCCATGGAGGCGATCTCGGGCGTTGGATTCGTCGCCTGCCTGCTGCTCGGCGCCATCGTCTCGGCGACTGACCCGGTGGCGGTGGTGGCGATCTTCAAGGACCTCGGAGCGCCCAAACGCCTAACCATCCTTGTCGAGGGCGAAAGCCTATTTAACGACGCCACGGCGATCGTGTTGTTTATCATTCTCGCCGCCGTCATGATGGGCACCGCCGAGGCGTCGGCGGGCTCGGCGGCGGTGGATTTCATCAAAGTCTTTTTCGGTGGCATCGCGGTCGGCCTCGTGGCCGCGCGCGCTATGGCCTGGATAATCGGCACCATGCGCAACATGCCGCTTGTCGAGATCACGCTGACCGTCGTTCTGGCCTATCTCTCCTTTTTGATCGCCGAGCATTACCTGCATGTCTCGGGCGTCATGGCGGTGGTTGCCGCCGGCCTGGTTATGGGCTCCTACGGGCGCACCAAGGTATCGCCCGCGACTTGGCACGCGCTACACGAAACCTGGGAGCAGCTCTGTTTCTGGGCCAACTCGCTGATTTTCTTCCTGGTCGGCATCCTGGTGCCCAACGTGCTCAAAGATTTCACCGGCGAGCAGGCAATTTGGCTGGTGGTGCTCCTCGCTGTGGCTTTCGCCGCTCGCTTTGCGGTGCTGTTCGGCCTTCTACCGCTGATGATCCGGGCCAAGCTCAGTCAGAATGTCAGCAACGCCTTCAAAACCGTTATGTTTTGGGGCGGTTTGCGCGGCGCCGTTTCGCTGGCGTTGGCGCTCATCATTTTCGAGACCGATGGCGTGGAACAGGACGTGAAGAATTTCATCGTCGTCTTGGTTACCTGTTTCGTGCTGTTCACGCTTTTTGTAAACGCAACAACGATCCGCTTCGTGATGGCCATGTTTGGGTTGGACAAGCTCTCCCCCGCCGATCTGGCGGTGCGCGACCGGGTGATGGCGCTCTCCCTCAGCCGTATCCAGGGCGAAATTCACAATGTTGCCGAGACGCAGCAGGTGTCGGAAAAACTGGCCGGCGAAATTTCCGACGATTTCACCAAGCGTCTGAGCGCTTTAGAGCATCAAATGGAAAACACCGTCGAGCTCGGCGAGGATGACCGTGTGAAGATCGGCCTCGGCACGTTGGTCAACCGGGAGCGCGAGATCTATCTCAAGCGATTTTCCGACGGCGTCGTTTCGGACGATATCACGCGCGCCCTCTTGGCCGGCACCGACATACTGGAAGACAGTATGAAAACGGACGGCGTCAAAGGCTATGAAGACGCGGTGGCACAAAAACTCGGTTTCGATTTCGGCTTCCGCGTGGCGATGTACCTGCAGCGCAGCTTCGGCCTGACGAGCGCCTTGCAAAACCAGCTTGCTGAGCGCTTTGAAGTCTTGATCGCCACACAAACCGGGCTGCGCCAGCTGCTCGATGTGGCCGCCAAAAGCATGGAGAGCCTACTCGGAGCCAAGGCCGCCAAGCGGCTCGAAGACATCGTGCGCCGGCGGGCCGCAGTCACGGATCAGGCACTGGATGCGCTCAAGCTACAATATCCCGAGTATTTTGAGGCCGTGCAAAGATGCCATATGGGCCGAGTTACCGTCCGCCTTGAGGATCTCGATTACAGGCGCATGCTGTCGGAGCAGCTCATCAGCCCCGATGTTTACAACAATCTAACCCAGGAGCTTGATTTGCGGGCACGCGATTTCGAGACAATGCCTGAACTCGATCTTGGCCTGAAGCCTGAAATCATGGTGGCGAAAGTGCCGTTTTTCGCCGATCTTGACCCCACTCGCATCCGCCAGATCGTCGCTCTTTTGCGCCCGCGCCTGGTGTTGCCGGGCGAAAAGGTGATTACCAAGGGCGAAACCGGAGACGCCATGTATTTCGTTTCCACCGGTGCCTTGGAAGTCGATATCGGAGATGCGCCCATACGCCTGGGAAGCGGCGATTTCTTTGGTGAAATTGCCTTGGTGCGCGATGCGCCGCGCAACGCCGATGTGGCGGCACTCAGCTATTGCCAGATTTTGATGTTGAATGCGCGTGAATTCCGTACCTTGATGGAAGCGCAGCCTGACCTGAAGGCAACCATTGAACGCGTCGTTGCGGAGCGTCTCGGTTCTTAGACCTTATATGACCGCCCCGGCGCCGATTTGTGACCCATCAGCGACCGGCCGAATGAAACGTTCAACCGCCTGTAGTCAAAGTGCGCCGCGTTAACGGCCTCTCAAATTTACGACCTTCAAAATGACACCGTTAACCTTGGATAGCGGTGACATAGGGGAAGCTCGAAACCCGCACACCCCCTGCCAAACGATCCTTTCTCTCTAGTTTCCGGCTATCCTACCGCTCTATTGGACGGCGAAGCGCGGATTGTGCTCAACCCGGCCGCTGCCGGAACCTGATTCAAGGTAATTAGGCTAGATTCCATAGTATCGTTCGCGCCCAATCTCTTTCTGTCAGGTTAAGAAATCGATAAGCTTCTATCGAAATTGGGAGAGTATGAAATCGATGCACTGCTAAACTGGCTAGCCGCCGCCGGGGTTTGGCCCACAGGACAGTGACCTGGTTTACCAAACTGAACGTTATCTTTGTCGTTAGCGCCCGCAAGCGCGCCGACGGCTGAACGAAACCAAGAAACAAAGAGTTGAATTTATGAACGCACCGCTGGAAGTTTACCGCGCAACCGTCCGTCCCGAATGGATTGATTATAATGGACACATGAATGTGGCTTATTACCTGATGGCCGCCGATCATGCGATGGAAGCCTTTTGTGAACGTATTGGCGTTGGCGAGAGCTATATGAAGGAGACCAACAAATCCACGTTCGCGCTCGACACACGGATTATTTACGTCCGCGAACTCACTTTGGGCGCACCGATCCAGGTTACCGCTCAATTGGTCGCCTATGATTCCAAACGTATTCACGTTTGCCTGCAACTGCTGCACGGCGAAGAGAGATGGATATCAGCGCTGAGCGAGTGGGTGCTGGTGCATGTCGATCTCGGCGTGCGGCGCTCGGAACCGCTGCCCGAAGGAACCTTGGCGATATTGAGCGACATTATGGCGGCGCATGAAGGCTTAGCGCGTCATGCCGCCTTGGTGCGACCCTTCGGCCTTCTGCACCGTGGCGAATAAGCCGGTAGTTAAGGCTTTTCGGGCGCTGCCGCGCACTGTACATCTATAAAATAATGTTCTTTATTCCGAAGAAACTTCTCGGTTGGGCGGTCTTGCCAGTTTTGTTGGTGGCTCTGCTGATTCCTTGTGGGGCCTATGCAGGCTGCACTGATACACCGGCTCCCGGTGTTAATTGGAAGCGCTGCATCCTCGATAACCGGCAATTCCAAAATTCTGATCTGAGTGGTGCTGATCTGCGGAGCGCCTTCTTCGCGCGCAGCGATTTTACGGGCTCAAATCTATCGGGCATCGACGGGCGTCGGGCCAAATTTGTTACCGCAGTATTCAACAACACGCGCTTCGACGATGCGCGTCTGATCGGGGCGGATTTCACCACCTCAAAACTCTCAAATGTCTCGTTCAAGGGCGCCGATTTGCGCCGCGCGCGTTTTTTCCGCGCCAATTTGCGCGGTGCTAATTTCAGCGGCGCAATTCTTGGCGACACGGATTTCCTCAAGGCCGATCTCAGCGGTGCGACTTGGATCGACGGCAGGACAATCTGTTTAGAAGCCTCGATCGGGCAATGTAACTGATCGCTAGCGGGTAACAGACGGCGTGGC
>CAYPSQ010000035.1:1923-16810 GCA_964413115.1 uncultured Rhizobiaceae bacterium | reverse complement strand
GCGTGGCATGCTGGGCGCGCGATGTTATAAATGTGACTACCGATTCGTGACCTGACGGGCACATGAGTGATCCCTTTGATCTTGCTGGCCTAGCGGAAGACAATCCCGCCGAGCCCCACGCGAAAGCGCCAGAACTCAACTATCTGACGTCGCTCAATGCTGAGCAACGCGCTGCCGTCGAGGTGGTGGACGGCCCAGTGCTAGTTCTCGCTGGTGCCGGCACTGGAAAGACCCGGGTGCTGACTACCCGCCTCGCGCATATCCTGCATCAGGGCAGAGCATTTCCTGGCGAAATCTTGGCGGTCACTTTCACTAACAAAGCGGCGCGCGAGATGGTGGAGCGCGTCTCACGCCTCATCGGCCGGCCGGCGGAAGGGCTGTGGCTCGGCACTTTCCACGCGATGGCGGCGCGAATCCTGAGGCGTCACGCTGAACTCGTCGGCCTAAGGCATGATTTTTCGATTCTCGACAGCGACGATCAAGTGCGCCTGTTGAAACAGCTCTTGCGGGCGGCTGATATTGACGAGAAGCGCTGGCCGGCACGTGCGCTCTCGATCATCGTACAACGCTGGAAGGATCGCGGCTTGACGCCGGATAAAGTCGCCAATGCTCCAGGTGCGGAGTTCGCTAACAGCAAAGCACCCGAGCTTTACCGGCAATATCAGGATCGCCTGAAAACCGTAAACGCGGCGGATTTCGGTGACCTCCTGATGCACAATCTGACGATCTTTACCGCCAAGCCTGACGTACTGACAGAATATGAACGGCGCTTCAAATATGTCTTGGTTGACGAATATCAGGATACCAATGTGGCTCAATATTTATGGCTGCGCCTGTTGGCACGCGCACGCCACAACATCTGCTGTGTTGGCGACGATGACCAATCGATCTATGGTTGGCGCGGCGCTGAGGTCGGCAATATCCTGCGCTTCGAGGAGGATTTCCCCGGTGCCCGGGTCGTCCGTTTGGAGCGCAATTATCGCTCCGCCGGACACATATTGGGCGCCGCCTCGGGGCTTATCGCACACAATGCCGGACGGCTTGGCAAGACTTTGTGGACCGAAGATAGCGACGGTGAGAAAGTCGGTGTCACCGGGTGCTGGGACGGTGATGAAGAGGCGCGGATTGTCGGCGAATCCATCGAGAGCCTTCAGCGCGCTGGTGAAAGCATCGAGCAAATGGCAATTTTGGTGCGCGCCGGCTTTCAGACCCGGGCCTTTGAGGAACGCTTTGTCGCCATCGATTTGCCTTACCGGGTAATTGGCGGCCTGCGTTTCTATGAGCGCCAGGAAATACGCGATGCGGTGGCCTATCTGCGCGTGTTGGGGCAGCGTGACGATGATCTCGCGTTCGAGCGCATCGTCAATCTGCCGCGGCGCGGGCTGGGCGATGCCACTCTCCAATCCGTGCATCACCTCGCCCGCGTTTCGGAATGTTCGCTCTACAGTGCCGCAGAAACGCTGATCGAGACCGATGAATTAAAGCCCAAGTCGCGCAGTGCGCTGGCCGGGCTGTTGAAACAATTCGACAGCTGGCGCGCGTTGGCTGAGGAAGCACCGCATTGGGATGTGTTGGATGTTGTGCTCGATGAATCGGGCTATCGCGAGATGTGGAAGAAGAATAAAACGCCACAAGCGCCAGGGCGTGTGGAAAATTTGGGAGAATTGACAGGCGCGCTTGAGGAATTCGAAAGCCTGGGCGAATTTTTGGAACATGTCAGCCTAGTCATGGACCGCGAAGAAGGCCGTGGCGAGGAGATGGTCAATGTCATGACCCTGCATGGTGCCAAGGGGTTGGAGTTCGACAGTGTCTTTTTGCCGGGATGGGAAGAGGGTTTGTTCCCGCACCAATTGGCGCTCGACGAAAACGGCGCTGAAGGCCTGGAAGAGGAGCGGCGCCTCGCTTATGTAGGTCTCACCCGGGCGCGCAAGCGGGTGCATATCCTAAGCGCCGCCAATCGCCACATTCACAATCAATGGGTCAGCGCCTTGCCATCGCGCTTTATCGACGAATTGCCGGGGGATCACAGCGAAGCGCGTAACCGTGATGGATTTCCGGTGGTGTCGGCGATGGAAAGCGCCTCAGCTGGCCGCCATGGCGGTGCCTCCGGTTTTCCGCTGCGCCGCACTCGCGCCCGCCTTACAGAGCGAAGCGCCAATACGGAAATTGGGAAAAAAGAATCTGCCGCCGGGAGCTTGACCGTCGGCACGCGCATCTTTCATCAAAAATTTGGCTATGGCCGAATTTGCTCGGTTGAGGGCAGCAAACTGAGCATTGATTTCGAGAAAGCTGGCGATAAAAAGGTCATCGACCGTTTCGTCGAGCCGGTATAAGGGTGAGATTGTGGCGGTTTGGCGTATCGGCCTGACGCTGCCAAAACACTCTATCGACGAGTTTGAAGCATTGTTCAAAGCCCATACGATCGCCGTATCGACGGTATTGGTGGAGGACGGCGACGAGTTTTCTGAATCGCCTGATCAGTTATGGCGTCTCTATGCCTATTGCGCTGATATTATAGAACACGATGCCGTGACCGCGCTGGTGTCGGAAGCCGCAGCCCGCCTTAATCTGGCAGCACTGGAGGTCGCAAGCGAGTTGGTTGCCGACGAAGATTGGGCGGCCAAATATGAGCGCGAAATCTCTTTGCTGTTTGCCGGTCGTTTCGTCGTGCACGGCGATTATCTATGCCCGCCACCCGGGCGCATCGCGCTCTGCATAAATGCGGGCAACGCGTTCGGCTCTGGTATACATGGCTCGACCCGCGGCTGTTTGTTGGCGCTCGATCATATCGCCGCTTCATTCCCTGTGCGCAAGGCGCTCGACCTCGGCACTGGCTCAGGAATTCTCGCGGTTGCCATCGCCAAATGCTGGGACGGTGGCGGCATGGGCCGCGCCGATGTACTGGCGGTGGATATAGACCCGGTATCGGCAGCGATTTCGGAAGCCGCTGCTAAGGCGAACGGCGTCGCAGGCAGCGTGCGGATATGTCAGAGCGACGGCTTTGCAGCGCCGGAGATCGCTGAGGGTGCGCCCTATGATCTAATCTGTGCCAATATTCTTGCTAATCCGTTACGCCAAATGGCGCTGGGGTATGCGCGCCATTAGGCGCCGGGGGGGGTAGCCATCTTATCAGGGTTGCTAGCTAGCCAAGAGGCAGAAGTCGTGGAAACTTATGGCGACAATGGATTGCGTAGAGTGAATCACGTTTGCCTTGGCGATTGGGTTACTCTGTTGTTCAGCCATTGAAGCCGAGGCAGCACAGAGGACGGCATGAGCGATAAAATTCCTGCTTACGCAGGCGATGACGAACTGGTCAAGCTCCTGCACGCAGCTGGCGTACTAGCCACGCTGAGCGAGGTCAAAGAGCTTTTAGCCGGGGTTGCGGCGGCGCCGCGTCCGCTTGACGATGGTGAATGGCTGCGCTTGATCGTGCCTGCCGCCGATGGCGCACTGCGTGGCCAGCTTGTAGCACTGCGTGAGACATTTGCGGCGGCGGATGACGGCATCGGCCAAGTGGGCGTATCGCTGGCGCGGCTTGCCGATTTGCGCGCGGCATTCGGGCGCCAGGGCCTCGACGGCTTTGTGGTGCCGCTTGCGGATGAGCATCAGGGTGAATATATCGCCCGCCATTCGCGCCGCTTAGCCTGGCTCACCGGCTTTACCGGCTCGGCCGGCCTTGCCCTCATTCTGGCTGAGAAGGCGGCGCTATTTACCGATGGCCGCTACACGCTTCAAATCGAAAAACAGACGGATGCCACGCTCTATGAGCGCCATCATATCACCGAGTCTGCACCTTATGCTTGGCTCATGGCCAATCTTTTCGCTGGTATGAAGATGGGCTTCGATCCATGGCTGCACAGCGCCGATCAAAGGCGCCAGCTGAGCGAAGCATGCGAGCGCGCTGGCGCTGAGCTCAAACCATGCGAATCCAACCCGCTCGACGAAGTTTGGCACGCCCAGCCGCCCCGTCCACTAGCGCCGATCGTGCCTCAGGATATTCGTTTTAGCGGGCGTGAATCGTCTGAGAAGCGGCGTGAGATTGCCGGCCAAATAAAACAGGCGGGCGCAGTGGCAGCTTTTTTGAGCGCGCCGGATTCAATTGCCTGGCTGCTTAATGTTCGCGGAGCCGATGTTGAATGTGCGCCACTGCCGCAATCTTTTGCCCTGCTGGAGGCGAATGGCCGGGTGCAATGGTTCGTTGATTCGCGCAAGCAAGTGATGGAACTCGCTGACCATCTTGGAAATGAAATCTTTTACAGCGCTCCGGAGGCACTTGGCGCTGCACTCGATTCTTTGGGCGCCGCTGGCAAGTCGATTATGCTCGATCCCGCCACAGCGCCGGACTGGGCCGTTCAGCGCCTGAGCGGTGCGGGAGCTGCAATCATCAAAAAGCCCGACCCCTGCGCGCTGCCGAAAGCGTGCAAGAACGAGGTGGAATTGAACGGCATCCGCGCTGCTCATCTGCGGGACGGTCTTGCACTGACCCGTTTCCTCTGTTGGCTCTCGGGTTTGGGCGGTTCAGAAGGGGTCACCGAGCTAATGGCAGTGGAAAAGCTCGCGGCATACCGCCTCGGGGGCGCGTATTACCGCGGACCTAGTTTTGACACCATTTCGGGCGCTGCGGCCAATGGCGCTATTGTACATTACCGCGTCACGCCCGAGAGTGACCGGGTGCTTGAAGCAGGCTCGCTCTATTTGGTGGATTCGGGTGGTCAATATCTTGATGGTACCACCGATGTCACGCGCACTGTTTCCATCGGTACGCCGACGGCCGAGTATCGTGATCGATTTACCCGAGTGCTAAAGGGCCATATCGCATTGGCGCGAGCGCGCTTCCCGGCCGGCACCACAGGTGCTCAGCTCGATGGTCTAGCGCGTCAATTTCTTTGGCAGGCAGGCCTCGATTATGACCATGGCACCGGCCACGGCGTCGGCGCCTATTTGAATGTACATGAGGGGCCCCAGCGGATTTCAAAACATCCGAGCCCGGCAGCGCTTGAGCCCGGCATGATCATCTCTAACGAACCGGGATATTATAAGACAGGCGCCTACGGCATCCGCATTGAGAACTTGGTGACCGTCGTTGCCGCGCCTGGCCTTGAAGGTGCCGAACGCCCGAGCCTCGCTTTCGAAACGCTGACGCTCGCGCCGATCGACCGCGCGCTGGTAGATGAGGCACTTATGACCGACGAGGAGCTGGACTGGCTTAACGCCTACCATGCCGTGGTGTGCGAGCGCCTTAGAGCCGAACTAGCGCCCTGGCCGGATGTGGCGGAGTGGCTGGTCGGCGCTGCGGCGCCGATAATTCGTGCGCCTGCCTAACGGTTGCCGGTCGCGCTTAAGTTAGCAATCAAGTCGGCGCGCACAGCTGCGCTTTGGAAAAAATTTCATCTTCGTGCTCTGCAGCAATGCTTGCGGCTCCGCTATCCAGGTGAAGCCGGTACTGGCGAGAAGGTGAATAAGTATATTCCGGCGTCATGCCAGCCATGGGGTTGACCACTTGATAAAGATTATCCTGAAGCAAACGTTTCGGTGAAGAATTACGAGTGCTCAGAGAGGTATGTGTATTAGCTCAGAACTAGAATATCCGCGCGATTCTCACGCCTCAGAACGACTGTCAGCTTGCGGTTGCGCTGCTACTCGTTGGTGGCGAGGATCATGAAAGCTGGCTTGGAAATAACGGTAGCCGATCAGTCGGCGGTGAAGAATGTTTTGTTTCATGCGCTCTCGTATGGCGCGTTATATCGGCCTGGACGCTGATTCGCATCAAGCGGCTGCAATCGGCGTCTGGAAATCTAAAAAAGCCACAAAGGGGACTTGCGCTTGCACCGCCGATTGCGCATCTTGCATGTGGGCCTGTAGCTCAACTGGTTAGAGCCGGCCGCTCATAACGGTCTGGTTGCAGGTTCGAGTCCTGCCAGGCCCACCAATATTTCAGACATTTCCGCGACTATGTAGCCGACGGGAACATGTTGGTATTTGGTTGCGTCGAATAACCACAAGCGGACCATGCTTTAGTGAACGGTGTCGAATCGCCACAGCAGTGGCAACGTATGGGCCAAGCGATGACCAGCCGGGTGTGGCGCAAAAGAGTCTCAGTAAGTTCTAGTGATTGGCAAGCGTCTCGCCTTGGGTATTCTGGCCAAAATTTATGGTCACTTCTATAGTTAGTCGCCGTATTTTCGTCTTAGCTCGGCGGCGAAATTATTTTCGCGTAGGAACTTTGTTCCTCCGAGCCAGATCTCCCGTACATGGCCATTGCGGCCACGCACCAAACGGGCTTCCTCGCCGAAACTTGCCAATCCAGTAGCATGACGGATCTTTCCCAGATCACGCTTAGTGACGGTAATCTCGCTGGCGTCCAGGAACGGGGTCGTTAATCCAGGATCACTAGCCACGACGTGATCGCGCATTGGTACGAAGTCGAGGGTCCGCCAAAGGCTCCACCAACGGCCAGTCCAATCACGGGTCTTAGCCGTGGCTGCACCACGCCGCGCGAAATTGCAGAGGATATGGATGAGTGCATCGGACCACACCCAGGCCGGCCCATCTACCGCATTGGTCAAGATCGATACGGCGAGATCTCGGTCCGACAGAACGATGGTACGGCTGATGCAGCTTTGGAACCCGCCAGCATGACCATACCATTGCCAACCACTGGCTCTACCGAGCATGATACCGAGGCCGTAAGAAGCTTCCGCGCTGGCATCGGCATCGCACCACTGGTGGCGAATCATATCGTGGCGGCTGGTGCGTGACAGGATACTATGCGCCGCCTCAGGATCGAGGCTAGCGAAAAAACGCGCGAGATCTCCCGCGGTTGACAAAAAACCCGTGGCCGGGGCCAACGCATGGGTCGGATTGTCTCCCGGCACGATGCGCCGGTGGCCGAGTGGTAGTTTGCGGGTATGTCCGCGCGCCACCAGAGCACCACGAGGTGCTGGCCCGTCTGGCTCGGTCTCCTTCAGCTTGCTGGCATCGATAATTTCGCGCCCGACCCAATCGCGGTAGGGCTCCCCGGTTATGGCTTCTATTACCAAGCCAACAAGACCGAATCCGTGATTAGAGTATTTGAACCGCGTGCTGGGTTCGATGACGGGCGGTTCGCACAGCGCTGCGCGTAGCTCTTTTTCGGCGAGGAACGGCCGCCGGTCCTGCCACTGTCCGGCGTCCACGCCGTCGCGGACCAAGCCGGCGCTGTGCGACAGCAGTTGGTTCAGAGTGGTCTCCGCTACCGCTGGGTGCAGCCCGTCGACATATCGTCCGGCCGGGTCGTCGAGGCGTAGAAGGCCAGCCTCGCGCAGTTTAAATACGGCAGCGGAGGTGAATGTTTTAGAATGTGAGGCAACGCGAAAGAGATGGCGCGGCGTGAGGGCTTTGCCAGTCGATATATCGGCAACACCAAACGCTTCCTCCAATATGACCCGCCCTTTGTGGGCGATTGCGATGACACAGCCCGGTTGCTCCGAGAGTCGCATTTGATAGTCGAGCCACTGGGGAATATAATCTGCCGCCGATTTCAACCAAGTGTCCATCGCGTCATCTCCTTAGATCTCAAAGTTGCCGTGCAGAATGTTGTCTTGCAGAATTATTTTACGCTCCGCCTTTCCGACATTGCGAAATCCGCGTTCAATGACTGCTCGCGAGTGCGGGAAAGTGCTTTCGTGATGCGGATAGTTGTTGCCCCACAACAGACAATTAACACCGGTTATGTTGCGGTCGGCGAGACCGACTTCGTCGTCGGTAAAGGCCGTGGTGCCCTGGGGTTTAAAATATTTTGTGGGCTTTAGCGCCAGGCACGGCGGTTTGGCCGCGGCCTCTGTTTCTGATACGTTCTTCACGTGTTGCCCGGTACACGGATTGGGTGTAAATCTGTGCCATGTATCGTCGTTTATTCGTTGCAATGTCCGTCGCTCTCTGGCTCACGGCTGGCTCTATAGCGCACGCTGAAGAGAAACTCGCCAGTTCTGTGATTGAGTCACTTCATGTTTCACTTCTTGCCATGATGAAAGACGCTGACACACTCGGCTTTGAAGGCCGACGCAAATACATGGAGCCGGTGGTTGCCCAATCGTTCAACATGCCGATTATCGCCTACCTGTCGACCAAATATATTTGGAAGAAGTTCAATGAAAAGCAGAGAAAGCAGCTGACCGAAGCGCTGGAACGCTTGAGTGTCGCGACATTCGCGGCTCGATTTAAGGGCTATTCGGGTGAAAGCTTCCGGGTTCTGTCCGAGGAGCCCGCAACGCAAGACTCAGTTTTCGTGAACACCGAATTGGTCAAGGCCGACGGCGACGCGATCGTTCTCAAATATCTGCTGCACCGGAGCGACAGCGGTTGGCGTATCATCGACGTCTATTTTTTGGGGGTCCACAGCGAGCTGTCCATGCGACGCTCGGAGTATTTGACAGTATTTCAAAGAGACGGTTTCGAAGGACTACTCAGCGAACTTGAGCAGAAAACCGCTGACTATTCAGCAGGGCTTCTTCAGTAGAAAATAGAAAACGCCTGGTGCTCCTACCTGTGGAAGCAGCGCCAGGCCGTCTCCAGTACGCGAAGAGCAAGAGCAAATACCGGTCTGCAGCGCGGCGCGACAAGCGATGCGCGTGTGAGAAATTGTCAACACTTCTGTGTGAGGACCTAAGCTACTTTCTCTGCTACTACGTACATTGTGCAGAGAGGCAACAGGCTTAGTCGACCGGTAGGTTTTGGATTTCCACTTTAACGTCCGTATAAGTAACTCGCCGCATTTCGGCAAAGTTGAATATTAAATCTACCGGATGGAGTGGGCCAATTGCGGGTCCAAGCTGCAGCAAAAATGGCTAAGGACATGTTGCTATGAAAATCGGGATTGTCGGTACTGGGGCGATGGGGAGCGTGTATGCGGCGCTACTCGGCGATGCAGGGAATGAAATTTGGGCGGTCGATAGCTGGGCTGAACATGTTGTGGCCATGGCACAGAATGGCTTGACACTTGAGGGCGCGAGCGGCACGCGGACGGTAAAAATCAATGCGACCACCGATGCGGCGACCGTAGGGCCTTGTAACCTTGTCATCATCGCGACCAAGGCGATGGATGTGGAGGTAGCAGCAAAGGGCGCGCGTGCAATGCTGGGAACTGATACCGTTGTGCTCACCATTCAAAACGGGCTCGGCAGCTCCGCTAAGGTGGCTGCTGCGCTCGGCGTTGAACGTGTGGTGCTCGGCGTGGTCGGCGGCTTCGGGGCGTCGGTTATCGCACCGGGCAGGGTACATCACAACGGCATGGAACTAGTGCGCCTCGGCGAGATGAACCGCCCAGTGTCTGACCGCGTGGAGAGTCTAGCTGAGCTATGGCGTGGCGCTGGCTTTACCGTAAAATGTTTCGACGATATGGATCAACTCGTTTGGGAAAAGCTCATTTGTAATTGCGCTTTTTCCGCCAGCTCGGCGCTCACCGGGTGGACGGTGGGAGAAGTCATCGCCGACAAAGATGCCTGGTCGGTCGCCAGAAATTGCGCGCTTGAAGCCTATTCTGTCGCACGCGCTAGAAAAATTTGCCTCGATATCGATGATCCGATCCGCTATGTGCGAGATTTCGGTGCCAATATACCGGATGCTCGGCCGTCCATGCTGCTCGATCACATGGCCGGCCGGAGAAGCGAAATAGATGCCATCAACGGTGCCATTCCGGTGGCGGCGACGCACGTTGGAATGAAGGCACCGGTCAATGAAACGGTGAGTGCCCTAGTGCGGGCAAAGGAAGAGAAATTCATGAACCCGTCAGGCCACGAATAGAGCTGCTGGGATAGCCAAAACCCTGGGCAGTCTGTTGCCTGGAATTCCCTAGGGTCGCTTCTGATCGTCGGTATTTGTAGCGATATCTGTGCAATATATCTGCTGCTGAGGCTGCTGTCGGCGTGCAATGATGAAATGATACCTGGTCCTGTGGATAACTTGGGGTATGAAATCGCCTGTAAAACCTATGACTCGCCGCGTGAGGCTACGGGAAACCTGAACTTGGCACGCTCACTAGCCCATCCCGAGTCGTTTGCACAAAATATAGGACTCAATTTCATGGCAAGCCTCGGTTTTCGGCTGGTCAACGGTACCCGTTAACCAATTTAAGTCTTAATACACTGGGCCGATTTTGAATTTCTTCAAATCATGTGTGGGCGGTAAAACAATATTAAATATGTTCGACCGTTGTGGCGGTTTTTAACCGGAGGAACAATTCTATCGAGTGATGTCGGAAGAATGGTCATCTGCTGCTGCGCTCTGGCTAAGCGCACATCACCACACCATTATTCGGTGCTGACACGCTATGCTGCCTTTTGCTTGATTCACCTGACGGGCGGGCTCATGGTCGGTCTATGAAAGTCGACGGTCGTGGTTATCGTACAATATGGCTTGCAGAGGACGGCTGGTCGGTGGAAATCATCGATCAGACGAAATTACCGCATGTCTTCGAAAGCTGCCGCTTGGAGACGGTGGAGGCAGCGGCGGCGGCAATCCGCGATATGCGGGTGCGCGGCGCGCCTTTGATAGGCGCTATGGCTGCTTATGGCATGGCGCTGGCGATGCGGCGGGACGCCAGCGACGGCAGCATTGCGCAGGCGCATAGACTGCTTCTCGCTACCCGGCCGACGGCGGTCAATTTACGCTGGGCGCTTACCGAAGTATCGGGCTTACTCACCCCGTTGCAACCGGATGCACGCCCCGCTGCAGCTTATTTAAGGGCCAGCGAAATTTGCGATCAGGATGTCGAAATATGCCGCGCCATTGGCGAACACGGTGCGGTACTGATCGAAGACGTTGCGCGTGCGCGGCGTGGCGGCGGGCCGGTCAACATCCTCACCCATTGCAATGCCGGCTGGCTCGCGACCGTCGATTGGGGCACGGCATTGGCGCCGGTATATGTGGCGCAGGAGCGCGGCGTGGATATTCATGTGTGGGTGGATGAAACCCGGCCGCGCAATCAGGGCGCTTCACTCACCGCTTGGGAGCTTTCCAGTCACGGCGTGAAGCATACATTGATCGTCGACAATGCGGGTGGCCATCTGATGCAGCATGGCATGGTCGATCTCTGCATCACGGGAAGCGACCGCACCACCGCCGAGGGTGATGTGTGCAATAAAATTGGCACCTATCTGAAAGCGCTAGCAGCGCATGATTGCGGCGTGCCATTCCATGTCGCGCTGCCGTTCAGCACCATCGATTGGAGCATCAGTAATGGCCTCCGTGACATCCCCATCGAGCAAAGGGATGAGCGTGAAGTTCTGGAAATATCCGGGCGTGATGCGGCTGGTGTGGAGCACAGCGTGAGCATTGCACCAAGTTCTAGCCCGGCGGCGAATTACGCTTTTGATGTCACGCCGGCCCGCCTGGTTAGCGGCTTGATTACTGAACGTGGCCGCTGTGCCGCATCCCGCAAGGGCTTACTGGAACTTTATCCGGAGCGGCGCTAAGCCGGCACCGGCACGGCACCTGGGAAGCCATGCAAAATTTGTGGAGTGAGAAAGATGCAGAAGCCCTGGCGGCGCACTATGCCGCAGAGGGCGTCGTGCGAGACGTTGTGGAGTGCTTGTACCTGAGCCGTCTGTTGGGCCGAGAGACGCGGTTGGTTTTGCATGGTGGAGGCAATAGCTCGGTCAAGACGCGTGCCCTGGATGCGGCGGGTTTCGAGCGTGATGTGCTCTATGTCAAGGCGAGTGGCACCGATATGGCGGTTGTGGAACCGGCTGATCTACCGGCGCTGGATCTCGACCGATTGCGTCACCTACGCAGTCTGGACCGTCTCGCCGAGGCGGATGTGCGGAGTGCCCAACGTGCCTGCCTGCTCGATGGCGACGCTAGAGATCCTTCTGTCGAGACCCTGTTGCACGCTTTTTTGCCGCATAAATTCATCGCCCATTGCCATGCTAACACCGTCTTGAGCGTGACCAATCAGCCGGACGGCAAAGCGCTTTCGGCGGCGCTCTGTGCTAAGCTGGCACCTGTGGTGCCCTACGCCATGTCGGGCCTTGAGCTCGCACAACGCGCAGCCGAGGCCTTCGAAGGCGCGCCGGATAGTATCGGAGTGGTACTAATGCATCATGGTCTCGTCAGTTTTGCCGATGATGCCCGCACCGCTTACGACAACATGTTGGTGTTGGTAGCGCGAGCTGAGGCGTACATCGCCGAGAATCGACATGAGTTGCCGCAGACAATACGTCGAGAAAAGAATCTCTTGGAGTTGGCGGAGGTGGCGCCGATATTGCGCGGTGTTTTAGCCGATGTATCACAATCGGCGGAGGATCCGGATAGTCCAGATCACCAGGTGCTTTCATTTCGCTCCAACCGGGAAATCATGCGCTATCTGGATGGTGCCGAGATGGCGCGCTATGCTGCAGCCGGCGTGGCAACGCCCGATCACGTCATTCGCACGAAGAACAAACCGCTTATTCTGCCTCGGACTATGGCGGTGGATGGCACACCAAGTGCCAATACCTTCCGGCATTCGGTTACCATAGCGGTGACGGAATATATGGCGGCGTATCGTGCCTACCTCGTGCGTCATGCGAGTCCCGGTCAGGATTTAACCGCGCTGGCCGATGCGCGGCCGCGAGTGGCTTTGGTCCCAGGGCTCGGGCTTTTCGGCATCGGCCGCAGCATGGCGGAAGCAGAGATTATTGCCGATATTGCCGAATCCACCGTGGATACGGTAACCGGGGCTGAGATGATTGGCCGTTATCAGCCGGCGGCGGAGGCGGATATTTTCGCCATCGAAAGTTGGTCCTTGGAGCAGGCCAAGTTGCACCGGACCCAGGTGCCGCTGGCCGGGCAAGTGGTTGTGATCAGCGGTGGCGCTGGCGCCATTGGTACCGCCACGGCGCGAGAATTCGCGGCCGCCGGAGCGGCGCTGGCGGTTCTCGATTTAGACGGCGGCAAAGCTGAGGAAATCGCTGGTGAGTTCTCTGCCGCCGGACTTGGCCTGCTCTGCGATGTAACCGATGAAGGCTCCGTCGGCGGGGCATTCAAGCGGGTATGCGAAACGTTTGGCGGAGTTGATATCCTGATCTCAAATGCGGGCGCTGCTTGGCAGGGTCGAATCGGTGAAGTTGCGGAGGAAAAATTGCGGCAAAGTTTTGAGCTTAATTTTTTTGCCCATCAACGCTTGGCACAACATGCCGTACGAATTATGCAGGCGCAGGAAAGCGGCGGCTGCTTGCTGTTCAATACCTCGAAACAAGCGATCAACCCGGGCGCTGATTTTGGCCCCTATGGTTTACCCAAGGCCGCCACTCTATTTCTGATGCGGCAATATGCGCTTGATCACGGCCGTGATGGGATCCGCGCGAACGCCGTTAATGCTGACCGTATTCGTAGTGGATTGTTAAGCGAAGAAATGATCGCCGAGCGCGCGGCGGCTCGCGGCCTCTCTGAAAGAGAATATATGGCGGGAAATCTGCTCGGCCGCGAAGTGACGGCAGAAGATGTCGCGCGTGCTTTCCTACACCTGGCGCTGGCGCAGAAAACGACTGGCAATGTCACCACGGTCGACGGCGGTAATATCGCGGCCACCCTTCGTTAAAACGATTCCCTCTACGTTTTGATCCCTCAAATGCCGGGTGGTCACTTTTGACCCTTTGGCTTAGGGGCGCAATCGGCTCATACAAAAATGTGTGCCGTAATCTTCTCAGGCAGGTTTTGGATTGCACCTATTCGATCCTGTCCACAGACAGGTGCGATGGTGCATCGTCCTCAATTCATCTTAGCGACCTTCGGCCCCATAATTCTCCACTAAGTTTTTGGGTGCTTGCGCGCCATAGACAAAAGCCAAATCATTGAGGTCGATAAACATATTGGGAAGTGCGACGGTTGGTTTGATTTGGGTTACACGCTTGGGATGTTCCTTGACGTCGGCCTAATGCCCTAAATTTTAATAAATGGCGCCAGGGTCCGTTAGCACAAAAACGATAGTGATATCCTGGGCGGTACACTCCTGCTCCACAATGTCCAGTGCCTCTCGCGCATAAAGCCGCAAAGTTGCGCTTTCATTCCCAGATTAGAGAGCGCCGAACTGCAACCCCGCTGATAATTCGGGGCAATCTTCTCGCGCCTGCCCGGTGCGGCCCTATCAGCAACGCTAAGAGCGTTACACAAATAAATTATGCAAAATTCAAATGAAATATATATGACGCTGTTGCGACCTCTGCCCCTAGGATAGGATATCATGGCAATGTAATTAAACCTTCCACCATATGGCGAGGCGCGGTGGAACTCACGCGCCCACACCAGTCGGTTAGAGGAGTGGCAATGGCTGATCTTGACGACATCACAGACGGCAAGGATTGGGGTATCGGTATACCTGCTAAGAACGAGCCCTTCTTTCTCAAGGGCTCCGAAGGCTTGGATTGGGGGATGAAGAGCCGTCTGACCCGAATCTTCAATCCGCGCAGTGGGCGCACGGTGATGCTGGCCTTCGACCATGGCTATTTTCAAGGACCGACCACCGGCCTAGAGCGGATAGATCTCAATATAGTTCCGCTGGCGCGCCATGCTGATGTGCTGATGTGCACCCGTGGCATCTTGCGCAGCAGTATCCCGGCGGCGTGCGGTAAACCGGTGGTGCTACGCTGTAGTGGCGGAAATTCTATCCTCAGCGAACTGTCTAACGAACTTGTGGCCGTGGATATCGAAGATGCGATCCGCCTCGATGCGGCCGCGATGGCCGCACAAATATATATCGGTGCTGAATATGAGCATCAATCGATTGCCAATCTTGTCAAGCTCATCGATAGCGGTAACCGCTATGGCATGCCTACGCTCGCGGTGACCGGCGTCGGTAAGGACATGGTGCGGGACGCACGCTATTTCGGCCTCGCGTCGCGCATGGCTGCCGAGCTGGGCGCACATTATGTAA
>CAYPSQ010000035.1:0-1823 GCA_964413115.1 uncultured Rhizobiaceae bacterium | reverse complement strand
CGCTATTTCGGCCTCGCGTCGCGCATGGCTGCCGAGCTGGGCGCACATTATGTAAAAACTTATTTTGTCGAGGACGGGTTTGAGCGCGTGACGGCTGGTTGCCCTGTGCCCATCGTCATTGCCGGCGGCAAGAAACTACCTGAGCTCGATGCTCTTACAATGGCCTATAAGGCGATCGATCAGGGCGCCAGCGGTGTCGATATGGGACGCAACATCTTTCAGGCCGAATCGCCCAGCGCCATGATCCAGGCGGTTGGCGCCGTGGTGCATGACAACGAGAAACCGGCCCAGGCATTCAATATGTATAAGACGCTAATGAGTGAAGAACTCAGCCACGCCGCGGCTTCGTAGCGTCCGATCCGAGCAAAAAAACGGGGGCGCCGCAATAGTCAGCGGCGCCCCCACCTTTTAGAGACGGTTTCTCGAACTGGCCTTAGACGTGGCCGTAAGCGATCATGGCGTCCGCCACCTTGACGAAGCCCGCAATGTTCGAGCCCTTCAGATAGTTGACGTGGCCATCAGAGTCTTTGCCGTGCTTGACGCAGGCATCGTGGATATCTTTCATCATATCTTCTAGCAGCTTACGCAGATTGTCTTCGCCCCAGGCGATGCGCGCGCTGTTCTGGCTCATCTCCAGGCCCGATACGCCGACGCCGCCAGCATTAACCGCTTTGGCTGGACCGAACAAAATACCTGCATCGTGGAAAGCGTCAACCGCACCTTGCTCACAAGGCATGTTAGCAGCTTCGGCAACGACTTTGACGCCGTTTTTAAGCAAAGTCGCGGCTTCTGCGGCATTGACCTCATTCTGCGTCGCACTTGGCATGGCACAATCTGCCTCGACGCCCCATGGCCTCTGGCCCTCATGGAAAGTGATATCGTTGAATTCGTCCGCTGCTTCCGAAATGCGGCCCCGGCGCACACCCTTCAGATCCTTGACCCAGTCTATCTGTTCCTGAGAGAGGCCGTTGGCCGCATGAATAAAGCCCCCTGAATCAGAAAGCGTTAGCGGTGTGCCACCGAGTTGGAGGCATTTCTCAGCCGCGTGGGTGGCGACATTTCCCGAACCCGAAACGAGGCAACGTTTTCCCTCCATACTGTCACCAGCCTGCTCTAACATATTGCGCATGAAGAACATGGCGCCGTAACCGGTTGCCTCAGTGCGCATCTTTGAACCACCAAATTCGAGGCCTTTGCCTGTCAGCACGCCGACGAAACGGTTGGTGATGCGCTTATATTGACCGAACATGAAGCCAATTTCGCGCCCGCCGACGCCAATATCGCCGGCCGGCACATCGGTGTCCTCACCAATATGACGGTAGAGTTCGGTGATGAAAGACTGGCAAAACCGCATGACTTCGTTTTCCGATTTTCCTTTCGGATTAAAGTTGGCGCCGCCCTTGCCGCCACCCATGGGCAGGCCGGTGAGACTGTTCTTGAAGGTCTGTTCATAGCCGAGGAACTTCAAAATGCTCGGGTTTACGCTTGGGTGAAAGCGGATACCGCCCTTGTAGGGACCGATGGCGCTGTTGAACTGGATACGAAAACCCCGGTTGGTGCGGACATTGCCGTCATCATCAGTCCAGGGAACCCGAAACATGATCACCCTTTCCGGCTCGGCCATGCGTTCGAGAATTTGATTTTCATGATATTGGGGTTTGTCCGCGATATATGGAAAAATCGTCGCTGCGGCCTCATAAATCGCTTGATGAAACTCTGGTTCGCCAGGATTGCGCTTTTTTACGCCTTCCATGTAACGCTCAAGATATTCCTGCGTTTTGGCGTCGGCCTGGTGTGATTTTGACATTTTGTTCCTCCCAATT
>CAYPSQ010000034.1:12342-23837 GCA_964413115.1 uncultured Rhizobiaceae bacterium | reverse complement strand
AAATAGCCAGCCTCGCCGAAACCTTCCACCGCCCCATCGCGCCGCATGATTGCTCAGGCCCGGTCGCGCTAATGGCCTGCATACACCTCTGCCTGAATGTGCCCAACGCGCTGATTCAGGAAACCGTGCGCGCTTTTTACAGCGGCTGGTACAAGGAACTCGTCACCACCCTGCCGAAAATAGAAAACGGCCATGTTTACCCGCCGGAAGGCCCGGGCCTCGGCACTGATATCCTGCCGGCCGTGTTCGACCGCGCCGATATCCACGTTACCGCGACGGAAGCGGATTAAACGGCGGCCTATTCCTCAAATCGCTGAACAACTTCATCGGAGCGGTCGCACGGAAAGGTGAAAACGAACTCAAGCGGCGTGTCGCCCTCACATTTACAAGACTGCTCCGCATCTGGCGGGATGTAGATCGCGGTGCCAGGGTCGATCTTGTTTTCTACGCCGTTGATGCACATCCACCCCCCTCTGCCGCTCATGATGTAATTATTTTCGATATGGGTGTGGCAGAGGTCGATCAGCGTCGCACCAAGTGTAATTTAGGCAATACCCATGGCCAACTCCGCCGCCTGCGTGCGCTCGCCAGAGCTCAACAGTCTCCAGCGAACGTCGCTATGCGCTTCCAACTCGGCATCGCTCCACCTTTCTCATTCGAAGTCGGCTGCGCTGCGAATAGTGGTCTCAGGCATCATATTCCTCCCTTCGATACTGCTGGTTTGCTCTATGCAATCGGTTAACATGCGCCACAAGCATGTAAGTAAGGACATCTCATGACCGGGAAGAATATGACCATCGAGGCGCCGTGGTACGAGACCCGCATCGAGAACTGTTCTTATTGCGGCAAGATGATCGCGCGGAACATTTGGGTCGATGACGAGTTTCCCGACGATAAATTTTGTGAGCCGCAATGTGCCGATGTGAAGCGCCGCGCTTCGCAGCGGGCGGAATAGGGGGAGCGACTGTGATCAAGATCGGCATCGATACCGGTGGCACGTTCACGGATTTGGTCGTGCTCGACGATGAGACCGGAGAAATCCGCACGGTCAAAGTACCGTCTACACCGGAGGAACCGGCATTGGCGCCGCTCCAGGCGGTAAAGGAATCTGGTGCGCCTCCAGCTGCGGTGGACCGCATCGTGCTCGGCACCACCATCGCCACCAATGCCGGGCTGCAAAAACGTGGCGCCACGGTACTTTACGTCGGTACCAGGGGCTTTGAGGACGTGCCGATCATCGGACGCATTGACCGCAAGGAGGCCTATAACCCGGCGTGGCCAAAACCTGATTCCGGCGTCCGCCGCCGCAACGTATTCGGCATCGAAGAACGCGTTGATCACAAGGGCAATGTGCTCACGCCACTTGCGGAATCTGAGCTCGTCCGTCTGGGCGATTGGATTGACACCAAACTTGGTGGCGATCCGGCCGGCGATTGGGCGGTCGCGGTCAATTTACTCTTCTCTTATGTTCATCCCGACCATGAGGCAAAGATCGGCGCCTATCTAGGCGAACGCTTCTCGGATCTGCCGGTGTCGTTGTCGAGCCGGGTGTCGCCTACCTGGCGCGAGTATGAGCGCGGCACGACGACCATCGTCGACGCCTCGATCAAACGGCTGATGGCGCAATTCACCGCTCGTCTCTCCAATGATTTGCGCGCGACAGGCATGACTGCTCTGCTTACGCTGATGAAATCCAACGGTGGGCACGCCGACGCCGCGACCGCGGCAGATGTGCCGGTGCAGGTCTTTCTCTCAGGTCTCGCCGGCGGAGTCATTGCCGGGCGGCGCTTTGCTAGAGACCATCTCGATGGCAATAGCGTAACCCTGGATATGGGCGGTACCAGTGCAGATGTCGGCCTGATCATCGACGGCGAGTTCGGCTCGACAACCGAATATGAGGTCGAATGGGGCGTGCCGGTAAGCGCGCTCTTTATCGATTACACGACGATCGGCGCCGGCGGCGGTTCAATCGCTGATGTCGATTCCGGTGGCTTCCTCCGCGTTGGCCCGAAGAGCGCCGGCGCTGAGCCGGGACCGGCCTGCTATGACCGCGGCGGCAAGGCACCGACGATCACCGATGCCAATATCGTGCTTGGGCGCCTCGATCCGAACTATTTTCTTGGCGGGCGGATGAAACTCAAGCCCGAGTTGTCGCACACCGCCGTCGCTGCACTGGCCGAGGAATTGGACCTCGGGATCGAAGAGACGGCACTCGCCATTCTCGACACGGCGGCGGAGAACATGGCCGATGCCATACGCTTGATGACGGTGGAGCGCGGACTCGACCACCGCGGCTTCGGACTCACGGCTTTTGGCGGCGCCGGCTCGTTGCATGCGTCCGATGTGGCGGCGCGGCTCGATATGGAGCGTGTCATGGTGCCGCCGCATCCCGGCCTCTGTTCGGCGTTGGGCACTCTCTTAACCAATCAGCGGGTCGATCGCGCTCGCACTGTGCTGCATCGCTCCGACACGATTGATCTGGCGCGCCTGACCGAGCAGTTGGGGGAAATCGTCGGAGAGGCGGCGGCGGACCTCAGCCGCGAGGGCCATCACGGCGAAGCACGAATTCGCGGCCTCCTGAACATGCGCTATCTCGGCCAGAGTTTCGGCGAAATTATTTCAGTGCAACAGTGTGACGTCGACGCCGATGTCTTTGAACAGGCGGTGCAAGACCTGCATACGCGCCATGAGCAACTCTACGGTTACTCCATGCGCGGCAAGGTGGTCGAAATCACCGAAGTCCGCGTCATCGCGCTCGGCGAAGAAGCCGCTGAGGCATCGTTTACGGCCCCGGTCGGCGGCGATGGCGGGCGCCACGGCACACGCCAGGTTTATTTTTCTGGCGATGGCTTTGTCGAGACGGTCGTCTATCGCCGCACGGGGCTGATTGCCGGCACGCGCATCGACGGGCCGGCTGTGATCGAGGAGATGGACTCGACGACTTTGATACATCCCGGCGACGCTCTTGAGATTCAGCCTGACGGCAGTTTGCTGGTTAGGGTGCGCGGCGCGACAGACACGCTCGCTATCTCCAAAGCACCGGAGCGAGATCCGGTGACGCTGACGATCGTCAACAATGCGCTCAAGAACATCTGCGATGAAATGGCGAGCACCATGGTGCGCACGGCCTATTCGCCGATATTCAGCGAATCGCGCGATTTCTCCTGCATGCTGTTCGACAGGGATCTGCGTCTGATCGGCCAAGCTGAAATGAATCCCGCCATCATTTGCGCCGGGCTCCACACGGTGCCCCATTGTGTCGAAGAACTGGGCGCAGAAACATTGTTTCCTGGCGATGTTGTAGTGCACAACGATCCTTACCGCGGCCAGTGTCACATGCCCGAACATCTATTGATGAAGCCGGTGTTTCTCGACAGCGAATTAATTGGCTATGCCGCCAATATCGCACATGTCGCCGAGATCGGCGGCATGGCACCGGGCTCGTTCGCCAGCACCGCGACCGAAGTGTTTCAGGAAGGCCTCCGTCTGCCGCCGGTGAAACTCATGGACCGCGGCGAGTATGTAAAAGATGTGTGGCGCATCGTGATGGCTAATCATCGTACCCCCGATACAACCTGGGGTGATTTCCACGCCATCATGGGATCGCTCACCACTGCGGAGCGGCGGCTTCAGGAACTGGTCTCGCGCCTCGGTCTGGAGGCCTTCGAGCGCATCGGCGATGCGCTGATCGAGCATGCTGAGGAATGGACACGTGCGGAAATCCGCAAATTGCCGAACGGCGAATATTGTTTCGAGGATTATTTCGAAGACGATGGCGTCGTTGCTAAGCCCTACTATGTCCGCTCGCGGGTCGAAATTATGGATGAGGAGATCATCATTGACCTATCTGGCTCCGACGCCCAGGCGCTCGGCCCAATTAACGTCACCTATGTTGCCACCGCGGCGGCCGGGTGCACGGCGGTCCTGCAGGCCATTGGCGCGCGGGACGTCCCGCTCAACAAAGGTTGCTTTATGCCAATCAAGGTTGTGGCGCCGCCCGGAACTGTGGTCAATCCTGTGTTCCCCGCGCCGAGTGTCGCCGGCAACACAGAAGGCCAACCGCGCGTTATCTCGGCTATCCAGGGCGCGCTCGCGAAGGCGATCCCGGACCGCGTCGGTGCGGCTGAGGGTGGCACTGCATGCAATTTGCTGCTCGGTGGCGTCCACCCCGACACCGGCGAATTCTATACCCATTACCAACTCGACGGCGGCGGATGGGGCGGCGGCAAACAGCGCGACGGAAACAGTGCCCAATGTATTGCCCATGGTAGCACCATCCGTGCCACGCCGATTGAGATATTCGAGAGCCGCTTTCCCCTACGTACGCTATGCTATGGCCTCAGAGCCGATTCCGGCGGGACGGGCACCTGGAGAGGCGGTCTCGGTATTCGCCGCGAGTTCGAGGTAATTTGCGACGAGGTAACGGTGAGCACCCTGTTTGATCGCATGACGGACGGTCCCTATGGTCTGTGGGGTGGCAACGCGGGCGCGCCGTGCGGCATCTTTGTGTGTCCCGCCGGTGAAGCGGAGTTTCGCACCGCGGTAGAGCTGTTCGGCACCGTGAGCCCATCAAAATTCGTAAATATTAGACTGCAGCGTGGGGATAGAATTCTTGTACATTCGCCGGGCGGAGGGGGCTTCGGCGCGCCCGAGGAACGGGCGGATGCGGCGTTGAAGCAGGATATTGAGGACGGATTTGTCTCCGTCGCGGGCTTGCAAGCTTATGGTCGAGGTTAGAACTTCTCATTGACACGGTCTAATTGCTCGTGATTCGCTGACGTTATGGACCCTGTGATTCGCGAGATTCGTAAACGTGCTCGGTACCTTATCGTACCGCTCTTCGGCTCGTTGACACTGGTTTACCTCATTTATTCTGGGGTCCAGGGCGATCGCGGATTGCTTGCATGGATTCAACGCGGGCAGGACGTTGCGGTAGCGGAGCGGAAACTTGCCGACGAGCGCGTGCAGCGCGACGCGTTGGCTCACCGGGTTGTTCTCTTGCGTCCAGAAAGTCTTGATTTGGATCTTCTGGATGAACGCGCACGCGCGGTTCTTAACCTGGTAAGGCCGGGCGAAGTAGTCCTACTGGAAACGCCGACCGGCAGCTAAGTCTCGCCCCCATGGGGGCGGATTTAAATACTTGTCTTGATAACTAATTTGATCGCCAAGCTCTTGCCAGCGGGTTTGGCGGAATGTAGCTTATTGCTTTCATCAAACTGTGGAATTTGTTTGTGGAGAGCCGTGCAGGAGTACCTATGGCTGGCACAAAAAAGAAAGCTAAAAGCGCAAAAGCGCTCAAGGCACGTGGTGGCACGCCATCCGCATCGCGCGAAAACCTAGAAACTTATTACCGTGAAATGCTGATGATCCGCCGGTTCGAGGAAAAGGCGGGCCAAATGTATGGCATGGGATTGATCGGGGGCTTTTGCCACCTTTACATCGGGCAAGAAGCGGTGGTTTCCGGTATCCAGCATACCTTAAAACCTGGCGATACGGTCATTACCGGCTACCGCTGTCACGCCCATATGCTGTCGGCGGGCGTGGATCCCAAATCCGTAATGGCGGAACTCACCGGACGTGCCGCGGGGGTCTCCCGAGGCAAGGGTGGCTCGATGCACATGTTTAAGCCCGAATATGGGTTTTACGGTGGTCACGGTATTGTTGGAGCGCAAGTGCCGCTCGGCGCTGGCCTTGGGTTCGCCCATAAATACCGCGGTAATGACCAAGTGTCAGTGACCTATTTCGGTGACGGTGCGGCTAATCAGGGGCAGGTATTCGAAGCCTTCAATATGGCGGCGCTGTGGAAGTTACCGGTCATATTCGTCATCGAAAACAATCAATATGCGATGGGCACCTCGGTCTCTCGGTCAACAGCAATTCAAGAGTTGTATCAACGCGGCGAATCTTTCGGCATACCTGGAAATCAGGCGGACGGCATGGATATTCTGGCGGTCCAGGCGGCAGCCGAGGCAGCGGTGGCGAAATGCCGAGCAGGCGATGGCCCAATATTGCTCGAAATGAAGACCTATCGCTATCGTGGTCATTCCATGTCTGACCCGGCCAAATACCGCACACGGGAGGAAGTCTCCAAAATGCGCCAGGAGCGCGATCCGATTGAGAATGTGGGAGATTTATTGATTGCGTTGGGATTTGCTGATGGCGAAGCGCTTAAGGAAGTCGACCGCGACGTCAAAGCCAAGATCAATGATGCCGCAGAATTCGCCCAGAATAACCCAGAGCCGGACAGTACTGAATTACATACAGACATCTTTGTCACGGCCTGAGCGGGAGAGTAGGGGAGCATGGTTGAATTAACTGTCCGCGAGGCGCTCAGAGATGCGATGGCCGAGGAAATGCGTGCCGATGGCGATGTATTTTTGATGGGCGAGGAAGTGGCAGAATATCAGGGTGCCTACAAGGTAAGCCAGGGCCTTTTGGAGGAATTCGGTGCGCGACGGGTGATAGATACGCCGATAACCGAGGCTGGGTTCGCCGGCATCGGGGTCGGTGCGGCGATGGCTGGCCTGAAACCGATTGTCGAGTTCATGACATTCAATTTCGCCATGCAGGCAATTGATCAGATAGTCAATTCAGCGGCAAAAACGAGCTATATGTCGGGCGGCCTGGTCAACGTGCCAATTGTCTTTCGCGGACCCAACGGAGCGGCTTCACGGGTAGCGGCGCAACATTCGCAATGCTATGCGAGCTGGTATGCCCATGTTCCTGGGTTAAAGGTTGTGGCACCGTTCTCGGCTGGCGACGCTAAGGGTCTGTTAAAATCGGCTATCCGTGATCCCAACCCAGTTATTTTTTTGGAAAATGAAATTCTCTACGGCCAAAGCTTTGAGATTCCGGATAGCGCGGACCATACAGTGCCGATCGGTAACGCTAACGTGTTGCGTCCCGGGCGAGATGTGACAATCGCCACTTTTTCAATCATGGTTGGTAAGGCATTGGCGGCGGCGGAAACGCTTGCCAGTGAAGGTATCGATGCCGAAATCATCGATCTTCGTGCCATCCGTCCGCTCGACGAAGACTGCATCATCGCCTCCGTCGAAAAGACCAACCGCTTGATTACCGTTGAAGAAGGCTGGACGATGGCCGGGGTTGGTGCCGAAATCTCGTCGATAGTGATGCAGCACGCTTTTGATTATCTTGATGCGCCAGTAAGTCGCATAGGCGGTAGCGACGTACCGCTGCCCTATGCGGCGAATTTAGAATCCCAGGCTCTGCCCCAGGCCGATGACATAGCCCAGGCGGCAAGAGAACTTTGCAGCTAATTTTTATCAAACTGCCCAAACGGACGCTGAAAGAAATGCCAAGGAGACCCTTCTCATGCCGATAAACGTGCTTATGCCGGCGCTTTCCCCCACTATGACCGAAGGCAACATAGCCCACTGGATAAAGAAGGAAGGGGATAATGTTTCCGCCGGCGACCTTCTTTGTGAAATAGAAACTGACAAGGCGACAATGGAACTCGAGGCCATCGATGATGGCGTGCTAGGCAAGATCGTGGCACCGGATGGAACGGAAAACGTGCCGGTCAATTCGCTCATTGGAATCATCTTGGAAGAGGGGGAAGACGCCGCGGTGCTGGGTGGGTTAGACATCCCAGCCGTCTCAGAGGCGCCGACTAAAATCGCCGCCTCACCTCAGACCCCGGCGGCTCCTGTCGCCCAAGCGGTCGCTCCTCAAGCGACCCTTGCTCCGGTAGCGCGCTCCGAAGGACGCATATTTGCCTCGCCCCTGGCGCGCCGGATGGCCACGCAATCGGGTCTCGACCTCGCCGCAATATCTGGTTCTGGTCCTAATGGGCGAGTAGTCAAAGCCGATATCGAGGCCGCCCTTTCAGGCGCGGCAACGGCTGCGCCGGTAGCTATTCCGGCGTCTGCACCCTCGCCTATCTCACCTTTGGCGGGCATCAGGCCCTACCAGGACATCCAGACCAGCAAGATGCGAAAGGTCATTGCCCAGCGCCTGCAAGAATCCAAGCAGACAGTGCCGCATTTCTATTTGACCGTTGATTGCGAAATCGATGACTTGCTTAAAGTGCGCGAAGAATTGAACGGCCGCTCAGATGCCTACAAGCTCTCGGTCAATGATTTTATCGTTCGTGCGTCGGCACTCGCTCTGCGGAGGGTGCCGGAGTGCAACGCATCGTGGATCGATGGCGGATTGCGGCAATATTCTGGCGTCGATATCTCGGTCGCTGTCGCCATCGATGAAGGCTTGGTGACGCCCATCTTGCGCAATGCCGACCACAAGGGTTTAAGTTCTCTGTCTGAAGAAATAAAGGAACTGGCGGCACGAGCTCGCGCCAAGCCCATGGGCCTGATGCCGGAAGAATATCAAGGCGGCACGTTCAGTATCTCTAATCTTGGCATGTTCGGCATTAAGGAATTCGCGGCGATCATTAATCCGCCGCAATCCATGATTTTGGCCGTCGGCGCGGGAGAACAGCGCCCGGTGGTAAAAGATGGTGCGCTGGCTATCGCCGCCATGATGTCGTGCACGCTTTCGGCCGATCACCGGGTGGTTGATGGCGCAGCCGGCGCAAGGTTTCTTGCCGCCTTCAAGGGGTTCGTAGAAGAGCCGCTGACAATGCTGCTTTAGTACTCGTAGACGCGCAGCGGAGAACATCATGGCTAATAACAAATCATTTGACGTCGTCATTCTAGGCGGCGGACCGGGCGGTTATGTCGCCGCCATTCGAGCAGCCCAATTGGGCCTGAAGACGGCGGTCGTGGAGCGCGAGCATCTTGGTGGCATCTGCCTTAATTGGGGTTGCATCCCGACCAAGACTTTGCTGCGCGTTTCAGAAATCCGCCACACGTTGGATCGCCTCGATGAATTCGGCCTCTCCTGCGGCGAGATAAGTTTCGACATTTCAAAGATCGTCAAACGCTCACGCCAAGTAGCCGGGCAACTTTCTAAAGGCGTGGAATTCCTGCTTAAAAAACATAAGGTTACGGTCGTGATGGGTGACGGGCAGCTCGCCGGCGGCGGAAAGTTGATAGTCTCCAAGGATGGCAAGGAAATTTGTCAGCTTTCTGCGAAGCATATCATCGTTGCCACCGGCGCTCGGGCCCGGAAACTGCCTGACCTCGAGGCCGACGGTGAATTAGTTTGGACCTATAAGGAAGCAATGGTACCAAAGGCGATACCCAAGAGTCTTCTTGTGATCGGTTCGGGCGCAATCGGTATGGAGTTCGCCAGCTTTTATTCTGATTTGGGTGCTGAGGTCACAGTGGTAGAAATGCTGACCCGTGTTCTTCCGGTCGAGGATGAGGAAATTTCCGCCCAGGCGGAAAAGCAATTCAAGAAACAAGGAATGAAGATCTTCACCGGCGCGACGGTGCAGTCACTGAAGAAAAAAGGTAAAAATACCGTCAGAGCCTCCATTCAAACAATTGACAGAACGACCGACCATCACGACTTCGAACGCGCCATCCTTGCCGTTGGAATCATCGGCAATGTCGAGAACATTGGCCTGGAGGAAAACGGCGTTCAGGTCCATCGCGGCCATATCAAAACCGGCCCTTATATGGAAACCACTGCGCCTGGCATCTATGCTATCGGTGACGTCACTGGTGCACCATGGCTAGCGCATAAGGCGATGCACGAAGGCGTGCTCTGCGTCGAAAAAATTGTGGGTGTTGATGGTGTTCATCCGCTCAATACCAGCAATGTACCGGGTTGTACCTATTGTCGTCCGCAGATTGCGTCGGTCGGCCTTAGCGAAGCAGCTGCCTTGGACAAGGGCTATGCAGTTCGTGTCGGGCGCTTTCCATTCATGGGCAATGGCAAGGCGATTGCGCTCGGGGAAGCGGAGGGCATGGTCAAGACCGTGTTCGACGCCAAAACCGGGGAATTGCTCGGCGCCCATATGATCGGTGCGGAAGTTACTGAGCTAATTCAGGGTTATACTATAGCCAAGGCAATGGAATGTACCGAAGTGGATTTGATGCAAACCATCTTCCCGCATCCAACTCTATCCGAAATGATGCATGAATCGGTCCTTGACGCCTATGATCGTGTACTCCACATCTAAGAGAGAACTTACCTTAAGGCATTTACGATGGCAGATTCGATTGTGACACCGATCAAGGAGCATGCTAATCGCGCTCCCAAGCCCCCTTGGTTGCGTGTGAAGGCGCCGAACTCCCCAGAATATCACGCAACCCGCAAGCTCATGCGGTCGCACAAACTCAATACCGTATGTGAAGAAGCAGCCTGTCCCAACATTGGCCAGTGTTGGTCGCAGGGCCATGCCACAGTGATGATCCTGGGTTCGGTTTGCACGCGCGCCTGCGCTTTTTGCAATATAGCGACTGGGCGGCCTGATCAACTTGATCCGCATGAGCCGGAAGAATTAGCACGTGCCGTGGAAAGCTTGGGACTCACCCATATGGTGATCACGTCGGTGGACCGCGACGATCTCGCGGATGGTGGTGCGGGGCAATTCGTGCGTTGTATCGAATGCCTGCGCGAGACTACACCGGATACGACCATCGAAGTTCTGACGCCGGATTTTCGAAACAAAAAAGGCGCGCTCAAAGCGGTCATCGCGGCAAAACCAGACGTCTTCAATCATAATCTTGAAACGGTGCCGCGGCTCTATACTGAAGTCCGCCCAGGTGCGCGCTATTTTCACTCATTGCGTCTGCTCGACCAAGCGAAAGCCTTGGACCCGAACATGTTCACCAAATCGGGGGTCATGGTTGGCCTCGGCGAAGAGCGCCGCGAGATTCTTCAAGTGATGGACGATTTGCGTTCGGCGAATGTCGATTTCATCACCATCGGCCAATACTTGCAGCCGACGCCACGACATCACGAGGTAATACGGTTTATCACACCGGACGAGTTCAAGGAGTATGAGCGCCTGGCTTATGCCAAGGGCTTTCTGATGGTCTCGGCCACGCCGCTAACCCGTTCGTCTTATTTTGCCGGAGATGATTTTGCAAGATTGCGAGCTAATAGACATTCCCAGCTTTCCAAGCGGGGGGCGCCCGATCCAGAAGCGTAAAGCACCAAGATGCCGAAGCATGTAGAACAACGCGTCCTTCGCTATTCTCCAAAGCAAATGTTCGACCTTGTTGCGGATGTGGAGCATTATCCCGAGTTTCTGCCATGGTGCTTGGGCACACGGATCACGAAACGCGAGGGCGGCAACTTGGATGCGGATATGCTTATTGGCTTCCGCATGTTTCGGGAGCGTTTTGGCTCGCATGTGGTGCTTGATCGGGCCTGCCGCGAAATCAGCGTTCGATACACCCACGGGCCATTTCGATATCTAGTCAATAAGTGGCGGTTTCTGCCCCATGCTGAGGGCTGTGAAATAGACTTTTCTGTCGATTTCGAATTTCGCGCACGCTTGCTACAACAAATTATGGGTCCGCTTTTTACCGAAGCTGTACATCGCATGGTCCGCGCTTTTGAAGCCCGGGCGGGCGAAATTTATGGCCATTCCGCTGCTTCCCCACAGGCTGAGCCAC
>CAYPSQ010000034.1:10321-12242 GCA_964413115.1 uncultured Rhizobiaceae bacterium | reverse complement strand
GCGCCGACTCGTAAGATGAGTTCCGCGGGAACGCCGAGCATTTCTGATTTAGCCTCATTGGAATAGGTAATAAAGCCGCGCTCCACGACGTCGGAAGAACCCGCCACTGCGGTGAGGCACCCTGCGATGAGCCCGCCGGTGCAGGATTCCGCCGTGGCGATCTTGATATTATTGTTGCGGCAGGCGGCCAGGAGTTGTTCCGCCCGGGCGGTAAGGGAAGGGAAGAGGCTCATATGTTCGAAATAATCCAGATATTCCATAATATGATAGCGGCAACCGCGCCTGCCAGTAGATCGTCGAACATTACGCCGAAGCCGCCCTTTATCCGTTTGTCAGCCCAACTGATGGGCCAAGGTTTGAAGATGTCGGCGAGGCGGAATAGTGCAAAACCGATAGCGTAAAGTATGATATCCGCCGGTACCAACAGCAGTGCTAGCCACTGCCCAGCAACCTCGTCGATGACGATCGGGCCAGCATCGTGACTTGCTGTTCGTACGCTATAGCTGTGCGCTACCCAAATACCGATGGCTAAAACGACTGCGATGGCCACACCAAGCCCGATGATTCCCAAATAGTGGCTCAGCAAATAAGCGAACGGCAGAGCGGCTAATGATCCCGCTGTTCCCGGTGCCACCGGGCTGAGGCCCGCGCCAAACCAAGTGGCGAGCATATGGACAGGGTGCCATGAAGCCGGGCTCTGCGGTTTAGTTTGAGTCATCAAGACCGCTAGTTGGCTGGATACGAAGCGTGACCACGGCTTGGGCCGCAATGCCTTCTTCGCGACCGGTAAAGCCTAATTTCTCAGTGGTCGTCGCTTTAAGGTTGATGGAAGACTGCGGCAGTCCAAGGATCGAGGCTAAATGGGTCTGCATCGTCGCACGATAGTTTTTTAATTTCGGCCGTTCGCAAATCAAAGTGATATCGACATGGTCTAGGGTGCCGCGCCGCGCCGTCAACAGGTCAAGCGCGTGGGCCACGAAGATACCTGATTTCGCATTGCGCCACTTTTCTTCGTTGGGTGGAAAGTGAAGGCCGATATCTCCTTCCCCCAAAGCGCCGAGAATGGCGTCAACCAAAGCATGAAGTGCAACATCCCCATCGGAATGGCTGACAACGCCACGCGCAAACGGAACCGGAACACCGCACAGCATGAGATGATCTCCATCTTGGGCAAATCGGTGAACGTCGTACCCCATCCCGACTTTTACTCGTGTGGGCTGAGCGGTGGTGGCGGACCCGTTCTGCAAAAAAAGTTCGGCACGCGCCATGTCAGACTCCGTGGTGATCTTGATATTGTCTTCGCTGCCCTCCACCAGAGCAATACTCAGGCCATGCATCTCCGCCACGGACGCATCGTCGGTGGCGTCGCGGCCCTGAGCGGTGCGGTGGGCCGCGAGAATTTGTTCAAAGTGGAAGCTTTGCGGTGTTTGCGCCCGCCATAGTCCGGCGCGTGCGATATCCTGGTCGATCAGGTTATCGTCCATGGTGGCACGCTTGATGCTGTCACTAATTGGAAGGGCCGCGATGGCACCGATATGATCTTCAAGCGCATCTATGGTTCGAGTGATGAGAGGGCCGTCGATCAACGGTCTCGCGCCGTCATGAATAAGTACCGACTGCGGTGAGTCTTGTGTCAAGCTTTCTAGGCCCAGTCGCACCGAATCCTGTCGCTTTGCACCCCCAGTTACTGGCTCGAGAAGGACTCTGTCGTACCGAGAATCAAGTCCGGATATTGCCGTCCGATAAAGGGATTCATCGTCGCGGTGAATAACAGTGCGGATTGCGTCGATTCCCGGATGGTTCGCGAATGCTCTGATGGTATGAAAAAGCACTGGATGCCCGGCAAGCTCCCGATATTGCTTTGGAAGCGGCCCGCCAACACGACGGCCGCGACCTGCGGCGATGATAAGCGCAACGGTGC
>CAYPSQ010000034.1:0-10221 GCA_964413115.1 uncultured Rhizobiaceae bacterium | reverse complement strand
TTTAAATGAAACAATTTCTCGTGCAAAAATTGCCCGTAATTTGTGCATATTGGGTTATGTTCAAACAATGATGACATTGCCCCCGCTTCGAATAGGCTCGCTTTGTATCTCTGATCCGGTCTTGCTAGCGCCTATGTCGGGCGTGACTGACATGCCGTTTCGTCGATTAGTTAAAAGCTTTGGCGTTGGGCTGGTCGTATCGGAAATGATTGCAAGCCGAGAAATGCTGCATGATTCACGACGTACTAGGGAATTGCTCCGCCGGTCAGACGATGAAAAACCGATCGCAGTACAGCTTGCCGGTTGCGAAGCGGATGTCATGGCGGAAGCGGCTAAAGTTAATGAGCAGGAGGGTGTCGCGCTTATCGACATCAATATGGGCTGCCCGGCGAAGAAGGTGGTGAACGGCCAAGCCGGCTCTGCCCTGATGCGCGACGAAAGGCTTGCCGGGGCCATTCTGAAATCTGTGGTCGATGCCGTGAACGTTCCGGTTACTCTAAAGATGCGAACCGGGTGGGACGACGATAACCGCAATGCCCCGCGTCTGGCAAAAATCGCCGAAGAATGCGGCATCCAGATGGTCTCCATTCACGGCCGGACACGCTGTCAACTTTATCGCGGTCTAGCGGATTGGGATTTCATTGCTGAGGTCAAAGCGGCCGTGCGGATTCCGGTGGTGGGAAACGGTGATATCGTTAACGAAGAGGACGCAGAAACTTTGCTCCGCCGGTCTGGCGCTGACGGAGTCATGATCGGCCGAGGTGCATATGGGAGACCTTGGTTTCTCTCGCAAGTTGCGCATTATCTCCGCTACCACCGCAAAATTCCGGCGCCACCGCTTAGCGCACAATGTGCCGTGTTATTGCGCCATTACGAGGGGTTGTTATCACATTACGGTCGGACCGTCGGAGTTCGCGTCGCACGCAAGCACATCGCTTGGTATTGCAAAGGTTTGCCCGGAGAGACCGAATTTCGAGGCCGAGTTAATCGCATGGATGATGCGTCCTCTGTCATCCACGAGATAAAACAATTCTATTTGCCGCTCGCAGATCGGGTAGCCGCATGACGGATGCATTACAATGAACAGTGCAATGTTGAGCGAGACACCGGTGGTCGGTAACGCGGCTATTCTTGACGCGCTCCCTCTGGCGGTGTTGCTTATCGGCCGAGACGGGGCCGTGGCACACGCCAATCCAGCAGCGGAAGAGCTATTTGATACCAGCGCTGCAGTGCTGGCGAAGATTGGGCTCAGCGGTATTATTTCGCCTCTCATTAGCCTCATCGGAATGGTCGAGCAGGTGCGCCAAAATACGGAAACCATGTTTGAATATGGCGTCGAATTGGATTTACTGCAATCAGTTGGCCCTCTTCTGGTTGACGTCCGAGCCACGCCACTCGCTCAGGGATCGGATCTCGTGATCCTCTCGCTCGCCCGCGTCGAGCTGCGTGGCTTGGCAACAACCACTGGAAAAAATAGCCAAACAGAATCTGAGGGTGAGCAGCGAGCTGCCCAGGCACCAGGAGATGATAATCTAGGCTTAGCAGTTGAGCGCCAATTGACCGAATATTTTGCCGCCCATGAGGGTGCCCTGCCGCCCGAAGGTTTATATAACCGCGTGGTGCGGGAGGTTGAACGTCCTTTGCTTACCGTCTCTCTGGAGGCGACTGCTGGAAACCAATTAAAGGCGGCAAAAATGCTGGGCATAAACCGCAACACATTGCGTAAGAAAATTCGCGAGCTCGATATTCGGGTAATTCGCGGCGTCAGGCAGAGTATTGACGGAATTGAATAACCAGCAGAGGGATTTGCCGCCCCGGCCGTCGCAGCCAGAGTCGATTGCGCGCCCCGCGCTGCTGCGCCAGCGGTTCGGCCACTGGGCGCACTCCGTGGGCTTGCCGCGCAAGCTCGCCATCGCCGTAGCTGCGGCAGCTATCGTCTCCGGGATCGCCACTTATGGTGCGATGTCCGGCTATGCGCCGTTCGGCTCCGAACCCAAGTACGTCTTGATACTGCTAAATATAGATCTGGTGCTACTTCTTATATTGGGCGCGATTGTCTCAGTGCGGCTCGTTCGTCTGTGGCTTGAGCGCAAGCGTGGTTCCGCCGGTTCCAAACTGCATACACGCTTGGTCGGCTTGTTCAGCCTTGTCTCTGTGACACCGGCCATTGTGGTGGCTGTGTTTTCTGCTCTGTTTCTAAATTTTGGCTTACAGGCGTGGTTTTCGCGGCAGGTTTCGACTGCGTTGGATCAATCACTGGTGGTTGCCGAATCCTATATGGAGGAACATCGGGAAGCTATCCGGGGACATGCCCTAGCAATGGCCAACGATCTCAACAGCCAAGCACCGTTTCTGCTTCAAAATCCCAGCCGTCTTAACCAAATGGTCAACCGCTTGGCCGAACTGCGCTCGCTTTCTGACGCGGCAGTGCTTACGCGTAATGGTCGCATCCTGGCCCGCAGCGGGCTCAGTTTCACTCTCGAATTGGACCGCATTCCCGAACCCGTAATGCTCCGTGCCGCGGCCGGTGAAGTTGTAGTGTTGACGAGTAAGCCAGATGAGCGGGTACGCGCCCTGGTCCGACTAATCGCTTTCGTTGATGCTTACCTTTATGTCGGCCGGTATATTGAAAGTAGCGTGTTGAACCATGTGCAGCGCGTACATGGTGCGGTCGGGCAGTATAAGCAATTGGAACGTCGGCAATCAGGGTTTCAGATTACTTTCGTATTGATTTTTGTTGTAGTGGCGCTTTTGGTCCTACTCGCCTCGGTTTGGGTCGGATTAGCATTTTCGAATCAACTTGTGCGGCCTATTGGCGGTTTGATATCGGCGGCCGAAAGGGTGCGTGCGGGTGATTTATCTGCGCGTGTCAAGGAGGGTGACGATGGCGACGAAATTGGTAGTCTGAGTAGAGCGTTTAATCGTATGACCGGGCAGCTAGCAGAGCAGCGTGAGGAATTAGTAGAAGCCAACAGGCAGTTGGATGAACGGCGTCGATTTACTGAGGCCGTATTAGCCGGTGTTTCGGCCGGCGTTATCGGTTTGGACGCGGATGGCTTGGTTACGCTTCCCAATCGCTCGGCACTCAGTCTCCTCGATTCAAGTGCTGATGTTTTGATCGGACGATCTGTGGACGAAGCCATTCCTGGGATGATGTATCTTCTGGAGGAGGCCCGCGGCCATCCGGATCGGCTGATAGAGGAACAGATTGAGCTTGACCGCGGCGGGCAAAAGCGAACCCTCCTGGTGCGCATCGTAGCGGAAAAAGTGGAAGGCATTATCGTTGGCTATGTCGTCACGTTCGACGACATCACCACTCTGGTCGCAGCGCAGCGGACCGCGGCTTGGGCCGATGTGGCCCGGCGGATTGCTCATGAAATCAAGAACCCGCTGACCCCCATTCAGTTATCCGCAGAACGGCTTAAAAGAAAATATCTGGATGAAATTTCATCCGAACCCGAAGTTTTTTCAGCCTGCACGGATACCATTGTCCGGCAGGTAAGTGATATTCGCCAGATGGTCGATGAATTCTCGGCGTTCGCGCGCATGCCAACACCAGTGATGCAGCTGGAAAACTTAGAAAAAATTGTCCAACAGGCAGTCTTGCTTCAAATCGTTGCCCATCCCGAGATAGAATTTGTGCTCGACTTGGCGAACGAGTCGGTGATCATAGATTGCGATTCTCGACAGCTCGGCCAGTGCTTGACCAATTTGCTTCAGAATGCTGCTGAGGCGATTGAAGGCAGAGAAGAGAATGCGGCTAGCGTGGACAAGAAAGGAAAAATCATCGTCAAAGTGCGTTTCCAAAACGGCAAAAATATAATCGAAATTGAAGACAACGGACCGGGTTTGCCGATAGAGAATAGAGACCGCCTAACCGAGCCTTATGTCACAACGCGTGCGGGTGGCACCGGTCTTGGTCTAGCGATCGTTAGCAAGATCATGGAGGATCACGCCGGCGAATTTATGTTGTCTGACCGCACCGGTGGCGGCGCGCTCGCGGTACTGAGATTCGCCTCAGCAAAGCCTGACAAGTTCAATGATGGCGTAAAAGAAATAGACGCCGGGTCATAGATAAATGTCGCATGACATCCTCATAGTTGATGACGAAAAAGATATCCGACTGTTGGTCGCGGGTATCCTGGAGGATGAAGGCTATCATCCACGCGTGGCGGGCGATAGCGCGGCGGCACTGGCGATGCTAGAGGCCAGCCCGCCACCTGACTTGGTGATTTTGGATATCTGGTTGCAGGGCAGCGAGCTGGATGGGATGGAACTACTTAAGTTATTGAACCGCAAGCATCCGGAACTCCCGGTCATCATGATTAGCGGACACGGTAATATTGAGACTGCCGTATCAGCGTTAAAATTGGGCGCCTATGATTTTCTTGAGAAACCGTTCAAATCCGATCGCCTATTGCTGCAGGTTACTCGTGCGCTTGAAGCAGTGGAATTGCGGCGCGAGAATATCGAACTCAAACTCCGAATCGGGCCGGCCCCCAACCTGATTGGCAAATCATCCGCCGTGACAAACCTGCAGGCGGCAATCATGAAAATTGCACCGACCGGTAGCCGAATCATGATTTCGGGACCTGCCGGTTCGGGAAAGGAAGTCATCGCGCGGCTGATCCACGAAAATTCTTATCGCAAGAGCGGGCCGTTCGTTGTTGTCAACTCGGCGATGATGCGACCTGACAACCTCGAAATAGAATTGTTCGGCACGGAACATGGCTATCCAGCTTCCAATAACCCGCGGCGGATTGGAACCTTTGAGCGAGCACATGGCGGAACAATATTTTTTGACGAGGTTGCTGACATGCCGCTGGAAACACAGGGCAAGATGGTTCGCGTGGTTCAGGAGCAAATGTTTGAACGAGTGGGCGGCAGCGCGCGCGTTGAAGTGGATGTCCGGGTGATCGCGGCAAGCAACCGGGACCTTGCCCAGGAAATAAAGGCCAAGCGCTTTCGCGAGGATTTGTTCTACCGTTTGAATGTGGTCCCGATTGCGATTCCGGCATTGCGGGATCGACGCGAGGATATTCCCGAATTGGCGCGCCACTTTATGCAGCGCGCGGCTGATGTTTCTGGACTACAGCCGCGCGAAATTGCGGCGGATGCCATGGCGGTGCTGCAATCCTGTGAATGGCCCGGGAATGTAAGGCAATTGCGAAACGTTATCGAGTGGCTGTTGATAATGTCGCCGGGCACCTTTAAGGACGTCGTAACAGCGGCGATGCTGCCGCCAGAATTAGACGCTACAGCAACTGAATTGACGAGCAGCCAGTGGACCGGTCGAATCATGGCGCTGTCTCTACGGGAGGCGCGAGAAGTGTTTGAGCGGGAATATCTGGCGATGCAGCTCAGCCGCTTTGGCGGTAATATTTCCCGTACCGCGCAGTTTGTTGGGATGGAGAGGTCAGCGCTTCATCGCAAACTTAAGGGTTTGAATGTAACTGATTCGGATCGGCCACGTGACAGGGTACGTGTTATCAATGATTTGAATCGCCAATGATCACACGGAGCATTGTGGGGTGAGGGTAATCGTCTGTGGCGCCGGGCAGGTCGGCTCAAGTATCGCGCGTCAGCTTGCCGGTGAAGCCAATGATGTCACCGTGATCGATAATAATCCGGTGATCATGCAAAAACTCTCTGACAGTGCCGAGGTCCGCTGTCTGGTCGGCGGCGCTTCGCTGCCCGATGTGCTGGATGAGGCTGGCGCAAAAAATGCCGATATGGTGATTGCCGTAACCTATTCAGACGAAGTTAATATGGTCGCGTGCCAAGTCGCGCATTCTATATTTGGCGTGCCCGAAAAGATCGCGCGTATTCGTCATCAGAGTTATCTGTTGCCGGCATGGGCCGATCTCTACAGCCCCGATCATTTGCCGATTGACCTGATCATTTCGCCTGAAGTCGAAGTGGCACACGCCATTGAACGGCGCCTTCAGGTGCCGGGCGCTCTCGACATGTTATCTTTCGGTGATGGCCGGCTTCGCGTTATTGCCGTTCGGTGCCAGGAAGGCTGCCCGATCGTCAATACGCCGCTTCGGCAACTAACCGAAATTTTTCCAGACCTCAATATTGTCGTTCTAGGCATCATGCGCGGCGATAAACTGATTGTTCCACGTGGCGACGATCAAATGCTGGTTAGTGATGAAGTGTATTTCGTTGCTGACACCGAGCATGTGGATCGTTCGATGGCGGTATTCGGGCATGAGGAAAAAAAGGCACGTCGTATGGTGATTGTAGGCGGGGGGAATATAGGTCTTTTTCTAGCGCGGGATTTGGAAGAGGCACATCTCGAGTTGAATCTTAAGATAATCGAAGTGAACGCCAAGCGCGCGCAATATTTGGCGGAAAATCTATCCAGCACGACTGTCATACATGGCGATGCCTTGGACAACGATATTCTGACGGAGGTGAATATTGCCATGTCCGAAGCTGTTATTGCTGTATCAAATGATGACGAAGTGAACATCTTAGCCTCGCTGCTTGCCAAAAAGGCCGGTTGCCAGCGCGCTATTACTCTGGTCAACAGTTCAAATTATTCACCCCTCATGGGCACGCTTGGGGTAGATGTCGCGGTCAGCCCGCGTGAATCTACGATATCAACTATTCTGCAAAGAATTCGACGTGGGCGAATATTGGGCATTCAATCGATCCGCGACGGGTTGGCGGAGGTTGTTGAGGCCGAAGCGCTGGAAACGTCGCCCGTAGTCGGCAAACCCCTCACAGAAATCAAACTGCCAAACGGCATACTAATCGGCGCCATTTTGCGCGACGGCGAGGTCATCATCCCCCGTGGCGATACCATAATCGCTGTGCATGATCGGGTTGTGGTATTTGCCGCTGCTTCGGCGGTGCGGAAGCTCGAAAAATTGTTTGCTGTTAGCCTCGAGTTTTTCTGAGGATTTTGCTTTTACCCTCGAGCCTTTTTGTGGATATTGATCACTGATGTCGAGAATAGCTTATGTCAACGGCCAGTATGTTCCGCATGCGGAGGCGCAAATACACATAGAAGACCGCGGCTACCAATTTGCCGACGGTGTTTACGAAGTTGCGGCTATTTTTGGAGGTCGAATAATTGATGAGGACGGCCATCTTGCACGCCTGAAGCGCTCGCTCGACGAACTAGAAATGCCAATGCCTATGCCGGAGCGGCCGTTTGCCGCAGTTTGCCGCGAGACCCTCCGCCGTAACCGTGTGCGGAATGGAATAATCTACATCCAAGTCTCGCGTGGCGTTTCGCCCCGCGATCACCCGTTTCCCCAAAATGTGACTCCCGCGCTTGTGATGACCGCGCGGGCGGTTGATTGGCCTGTTAACGCAGATGATGATTGCGGCGCTGAGGTAGTCAGCGTTGCGGATATCCGGTGGCTGCGCCGCGATGTAAAATCAATATCATTGTTGCCCAATGTTCTCGCTAAACAAGAAGCGCGCGAGAACGGCGCCTACGAGGCCTGGCTGGTTGATACCGATGGCTTCGTTACCGAGGGATCTTCGACTAATGCATGGATTATAGACAGTGATGGGAAGATCGTCACCCGCCAGTTGGATAACAATATTTTGGGCGGAATAACTCGTGCGACCATCCTCAACCTCGCGCGCGAGCACGGGATGGAGGTCGTTGAGCGGCCATTTTCTCTAGTCGAAGCGCTAGCGGCCCCGGAAGCGTTTTTAAGCAGTACGACGTCCTTTGTACGTGGAATTATCGAGATCGATGGAAGTATGATCGGCGGTGGTGTACCGGGCTCGGTCACTCGCCACCTAAGGGCCCTGTATCTGGATTATTGTCGGGGCGCTGGCTCCAACGCGTAATTGCAGTGTTGGCAGGGTGCACGCACTGCGGGGGGCGAATAAACGTCTGTGCCCGCTATAATTAGCGGTTGAAACGGCTTCTGCAGCCGCCTGGGAGCCAATGCCGACCGAGCAGAGCATTTTGCTCTTGGATAATATTATATCCTGGTGCAGCCAATAATTTGTCCCAATAGTATAAACACCCATATAGTTAGCCAGTGAGGCAGGGAGATAACAAGCGCTATCCAATTTCAGGTGCAGATTTGGCCCGACGGAAAGATTGGGGCCGCAATAATGGAAGAAAAGAAGCGGGGGAATAAGCCATGCCTAGTGACAAATCCCAGAACCTTCAGGACGTATTTTTAAATCATGTCCGCAAAGTCAAAATGCCGGTCACCATATTTTTGGTAAATGGTGTAAAGCTGCAGGGCGTGATCACTTGGTTTGATAATTTTTGTGTCCTTTTGCGACGGGATAACCATTCGCAACTGGTTTATAAACACGCCATATCAACGGTGATGCCCGGTCAGCCAATTCAGCTCTTCGAATCCGGCGGTGAAGAAGATGAGCAGGAAAGTGATTAGGGGCGCTACCCATTTCCGGTGACAGAGTGAATTCGGAAAATATCGCTACGCCGATTATCGCCTGCGTCATTCATCCGGATCTGTCGTCTAATAGACGGCGCAATGGCGCCGGAAAACATGATCAACCAACGGCGACCAAATTTGCTGCCGGACGCGCTTGTGAAGCAAAGCTCGAGGAAGCCGTTGGTCTAGCTGGCGCTATTGGCCTGGAAATCACCTATTGTGCTGTCATTCAGATACCGCGCATCCGACCGGCAACCTTGTTCGGCTCTGGTAAAGTCGAGCAGATCAGCAAAACGGTTGGCATGCATCACGCGGGGGTTGTCATTGTCGATGGTGCACTCAGCCCAGTGCAGCAGCGCAATCTGGAGCGTGCCTGGGATTGCAAGGTCATCGATCGAACGGCCCTTATTCTTGAAATTTTTGGCGCCCGGGCGCGCACGCGAGAAGGCAAATTACAAGTCGAACTAGCTGCGCTTTCATATCAGCGCAGCCGCTTGGTTCGGTCCTGGACCCATCTTGAGAGGCAACGTGGCGGGTTCGGTTTTCTCGGCGGCCCAGGCGAGACCCAAATCGAATCCGACAGACGCCAACTTCGCGAGCGGATCGCCCGGCTGAAGCGTGAATTGAATGATGTTGCACGGACGCGCTCGCTGCACCGCGCCGCGCGTCACCGGGTGCCCCATCCCGTGGTCGCTCTGGTGGGATATACTAACGCCGGGAAATCAACCCTGTTCAACCAATTGACCGGAGCCGAGGTTGACGTAAAGAACCAAGTGTTTGCAACCCTCGACCCCACCATGCGGGGTTTGACGCTACCGTCACGACGCCGGGTAATTTTGTCCGATACCGTTGGCTTTATTTCTGAGCTTCCACATGATTTAGTTGCAGCGTTCCGCGCAACTTTGGAAGAGGTTAGCGAAGCCGATCTGATCCTCCATGTCCGCAATATTTCGCACGTTGAAACCGCGCAACAACGGCGCGATGTCCACGCCGTTCTTGCCGAATTGGGCCTTGAAGACAAAGTAAGCGCCGGTCTCGTTGAAGTTCACAATAAATTAGATTTGCTCGATCAGGACGCGCATGATCAGTTCGCCGCAGCGGCCGAGCAGAGCAGTTCAAATGTGGCCATTTCCGCACTTCGTGGAGAAGGGCTTGATCGTCTCTTGAGCTTAATTGACCGGCAATTATCGGCAGACCGGGAGGTGGTGACGCCCAAGATCAATCTGACGGACGGCGCGATGATTGCTTGGCTCTACCGCCATGGCGAAGTACTAAATAGATCCGACGATGATTTACATGCGCACTTTCGAGTGAGCCTTACGCCAGCTGACGCAGAACGCCTGAGTCGGCTGCGCAGAAACGGCCAACAATAGCACCGAAATTTGTTGCATAAGTTCAAGAGTTTACACTGAGTTGTAGCTATCCGGTTGACAGGGGGAGGGTTGGGTTCCTATATAGCGTCTAGCACTCACCGGCGTGGAGTGCTAATAACCGCGCCGAGGGTTTAGCGCAATTTGAATCTGAGGCTCTCGCCTCGCAGACATTGGTGGGAGATACACCATGAATATCAAACCGTTACAAGATCGTGTCCTGGTTCGCCGCATCGTCGTGGATGAAAAAACCGCAGGCGGCATCATCATCCCCGATTCCGCTCAGGAAAAGCCCGCTGAGGGCGAAGTTCTCGCAGTCGGACCCGGTGGACGGGACGAAGATGGAAAAATACATTCCTTGGATGTGTCAAAGGGCGACCGTGTTTTATTCGGCAAATTCGGTGGCACCGAAGTCAAACTTGATGGTGAGGAACTTCTCATCATGAAGGAATCCGACATTATGGGAA
>CAYPSQ010000033.1:17284-23939 GCA_964413115.1 uncultured Rhizobiaceae bacterium | reverse complement strand
GATACGCCGCGCGCGCATATCCGAGTTTATGACGTCAATGCAGACGGCTCGTTGGCCAACGGGCGTATTTTCGCAGAAAATATTGGCAACGGAGAATTGGCAGGAGGTGTCGTCGACGGCATGAAATGCGATGAGCACGGAAATATCTACGTCACTGGCCCACAAGGTCTCTGGGTCTATAACACCAGCGGCGTGCATCTCGGTACTATCGAAATGCCGGAGCATTCGGCAAATCTTAACTGGGGCGGCAGTGATTGGAGCGACCTTTATATCTGCTGTTCAACCTCGGTCTACCGCGTGCGTATGAAAGTCTCGGGTAACCGTCTGAGCTATATGACATAAGGGCTCAGGCAAATGGCAATCGAATTAAATTGGAAAACCAGCACCCTGATCATTCAGGACTTACAGAATGATGTGGTCATTGACGGTGGCGCGTTTGCAGATTACGGCGCACCGGCCCATGCCAAGACCCAGAACGTGTTAACCGACGAGATCGTCGCTGCTCTTGGCGGGTGAGAGACATATGTCTGAAGCGGGCGTGCGCCTCGATATTGATTTCGCCCGCGGTTATTTTCCGGCGTTGAGGGACGGCTGGGCGTTGTTTGAAAATGCTGGCGGCACGCTGGCCGCGAGCTCGGTGTTGGCTCGCGTTCAATCTTATATGGCGGAGAATTTTGTCCAGCCCGGCGCCGGTTATGACGCATCCGCCGAGGGTGCGCGGCGCATCGAAGAAAGTCAGCGTTTGATGGCCGAAATGATCGGTGCGGCGCCTAATGAAGTGGTGGTCGGGGTAAGCACATCGATGAATGTGTTCTTGTTATCTCATGCTATCCGCAGTTGGTTCCAGCCAGGCGATGAAATCATCGTCACCAATTTGGACCATGAGGCCAATAGCGGCGCTTGGCGGCGGCTTGAGGAGTTCGGCTTTACAATCCGCGAATGGCGTTTTAACCCGGAGACGGCCGAGCTCGTCGTAGCGGAATTGGAGAAGTTGCTCAATTCTCGGACGCGGCTCGTTTGTTTCAGCCATCTCTCCAACATTGCCGGCGGCATCAACGATGTGCCGGAGATCACGCGTAAGATACACGCTGCCGGGGCATTGGTGTGTGTCGACGGTGTTGCCTATGCACCGCACCGCGCTATCGATGTTAAAGCTTGGGATGTTGATTTCTATCTATGCTCGCTCTACAAGCTCTATGGTCCTCATCTTTCTTTACTCTACGGCAAGAGCGAGCATTTGGCGCGCGCCGCCAACAACAACCATTTCTTCCTTGCCGGCGATATGCCGCTCAAACTTAATCCTGGCGGGCCCAATCACGAACTGACTGCAGCGCTGTCCGGCATCACCGAGTATTTCAATATTCTTCACCGCCATCATTTCGGCGTCAGTAATGTGACGCTGCATGAGCGCGTGAAGCAGGTCTTTGCCCTTGTAGCCGATCATGAAGAGAAGATTTCTGCACCGTTTGTGGAGTTTCTCCGCGCTAAAAAGGGTGTGCGTTTGATCGGCCGGCAGACGGCGGTGCAGGAAAGCCGTGCACCCACATTTTCATTTACCGTTGCTGGTCGAAGGGCGGAGGAAATTCCTGCCGCTTTGGAGCCATACAAAGTTGCCATCAGCAGTGGCGATTTCTATGCCGCGCGATGCATCCGCGATCTGGGCTTGGAAGCCGAAGGCGGCGTTATTCGCGCCTCCATGGTACATTACAATTCCGAGGCTGATGTCGCGCGCTTGATCGAGGCATTGGACCGCGAAATATAGGCGCGACAACTCAACATGCCACATCCCTTGCAAAATCGCGTGACGCCGTTTGGTGAGATCGTAATGGTTTTGGTACGCGGCACGATAATAGGCAACTGCGGCGGTCGTCTGCATGATGCCGCGCAATGCCTCGCACGGCGGCGCTAGGCCTGGCGACGCTCAGGTTTACCGGGTTCGGCCCGAGCCTACGCTATAGATCTCTTGCAGCATACTGAGCGCACAAACTTGTGCAATGAAAGTGTCCGGCAAGGAGAATTACCGAACGGTGTAATTGTGGCGTAGGACAAGACGGCTTATTTGGTGAGCAATAGCCGCCTCTATCGCTAGAGGCACCGGTGCGAACTGTAGCACCGGATGACGGCGGTAGACCTTCGTGGCGTTTTCCCACCGTGCCCACAACGGTGATAATTCTTTCCTCGGGTTATACGTCGGAGAGTCATCAATCCGGGAACTAGGCCGGTTTGATCCACACGGAAGTGTCATGGAATACCGCGCCCCCGACTGGTCCCGCGGGATCTGCTGAGGTGAGGGTGTTGACGCCGAGGCCGTTTTCAAATGCACCGTTTGGCCAAATCGACTCGATCACCGCGACACCGGGCCGCTGTCCGTTCTCTGCAATCCGTGCTGGAACGGTTATCTCGCCGAGCCCGTTACCGACCCTGAGGCGCGCACCGGCCGCGACCCCCATTGCCTGGGCATCAGCCGGCGTCAATAGAACGAAGGGCGCATCCTCGCGCTTGATCGAGGTTGCAGTCTCGGTAAAGCTCGAATTGAGATAATTGTGCGCAGGGGCGGTGACGAGGCGAAATGGATGCTCTTCGTCGCAATCGTCAATAGTCTCGGAATGGTCGGGAAGAGTGGGCAAGCTGGCGCCCATGGTGCCGATGGCTGGCCAATCGACCTTGAAATGGAATTTTTGGTCGGCGGTCTTGAAGCCACTGAGGAAATGTCCGTCCTCAAAATTGGGCGCGCAATCGTACCAGCGCATTTTATGTACCTCGTCCGCGCTCGGCCAGCCGGCAGATTTAAATGTTTCGTCGATAATTTCCCACACGCTCATGCCGAACCCGCGATGGACCGCGCCTAAGCGCTTCGCCAATTCACAGACCACAAAATGGTTGTCGCGTGCCTCCTCAAAAGGTTCGACAATTTTTGCGCCAATCTGGACATAGCTATGCCCACCGCCTACATAGAAATCGTCATGCTCCATAAATGTCGTGGCGGGCAAGACGATATCGGCAAGCTTGGCAGTGTCGGTCATAAATTGCTCGTGGACGCAGAGGAACAAGTCCTCTCGGCGCAGGCCTGCGTTGACCTTGCCTGATTCTGGCGCCACCACGGCAGGGTTTGTATTTTGCATGATTGTGGCCGTGACCGGCGGACCGTTACCTAAATCACTCTTGTCACCGGTCAGCACGGGGCCGATACGCGACATGTCGAGAACCCGGATATCTGGATCGAGCGCTTCAAGGCCCTGCAACAGCGTTTTGTCGAAATGGTAGAGGCTCCCGTTGCTAAAGAACGCGCCGCCGCCGCGGTGTCGCCAAGAGCCCGTGACTGCTGCTAGACAGCTTGCCGCATGTATATTGGAAGCGCCGTTCCGCGTGCGCGTGAAGCCATATCCAAGGCGTAAAAAGCTACGCTCCGTCTTGCCGTAAAGGCGGGCAAATTCAGTGATCTCTTCGACCGTCAATCCAGTGATGGGTGCAGCCCAATCGGGCCCACGGGACGAAAGATGCTGCTCCAGATCGGGTGGAAAATCCGTGTATTTGGATAGATAATCACGATCGGCAAAGTCTTCGCGGAAGAGAATATGCATGACTGCACACGCGAGTGCGCCGTCGGTTCCAGGACGCAACGGCAGGTGCATATCGGCAACGCGCGCCGTCCTTGTGCGGTAGGGGTCAACTACCACGAGTTTGGCCCCACGCTCTTTCCGGGCGCGGCTCACATGGGTCATCACATTAACCTGCGTCGAGGCTGGATTGACGCCCCAACACACGATTAGATCGGATTCTGCCATTTCGCGCGGGTCGCTGCCCATACAGGCGCCAACGCCAGCCGAATAGCCCGCCCGTGCGGTAGAGGAGCAGATTGTTTCCAACTGTCCCGAATAGCGCTTTATGTGGCGCAGACGATTGAGGCTAAAACGCTGCACTAGTCCCATTGTGCCAGCATAAAAATAAGGCCATACCGCTTCGCTTCCGAGCGCTTGTTCGGCGCGCATGAAGGCCTCGGCGACGTCGTTCAGTGCGTCATCCCAAGAGATGGGCTCGAATTCACCGCCGCCCTTCTCGCCAACCCGCCTTAGCGGCTGACCCAAACGGCCCGGATGATGGATACGCTCCTGATAGCGTGCAACTTTGGCACAAATTACGCCGGCGGTGTAGTCATTGTCACGTGCGCCGCGTACCTTGCCGATGCGCCGTGCGTCCAAGCGCTCAACTTCCAACGCGCAGGTGCTTGGGCAGTCGTGCGGACAGACCGTGCTAACAAATTCACTCGTACCGGTCGCCACAATGTTCTCCTCAAATTTCTGTACCAACAAGAATACCTATATATGCAAATATTGACTGTTTTGCTTGTGTCTGTCACGAACGCGTTATGCGCCAGTTGTTAAAAATTAAATATTTCAATAAATACAGTATATTATACCTATTTGTTTTGTTTTCTTGTTGCAATTATTGTGCGCTGCACGGAAATCCAGCATGACCATGAATTTAGAGATCGAGCCGGCTCCGGTCGATCTTGAGCATAAGCTTGCTAGCGATAATCAGCATTTACAGCAAACCGTCGGCGCGCTGCGGGACCGACTTGAGCGCCTCCGTTTGGAGAAAGACGAGGCGGTGCAGCGTGCGGTCGCGGCGATGGCCGGTGAACTGGAGCAGTTGAAAGCGACAACGAATACACTGCGGGACAATTTGGAGCGCGAGCGTTTCAACAGTCAAGAGGCTGTGCAAAAGGCCGTGGCCGCGGCAAACGGAGAGAATGTGCAGATACGGGCAACCGTGAGCGCGTTGCGCGATCAGCTCGAACAGATGCGTATCGAGAAAGAGGAGAGTATTCAGAGCGTCCGTTCGGAAGCCAATGACGAAATAAGGCAATTGCAGGCAGCGGCAAACGCCTTACGTGACGAATTGGATAAGATGCGCATAACGAGTGAGGAAAGTGTTCAGCGCCTTCGTGCGAGCTCTGAAGGCGAGAGTAGACAATTGCGCAATACTATAAACGCCGTGCGCGATGAATTTGATAAAGCCCGAATAGACGGGGACGAACGCGTGCAACGTCTCAATGCGGGCTCGCAGGACGAGATTTCACAATTGCAGTCGATGGCCCACGCCTTGCGCGACCGGCTGGAGCGTGAGTCGGCGCAGTACTATGCTAAGATACAGGAAATGGAGCTAAACTCGCGGGATGAAGTCGCCCAGTTGCGGGACATCATAGCGGCATTGCGCGAACGGCTGGAGGCCACGGATGGCGCGTGAGAAGCAAGGTGGAAAAGCAGCTGGTAAGCGCTCGGTTGGTCGTAAGGCGACCAGTGCTGCGAAAGTAGCAAAGACGGCGAACGACGCAAAAGCGGCGAAAAAAAAAGGTGCCTCACCGCAAGCAAGGAAGAAGCCGAACGGTGTCGTCGCCGCACGGCCCAAACGGCGGAGAAATGCCGGTGTGCCAACTGCTGACGAACGCCAGCAAGAAGTTAGCCAGGCAGAGCTGCTACTCAGTGTGTCCAATCAGCTGGCGGCGTATCAAACGCTGGACGAACAACTGCAGACGCTTATCGATATAACGAATTCGGTGCTCGGCTCGGAGCGAGGCAGTTTGTTCTTAAACGACAATCAGACCAACGAACTGTACTCCCGTGTGGCGCAGGGTGATCTCAGACGCGAAATCCGCATCATGAACACAAGCGGCATCGCCGGACATGTGTATACCAACGACGAAGGCATGATCATCCACGACGCGTACAAACATGAATTGTTTAACGCCTCAATTGACGAGCAGACTGGATTTAAAACGGAAAGTATCCTGTGCGTCCCGGTCCGCACGGTGAACGGCAAATGCATCGGCGTCGCGCAGATGCTGAATAAGAAGTCCGGTCGTTTTACGAAAGCCGATCTAAATTTGCTTCAGGCGATGACCACACAGGCTGCCGTCGCACTTCAAAGCACGCTCTATGTCGAGGAGATGGAAGCATCGCGCGAGAAGGAACTTGAGTTTCTTGGCATCGTTTCAGAGCTATCCTCCGAGTTGCAGCTTGGGCCGCTATTACAAAAGATTATGGCGACTGCGACCCGGCTACTTGATTCCGAGCGCTCCACGCTTTTCTTGAACGACGAGAAAACCGATGAGCTCTATACCGAGGTAGGCGAGGGGCTGGGTGCCATAAAAATTCGCTTTCCCAATACGGTCGGTATCGCTGGTGCAGTTTTTACCTCTGGAAATTCTGTGAATATTCCTTATGCGTATGCCGATTTGCGCTTCAATCCGTCGTTCGACAAGCAGACAGGTTTCTTCACCCGTTCCATTCTCTGCGTGCCAGTGGTCAACAAGAATTCAAAGATTATTGGGGTGACGCAAGTTCTCAACAAACGTGGCTCTACGTTTAATGAGGGTGACGAATCGCGGTTGAAGGCCTTCACCGCTCAAATCGCCATCGGCCTGGAAAACGCGAAGCTGTTTGATGATGTGCAGAACATCAAAAATTACAATGAGAGTATGTTGGAAAGTATGTCGAACGCAGTGATCACGCTGGACGAGGACAGCAGGATCGTCACCTGTAACGCATCGGGCTTGCGTATCATGCGTGTTGAGCCCGGTGATATAATTGGCAAGACGGCTGAAGAATTTTACTCTGGTAAGAATGATTGGATCCTAGAGAAACTTACGCGCATC
>CAYPSQ010000033.1:14681-17184 GCA_964413115.1 uncultured Rhizobiaceae bacterium | reverse complement strand
GAGGGCGGCATGCTCGACAAGTTCATCGGTGATGCCATCATGGCAATATTTGGTACGCCGTTTCCACACGAAGACGATGAAGACCGGGGTGTGCGCTGTGCCATCGCGATGATGACGGAGTTGAACATATTCAATGCCGACCGCGTTGCCCAAGGGCTGCTCCCGGTTGATATGGGTGTTGGCGTCAATACTGGGTTTGTGGTCTCGGGAAATATTGGCTCGCCCAAGCGAATGGACTATACGGTGATCGGCGACGGAGTAAATCTCTCCGCTAGGCTGGAAAGCGCGTGCAAGCAATATAACGCACACATACTGATTAGCGAGTTTACCCTGGACAAACTGCGCGGCACCTTTCGCATCCGCGATGTTGACAAGGTTATAGTTAAAGGCAAGACAGAGCCGGTCGGGGTTTTTGAAATTCTCGATTACCACACCGACGAAACATTTCCGAATATGCGTGATGCGCTCAGTCATTTCAAAGGCGGAATCGACCTCTACCGCGAGGCCAAGTGGGACCAGGCGACGAAGGCATTCAAGGAAGCGTTGGCGCTTAATCCGACAGACAAGCTTTGCAAAACCTATATTGAACGCTGCGCCGTGCTCAAGAAAACCCCGCCAAAAGGCAAGTGGGACGGGGTCTGGGTGATGACCAGCAAATGAGGAAAAATTAATGAGTAAGGGATCAGCAGCGCGAGCTAAAAAGCCGCAAGCAACAGAGTTGGCGGACGGCGTCGTTATCGCCAGGAAGGACCAAGCCACTTATGTCACTGGGCGTCGTGACTGGATGAAATATCGCGAGCTTGGCGTTACCAAAGCGAGCGAGGGGCGCATCCGCGCTCAGGTGAGTTCGGCCTCGCAAAGCCTGTCCGAGCCCACAGGCTGGCACATTCATCTATGCGAAGGACAGTTCGTTTATATGCTAAACGGATGGATAGACTTGGAGTTTGCCGGTGGCTGGGTCGAGCGGGTGGGCGCGGGCGATAGTGTCTACATCCCCGGCAATACACCTCACAACGAAATTGCCACGTCGGATACTTTCGAGCTCGTGGAAATCAGCGTGCCCGCAGATATGGGCACCCAGCCCTGTGACAAACCCACCTCGTAAGATAAGAGTTGGTCAACGCTCTGGCTTGATGAGGGTTTTGATCCTAGAAGGCGCCCAAGAAAAGCTGAAGGGAGTGTTGTGAAGCAGATTTTTCCCATCTTTTCCGCTGCATTCGGTGGGTTCACAGTTATATTGGTAAGCCTTTGGCTGGCCGCCATGGTGGTGCCGGTTGTGGCCGCGGATTTGGATCGCGGTGTGCGCGCCTATGACGCCGGAGTTTTCGAGACTGCGGCAGAGGAATGGCGGCAGTTGGCCGAAGCCGGCGATATGGTGGCACAATTCAATCTTGCGCTACTACACGATAATCCGGAAAGCGGCCTGTTCGACGGTGTTGCAGCGGTAGCTTGGTACAAGCGGGCGGCGGCGCAGGGCTCTGGCGCCGCGCAATTTAATCTGGCTGTGGCGTATCAGATGGGACGCGGGGTGCCGAAAGATTCGGTGGAAACGTTGTTTTGGCTGCTCATTGCTATGCGGGCAGACGACGTGGCGATTAGGGGGCGTGCCTTAGGAGCCATCGCTACCTTGAGTTCGATACTGACAGAAGATATCAAATCGCGGGCTAGGCGGCGCGCCGATCAGTGGCAGGCCATAGCCGAGGAAGTCGTCGAACCCGAGGACGGTGCGGATGTCAGACCCTATATGACGTTGTCCGAGGCTGATATCATGACGATCCAACGCCGTCTCAAGAATTTTGGATACGACCCCGGCGTCATCGATGGCGTAGCCGGGGCGCAAACCCAGCGCGCGCTTGCTGGTTATTTCGAGGACCGGAGTTTAGAATGGCGGCACGGGCCGCTGTCGCATGATTTACTCGAGAAGCTCGACTAGGGCTGGTCCATAGTTGTTTGGCTGTCCCCGTCCGAAGAACGCGAGCCGGCGTTGCCCCTCTTCGCACCCAATCCGATTTGCTTGGCTAGCATGCTGCGTTTTTCGGCATAACTCGGGGCAACCATGGGATAATCCGACGGCAGGCCCCATTTTTCGCGGTATTGCTGTGGTGTAAGCCCGTAATGAGTGCGCAGGTGCCGCTTCAGCATTTTGAGCTTGGTGCCATCTTCCATGCAGATCAGGTAATCTGGAGTTATCGATTTTTTTATCGATATGGAGGGCCTAGCGGGCAGTTCGCTGAGCCCCTGATTGGCGCTTTGCTCCGCGCGGGAAAAGCTCTCATAGACGCTGCGAATGAGTTCCGGCAGTTCGGAGACGGAGATCTTATTGTTGGAAACATAAGCGGCAACAATGGAACCGGTAAGCGCCACAAGTGAATCCATACTATTGTTTTCTACCATTACGCTCCAACTCCATAACTTTACTGATATATGCAAACCAAATTGTTATTTTATCGCGCCAAGTCAATATAATTATTCAGTTGGACTGTGTCGATTAATGATTAAATAG
>CAYPSQ010000033.1:9524-14581 GCA_964413115.1 uncultured Rhizobiaceae bacterium | reverse complement strand
GCGAATTTCTCCTATGGCAACGACAAGGCCAGCGATGCGTGCCAAGTCCCTGGCAGGGGCAATCACGAAAACCAAAGTGAAGAGGAGTGCAAATTTCGATAGAAGCCTGGAGCGCAGTGGCATACCTTGCTCAATAAGTTCAATGCAACGTTAAAATTATTAATTTACTCGGCCCACCTTGCGCCGCCTGAGCTAATATTCCTTTTGTTTGCAAGCGGTTGCTATGCTTGCCGCCACATTTAAATTGGGTCACACCGATAATGAGCGTCAGAAATTGAAGCGGTAGAAGTATGTCGGTATCTGATAAATCATCAGGACGTGCAAAATGGAAGTCCCCTAAGAAAGGTACCTACCATCATGGAAATTTGCGCCGGGTTTTGCTCGATTCAGCCCTCGCGATGGTGGAAAAAGAAGGGCCACATGGTGTTTCACTCCGCGCGGTGGCCCGTTTAGCCGGCGTGTCACCGGCCGCACCCTATCGACATTTTTCCGGTAAGGAAGGGCTTCTTGCTGCCGTTGCTGAAGAAGGGTTCCGTGCCCTAGAACAAAAAATGGAATCGGCAAGCCAGGCGACCCGCGGGTTCGCCTTAGCCGAATTTCGTGCTATTGGATTTGCTTATGTTCACTTTGCGGCCAGAAACCCCTCACATTTTTGCGTTATGTTTAGCCCTGAAGTATCCGATAAAAGCGAATATCCTAGCCTCAAGGAAGCGGCAGATAGAGCGTCGCAAACCATCTTTGATGCAATCGCCAATTGTCAGCGCCCGGGATTGGAAGGCGGTGATACAGACCCGCAACACCTCTTTATTTCGGCATGGTCAACTTTCCACGGATTGGCCACGCTGATCGTGGGTGGTCAACTTAAGAGCTCGGTGGCTTCGGATGCCGAATTAGAGGCGCTCGGCAACAGTGTTACTGACGTCCTCTGTCGCGGTTTGTCATTCAGCGGCCCTTAGGGTCTTCTGGCTTTTTCATATATAGAAATTTGAATATTGTCGGCGCAATAACGACCAGTAAGATGATCCGCACAATATGGTGCGTCGAAACAAAAGCGGCGGCGGTGCCGAAAGACAGCGCAATAATACTCATTTCGGCTAGGCCACCTGGAGCTAATGCGAGGAACAGAGCTGTTTGGGACGAGCCAGAAATTTCTCCCAAGACCAAAGCAAAAATCGCAGCGATAGCCACCATGATAATTGCCGCGCCGACCGAAACCACAATAATTCGCCATACTTCCGTAATTCTAGCCCCGACAAAGCGCGCGCCGATGGCGGCGCCGAGCGCGACCTGAGCGGCGGCGACAATTTCGCCCGGCGGCATGGCGTTGACCAGACCGCTTAGATGCGCTCCCGCGCTGAGCGTCAGCGGCCCCACTAGCTGGGCGGCCGGAATGCGAAGAAGGCGAGCGCCGGGCCACCCTACAACGGTGCACGCCGCCAGTATCAGGCCGTCGCGCCAACCGACCACCGAAACCGCTTCGCCAACCAAGCTGATAGGTTGATAGCCTTCGAACAGACGGAAATAAAACGCTATAAGAAATACTGCCGTGATAATACGTACGCCGTGGGAAAGAGATATTCTCTGGGCGTCGCCTCCCATCGCCTCGCCGAGCACCATCATTTCGCTTAAGCCCCCAGGGATGGCGGAGAAGTAGGCGGATGTGCGGTCGTACCGGCCGAGCTTGCGATAATAAATCGTGCATAGCGCAACCATGACGCCGCCTGACACGGCGACGCCGGCAAGGCCAATATACCAATCCGCGATACGTGCGAATATTTCTGCGTTGAATTGTGAGCCCAGCATTACGCCCAACACCGCAACCATGCCATTGCGAAAACGCGGCCAGGAGACGAGGGGCGCACCCGACATTGCGGCAATGGTTACAAACGACATGGCGCCCAGCATCCAAGGAAGTGGCAATTGCAACATGTAGAAGACAGCACCGCCGAGGGCACCGAGAGCTAAGGCGAATAGGAATTTGGCGGCATTCTTTTGCGAGAGGCCGGGCGCTAGGAGCAGCGTGTTTGTCGTGGCGGAATTGCTAGAAGATGGCTCTCTATTCAATCGTTGGTGTCCGGAACATAACGGCCCAGACGGACAGCCGTTTGCCCTTTATATGGTTGACGGGCAGGCATCACTAGAACGCAATCGTCATAGGGCGTGACAACGTCGTGAGTTCCGTCCCGCGCAATTTGGGTGTCCGCTTTCGGGATAACTTCGAAGCAGTGAAATTCCCCGCTGAAAGAGAAGAGGTCGGACTGAATTGTAACAACGTGGCTAACCTCGATTAACCGCTGCCCCGTCACGCTTGCGGGGCGCGGGAGTTTCTCGGAGGTCTGATCCAACATGCCGCAAGCGAATAGAAAGGCGACGATTGTATTCAACGCGATAGTCGGACTCTCACTCTCGAAATGCTGACCGCATTCAACGAGTACGGAAGATTTAGTTGTTGCGCCGTTGTTGAAATCACCAAAGTCACGCAACCGCACACCGGATGCGTGGCCTTCATCTGCCACCACGTGAAGGGGGTAGCCCATTTTTGCGGCCAAAAGACGGCCTTTTTCGCGATTGCCGCACAGCAGCATGGCAGGCGCAGGAAGCGAAGAGGAATGTAGGTCGAGAAGAAAATTCGCAGCTTCGGCGAAGGGACGCAGCTCGCGCGCGCGGACAAGTTCAACGCTTTGGCGCGTGCCGTCGAGTATTTCGCGGGACCATAACCGGTTCATGTCCTCATCGATGAACCGAGATGCATAGGGCGCTGCGGGGTCAAACCTTGAGAACGCAGCCACGTTGGCGAATACTACAATGAGGCGGCCTCTGTCTGGCTCGAAAGAGGAAGACAAGAGATGGTCGAGGGCGATAGCGCCGCAGATTTCATTGCCGTGGATTAGAGCGCTAACCATGGCGGTAGGACCCGAGCTTGCGCCCTCGAGGATCGACACATAGGGGACATCAGTGTTGCCGAATTCATACCGCGCAATATCAGGAATATCGATCAGTTTATTAGGTCCGGCTTCAGGGTGTAAACTGTTCGTTTAGGATGCGTTCTTCTAAATTATGCTCAGGGTCAAACAGCAAGAAAATTGACACACTCGGATCAACAGCGACCGTGACTGAAGCGACATCACGTACCTCGGTATAATCGGCGACCGCGCTAACCGGTCGTTTCTGTTCTTCGATAATTTCAAAGCCGACTTTCGCCTCATCTGGCAACAGGGCGCCGCGCCAACGTCTAGGCCGAAAGGCGCTGATTGGTGTCAACGCCAAGATGTTCGAACCTAGTGGAATAATCGGGCCGTGTGCTGAGAGATTATATGCAGTACTGCCGGCAGGTGTGGCAACAAGCACGCCATCGCAAATGAGTTCAGGAACGCGTTTGACGCTGTCGACTGTTACACTAATCTTTGCGGCTTGGCGGGTCTGGCGGAGGAGGGATACTTCGTTGATAGCGAGTGCCTCCTGCACGATGCCATAGTTATTTACTGCCGTCATGCGCAACGGGTGCAATTCTGAACGATGGGCGGAATCGAGGCGTCTCGCCAATCCATCTGCCCTAAATTCGTTCATCAGGAAACCGACTGTTCCCCGGTTCATGCCGTAAATCGGTTTGCCATGACGGAGAAACCGGTGCTGGGTTTCCAACATGAAACCATCGCCGCCGAGCGCAACAATCACTTCAGAATCTTCCGGGTCGCATAATTTGTAGCGCGACTTGATTTCTTCCAACGCCTTTTGCGCGTTAGGCGAGCGGGAGGCAACTACAGCAAAGCGTTCAAAGCTCATATTAGATACTCCGTCCGCCGAAACCCTGTGCTTTGCCCGTGATAGGCGCGTGGGTCAAAACGTCAGATTCAGCCACGGTATCGTAACACTTACGTGAAGAGAGCTTCTAAAAATATTAAGGACCTTGAAAGAATAAGTTCAGCCGCCAGTAACACTCATGTGACGTGCGACCGCCGGAGCGTTATGCAACCGGTCGATAATAAAATCATGACCTTCAGGCTTGCGTGAGATGCCTTCTCGGATCGCAGCAATGAGCGCTTCGTCGTTATCGGTGGCACGTAACGGTGCTCTGAGGTCGGCCGCATCGTCTTGTCCAAGGCACATGTACAACGTGCCTGTACACGTCAATCGTACACGATTGCAGGATTCACAGAAATTGTGCGTGAGGGGCGTTATGAAGCCAACCCGCTGACCAGTTTCGCGCAGTGTGACGTAGCGTGCCGGGCCGCCGCTATCATGGGCACTCTCGTCCAGCGTCCAGGTATTTTTCATCTGTGCGCGGACCTGAGTTAGAGGCAGATATTGCTCGCTCCTGTCTCCATCAATTTCGCCGAGGGGCATGGTCTCGATGAACGTCAAATCCATGTCTTTTTCGCCGCACCAGCGGACGAGATTTTCGATCTCGTCGTCGTTCACGCCTTTTAGCGCGACAGTGTTGATCTTGACCCGGAGCCCAGCAGTTCGCGCTGCATCAATGCCCGCCATGACTTTACCAAATTTTCCCCAGCGTGTAATCGCGATGAACTTGTCTTCATCCAAGCTATCGAGCGAAACATTGATTCGCCGCACGCCACAGGCCACTAATTCTTCGGCGTAGCGCTCTAACTGACTACCGTTTGTGGTAAGAGTGAGTTCCTCCAATGCGCCGGTGTTGAGATGCCGTCCGAGGCGATCAAAAAGGGTCATGATCCCGCGCCGGACAAGCGGCTCTCCGCCGCTGATGCGAAGTTTTTTTACTCCAAGGGTCACAAACGCAGTGCACAGGCGGTCAAGTTCCTCAAGGCTCAAGAGTTCCGCTTTAGGCAGAAAGGACATGTGCTCCGACATACAATAGACGCAGCGGAAGTCACAGCGGTCGGTGACCGACACCCTTAGATAGGTGACATGACGTTCAAACGGGTCAATTAGCATGGTGATTCCTATTTGACGAGCGGTGCATATCCCGGTTTATAGCCTGTTTACCCTCAAGTTTCCTCTCAAAAAGACCCTGCTAAGCCTTTCTGTTTATATGGATTTACACGGGCACGATTTCGCATTCGAGAAGAGGGGTTGGT
>CAYPSQ010000033.1:0-9424 GCA_964413115.1 uncultured Rhizobiaceae bacterium | reverse complement strand
CTCGGGCTGCCACCATTCACCAACCAAATCATGGGTGAATGCCGTCTTACATAAAAGCTTTAAGCAGTAATCGTCGCACAAATCTAGGAACGCAAGTCTGCTGCATAGGAACACGTTAATGCAAGGTCCGTATCCTGTGGCACCACGTCTGTTGGGGCCAAGAGACAGGTCTCATGTGCGCCGAAGCGCCACAAAGCAAGCCCGATGGAAAGGAGCTGTCCGATATCCATGGTCGCACGCCATAATTCAGAAACTCACACGCCAAAGGAATTTTCGCTTTCGATGCCGAAACGCAACATTCAAGGAAGCTTGTCCGGTCGGCCAAGTTCCGATGAGTGGGATAGGATTTGTTTTTCGTGCCTCGTCATGGATGATATGTCGCGCGTGCCGATATCGGGTGTAAGAGCAAGTAGCGAGTTTCGAATTGGTGGTAAAAAATCCCTCCGGCGCCGAGGGCGTCAAAGAGCTAAGCGCTCAGGACATTCGGTCCGGAAATCGGCGGGCGCTGGCGCGCGCCATTACCTTGATCGAATCCGCGCGCGAGGATCATAGAGCTTCGGCACAAGCATTGCTCGAGCAATTATTGCCCGATACTGGACAGGCAGTTCGAATCGGTATTTCAGGCTCCCCTGGGGTTGGTAAGTCGACTTTTATTGAAGCGTTCGGGCTCTATTTGGCAGGAATAGGCAAGCACTTGGCGGTACTCGCCGTAGATCCGTCGAGCGCGTTGAGTGGCGGTTCTATCCTCGGCGATAAGACCCGTATGGAGCGTTTAGCCCGAGAGCCAGGCGTATTCATCCGCCCGTCGCCCGCGGCTGGCGTAACGGGCGGCGTGGCGCGTCGAACCCGCGAAGCGATGCTTGCCTGTGAGGCTGCAGGTTTTGATGTTGTGTTGATTGAAACCGTCGGGGTGGGGCAATCGGAAGCTGCGGTTGCGGATTTGGTCGATCTGTTCGCGCTTTTGGTTCAGCCCGGTGGCGGTGATGATCTGCAGGGCATCAAACGCGGTGTTATGGAACTGGCGGATCTGGTGATCGTAACAAAAGCGGACGGCAATCTGAGGGATTTAGCCCGCCTGACGGAGGCGGATTATCGTTCGGCTCTCACTCTGATTCGGGGCCGCGGGGAAGGGCCTAAGCCTCATGTTCTATCCTGCTCTGCGGTTGAAGAGTGGGGTATGGATCAAGTTTGGCAGGCCGTTGAAACATATTGCGCTGCACTAGGTGATACTGGCGAATTGGCCCGCAAGCGGGCAGCACAGGCCACGTCCTGGATGTGGCGCGAAGTTGAGGAGCTTGTGGTAACTGCTTTACGCGGGGATCCGGGATTGGCCAAGCTATCACAGCGCTTGCAAAGGGAAGTGATCGACGGCCAGAAAACGCCGGCGGCGGCGGCGGCAGGCATCCTAGCGGCGTTCCGCAAAACGCCGGGAAATAAATCTAGCTGACACGCCATATGGTGGAGATTTCTCCCCGCTGGGCTTGACGCACAGTGAGATCAGGCCTAAATAGGCGCCTCCCTAAGGCAGGCTAATTTTACCCGGAGCAGACCTCATGTCGCGGCGTTGTGAACTTACCGGCAAGGGCGTACAGGCAGGCAACAATGTCTCACACGCTCATAACAAGACGAGACGGCGGTTTTTGCCCAATCTGCAAGCAAAATCGTTGTTGAGCGACGCTTTGGGCGAGAGTATTCGTTTTCGTGTGACGACCTCTGCGATGCGCACGGTGGAGCATAATGGCGGCCTTGATGCTTACCTTGTAAAAGCGCCAAATTCGCGCCTCTCGCTGGAGGCGCAAAGGGTCAAGCGGAAAATTATCCGTGCCCGCGCGGCCAATACTTAAACCACCTCCCTAGCAAAGATAGTTTCGAATCAACGCCAATTCCGATTGGCGCGCAGACTGGTGCGACTTATAGTCTGGCTCATTTAAGGATGGCCACACATAGGAGCTTGGACATGAGTACTGCACAGGAATTTCCCAACCTCCACATCGTTGATCACCCGCTCGTTCAGCACAAACTCAGTCACTTGCGCGACCAAACAACATCAAGCCATGATTTTCGAGCACTGTTGCGCGAGATGGCGCTGCTGATTGGCTACGAGATTACCCGCGTTCTCGACATGACGAGTAAGAAGATCACCACTCCTATCACCGAGATGGAGGCGCCTATATTAGCCAGCATCAAGCCGGCCATCGTACCGGTATTGCGTGCTGGTCTGGGTATGGCGGAGGGCTTGTCGCAGCTCATCCCTACCGCGCCAACTGGCCATATCGGCCTGTTCCGTGATCCTAAGACCAAGCGGCCAGTCGAATATTATGTTCGCTTACCAGAAAACAAAGATCGCCTGTTTATCCTTGTCGATCCGATGCTAGCCACCGGCTATTCCGCTAGTTACGCAGTGGATGTGCTCAACAAATATGGCGTGCCGGACAGCAAAGTACGGTTCATGGCGATGGTCGCAGCACCGGAAGGTATGCGGGCTTTCAATGAGGCACACCCGACGGTCGAAGTTTGGGCCGCTGCCTTGGATGACAAATTGAACGAGAAGGCCTATATCGTGCCGGGTCTTGGCGATGCCGGTGACCGTTTGTTCGAAACCAATTAATCCGTTTTGTCGCTGAGTTTAAACATGAGCAGCAAAGTGCGCTGCAAGACGGAGTAATTGTTGTCGGACAAGAGATAAATCAGCGTGTGTCCGGCGTTGTCGCGTCTTGTCGCGATACCCTCCGTGTTGTCAATCGTTAGCGGCGGGGCGATGCGTGCTAACTCCGGCCCGTCGAGGTGTGCGCCCGGCTGAATAGTTCCCTTTGAGACTCGACGCAGAAGCGCCGCGACGCCGCTAATCAAGGAGTAACTCCGTTCAACCACGATAAGGTCGCCATCCGCCAAGCGCGTCGCGCCGGTCGGGCGAAATCTATCCGCCCGGTTATACACCAGCCGTGCAGCTGCCGTGCCGTTGCGCACAATCCATCCCGGTTTGCTCGACCGGTCATTATCCAGGCCTTCGGTTAGGATGAGAAGGCCACCATCGTCGAGCGTGACTAATGCTTCCATAGCGGCATTGCTATTGAACTCTGCAAGCTCGGCAGGTGTGGTCACAAGGTCTGGTATCGCCGCGGACAATCGATCAGCATCGAGTTGGCCAGACAGTGCAAAGCGCAGAATCCGGTGATGTTGTTCAAACGCTAGAAAGACCGCTCCATCGTCCGCCTGTGCCAGACCTTCTGCATCGCGGTAGCGTCCGGCCAGCGGTTTGCCGTCCGTCCCGGTAATCGGCGCCAATTTGCCGGAAGATAGGCCAACAAGGATTCCATCATCGTCATAGTTGAGGTTGGCAGAAAACCACATGCCATTGTCCGACGCCGCCAGCATGAGCTTGCCATCAGCGCTGACTAGCAGAGACGAGAGGCCACCAAACTTCGGGTCCCTGGCCTTAATAGACAAACCGCCGCGATACTCCAGCATGCCCACGGCTTGCTGGTCGGGCCTTTCGTAATTGAGTGGGACCCGAGTATCAAAAAGTTCGATGTTCTTTGCGCTAGCGACTTCGGCGCTGATAAGAAAAAATGCCAGTGCAAGGACGATGAAATGAAGGGTAGGGGGCTTCTTCACGGGCTATTGAATTGGGTGCGGGCGCTCATGTTCGTAGAGTTTAACGCTATTTTTCCATCGCCTAAATGAAGTATGAACATACAAATCACGTGGAGAAATATTGTCCCTGGCTTGCCGCCTTGTCACTCGCCATGAAGTGGCAAATGGCAAGGCGGCGGCTAGAATTTTCGAGTTTACTGACCACCAAACTCGTTGCTCGCAGAACCGGTCGATATCGCAATTGTCTATTACGGCAATGTGAAGAAATCTGAAGACGATTTAATTTCTTTACACAGTCCTATTCTTAATCACTTCGACGAGTGAGACAAGTCGATCATCCATGGGATGGTCAACGGTTTCGAAGAGGCGATGGAAAAGGCCGGAACCCTTTTGCCAATCACTTGTACACACGCAGATCATTTGTGTGCGAACCCAACCAGCAATCACTATGACGATGGTAACGCAGAAATCGTTTGGCGCCACTGTCTGGATTTTCTGGGTCAAAATCTGTCATAACTCTATGCCTAGATCATCGTCTCAGAGGGCATCATGAAGGACGGATTAAGAATTATCGATTGCGATTTGCACGTGATCGAAAATGGGGATCTTTTTGAGAAATATCTCGATCCGCGATTTCATGCGCATCTGCCCAAATATCTCGGTTGGGGGGCGGTTAATTTTCCTCATTGGGACGTGGACGGCCAGATGATCCCACCATGGGCGCGCGACGCCACAGTAGTTGGACCACAAAAAGCACTCGATGCGCAGAGCGAAGGTATTTATGCGCCGATACGGGAGAAGAAATACGACGCTGATTCGACGGTCGCAGCGATGGACGTTGAGGGTATCGACGAAGCGGTCATGTTCCGTACTTTCGCGTCGATGTTTCTTTCAATTGATAGCTTAGCAGGAGATGTGGCGACGGCTTATTCGGCAGCATTCAACGATTGGCTGGCGGATTATTGCGCTGCTCACCCCTCCCGCATTCGGCCTGCGGCGATTGTCTCGATCCATAATCCTGAATTGGCGGCTGCAGAGGCGCGCCGGGCGGTGGAGGACAAGGGCCATGTCGCGGTGGTATTGCTCCCCATGCCAGTGAGCGGGCGCTATTTGAACGCTCCGGAATGCGACGTGCTCTGGCATGAAATAACGCGCCTCGGCGTGCCTCTCATTTTTCATGGCACTAGCGGCGGCGCATCTCTCGATTACGCCGCCAAGCGCTTTCGGGGCCACCCGAATTTCCGCACCCTTAATCATGCGACTGCTTTCCCCTTTGAATTGATGGCGGCAATGGGCGCCGTATTGGTCGGCGGCGTATGCCAGCGTTTTCCAGAAATGCGGGTTGGCTTTCTGGAGGGCAATTGTGGCTGGCTCCCGTGGTGGCTCGACCGTCTCGATGGCCAGTGGGACAAATATGGCGGCGGCGAGGCGCTTCAACTGTCAGCGCTGCCCAGTGAGATATTCCTCAATCAATGTTTTATCGCGACCGATTCAGACGAAGCGCTCGTGGCGCATGTGGTGGACCGTTTCGGTGACGATAATATAGTCATGTCAATCGATTATCCTCACGCCGACGGGGCATATCCCAACGGGACCCAAGAGTTTCTTTCCCTGCCTGGATTTGGACTGGAATCAAAAAAGAAAATAATGTGGGACAATTGTCGAAGGCTTTACGGCTTCGGCGACGACGCTGGTGTTTAACGCTCCGGTTCGCCGTCATGAGAAAATGTCAGAATATCGCAGGTAGTGCAGATTATTTTAGTGGATCAGCTCGCCAATTTTCGTCGAGCGCCGCCGGCAGCTGGCCGATTTGATTCCTCATCAAATAATTCGGCCAATTTTTCGGTCATGGTGCCGCCGAGTTGTTCTGCGTCGGTTATTGTCACTGCGTGCTGGTAGTATCGCGTCACGTCATGGCCGATGCCGATCGCGAGAAGTTGCACTGGTGACATAAGCTCAATCCATTGAATCACGGCGCGTAAATGGCGCTCGAGATAATTGCGTGGATTGACCGAAAGGGTGCTGTCGTCAACCGGCGCGCCGTCTGAAATCACCATGATGACGCGGCGTTCTTCCATCCTGCTAAGTAGTCGCTCATGTGCCCACAATAGCGCCTCGCCGTCGATATTTTCTTTTAAGAGGCCTTCGCGCAGCATGAGGCCTAGGCCCTTTCGTGCCCGTCGCCACGGCTCATCGGCGTTTTTATAAACAATATGCCTGAGATCGTTAAGGCGACCAGGATTGCGCGGTCGGCCCTGGGCAAGCCAGCGCTCGCGAGCTTGCCCGCCCTTCCAGGCGCGCGTGGTAAATCCTAATATCTCGACTTTGACGCCACAGCGTTCCAGCGTGCGGGCCAGAATGTCAGCGCACATGGTGGCGACCAGGATCGGCCGGCCACGCATCGAACCTGAATTATCAATCAGCAGCGTGACCACCGTGTCGCGAAAACGCATCTCCTTCTCAACCTTGTAGGAAAGTGGATGGAGCGGTTGTGTGATGACCCGGGCGAGACGGCCGGCATCGAGAAGACCTTCTTCGAGATCAAATTCCCAGGCGCGAACCTGATGAGCCATTAAGCGACGTTGCAAGCGGTTGGCCAGGCGCCCGATGACTCCCTGAAGCTGAGAAAGCTGCTGATCGAGCTGCGCGCGCAGGCGCCCCAATTCCTCAATGTCGCAAAGGTCGGTGGCATTGACGATTTCGTCGAATTCGGTGGTATAACTGGTATAGTTTGGCCCCCGTTCGCCGTCCGGTCCGTCGCTAGGCAACATACGGCGGCGGCCACCTTCGTCCGATTCATCATCTCCGTCGCCTGCCATGGCGTCGGCGTCACTGTCGGAGGCGTCGCTAGATTCTGCATCCTCGCCCATTTCGGCTTCGGCGTCAGCACTGCTGTCACCGTCCAACTGTTCTCCGCCCTCGGCCGCGCCGCTATCGTCGGAATCCGAACCATCAGTCGAATCTGGTGAGGCATCCGCTTCAGAATCATCGCCGTCCTCGAATTCATCATCCTCAATATCGAGATCCTTGATCATTTCGCGGATAAGTTTGCCAAAGGCCTCCTGGTCACCAGCATTTTCTGCCAAATCGAACAAAATTTTTCCTGCTTTATCATCAAACCAAGGGCGCCAGAGATCTGCCAAATGCTTTGTTGCCGCTGGCAGTGGTTCGTCGTGCAGTCGTTCGCGTACCAAGGCCCCGATCGCGTCGGCGACCGGGGCTTCTTCCGGGCTCGACAAATGATCATATCCCTTGAGGCGGCTGCGCTGCTCGAGGGCTGAGCTGAGGTTGGCGGCAACGCCAGCAAAACGTCGGGCGCCGAGGCTTTCAATGCGCGCTTGCTCCACCGCTTCAAATATAGCGCGGGCGTTTTTACCGCGGGGCTGGGCGCGACGATGTGCCTGGGGATCGTGATAGCGCAACCGCAGGGCAAGTGAATCTGCCGAGCCGCGCACCATCTCGACATCAAGCGCGTTAAGATCGCGCGCCGGGAAGGGAAGCTGCGCTTGTTCGCTGCTCAATTGCGGCGTATCGGCGTCGAACGTGACCGCCAGTTCTTCTCCGGTTTTCCCGGCGAGAGCGCGCACGGCACAGCCAACAGCGCGTTGAAAGCGCTCGGTTGGGTTTTCTTCTTTAATGGTCAAGGAAAGCCCTTCAAGTTACAGGCGGTGTCGGCACCGCCGATTCAGGTAGCTCCTTGCCAAAGCAGCGCTGGTAGTATTCCGCTACAGCTGCACGTTCCATCTCATCACATTTGTTAACGAACGTAACGCGGAAGGCAAAGCCAATATCATGAAATATTTTAGCGTTCTCAGCCCAATGTATAACAGTGCGCGGTGACATCACCGTTGAGATATCGCCCGACATGAACCCCGAGCGCGTCAGATCGGCGACTTCAACCATGGCATCAACGATCGTGCGGTCCTCGTCATTGTCATAGACCGGCACCTGAGACTGTACGATCTCCACTTCCTCGTCATGCGGCAGGTAATTGAGGGTGGTGACCAGGTTCCACCGGTCCATTTGCCCCTGATTAATTTGCTGGGTGCCGTGATAAAGCCCAGTCGTATCGCCAAGGCCAACCGTGTTGGTTGTCGAAAAGATTCGGAACGCAGGATGCGGATGGATCACTTTGTTTTGATCCAAAAGCGTCATCTTTCCATCGACCTCCAAAATGCGTTGAATAACGAACATCACATCGGGTCGGCCAGCGTCGTATTCGTCAAAGCAAATAGCCACAGGGTTTTGCAGCGCCCAAGGCAGAATTCCCTCTCGGAACTCGGTCACTTGCTTGCCGTCTTTGATGACTATCGCGTCCTTACCGACGAGATCAATTCGGCTGATATGGCTATCCAGATTTATCCGAATACAGGGCCAATTGAGGCGTGCAGCCACTTGCTCGACATGCGTCGATTTACCGGTACCGTGATAGCCTTGGACCATGACACGCCGATTATGCGCGAAACCGGCCAACAGACTGAGGGTGGTGTCGTAGTTAAAGTGATAAGCCGGGTCGATAACCGGAACATGATCTTCCGACTCTGAGAACGCCGGAACTTCCATGTCGCTATCGATGCCAAATGTTTGGCGCACTGAAACCGTAATGTCGGGAACGCGATCGCTTAATTTGGGGGCGTCGTCCAATTGCTGTTGAGAGGCCATTAATTATCCCTTCCGAGGGGAGGCTTGCCGCGGTTGCGGCGTGGTTATGTTGTCAGGAGACCTGATTCAAAAGATAGGTATAGGCCAGGTTGATGGATTTCAACAACTCTTCCGACTTTCTACTTCCACCGTTCATATCGGGATGGTGTTTTTTGGCTAACGTCATATAGCGGCTACGCAATTTTGCCCGATCAAATCCCGGTTTGAGGTCGAGTGTGGCGCATGCGGCTTCGATATTCATATCGGCCGCCGAGCGTCTTTTTTTACGCCCATTCCTGTCACCATTTTTTTGTCTCTCGGCCCCAAACCAATCGCGCGAGAAGTTATGAAAAATATTCTCGAGATCGTCCATTTCCTCGTGCAGGGGCCTCTTGCCATAAACGGGCCAGGTCGGGCGGTGACCGGTGATGTCATCGCGTTGAAAATGTTCGATGTCCCGACGCGACCAGCCCTCAAAGAAATTCCAAGCGCGATTATATTCACGAACATGGTCGAGGCAGAACCAACGATAACTGCGCAAATCTTTCGGTGCTCGCGGTGCGCGGTGCGGTGCGTACTCCGCGCAATCGGGATATTCACAGATCTGCTCCGCCGGAGCCTCTGGCTTTTCCGAGCGTGTTCGATGGTTGCCTTCAAATACCTTCATAGAATAAGTATGCCGTCTGCTCTGTGGTGAGTAAAGGCGCGGCGTTGCTAGTCTGAGCGGCGACTTCTGGGGACAGTTTGCTAAGCGTATATAATGGTACGAAGAGGGAAAAATGCGGGTTGCCCAAACGATCAAAACAAAATTAAACGAGCACCTGGCGCCGGCACGACTGGAAATCAGTGACGAATCGGCGCGCCACCACGGCCATTCTGGAGCGCGGCCCGAAGGCGAAAGTCATTTCAGTGTAACCATCGTCAGCGCAATATTTGATGGGATGAACCGTATTGAGCGCCAGCGCCTCGTCTATCGAGTACTTGCCGATGAAATGAAAAGCGATATCCACGCATTGGCGCTTACCACTTTGACGCCGGCCGAAGATTCATAGCAAGGACAAGCTGGCTGCCGCCAGCGATTGTCAAGTGGGAAGTAAACCCAATATCTTAAATTTCGAATGTATAATAACAAACGTATCATGTAATAGTTTGTTACAAATAATAAAATACACTTAGGGCACATGCTTTT
>CAYPSQ010000032.1:0-24991 GCA_964413115.1 uncultured Rhizobiaceae bacterium | reverse complement strand
ATAGGGTGAACATATGAATCTCGACATCAAGGGCAAACAGGCGATCGTCTGCGCATCGAGCAAGGGACTAGGGCGCGCTTGCGCCATTTCTCTAGCGCGAAACGGTGTTTCAGTGGTGATCAATGGGCGCAATGAAGCCGCACTGGCCGCCACCGCGCGGGATATCGAAAGCTTTTCCGATGTTTCGGTTACCCCAGTGTGCGCCGATGTCAGCACGCTGGAAGGACAGCGCGCGCTTCTCGATGCCTGTCCAGACCCAGATATTCTGATCAATAATAATGGTGGGCCGCCGTTCAAGGATTTCCGCGAACTTGACCGCGAAGCCATGCTTGCAGGCCTCATCATGAACATGATCACACCGATAGAATTGATCCAGAAGGTCATCGACAACATGGCCAAGCGCAAATTTGGACGCATCGTCAATATCACCTCGATTTCGGTGGTGATGCCGATACCCGGGCTCGATCTATCAAGCGCGGCGCGCGCTGGCCTCACCTCGTTCCTCGCCGGCGTAGCGCCAAAAGTAGCTGCACAAAATGTCACGATTAACAATATCCTACCCGGTTTTTTCCTGACTGACCGGCACAACGCCGCGTTCAAGCAGGCTATGGACGAGCGTGATTTGAGCCTGGAGGAAGCCATCGCCGAACGCGCCGAACCCGTTCCTGCAAAGCGATTCGGCATCCCAGAAGAGTTCGGAGAAGCTTGCGCCTTCCTATGCGGCTCAAACGCCGGCTATATCACAGGACAGAATCTGGTGATTGATGGCGGCCGATATCCAGGCACGTTCTAGCGGGCGGGCGCTATGACGACCTCTCGCCTCTATTCCGAGTCGGCAGCGACCTGCATGCGGACGATGACATCAGGATCTTCGACCTGCCCGCTATTGTCTTCGCCCTTCTTGATTTGATCGACGTGATCCATGCCTTGGGTCACCTCGCCCCACACGGTATATTGCCCGTCAAGCCATTTTGACGGCGCGAAGACAATGAAAAACTGGCTATCCGCGCTGTCCGGCTTTTGCGAACGCGCCATGGATACGGTGCCGCGCACATGGGGTTCTTCAGAAAATTCAGCATCTATATTTTGGCCGGAGCCGCCAGTTCCCAGACCCTTAGGATCGCCGGTTTGTGCCATGAAGCCATCAATCACGCGGTGCCACTTCAATCCATCGTAAAAGCCCTGCCGCGTAAGCTCTTTGATCCGCGAGACGTGATTCGGCGCAAGGTCAGGGCGGAGTTCAATCACCACGCGACCATCCTTAAGATCGAGATAGATTGTATTTTCAAGGTCACCTGCGTTTGTGTTAGATGCCATAATTCCTATTCCGATTCCGACTATCACCAACCAGCGCAATAAAAAAAACATTTACTCTCTCCTCGATGGCGTCCGCTCCCACAGCGCTGCACAAGAGGGCGATTGCCACCATATCAACCTCAACCTGCGCTACGTGCTCGCCACGCCAGCAAATCCTGCTGCCATAATGCCATGCGCTCACTTCTCCCCGCCACTACAATTATGACCTTATTTATTTCCGCAACAACATTTGCGCGCGTCGACAATAATTTAGTTGATCTCAACTCACCGGATATTACCGGCACTGCCAGGGTCTGCACCCACAGCACCAACGCTAAACGCCAGGGTCGACGCAGGTTATGCCAGCGTTTAATCCAGATAACGCACCTGGTCAGAGGCGAAAAGGGCGCCCCAGGAATCGGGTATTTTGAGACCGTCCTCAACTTTGGCTTCCATTTCCGCCTCGGCAACAAGTACCTGGTTGAGCTTTTCTATTACCATATCCAGGAGGCCCTGTGGCACGATCACCACGCCATCGCTATCGGCAACAACGATATCGCCGGGATGTATAGTAGTGCCGCCTATATGCACCGCCAGACCGGCGCTGCCGGGGCCAGTGCGTGACGGCGAATCGGGATTTACACCAGCACAAAATACCGGCAAACCTACCTTGAAGATGCCGCCGAGATCGCGCACCGCGCCGTCTGTCACCAACCCGATGATGCCGCGGTTGCGCGCCATGCCGAGCATCAAATCGCCGACCACGGCAGTTCCGGTACAAGCTTCCGTCGCAGCAACAATTACATCGCCAGCTTGGGCATGGGCTAGCGCCGCCATGGCGCCAAGCTGATCCGAAGGCGCGTTTTTACAGGGAAACGCCGGGCCGACAACAGCGCGCATACCAACCGGCGAATCCGCTATGGGCTTGATCACCGGGTCGAGTGCGCCGCGCCCGCCCAGGCAATCGGCAATGTTGCCAGTGAGCGCACCGATCAGCTTCGCCACCTTGGCGGCATCGGGGCGCGCGAAGTTTCGCTGTATAGTGAGGATCGGCGGTGTTTCGAGCATAATATATTTCTCCCAATCAGAATCTGTCGGCCAAATCTTCGGCCAGTGTGAGCAGTTCCATGTCAGCGCCGCGCCGCGCCACCAACGATAACCCGAGAGGGCAATTTTTGAGACGGGCCAGCGGCAGTGATATTTGCGGTAATCCGGCCAAGCCGGCAGCACATAATAGAGCCATCGCCCGGCCCCTAAAATCATCCAATTCAACCCCCGAGGCGCCGCACTCCGGCGCGATGCCGGGCGACGTCGGCAGGCACAACACCGAGCCATCGGACAGCAGATTGTATACCCGCTCGGAAAACAATTCGCGGCGTTTCTGGGCTTCCGTCACATCAAATTCGGAGACCGTCGACGCCCATGCGAAACGCTCGCGGATACCGGGGCCGAAGTTTGGCCGGGTGCGCTCAATCCATTCCTTATGGTTGGCCCATATCTCCGCACCCTGCAGGGTGCGGAAGGTGGCAAAACAAGCCTCTAGCCCGTCGCCGGCGATGACCGCCGGCTGTTCGTTGCCGATAAACGTCCGAACCATATCCACTGCGCCGTTGAGCGCCGCCGTTACTTCCGGCCCGGCTGACTTAAAAGCATCGGTCGCGATGAGCAGCCGTTTTGCGCGCATGGCCTCCGGCATCTCCTCGAGCAGCACCTCACCGACCCGTGCCAGCGTTCCAGCGTCTTGCGCGAACCAGCCGAAGGTATCAAAGCTCGACGCCAGCGGCATACAGCCGTCGAGCGCGATGCGGCCATGACTCGGGCGAAATCCATAAATGCCGCAAAAAGATGCTGGCAGGCGCACCGAGCCGCCGCAATCCGTACCTATCGCAAAGTCGACGAGATTGCCGGCGACCGCTGCTGCCGAGCCACTCGACGAGCCGCCGGGAATACGGCCCGGCGCGTTGACATTGACTGGCGTGCCATAATGCGCGTTCTCGCCCATTAGGCTGTAGGTCAATTCGTCGGTGTGGGTCTTGCCAGCGAGATTCGCACCGGCATCCAACAGAGATTGGAGGGCGGACGCCGTCGTCTCGGCCGGCGCATGACTGGCGAGCCATTCGGGGCTACCGCAGGCGCTCTTATGGTCGGCGACATCAAATACGTCCTTGGCGCCAAACTCGAGACCGGCTAGCGGCCCTGACGCCGCGCCTGCGAGCGCCACATGGGTTTCGCGGCAAAATGCTCCGAGAGTTTCCTGCAAGACATCCGTCTTCATGGCCTAAGTTTCGCTTTCCCCTTTGACGTCTTTCGCCGTGCTTCACGATGGGCAATATAAATTCCCGAGGAGATGATGATGGCGATCCCAAGCCACGTCCAGCCGTCAGGAAAATCACCCCAGATGAGATAGCCCAGCAGCGTCGCGCCAACAAGCTGTCCATAATCGAAGGGCGATAGCACCGAAGCCTCACCAGTCTCATAAGCCTTGATGAGAAAGAAGTGCGAGATGCCGCCAAACACGCCAAGCGCTAGAAATAACAGCCACGTGTTAGTTTCGTCAGGCCAGGCAAAACCGAATGGCGCAATCGCCGAGGAAACGATCAGGGTAACGACCACGGTATAAACCGCCGTGGTACGGCTATCGTCATGCGGCGCGAGCTTGCGCGTTAGAATCTGAAAAAGGGCGTAACAGAGGGCGGCACCGAGAGCCATCAAACTGGGTTCCGTAGCGAGATCTCCGCCCGGCCGGATAATGACGATGGCCCCGCCAAAGCCGACCAACACCGCGAGCCAGCGCCGGATACCGACGCGCTCGCCGAGCACGGGAATGGAAAGCATCACCGCCATAAAAGCGGCGGTAAAGGTGATTGAGGTGACGGTGGCGAGCGGTAGTACCGCAAGAGCAGTTATGAAGAAATACATGGCGCCGACTTGCAATGCCGACCGGGTCAATTGCAGAAACGGTTTGGTGGTGGTGAAGACGCGAAGCAAACCGTATCCTGGCGCGCACAACGCCACCATGACGATGAGATGCATGATCGAGCGTACCCAGATGATCTGCCAGACGGAGTAGTCGCTGCCGAGAACTTTCACCGTGGCGTTAAGCATCGGGAACAGCAGCACTGTTGCCAGGCACATATAGAAAATTGCTCTAAGCTGAGAACCACCGCGCGCGGTGATGGGTGATATCATATCAGCGAGGACCTGCGTTCCATGCGGCGGTTGTGTCGTCGATCATTGAACCCGATTAAGGCCACCCTCGCACTCGCAAATTGCGGCCTAATTGCACGGATGAGTGGCAGGTTGTGAAATTACCGCCCCGATCAATCGGGATGGAAGTGCGACCAGGGATGAATTCAACCGCACTGGCAAATGGCGGAACTATGTGATCGGCAGTTAAGGCGCCACCTATTGCCGAAACCGTTATGTGATCCCCGACCTCCGCATATCGGTGGCGCGCCTGGCGGAGCTTGAGGGTGCTTACCGGATATGTGCGCGACAACAGTTCCCGTGAGCAGCCAGATTCGCTGATATCGGTTCATATAGGCAACATCGAACTGAAGCCGGGGCAGTTCGCGCTGCAAGACAAAATATATATGATTCATGGCTCGCGGCACATTCGAACATCAGGTCGAAGGCCTATGCAAAGCCAACTGGAAGGGTTGGGCGCACGCCTAAATAGTCATACCGCCGTCGATGATGGCCTCGGTGCCCGTTGTGTAGGTTGATTCGTCGGAGGCAAGATAAACGGCTAAGGCTGCGATTTCTTCCGCAGTGCCGAGGCGGCCCATGGGCTGGCGGGCGGTGAATGCCGCGCGCGCGGCTTTTGGGTCATCGAAGGCGTTGATGCGTTCGTCCAGGGAAGGCGTTTGCACCGTGCCCGGACAGATGGCATTGCAGCGGATGCCCTGGCCGACGAAATCCGCCGCCACGGCTTTGGTCAGGCCTACCACCGCAGCCTTGGTAGCGCCGTATAGAAAGCGGTTGGGCACGCCTTTCACATTGGATGCGACGGAGGCGACGTTGACGATTGAGCCACCGCCATTGTCGATCATAGCCGGCAACGCGGCGCGAATTATGCGGTACATCGAGCGTACATTGATATCGAAAGAGGTATCCCAATCCGCTTCCGAGCAATCGAGAATGGTGCCGTTGTGAACATAACCGGCGCAATTAAAAAGAATGGAAAACGCGTCGGCCTCGGCCATGGTTTTTGAGATCGATTCCGGGTCCGTCACGTCAAGATACCGGGTGACGATGCTGGGCGATTCCATGGCCAAACTGGCGAGCGCACCTTCGTTGATATCGGTGGCCCAAACCCGCGCGCCTTCGCCAGCAAAGGCGAGCGCTGTTGCGCGACCAATGCCCTGACCAGCAGCGGTTAGCAATGCTGTTTTTCCTTGCAATCTCGAGCTCATATAATTTTTTTCCCTTTGCGAAACCAGCGGCCCGGCGGACGAACGCTAGAGGATTCCGTACTTGTCGAACACATCCTTGAGCTTGGCCCCTGCGGCAAGCTCATCGCGTACATTGTTCTCTTCCATAACTTTTTGCATGGCAAGAGCGAGCACTTCACTGGCCACACCGGCTGGAATCGCAACTACGCCATCAACATCACCAAAAATGATATCTCCCGGGGAGATTTTGGCGTCGCCGATTTCGGACGGCACATCGGCCATCATCATTTTCGCCCGCGACTTGGTATCTAACGGCCCGATGCCGCCGGCAAAGACGGGGAATCCCATATCACGGATCATGCGCACATCGCGAACCAAACCATCGGTCACACAGCCATGCGCGCGACGCGCGCGGGCCGCCGTTGATAGCAACTCTCCCCAGGGGGCGATGCGGCTGTTGCCAGCGCAGGAGAAGACCGCGACATCGCCTGGCCGGAGATCGTCTACCAAGGCAATTTCATGCTCATAAACGTCAAGCGCCTCGTCGTCGTGGTAAACAGGCATGTAAAGACCAGTGCGGGCGCGCCCGCATAGCACCAAACTCTCATCAAGCGGGCGGACGCCGGGCGGCAAGGCTTGGCTCAAAATACCCATGCCATCAAGGGTGTCGGAAATAACGGCGGTATAGAGTTTGTTCCGAGCCTGGTCGAGAATTTCGTCGCTGACCGTCATATTGTCAGTCCCCCTGAGTTGAAAGGCTCTTTATCTGCATTGCGTAGATCGATGGGCCTCCATAACATGACGGCCAAATGTATCAAACAATTCCGAGCGAGAAGGCTAACCGGAAGGGTATCAGCTCATGGACATGGTAACGATGAATATCCTCGATTCCACCATGGTATCGATCTGCCGCGAGATGGGTATCTCGCTGATGAAAACCTCCTATTCGACGATCTTCAACGAAGGCTTAGATTTCACCTGCGCGCTGGCCGATACCAACGGAGACATGATCGCCGTAGCCGAATTCTGCCCGGCAATGATCGGCGGTATGCCGTTGTTGATCAAAACCTGCGCCGAGGAATTTCCCATCGATACGCTCGATGAAGGTGATGTCCTCATTCATAACGACCCCTATCGGGGCGGGTTGCATGTGCCGGAGCACACTCTATTCAAGCCGTTTTTCCACAATGGTCAGCCGCTTGGATATCTCGTTTGCATCGGCCATATCGCCGAGGTCGGCGGCATGGTGCCGGGCGGCTTCGCCGGTGAGGCGACGGAGATTTTCCATGAGGGCCTTCGAGTGCCGCCAATCAAGATCAAAAAGGCCGGCAAGGACGTCGATGCAGTGTGGAAGCTGATGTTGGCCAATGTGCGCACGCCGCGGCACAATTATGGCGACCTCCGCGCGATGATCGGCGCCCTGGATCTTGGCGAGCAACGCATGACGGAGCTGCTGGCGAAATACGGCGAACAGACCTTCAAGACGACATGTCATGATTTGATGGAATATTCCGAGCGCCGCATGCGCGCCGAAATATCTAACTTTCCCGACGGCCATTACAGCTTTGAAGACAGCGTCGAGAATGATGGCATCGAGAATAAAGCCTATCTGCTGCGTGTCGACGTCTTTGTGCAGGACGATGAGGTGGTGGCTGATTTCAGCGGTAGCGCCGCGCAGGCACTCGGGCCGATCAACGCCACTCTCGGCGTCACCTGGAGCGCCACCTATAACGCGATGTTCCACATGACCGACCCTTCGATCCCAAAGAATAGCGGCTGCTTCCGGCCGATCCGCATAGTTGCCGCGCCTGGCAGTGTGACCAACGTCAATTATCCCGCGCCCGAAGTCGCCGGCAATACAGAGACACATCCGCGCTTGGCGGCGATCGTCATCGGCGCGCTAGCTGAGTGCATGCCTGAGCGCGCCATGGCGTCGGAAAGCGGTACCGGCGGTAATTTTGTGTTTGGCGGTTACCATCCGGAACATGACGAATATTTTGCCTGCTATGACTTAATGTCAGGAGGTTGGGGCGGCCGTAGCTATGCCGACGGCAATGATTGCGTTATCGCCATTAATGGCAATTGCCGCTTCAATCCGGTGGAAGTGTTTGAGACACGCTTTCCGTTCCATGTCGAGGATATTGCCATGACGCCAGATTCGGGTGGTGCCGGCGCCTATCGGGGCGGCCTCGGCTATCACAAGACGTTGCGCGCGACGACCACCGATATCACCGCCAGCCAATGCACCGACCGCCACTACATCAAGACCTGGGCGCTATTCGGCGGCAAGGAAGGTGGCAACGGTGCGACCCTGATCCAGAACAAGGATCGGGCGGATTGGCGTCCGGTGACAGAGGCATTCGGCAAAGTGTCGAGTAGCAAATATTCCAATATCACCCTCAGGCCCGGTGACCGGGTGCGTCTCAGCGTCTCAGGCGGCGGTGGCTATGGCCGGCCTGAGGACCGCGAACGCGAAATGATTGAGGAAGATTTACGCGAAGGCTATATCACGCCCAAAGGGGCACGGCACGATTACGGCGTCGAGATGGATTAGGGAGAAACCGGACATGACGGATTTCGCCAACGAGCGGGTCGTTTATATAAACGGAGAAATCGTGCCGGAAAGCCGGGCCATGGTCTCGTTCCGCGACCGCAGCTTCAAATATGGAGACGGTGCGTTCGATATGACGCGCACTTTTGGCCACCGCATCTTCAAGCTCGATGAACATTTGAAGCGGTTTTACAAATCGCTCAAATATCTTCAGATGGACCCCGGCATGAGAATCGAGAGATTAAAGGAAATCAGCGAGGAGGTGCTGGCGCGCAATCTTCACCTACTCAGTGAACACGAAGATTACTGGGTCGGCCAGCGTGTGTCGCGCGGCGTCGAGCCGGTCGGCGGCGATATACACGAAGCTTCAGAAGCCACGGTGATCGTTGAATGCACGCCGTTGCCATTCAAGGCGAGGGCACATTATTTCCGCGACGGCATGGAAGTGATCGTCCCATCACTGCGCCGCACTTCGCCGGATTCGCTAACACCCAGGGCCAAAACACATAATTACATGAACTTGATGATGGCCCATGAGGAAGCGCGTCGGCAAAATTCCAACGCTTGGGCGATCTTGCTCGACGTGAACGGCAACCTTTCCGAGGGCGTCGGCTCGAATATATTTTTAGTCGATGACGGTGTGATCTATACGCCCGAGGATCGCTTTGTGCTGTGTGGCGTGAGCCGCCAGACAGCGATTGATATGGCCGAGGCAGCCGGCATTAAAGTAGTGCGCACGGATATTGATCTTTATGACGCCTATACAGCGGATGAGGCATTCATCACCTCGACCAGCTTTTGTATCGTGCCGGTACAGAGCTTTAATGGCATCGAAGTTGGCGATGGCAAAATTCCTGGCCCGATCACCAAGCGCCTAACCGACGCTTATATCGAGTTCATCGATCATGATTTTGTTAGCCAATATCTCAAGCATCTGGATTAGCCCGTCATGGCGAATAAGAAAGCTCCGCTGCGCTCGCAGGCCTGGTTCGGCAAGGCCGATAAGGACGGCTTTCTGCACCGCAGCTGGATGAAGAACCAGGGTATTCCAGCGGATTCGTTCGACGGCCGCCCGGTGATCGGCATTTGCAATACCTTTTCGGAATTGACGCCGTGCAACGCGCATCTGCGTGGCCTCGCCGAGCGCGTCAAACGCGGCGTGTATGAGGCTGGTGGCCTGCCGCTTGAGTTTCCCGTGATGTCGTTGGGCGAATCTAATTTGCGCCCGACCGCGATGCTGTTCCGTAACCTCGCCAGTATGGATACCGAGGAATCGATCCGCGCCAATCCAATGGACGGCGTAGTTCTGCTGGTCGGCTGTGATAAGACGACGCCAGCACTGCTGATGGGCGCGGCAAGTTGTGACCTGCCGACACTGGTTGTCTCGGGTGGGCCAATGCTGAGCGGGCGCGTCAGCGGCAAGGCGGTCGGTTCCGGAACAGATGTGTTCCGCTATTCAGAAGCGGTCAAGGCAGGCGAAATGTCGCTCGCCGATTTCATGGATGCCGAGGCTGGGATGTCACGCAGCCCCGGCCATTGCATGACCATGGGCACTGCCTCAACCATGGCCAGCATGGCCGAAGCGCTCGGCATGGCGATGCCTCAGAATGCCGCCATTCCGGCCGTCGATTCCAGGCGCAATGTATTGGCCCAGCAGGCCGGGCGGCGCATCGTCGAGATGGTACGGGAAGACCTTCGCATCAGCCAAATCCTGACACGCCACGCATTTGAAAACGCGGTGCGCATAAATGGCGCGATTGGCGGTTCGACTAATGCGGTGGTGCATCTGATTGCCATTGCGCGTCGTATTGGCGTGGAATTCGGTTTGGACGATTGGGACAGTCTTGGGCGCGATGTTCCGACTATCGTCGATCTCATGCCGTCGGGGCAATTTCTGATGGAAGATTTCTATTATGCCGGCGGTTTACCCGCGGTGGTGCACGCCCTTGGCGATTTCATCCACAAGGACGCACGGACCGTGAACGGCCGCACTATCTGGGAGAACAGCGCCGAGGCACCGTGCCACAATACCGAAGTGATCCGCAGCCTCGACAATCCGCTCACCGAGAATGGCGGCATTGCAGTGTTACGCGGCAATCTGGCACCCCGCGGCGCGGTGCTGAAACCTTCCGCCGCAACGCCTGAACTGATGCAACATACCGGCCGCGCCGTGGTCTTCGAGGATATCGATCATTACAAGGCGCGCATCGATGATCCCGATCTCGATGTCGACGAAAATTGCGTACTAGTGTTGAAAAATTGCGGTCCAAAAGGATATCCTGGCATGGCCGAAGTCGGCAATATGGGCTTGCCGTCAAAGATTTTAGCGAAGGGCATCAAGGACATGGTGCGGGTCTCGGATGCGCGCATGTCGGGCACGGCCTATGGTACCGTGGTACTGCATACCGCGCCGGAAGCGGCCGCAGGCGGGCCGCTAGCGCTGGTTCAAGACGGTGATATGATTACCCTTGATGTCGCTGGGCGGCGCCTCCATCTCGATGTGTCCAACGAAGAGCTTGCGCGCCGGCGCGAGGCGTGGTCAGCGCCCGAACCGCCAATGACCGGCGGATACCAGCGGCTCTATTTCGACCATGTGTTACAAGCCGATGAAGGCGTCGATTTAGATTTCCTAGTTGGCCAGCGCGGCGCAACGGTACCGAGAGAGTCACACTAGATTAAGGCGGTTTCTCGGTAAATCAGGACGCAAAAACTCATTGATGTGGTACAACAGCCCCGGCGTTACCAGGTAGTCATATGATGATTGGCTTTGTCTGACGGGTCGCGATTGCCGTTGCCAACCATATCGTTCTCGATCCTAACGCCACCTTAATTCGACCCAAATTCATCGCGCAGATGTATATCGAGGGCAAACTTGTCACGTCGGTCGGAATAATTGGCCCAGCTATTGGTGGAGATTTTGGGCATGCGCACGCATTCATTGCCCAACACCGTTATATTTCCGCTTATCAGTAATCTTGGGCTCCGCAAACTTGCAATTGTATTGCAGAAACTCAGCAATCAATTGGCGCCAATAACTTGTAGGCTCGTGCTTTGCTGATTTGTCTGCCAGAGCGTGTATGCCGGCGATGGTTCTGGAGATCGCGCTCAATCCGGCTTCTTGTCTCTGAGGGCGTTTTCTTCGATCCATCGGGCGGTGTCGTCGAGCGCCATCCTGAAGCGTTGCATCATTTCACCGATTTCATCCTCGCTGATGATCAGCGGTGGCGAGAAAGCCACGCTGTCACCGGAGAGGGCCGAGCGGATGATCAGGCCATGCTCCTGGGCGCGCATGCGAAGAAAATCCTTCACTTTGAAAGTGGGATCGAAGGAGCGTTTACTTGGCTTGTCGGCGACCAACTCAATCGCCGCCATGAGGCCGACGCCGCGCACATTGCCGACCAGCGGATGATCCGAGAATGCCCGGAGACCGTTTTGCAAGAACGGTGAAACCCGCCGGACATGGCCAACGATATCACGCTCCTGCATGAGTTGTTGGGCTCGGTTGGCGACGGCGACCGCAACCGGATGGCCTGTGGTGGTAAAGGCATGGCCGAACAGACCTATCTTATTGCTCTCATCTCGCAGCACCCGGTAAATGTCTTCGGTGACCATCACTGCCGAGATCGGCTGATAAGCGCCGGAGAGTCCTTTCGCCAGGGTCATGATGTCGGGTTTGATATTGAAGGTTTCCGAGCCAAACATATTGCCGGTGCGGCCGAACCCGGTGATCACCTCATCAGAGACCATGAGCACGTCATATTTGTTGAGCACCGCCTGCATTTTCTCGAAATAGGTCACCGGCGGCGGGACGCAGCCGCCACCGCCCATCACCGGCTCGGCGAAGAAGGCGGCGACGGTGTCCGGCCCTTCTTTGAGGATCATGGCCTCCAGACTGTCCGCCAGTCGCGTTGCAAACTGCTCCTCCGATTCATCATCCTCGCCGTAGCGGTAATAGTGCGGAAAATCGGTGTGCATAAAGTTGGGCAACGGCAGGTCAAAGCCGGCATGCATGGCCGGAATACCGGTGATGCTGGCCGCCGCCATTGTGACTCCGTGGAAACCGAAATGGCGGGCAATGATTTTCTTCTTCTTCGGACGACCGCGCGCATTGTTATAGTAATAAACCATCTTGACGGCGGTATCGTTCGCCTCAGAGCCAGAATTGGCGAAAAATACCTTCGACATCGGTACCGGCGCCATCGATTTCAGGCGTTCAGCCAACACGCCCATAGGCTCGGTCGTCTTGTCGATTAGGCTATGATAATATGGCAGCTTCTTGAATTGCTGGATCGCTGCATCAATCAATTCAGGTTCATTGAAGCCGAACGAGGCGCACCACATGCCGGCAGCACCTTCGATATATTCCTTCCCGTCTTCATCCACGATGTGCACGCCACGCCCGCCCGAAACAACGACCGGCGGTGTTTTCTCAAGTGCCGCAAGATTACTGTAACCATGCAGGATGTTCTCGACGGCGCGTGCGCCAGCTGAATTTGCCGTGCTGCTCATGATACCAAAGCCTTTCTGTTTTCTTCTTTAATCTCTCGCAAGCTGGCCAACACCGCATCGGCCAGATGATCGATCTCGGCCTGCTCCATGGGGGTGGAGAGACAGCCCAGCCCCCATGTGCTGAACAGAATGCCGCGATTTAACAGGCGACGGAACAAGTCTACCAGCATCTCGGCGCGGCGCTCGGTATGGGCGCGCCAGGTGGCGCGGTAATCGCCGAGCGGCTCGGTCGAGAAATGCATTAGGATTAACGACCCCTCACCCGTCACTTGGCCTTCCACATCGGCCAAGCGGAACGCCTCGCGCAGGCTTTCGCGAGCACGCTCGCCGAGTTGGTTGAGGCGATCGGTGGCCGCCACTGTCAGTAATTTCATCGCCGCGATACCAGCCGCCATTGAGACCGGATTTCCGGCGAAGGTGCCAGAATGCGAACACAACGCCTTGCCAGCGCTCGAATCGTACACCCGCATGATTTCCTCACGCCCAGCCACGACGCCGATTGGCATGCCGCCGCCGATAACTTTACCCATCGTCGTCATATCGGGCTCGATCCCATAGCGCGTCTGAGCGCCGCCATAATCGAGACGCCACGTCACCACCTCGTCAAGGATCAACACCGCATCATGAACGCGGGTAAATGATTTCAGCATCTTGATATAGTCGGCACTGGCCGGAATGCCGCCACAGCGAGACGGCACCGCATCGAGCAGAATTCCGGCGAGCGCGTCCGCGTTTTCCTCGAGAATTTGCTTTGACGCCGCTACATCATTGAACGGCAACACGACTACATCGCGCATCACACCCTCGGGCGCGCCGTGCGTATGGCCGACAGCCTTCGGCTTTTTCTGGCCCCACACTTGCGGATTAGAATCGAGGCTAACCTCGGCGTAATCATAGGCGCCGTGATAGACACCTTCGCATTTCGCGATCTTGGGCTTGCCGGTATAAGCGCGCGCGCCCTTGACGGCATGCATGACCGCCTCGGTGCCGGTATTGGTAAAGCGCAAATGATCGAACGACGCGGCGCGCGCAAGAATCATCTCGGCGAGCTCTATATCGAGTTCGGACGGCATGGTGAAACACATACCGCGCGCCGCCTGGTCCTGCACGGCAGCAACAATATCCGGATGCGAGTGGCCGAACAATTGGACCGTGTAATTGTTAACAAAATCGATTCGCGCAACGCCGTCAACATCGGTCACGCGGCAGCCTTCGGCATGCGCGGCATAGATCGGATAGGGCTTATAATAGGTCTGCCCGCGCGTAGTGCCGCCGGGGTAAATATTTTTTGCGCGCCGGCTCAATTCGGCCGAACGCGAGGTGGAATCAGGATAGGACATACTCATTTCGACTTCATTCTAGCTCGCTTCTAGAGCAATTTTAATTCAAGCAAATGGGTCGTCGCAGGTGATCCCACCTGCTCAGGGTTTGCTCTAGCTACCATCTTGGCATGCTTTGTGATCACACCATAATCTACTACCCTCCGTCCATGGCAAAGCAAGAAAGGCTAACACGCTGATGCCATCAGCCGCGAATGCCTCATCTTAACGGAAGCAAAAAAAGCGGTGCGCAAGAACTTTCACCATCTTACTAGCAGGAAGCCGAGGATGATTTTACTATTGACGGCAAATGCAACCTCAGGAGGCTGGCGAAAAAGTCAGCGCCCTCGCAGCCTATATATTTCTAGAAATCCCGAAGGAATTGGAAGCGAAAAAAGCTCTACAGCAGAATGGCCTCGCCGAGCTATACACCCGGATGCCTATTTCCAACGGTTTCTGCATACAATCGGATTTGCTTTCGAGCAAGGCCGACGGCTGCTTCGAAATAGATTTCTTTCAAGGCCATGGGCACACCGCCGACTATCGCCTGGCATGTAATGCGGGTACTTGGCCGTCCTTCGAGCTGCAGCGTTTTGGGCGAAACGGTGCGCGCTGCCTCGCCAACTTAGACCAGACAATAAAGCTTGAGGACGGATATCACTTCCTCATCCTCTTTAGCCGAGACGAGTCCAGCGGAATGAGCGTTTCGCTGGATGGCAGAACCCTGGTGCAAACCAGCGACAAAAGCTTCCGCCATCCGTTCAATGAGCCTGCGTTGATTAATGACGGTGGAGATTTAGCGGTTCGTGAGATTAGCGTTATGGGCGCACAGTAAACCTTACCACCACGTGCACGGCGGTTCTGCGCCTCGCTCAGATTTTGCCTCTTTTCGCGCCCGATTGAAAAATAGGGTTAGTCGCGCCGAATGCATGAATCGCCGTTCCCGTGATCGCGGACGATTTCCCAGATGCCAGGAACAGCGCTAATTCAGCAATTTCATGCGGTACCATCAAGTTCGCGTCTTGCTGTCTTCCCTTATGATCAAAGGCACTCCTAAAGCCCTCGGTATCGGTGGCACCTGGACAAATGGAGGTCACGTCGATACCGAACTCCTTGACCTCGGCGGCAACACTTTCGGTTAGGCTGATCAGCCCGGCCTTGGTGGCGCGGTAGGCGGAGCGGCCAGCGCCACCTCTTGTTCCGCCGATGCTTGAAATATTTATGATTTTGCCAGAACCGCGCTGGATCATATCCGGCAATACGGCTTGGGTGAGAAATACCGGCGCCACAAGATTTACCTGTAGAACTAGCTTCCAGATTTTTGGATCAAATTCGACCAATGTCGCGGAATCGTGGATGATCGCGGCGTTGTTGATTAGCACATCAATGCGACCATAACTTTCGAGCGCCTGATTGGCGATGATCTGGGGGCTCTCTTCGAGTGCCAAATCAGCAACCAGTCCAATCGCTTTGGACCCGGCCTGCTCTATGTCCAGGCAAACGCTATCGAGTTCCTGCGTATTGCGCCCGCTAGCCAGCACATTTGCCCCCGCCTTGCCAAATGCGACGGCGATAGCGCGGCCAATGCCCTTTGTCGCACCGGTAACAATGACGGTCTGGCCAGAAAAACTTTCTGGCATCACAGACGCGTAGTCCCGCTGCAGCGATACTGAATCACGGCACTACGGGTATCACGCAACCCACTGCACGCCCTAAAATTATCGAAGCAGGTTTTTGTTGAAGTAAAATGAATACAGGATCTAGCAATTAGACCGCACCGCGCACCCACTCGGCCAATTTGGCTTTCGGCAAGGCACCGACCTTCGTCGAAGAAACCTCGCCATCCTTGAACAAGATTAGCGTCGGGATGCCGCGCACGCCGTATTTGGCGGGCGTCGAAGGATTGCTGTCAACATCTACCTTGGCGATGGTGATTGAGCCGTCCATCTCTTCAGAGATTTCTTCCAGGGCTGGCGCGATAGCCTTGCACGGGCCACACCATTCGGCCCAAAAATCCACCAATACGGCCCCCGGCGCCTTGAGTACTTTTTCGTCAAATTCAGCGTCGGTGACATGGGTAATGGTCATGATTTTCTCCTGCCAATAAGTTATTTCCAATTTAGGGGTGGCCTGGCTGAGCGTCAAGGTGCGTGCGCGTCCATCAGAGAATCTGACACCCAAACAAGCGCCGGACCATCGGTAAATAGAAGAGCGCAGCGAATTTCGCGGGTGGCAAAGATGGTCCGAAGAACGGCGCGGTAAGTGGCCATTTGCGCGACATAGGCTTTTGCAATCGTTGATTCGTCCTGCGGCGCAGCGCGGCCTGATTTGTAATCGACCACCAACACCCGGCCCTCTTCCACCACCAGGCGGTCCACCTGCCCGGATATCACATGCTTTCCAAGCACAGCGGCAAGCGGCACTTCCGCCCGGCTGTCCGGGCCGAACAGCGCTTCCGCACGGGGATCATTAAAGACGGCTAATACTTCCGCCGCAATCTCCGCCTGCGCCTCTGGCTCGAGCCCATGCGCGGAACGGGCAAGAAAGCGCTCAGCCGAATCTACCCGCGCCTCGGGGTGCAAATCTGGCAGCAATTCCAACAATCGGTGAATTAAGCGCCCACGCAAAAAACTGCTGCCACCATCTTCCTCTAGCGGCCCGCGAGGGGGCGGTAGTGCATCGATCGGGCGCGACGGCGCAAACGGGCGCGGCGGGCTCGGCTCAGGCGGCGCAGGCTCGCGAAAATAGGGTTTCAATTCTTCGACTTCGCCCCTATCCAGCGCCACTTCGGCCGCCAGCTCAGGCTCGGCCGTCTGCGCGCAGGCCAGTCGTAAACCATCGCCGGACCAGCCGTCGCCTTGGGCGAATTCAAGAATAATGTCTTCGGTCTCCTCCAATGCCACCAATCCGTCGCGCACCAAATGGTTCCAGCAACCGTCAGGCGCGGTTTTTGTGCCCTGCCAGCCGCACACGTAGAGCCGGTCTTCGGCACGGGTCATGGCGACATATAACAAGCGGCGGTATTCGTCCGAGTCGCGCTTGCGGGCTCGCTCGCGTATTGTGGTGCTTATGCTCTCTTCGTGAGCGCGGCGACCGGGCCAGAGCGGCAGGGCGCCAGATTCCCCGTCCTCCGTCCAAAGGATGGTGCGCCGATCATGCGGCAGCGACAGGGTATCGGGCAAAAATACGACCGGCGACTGCAGACCCTTGGCGCCATGCACCGTCATCACGCGCACTTCATCGCGCGCTTGTTCGGGATCACGCTTCAGATCAGAGGGCGCTGCGCGCGCCCAATGCAAAAACCCCTGCAATGATGGAGGGTGGGTACGCTCATAGGCTAAGGCGGCGGAGAGAAATTCATCTATGGGGTCCGCAGCTTCACTGCCGAGGCGGCTGAGAAGCTGAGTGCGACCCCCGCCGGCGCCAAGAAACTCGGCGTAAAATTCGAACGGTGGGCGGAAATCAGCAGCCGCCAGGAGCCCGCTCAAGATGCCATAGGCGCGGGTGAATTGTGGATTCTCGTCTCGTCGCGCGGTCAATCGGCGCCACAAACTGTCCTTGCCGCGCTGCCAGGCAAGGCTAAACAACTGTTCCTCATTTAAACCAATAAATGGCCCTTTCAACAGTGCGGCAAGGGTGAGGTCATCGGACGGGAGGAGTAGGAAATCCCCGAGCGCCATCAAATCGATCACCGCCAATTGCTCGGTCAACTTCATGCGGTCTACGCCGGCGACGTCGACGTTGCGTGCCTTCAGCGCACGTACCAAGGCAGCTACAAAACTGCCACGCTGGCGTACTAGCACGATGATATCGCCCGCTCGAATGGGGCGGTTTTGCGATTCCAGCCAGCCGTCGTCGCCCGGGGCTTGTCTAACTTGTACCCAGTCGGAAATCTTTTTGGCGATCATCGCTGCCAAGCGGCCAGCCGGATCGTCGCCGGTGCGGCGAGTGACCGGCGGCGTCCAGGGTGCCTCCTCGGACCCAGAACGAGGTACCGCGACCGGCCATATTTCGACCAACCCCGCCTGGCCAATACGCTCCGCGTCATGCCGCAGGCGCTTGCCCAGGGGCACCACGCCGGCCGCCGCATCAGCGCTGGCGAATACCGCGTCCACCGCGCCCAACACAGCAGCTGTCGAGCGGAAGGAACGGTCGAGCGGCACTTCGCGCCACTTATGGTGAGCGCCTTCGACACGGCGGCGGAAATCCGCCCGCATATCGGCCATGGTTTCCGGGTCTGCGCCCTGAAAGCTATAGATTGATTGCTTTTCATCGCCTACAGCAAAAATTGTGCGGACGCCATGACCGCAGTCGCTGTGGGTGTCCTCATGCGCACTTTCACCAGTGAAGAATTCTTCTGCCAGGGCAGCGATGACTGACCATTGCGCCGGGCTGGTATCCTGTGATTCATCTAACAAGATATGATCGAGTCCGCCATCAAGCTTGTAGAGCACCCAGGGCGCGATATCCTCGGCGGCGAGGAGTTTGCGCGTTTTCATGATTTGATCGCCATAGTCGAGAACCGCGCGGGTGCTCTTTTCCTGACGATAATAATCAAGCATGCGGGTGCCGAAGCGGATCAGCGCGGCGCTATTGTGCAGCACCGCGACGGCCTTGCGACGTTCCTCTAAAGCCAGTAGGCGCGCCTGTTCCTTAGTCAGAGACATCGCGGCGTCGGGAGCGGCCGCACGAACTGGCTTAGTGGCCAGGGATTTGCGCGAATTACCTTCACGAGTGAGGAAAATTTGGCAATAGGCGTTAAAACTTCGGCGACGGTCGGATTCGTCACCCGCAAGCCAGCCAGCGATCAAATCGCTGCGCGTCACATCGGTATCGGAGCCCTCCGCCAGCACAGCGGCGGCCTCGACCAGCGCCACGCGCTCGAACGCTCCCTCGGCGCAGGCAGAGCGGACCAAATTCGCATCGTTTTCATCTTGTTCGACGCCCAGCATGCGAGCGATTGCCGTCACCATCTTGGTGCTGTCCGCCATGCCTCCAGGGCCGCTCTCCAGCTTGTCGCGTGCCGAGCTTAATTCAGCCATCACACTGGCGAAGCTGTCCTCGCCGATTTGCGTTGTTATAGCGGCGAGCGCGGCGGCGAGATCTTCGTCTGCACCCTGTCGAGCATGGCGCAACAGACGGTTCTGCGCTTCGTTCAGCAGTTCGCGCGCGGTGCGGTCATCAGCCACAGCAAAATGCGGCGCGATTCCGGCTTCAAGCGGAAAACGGCGCAGTAATGATTGGCAAAAGGCATGAATGGTTAGAATTTTTATGCCACCCGGGGTGTCTAGCACATGCGCGAACAGCATCCGGGCGCGTTGGTACTCGGCGTCCTTGGGCGCGCGGCCGAGTAATTCGCGGAGTGCCATATCCAGTATTTCGTCGCCTGCGGCAGTCCATTCCCCGAGCGTGCCTGTGATGCGGATGGCCATTTCCGCCGCCGCCGCGCGAGTGAAGGTGAGGCATAGAATGCGCCCCGGCTCGGCGCCGCTCAGCAATAGGCGCAACACCCGGTCGGTCAGTACTTTCGTCTTGCCGGTGCCAGCGGAGGCCGAAACCCAGACGGAAGCAGCCGGATCAGCGGCGCTTTGTTGCGCGTCCGTCATGCCCCATCCTCGGTCTCGCCGCCCGACCATTCCTGGACGCGTTCGAGATGAGCATAATCGTTCCAGCTTGGCCTAGCGTCGGGGCGCGGCAGGGCGTGGTACGGGGTGCTTGGATCATCAAATTCGGCGATCAACTTCAACAGGCCCGCCTTGGCCGCCACCGACAATGTCGCCGGGTCATTTTTCTTGAGCGGCAGCATCGCGCCTGCCGGCTCGCCGCCATTCAGTTTCCAATAGGAAAGTTCGGCGACAGCATCGGGCGCAACGCCCGCGAAACCGCCAGCCTCGGCTATCAACGCTTCGAGGGAAAGCTGCGGGCGGCGCCCGGCGGCTACCTGCTTCTCGCTCGGAATATTACCGGTCTTGTAGTCGATGATCGAAAGTCTACCATCGGCGAGCCGATCGATGCGGTCGGCTTTGGCTGTTAGAGTGAAATCACCTTCAGGTCCGGTGAGAACCAAATCTCCACAGACCTCGGAAGCCAGGTGTTCAGTGCTTCGCCGCCGGGCAGTTTCGTTGTCAACAAACCATTGGGCGATGCGCTCAAAACGTGGCCACCAAAATGCCATCACGCCGGGGATAGAGGAAAAGCGTGCGAATTCTTGGCGCCCGAGCGCCAGCAGCCGGGGCAGTGCTGCGGGCGGGAGAGCAGCTGGAAACTCGGCGATGAAGCGATCGAGGGTCTCGTGAATGACGATGCCTTTGTCGGCAGCGCTGGGGTCAGCGTCAATCTCTTCGAGCGCCCTCAGGTCGAGGATGTGGCGGGCATAGATGGCATAGGGATCGCTCAGCCAGGTTTCGATCTGGGTCACTGAAAGGCGTCGCGGGCGGGCGATGAGCGGTGGGCGTGGCGCCGGCGGGAGGCAGGGCTGCGGCGCCCACTCCGGTTTGTCGAGCAACTCCTGCCAGCGCAGCCAAACATGTGATTCCTGTTCAATGAAGGTGTCCAGGCGGCCCGGCGAGAGCATGGTTTTCAGGCGCGACAGCCAGCGCGATGGCACCGTCGGTTCGCCCTCCACCCGCCGGGATCGGGTCAGCATCACTTCCGGTGCGGCGCAGCATTGAGCGAAATCATGCGCCGACAGGCCAATCCTCCGCTCGTGCGACGGCAGGCCGAACTCGGCTCGCATAGCCTGGCTCATCCACGGATCGGCGTCGGGCACGGGCGGCCAGCTGCCCTCATTCAGGCCGCCTAAAATCATCACATCGGCGCATTGAAGGCGCGCTTCAAGTGGGCCCCAAATAAACAGCCTCGGATGGCCGCCATAGCGTGGTCGTATGACCCTTCCTTCCAGCATAGCATCAAACAGGGCGGGATATTCCCAGCCGTCTAAGGCCGGTGCATGATCGGCGCTTTCGGTCAGCTCGGCCATAAACGCCGCTGCCGCTTCGCCGGCTTCGCCGGACCACAGGCGTTCGGCAGCGGTTTCGGTGGCACTTTCAGCAAGCCATTCAGCGAAGCCGACATGAGCCTGTACAATTTGTGTGAGCGTGACCCTCGCCGCCATCAATTGCGCGAACGGCTGGGCGGCGGCGGCAATGGCACTGAGCCAATCGGCTGCCTGTTCCTCGCCCGCGGCCTGCAGAGCACGCTGTAAACCGCCAAGCCCAGTTTCCGGACGGGCGCCACGCAGTACCGCGCGTTCAACTGAGCGTAACATCCGGCGAAAATCTTCCGGTGGCTCACCGCCCGCCGCCAGCGGATGCTTGAGCGCCGCCAGAAAGGCGACCGGCGCGGCGCGCTCAGCCATCAGCCTAGCTACGAGGCGGAGAAACACACCCGGCGGACTTTTACCGAGCGGCGCACCTGCAGAATCGTCGATCTCGATACTCCATCTTTTCAACTCTGCGGCGACGCGGCGCGCCAAGCCACGATCCGCCGTGACCAGCGCCGCCGTGGCGTCCTTTCGCATCAGACTAGCCCGCAGCCGTAGGGCGATCACGCCGGCTTCGGCGCTCGCGGTGGCACATTCGCAGAGGGTAAAATTGCCTAGTGCGTCAGGATCGACCGGTGACATGTTACGCCACGCTCCCACAGTTTCAGCCGGCTGCATGGCCTTGGCAATCAGCGCGGCGCGCGAGGTGGAGCCGGCAGCTGTGTGCTGCGCCGGCCAGAGCTGAGCATCGTCGCGGGTGGCGCCGACGCGGGCGAGAAGTTGCTTCAGGCCGAATTGTGGATGGCTCGGCCCGAGGGTGCGCCAACTGTCTTCATCCAACTGCTGATCGAGCCCAGGCAGCACAAGACAGCCCGCCGGCAGGTGCGCGACCACCGCCATCAAATCAGCTGTTGCCGGTCGGCTGCCAGTCGAGCCGGCAGCGATCACCGGCTCCCGCGGCGGACTTTCACGCCAGGCTGCGGCCAACCCGTCGAGCACCGTGTTTTGCCGCGCAGCGCTATCGACGGCACCGGTCTCGGCCAGAATTTGCGGCCAATTAACGACCAGTAGTTTGAGAAAAGAAAGTATTTTCTGCCAATGGACAGCATGGCGCTCCGGCGCCAAGTCGTTAAGTCCGGCGAGATCAAGACGTTCGCTCTGTGCCTGATCGAGAAAGTCGCCCAACTCCTGCGCCAAGCGAACCGCCTGATCTATATGGCACTCCGAATCGCGTGCGAGAATAAGCTGCGCCAGTACGAACTGACGGCGGAGCGGCGCCAGCGCCAGCGGCAAATCGCCGCCCTCCGCTAATCCCGAAGCGCCAAATTCGTCTTCGTCGAGATCGCCGAGTGGGCGAATGCGCGGCAAGAGAAGCGCGCCCTTATCCGATTGGCGGAGGAAAGCCTCAGCGACGGCGCGACAGGCGCGCCGAGTCGGCAGCAGAATCGTGAGCCGGCTGAGAGCCAGTGGATCGTCATCGCTGCGCGCAATGACCCCCCCATACAGCAAGCCGTCAACCAGCGCATCAGCGAATGGTAATTCAGGCGGGATGGAAAAAATGTTGGGCTCTGGATTCAATGCTCTCATTTACCACCCGTCCGAGATATCCGCTGCCCGGCCTCGATCAGTGCCTCAGGTGTGCCAACGTGATACCACCAACCATCATGTTCGAGGGCAAATAAGCGCCCGGCTGCGGCGGCCTCGTCATAGTGCAGGTTGAGCGAATAAGGACCGCTTGGTCCATTCCGAAAAAGCCGCGGATGGAGTAATTGCACGCCACAAAAAATATGCGCATCGGCAGCGCCAATCGCGCGCACCGGGCGACCGTCCTCACCAAGGCGGAAATCGCCGCCGCCGGTATGACCGACCGCACGCGAGCGCGGGCATAGCAGCAACAGTGCATCCATGCGCACTTCGTCCCAGGCCAACGCGAGGCGCCCGAGCGCTCCGGCATTATCCAAGATGGCATCACTGTTGAGCACGAAAAACGGTGCCCGGCCCAAATGCGGCAACGCCCGCGCCACCCCGCCGCCGGTATCCAGCAATTGCTTTTCCGGCGACAGGCGAATGGCCAGATCAGTATGGCGAGCGGCGTAAGCCTCAACATGAGCAGCTAGCACATCGCCGAGGTAATGGCTGTTGACCACGACGGAATGACTGCCAGCGGAGACCAGCAGATCGAGTATATGGTCAATAAGCGCCTTGCCAGCGCAGGGTATTAGCGGTTTTGGCAAGCTATCGCTGGCAGCGCGCATACGCGTGCCGAGCCCGGCGGCGAGCACCATCGCATGGCTTGGAAAGTCCTTGCTCATCGCCCGCCTGTACGCTGCTCAGGCGGCAAATATCGGGCAAGCCATTCTGCTACCGGCACCAGGGCCGGGTGGTGGAGATTGGCGGCGATATGGCGCCAGACCTGTGGCAAATAGTCGAGATAGCCTCGATTGCTGTCGCGCCTGGCGAGACGTGAAAAGACGCCGGCAATACGGAGATGGCGGTGAGCGCCCAAGATCGCGTAGGAGGTGCGGAACGCTGCCGCATCAAGATCGGGAAAAGCGCTGAGGAAGCGCGCGATCATCGCCTCCTGCAAATCTTCTGGCACGTCTTGGCGGACATCTTGCAACAGCGATACGAGGTCATAGGGAAGTGGCGCCGCTACGGCGTCCTGAAAATCCAGCAGGCCGACCCTGCTGAGCCCCTGGCGGGCCGGCAACCACATCAAGTTAGCGGCGTGAAAATCGCGCAAGGCAAGGCCTTTAGGAGGCTTCAGAGCGAGCTCATACGCGTCGCGCCATGCCGCAACCCATGCATCTGCGTGCACTGCCAACTGCATCGGTTTGTTAGGAGTCGCCTTAGCATTGCCATCGGGCGGCCACCATTCAGCGAACAGTCTGATTTCAGTCGCCAGATAGGCCGCATCCATGGCCGGGATACCGGCACCAACCGGCGCGCTACCTAGTTCAGCAAGGAGGTCGACCGCCACGCCATAGAGCACCGCGGCGCCGGGCCCGTCAGCGTCTTCAAGACAGCGGATAAAACTGAGATCGCCAAAATCCTCGAGCAGTAACAACCGCCTGACTCTATCTTCGGCCAGAATTTCTGGCGTGCTATAGCCCAGGCCGCGCAATTGCCGGGCGACATGGCAGAATGGCTCGATATCGGTGACGGCAGAATCCATAAGCACAGCGCTTTCACTCCCGCGCCGCAAGCGCAGATAGCGTCGCGCCGAGGCATCGCCGGCCAACGGCGCACGCGCGGCGCCAGACCATCCAGCGTCGGCGATAAAGCGATCTATGTCGCGCGCGCGCTCAGACACTCCACGCCCCAGATTCGTTATGCCCGGAGGCGCCGCATCACGTGCGCAGCGCGCGCGCCGTGCGACGTGAATGACGCGCGCCGGGAAGTTTCGCTCTCCCCCACAGTCAGGCGCATCTCCAACCAGTCCGGCGGTTCATTACCGCCCATTTTTTCTGGCCACTCGATTAGGCAGATCGCGCTGTCGAAGGCCTCTTCAATACCGAGCTCATAAATCTCTTGGGAACCCTCTAACCTGTAGAGATCAAAATGCCAAACTGGTGCGCCGCCATTCTCATATATTTGAACCAGAGTAAAGGTCGGGCTCGGCACCTCCACAGGGCCTATCCGGGCACGAATAAATGCGCGCGCGAAGGTCGTCTTGCCGGCGCCAAGGTCACCAGCCAGGCCAATAATATCGCCAACTTCAGCCAGTTGCGCCAAGCGGCCGGCGAGCGCGTCGGTGGCACTCACGCTATCGAGTGGCACAAGGAGGGCTTGCGAATCGTCAGGATGTGACATCGCTCAAATCATAACATGATGGCAGCGGTCTAGCGGAAACAGGTTAAAATTTCGGTAGGCCGCAAACTTGCTTGCGGAGTAACAACAAGCAGATCACCGTCGTGCTGATCTCAAGAGCCAAATACGG
>CAYPSQ010000031.1:0-25943 GCA_964413115.1 uncultured Rhizobiaceae bacterium | reverse complement strand
GATGCCGCCTGAAATCCACCACAGCGCCTGCCCACATGACTGCCCCTCCACATGTGCTCTGGAAGTGGAAAAGCTCGATAAATTCACCATCGGACGCATCCGCGGTGCACGCGATAACAGCTATACCGCCGGGACCATTTGCGCCAAGGTCGCGCGCTATGCCGAGCGCCTGCATCATCCCGGCCGCTTGTTGCAGCCGTTGCAGCGCACCAGCACCAAGGGCGACGGCGAATTCCGCCAGATATCTTGGGAAGCGGCGCTCGATGAGGTCGGTGACGCCTTTTTGCGCGCCGAACAGCGTTATGGCGCGGAAACGGTGTGGCCGTATTATTTTGCCGGCACCATGGGACTTTTGATGCGTGATGGCATTAACCGCCTACGCAACGCTAAGGGCTATTCGCTGTTCCACACCACCATCTGCGTCAACATGGCATGGCTCGGATTCGAAGCTGGCGCCGGCAAGCTCCAAGGCGTCGATCCACGCGAGATGGCTAAATCCGACCTGGTGATCATATGGGGCACCAATGCGGCGGCAACGCAGGTCAACGTCATGCACCACGCCATCCAAGCGCGTAAACAACGCGGCGCGAAAATCGTCGTTATCGACCCCTATCGCAATGCGACTGCGCGCCAAGCGGATATGCATCTTTGTGTTCGCCCGGGCAGCGACGGCGCACTTGCCTGCGCGGTGATGCATGTGTTGTTCCGCGACGGTAATGCGGATTGGGATTATATGATGCGCTATGCCGACGCACCGCATGAGTTGGAAGCGCATCTAAAAACCCGAGACCCCGCATGGGCGGCGGCGATTACCGGGCTTTCAGTGGAAGAGATTGAGACCTTCGCTAAAATGGTCGGCGAGACCAAACGCACCTATTTTCGCCTCGGTTTTGGTTTTACACGTAGCCGAAACGGGCCAGTTAACATGCATGCCGCACTGTCGATCCCCACGGTTAGCGGCGCTTGGCAATATGAGGGCGGCGGCGCTTTCAAGAATAATGAAGGCATTTATCCATGGGACAAAACGCTGATCGAAGGGCAGGATGTCAAAGACCCCTCGGTTCGTATGCTCGATCAATCTCGGATCGGCGCAATCTTGCAGGGCGACAAACGCGATCTCGGCAACGGCCCACCGGTAACTGCGCTTTTGATACAAAATACTAACCCTATGATGGTAGCCCCCGACCTCAACAAGGTCCATGCCGGCTTCGCGCGTGATGATTTATTCACCTGCGTGCACGAGCAATTGCTTACTGAGACTGCCAAGACGGCCGATATTGTTCTCCCGGCAACAGCATTCCTAGAGCATGCTGATCTCTACCAGGGCGGCGGTCATCCGCATGTTCAATTGGGTCAGAAGATCGTCGAACCGCCTGGTGAGGCGCGCGACAACCATTATGTCATTTGCGAAATCGCTAAACGCGTCGGCGCTGAGCACCCGGGTTTTACAATGACAGTCGACGAGGTATTAACAGAAACGCTCCGTGCCTCAGGTTTTCCTGACCTCGCTACGCTCGAAGACATGCGCTGGATCGATTGCCGGCCCAAATATGAAGAAGCGCATTATCAGAATGGTTTTGCCCATGCCGACGGCAAGTTCCACTTTCGCCCCAATTGGGCGGAATTTGCCCCTATCGCCGGAACCACGGCCGGTTGCTCCCATGGCAAGGCTGATGCCACAGGAATGCCCGAATTTCCTGACCATTGGGCGATGATCGAAGAAGCCAGTGCTGAGTTACCGTTTCGTCTTATCACCGCGCCGGCGCGCAATTTTCTCAATTCTTCGTTTACCGAGACGCCTACCTCACGCCAGCGCGAGCACCGGCCAAGCGTGCTCCTTCACCCCAAGGACGCCGCCAAGCTCGGCATCCAAGACGGCCAACGCGTACGCCTCTCCAATGAGCGCGGCGAAGTTGTCCTCGCCGCCGAACTGTTTTCAGGGTTGCAGCAAGGGGTTTTAGTGGTTGAAAGCATTTGGCCGAATGACGCCTTCGAGGGCGGCATCGGCATCAATGCGCTGACTGGCGCCGATCCTATAAAGCCGATTGGCGGCGCCGCGTTTCACGACAATGCAGTAAGCCTCACCCCTGCCGGCGGCGAATGAGCGAAGCGACACCGGGAGCGCCAGTCCGTCATATTGGGCCGCTCGCACTGTTCATACTTGTCCTTGCCGGGTTGATCTATAGCCTCCTTTTTCCATTTAATCGGATTGCTACAGAAAATGGCGTACCGCCACTCGGCTATGTAGTGTGGGTATCGCTCGGCGGGGGCGTGCTGATGCTGATCGCCTGCGTTTTTACCGGAAAAATGCCTCGCTTGAGGCGCCGCCATGTCGTGACTTATATCGTTGGCGGCGCGCTTAGCATCGCGGCGCCGATGACCCTGCTTGCCCTCGCCGCCCCGAGGCTGCCGTCAAGCGTCATCACCATGATTGTCGTTCTGGCACCGATTCTCAGTTTCGTGTTTGCCCTGCCGGTCAAGCTTGAGCGCTTCCGCTGGCTCAGCCTGGCGGGACTGCTTTTTGCTCTAGCCGGTGTGTTGCTAATTCTGCTGCCCGAAGCAAGTTTGCCTGAGCCCGGTATGGTGGGTTGGGTTCTTCTCACCCTGCTTGCCCCGGTCCTGTTCGCGCTCTTTAACATCTTTATAGATCTCTACGCACCGCCGCAGGAAGGCGGGCTACAACTCGGCACCGGCATATTGTTGGCGGCCGGGTTGATGATGCTGCCGGTCACCGCCATCACCGGCGAATTTCATTTTTTCCCCGGGCCGAGTACAGAGGGCGACCTCGCCGTCGTCTACGCCACCTTGATCAATGCCGTTCGCTGGTGGTTGATGTTCATCATCATTCGCATGGCGGGCGCTATATTCGTCTCGCAAACTGCCTACATAATCGTTCTCGGCGGGTTTGGCTGGCAGGCACTATTTTTTGGCGGCGCGGTAAGCGGCTATATATGGTCCGCTGCCGGACTTCTCCTGCTCGGACTCGCCATCAACACCCTCTCCAAGATGCGCCAGCAACGCGCTGACCGACCGCGCTATAGGAACTCAATATAGTTTTTACGTTCAGTCTCGGGCACGGTGCGGCGGTAGGTGTCATATTCATAGCGTTTAACAGCGCTGAAGTTGCGGCAAAATTCCTCGCCCAATGCTTCTTTCGCCCAGGTTGAGGCACCGAAAGCGTCGAGTGCATCGCCCCAGTCGTCCGGTAGGCGGAGAACTTCCTGCTCGTCGAGATCGCCACTAGCCGCCGCGCCCGGGTCGGTGCCCTTCTCGATCCCGTCCAATCCAGCAGCGAGATAAGCGGCCATCGCCAAATGGACGTTAATATCGCCGCCACAAACGCGCAGTTCGGCGCGTGTCGATTCTGCCGCTTCGTTAAGGACGCGCACCGCCGCAGTCCGGTTGTCGACGGCCCACACAAGAGAGATCGGCGCGAAATTAGCTGGTACTAGGCGCCGGTAGGAATTTGAATTGGGAAAAAAAATGGTGGTCAATTCGGGCATGTGAGCAAGCACGCCACCGATGAAATGGCGGCAGGTGTCGCTGATACGATCGGGTGCGTCGGGTGCAGCGAAAGCATTCTTGCCATCCTTGTCAGTGAGCGACAGATGAATGTGACAGGAGTTCCCGGTAGCGCCATCGAACGGCTTGGCCATGAAAGTTATACGGCGGCCAATATTCATCGCCGCCTCTTTCATGGTAGAGCGAAACAGATGCCCGCAATCGGCCATGCGACGGATTTCCTGATAGCGCACGGTTACTTCATACTGACCGGGACCATATTCGTAATGGCTATTCTCCAACTGAACATGCGCCGATGCCGCTTCCAGAAAAGCCAGTTCTTCGGCCAAAAACTCGGTGCGCTTTTGCATCGAATAGCATTGCAGGCCTTCATCGATAAGCTCGTGATTTCCATCCAGCAGATAAAACTCGAACTCTGGCGCGGCATAAACACTAAACCCCATACCCGCCGCCCGCTCGGCGACGCGGCCGAGAACGTTACGCGGGCAGCCAGCAATCGGCGTCCCGTCGGGCCAGACAACTGTGCCCATGACCTGCGCCGCGCCACCTTCATGGCGCAGCAGGCGCAGGGTTGAAAGATCCGGTTTGACGAAAAAATCGCCATAGCCAATGGTTTCGGCGTAGTCGGTTCCCGGCACCACATCGGCGTTCATCGAAAACGCAAAGATCGCGGCGCAAAAAGCAACGCCGTGATGCATGGAATGTTCAAACTGGGCCAACGAAACCGCCTTGCCTCGCGCCACACCGCCAAAGTCCATGCATTCAACCCGGATGCGCTCAATACCATGACCGCGCAGCCAGGCCAAAACTTCACCCTTGCCGCCGTTGAATAGAATTGGCCATTCCTCTCCCGCTGACATGGCTCAGCCTTTCCAGTTTATTATTTTAGTGGGCGGAAGATAGCGTAACAGGCCACGATGCGTCGAGACCGCGTTGTCGCAGGTTGCAGCCGCAGATAGGGTGTCGCGCAGCAATAAACAAAACTTAATATGGCGGAAGGATACCCAAATTGACGGCTAAAGAACCGTTCCCCGTGCGCATGGAAAGCCGGGTAGGCGCCCTCTCGCTGACGCTGATGTTGATCGGCGGAATTGTCGGGCCGCTGCGCTTCGTGCTCAACAAGTTCGCAGTGGATGGCGGGGTACCACCCTTTGCCTTCGCATTTTGGCCAATGCTGTTTGCCGGAATTCTGTTGCTCGTAATAGCGATTCTACGCGGCGAGACGCCTAGCCTAAAATATGCCTATGTCCGCGCCTATTTGACTATCGGAATATTAATCTTAGGCGCGCCGATGGCAGTGTTGACATTTCTTGCCGATAAATTGCCGCAAGGATTGATCAGCATGGTCGTCATCCTGTCGCCTGCGCTCACCTATCTATTTGCCATCCTGCTTGGTATCGACCGTCTGAAGCTGCTTAGTGTTGTCGGCTTAGCGGTCGCCCTTGGCGGCATTCTGTTAATCGTGCTGACCGATATGAGCCTGCCAGAGCCTGATATGGTGTGGTGGCTACTACTCGCTCTGCTAGCCCCGGTGCTGCTCGGGCTTGGTAATGTTATGACCGCATTGGTGCGCCCGCCAATGATGCCTCCAACGGTGCTCGCCGCTGGTATGTTGCTGACCGCAGCGGCCATGCTCGCCCCGCTCATGGCGGCAAGCGGACAGTTATATTTGTTCAACGGCGCAGCCCCGGGGGTGAATTGGAACTTCCTCTACGCAACCCTGTTAAACTCGATTTTCTATGTCGTCTTCCTTGAAATTGTCCGTATTTCGGGCCCAGTATTCTTTTCACAAATGAATTATTTGTCTGTCGCCGCCGGCTTCGGTTGGGGAATGGTTCTATTCGGTGAACGGTATAGCCTTTATGTATGGGGTGGCACGGCACTGATGGCGATGAGCGTGTTGCTGCTCACCTTGAGCGAACGGTCTAGAACCAGAGCAGAAAAATAAACGTAACGCGGTCGAATTTAGTGAGCACATGATCTCGGCCATCAAGCAAATTGATTAGCCGGCGCTTCCTAGCTGTGGGGGGCACCTACTAATATCGTAGCAATACCAACTTGAACAATCGCAGTGCTCGCCAGTAGAAAAATTGCGGGGTCATCAATTTAACTAAATCGAATAGATTACTCATATGGAACGCGCAACAACCTCTTCCTTGAAGCCCGACCCGATGCCGCCCTTTCGAATGACATTGGATTACTGGCTGCAAAACTGCTGAAAAGTGGGCTGCCTCCACTTGCCGGTTGGGGCACTTTGAGGCGAAGCTTCTGGCGACCAGCGCAAACAATTTAGGAATGTAATAATGTAAGGGTAGAATATTGTATTAGCCCTTCACGACGCACAGGAAGCATTGCGATGAAGCCAGCACAATTTTTGTACCGTGACCCCACGACGGTCGCGGAGGCGTTGGGCCTTCTCGCCGAGTACGGGGAAGACGCCCGGCTTCTTGCAGGCGGTCAGAGCCTTGTACCGCTCCTGAATTTTCGCCTGGTGCAACCGACTGTGATCATTGATCTGAATGGAATTGACGGGCTTGGTAATATCCAAGTTGCCGACGACTCGTTCAGGATCGGTTCAATGGCACGTCAAGCGGCAGTGGAGAAGCATCAAGATATCATACGGGGCTGGCCACTCTTGGTCGACGCCTTGCACCACGTCGCGCATCCACCAATCCGTAATCGCGGAACCATCGGCGGCAGCCTTGCTCATAACGATCCTGCCGCGGAGCTACCCGCGGTCATGGTCGTACTCGGAGCCTGCATGATCCTGCAAAGCGCGACGGCACAACGGACAGTACCGGCGGAAGAATTTTTTGTCAGCCCGCTGGAGACCCTATTAGCGCCGGATGAGCTCCTGATCGCGATTGAAGCGCCGGCGCAAGACCCCTCCGCCGGATGGGGCTTCGCGGAGATTTCCCGCCGACATGGCGATTTCGCGCTGGCGGCGGCTGCAGTGCAACAGATACCAGGAGGCGCAGCGCACACACCTGGAGCACGCATCGTTGTCACTGGGGTGGCGGAGCGCCCTCTGCGTCTAACCGAGGCAGAAAATATACTGTGCGAAGGCGCGTGGAACGCAGCACGGGAAAAGGCCATCCGTGCCGCGGTGGAAACGGCGGTCGAGCCCTTTGAGGACCTTCATGCCCCAGAGTGGTATCGCCAGCAGGCCGCGGGCGTGATGGTGGCGCGGGCGTGCCAGGACGCCGTGACGAGAGGCGCGGACTCGTCAACGCACCGTGATAAACGGCCAGGAGCCGTCGTATGACCGAAGAGCGTCGCATGGTCCGTACTATCATCAATGGTAAACCTTTCGAGCGCGAGATCAGCGTTCGCCTCCTCGCGTCGGACTTTATCCGCCATGAAGCCGAACTAACTGGGACCCATGTGGGATGCGAGCATGGTGTTTGCGGCGCCTGCACGATACTTCTGGATAGTGCGCCGGTGCGCTCGTGCCTGCTGCTTGCGGTACAGCTTTCCAGCCATAATGTGGAAACGGTAGAGGGACTTGGGAGTACGCAAAATCTGCATCCGTTGCAGCAAAGTTTTTGGGAAAAGCACGGGCTTCAATGCGGCTACTGTACGCCTGGCATTCTAATGACCATGAAAGCCTTCCTTGCAGAAAACCCTAACCCGAGCGCCGCGGAAATCCGTGCCGCTTTGGCGGGTCATCTATGTCGCTGCACCGGATACCAACAGATCGTCGAGTCGGTTCTGGAAGCAGCCCGACGTATGGCGCAACTCCCTGACGGAAAGGCGTAAGACCATGGCGACACGGTTTGTCGGGGAGCGCGTAAGGCGCCGCGAAGATCTGAGCCTACTCACCGGACAGGCTACCTTCATCGATGACATTGTGCTTCCAGGAATGGTGCACGGAGCGGTGCTTAGAAGCCCGCACGCCAGCGCCCGCATTAACTCGATTCAGACGGCGGCAGCGTTGGCGCTAGCAGGCGTGCATTCGGTACTGACCGCTGAGCAACTCGGCCGCGCCAATAGTGACATGCCTTTACTCAATGACGATCCGGGCTTTATCTATCCACGGACACACCGGGCGTTGGCGGCAGGAGAGGTGCGTTTCGTGGGTGAAGCGGTAGCTTTCGTGGTCGCTGAGACACGCTACGTCTGCGAAGACGCGCTGGCCTTAATTGAGGTGGATTACGAAGTCCGCGAGCCTGCGGTAGATGTAGTCGCCGCTGCCGCCACAGGCGCGCCACTTGTTCATGACGATACCCAATCCAATATCGCCTGTCGCACCATGAACGAGAGTGGCAATACGGCACGTGCGTTTAAAGACGCGGAAGTGATCATCCGAGAGGTGTTGCGGCCGGAACGCGGCGCCGCACAGCCAATCGAAACACGTGGTGTAGTCGCCGATTATGAGGTCAAAACGGGGCGCTTGACGGTCTGGGACGCGACCCAAGTGCCGGTCGGCGCGCGCGCGGTGCTAGCGGAAAAACTGGCCATGCCCGAATCCCAGATAACCGTAATCACCCCGGATGTTGGGGGCGGCTTCGGCGTGAAGATCATGCTGGTTTACCCCGAGGAACTTCTGATTCCCTTCGCTTCGCGCATGCTCGGGCGACCGGTGAAATGGGTTGAGGATCGTCAGGAACATTTCCTGGGTTCCAACCACGAGCGCCTGATGGTGCATGAGGTGGCTCTCGCGGCGAACCGTGATGGTCGCCTGCTCGGCCTCAGCGATACCTTTTACTACGACTCAGGCGCCTATTGCCCTTATGGCCCAATCAATGCGATCTGCTGTCAAGGTATTTTGCCCGGGCCTTACAAGATCCCCAATCTTCGTACAGAATATCTCGCCGTCTATACCAACACACCGATCGTCAGCCCCTATCGTGGTGCCGGTCAGCCACACGGTGCATTCGTCATGGAAACCATGATGAACCGTCTGGCGCAGGAGATTGAGATGGACCCCGTGGAGGTACGCCGCCGTAATTTGGTGAGCCCGGCGGATTGCCCCTATGACGCCGGTACCTTCTTTCAGAACAACACGCCATTCATCCACCAGGATTGTGATTATCCGGCCGAACTGGAAAAGCTCCTCGAGGAGCTCGATTATGACGCTGTGCTCCGAACGCTGCCCGGACTTAGGGAAATAGGAGTGTATCGCGGCATCGCCGTCGCGTTCTATGTGGAGGGCACCGGTATCGCGCCCTATGAAGGTGTAGAAGTGCAAGTGGAACCTACCGGTTTCGTGCATGTCGCTACGGGGTACCCCGCACAAGGGCAAGGTCATCATACCGCGCTGGCACAAGTAGTTGCTCAAGCGCTCTCCGTGGACCTTGAGCAGGTAAGAGTGCAAAGTGGGCGCACCGATGCCTTCTCCTGGGGCGTCGGCACTTTGGCAAGCCGTTCCGCGGTGATTGGCGGCACTGCAGCGTTCCGGGCCTCCGCGCGGGTAAGAAAGAAGGCACTGGAACTGGCGGCCACACAACTGGAAGCGGCGGTTGACGACCTAGAGTTTGTCTCTGGTTGCGTACAAGTGAAAGGAGTACCCGGGCATTCGATTTCCCTCGGCGAGCTCGCAGCGCAGTCAAACCCGATAAATTCTCTGAAGCCAGGCGCGGAACCCGGCTTGCGGGCCATCGAATATCACCGGCCCGAAGGCGGGGAATTTGCAAGCGGTATTCATGGTGCGATTGTAGATATTGATATCGAGACAGGCGTTCCTACAATCCAGAAATATATTGTCGTTCATGATTGCGGAAATATGATCAACCCCACCATCGTCGAGGGACAGGTTTTAGGCGGTACCGCACAGGGCATCGGCGGTGCATTCTACGAAAAACTGGTTTTTAACGAACAGGGCCAATTGCTGACGACTACGTTTGTTGACTATCTCATACCGACCGCTATGGAAATTCCTGAAATTGAAATTCATCATTTGGACAGACCTTCGATCCGCAATCCGCTTGGCGTCAAAGGCGTAGGAGAGGGCGGTGCCATCGGCGCGCCCGCAGTATGTGCTGCAGCCGTGGAGTCGGCGCTGCAACCGTTCGGTGTCCGCTGTAATGCCGTTCCGCTGAATCCAAGCGATATTCTCTCAATGATCAACCATGCAAAGATAGGGTGACATGCCGAATTATATTTTGGCCATAGACGTTGGCGGCACTTTCACCGACGTGATCTGTTTTAACGCCAAGACGGGCGCGGCGGAAATTGCCAAGGCGCCATCGACGCCGCCCGATTTCATCGACGGCATGATAAACGGCATCACAGCGCTCAGCATTAAGCCTGCAGAAATTAGCCTCATTAAGATCGGGACTACCATTGCCACCAACACCATAATCATGCGCACAGGCGCGCGCACGGCATTGTTAACGACAGCGGGCTTTACCGATATTCTACACGCGGCGCGGGCCGCCCGTCCGACGCTCTACGATTCCGATTGGGACCCCGCGCCGGCTCTTGTATCTCGACGCGACACGCACACCGTTCGGCAGCGCACGACATATGAGGGTGATGAGATAGACACGCTTGATGAGGCGGGCCTGCGCGCGATTGCCATCAAGTTACGCGATCAGGGCGTAAGGGCTGTCGCCGTTAGCTTTCTGCATAGCTATATCAACGGTAGCCATGAGCGCCAGGCGCGGGACATTCTCTTGGAGGAAATCCCAGATGCCTATATGAGCCTCTCATCCGATATCCTGCCAGAAATACGGGAGTTTGAACGCACCAGCACAACGGTCGCGAATGCCTATTTAGGGCCGGTCCTCGACCGCTATCTTTCAGCTTTGGCCGAGCGTCTTGAGGCCTTTGGATATGGCGGTCCCCTGCTGATAATGCATTCTGGTGGCGGCGTAATGTCGGTCGAGGCGGCGCGGGAAATTCCGGCGCGGATCTGTCAATCCGGGCCGGCGGCCGGCGTCATGGCCGGCGCAAATCTTGGACAGATCACAGGCCGGCCGAATGTTATCAACCTGGATGTTGGCGGCACCAGCGCTGATGTATCTCTGGCCCGTGGTGGACGTCCGTTGATTCGGGCGGAGTGGAATGTCGATTTTAATATCGTCATTAATTTTCCCTCGGTGGATGTGGCGACCATCGGCGCAGGAGGCGGCTCCATAGCGCGGGTGGATGCGGGCGGTGTGCTGAAAGTCGGACCCGAAAGTGCTGGCGCCCGTCCGGGACCTGCGTGCTACGGCCATGGCGGTGAAGCGCCAACCGTTACCGATGCGAATCTCGTGCTCGGGCGGCTTAGCGGCGACACCAAGCTGGCGGGTCAGGTTGCCCTCCGCTCCGATCTTGCAGAGCAGGCCATAGCAAGCATAAGTGAGCCTATGGACTGCCCGCTCGAGCAAGCGGCAGCAGGGATTCTGCAAATAATGCGTGCTAACATGGCTGGTGCGATTCGCCTAATGTCAGTCCGGCGAGGGCATGATCCTAGGACGTTTGCCTTGGCGGCGTTTGGTGGCGCCGGCCCACTACATGCGTTAGAACTTGCCGTAGAGCTTGGCATTCCCGAAGTTATTATTCCCTATGTGCCTGGACTAGGTTCGGCCCTCGGCGTGCTCTCGGTGGAGGTTCGACACGATTTTGTGCAGTCCATCTTCGCAACCAATACACGCTTCAACATCACGGAAATAAATGCTGCCTTTAGCGATCTGGAGGCCCGCGCCCGGGCTCGCCTCGCGGAGGAGGGCGTGCCAGATGCACTCTTGGCAATACACCGCCAGCTTGATGTGCGCTATTACGGCCAAGTCTCCGGCGGGCTTACTCTCGATGCAGGCCAAGGAGTACTCTCTGAAGCTGATGTCAGCGCCATATTTGATTCTTTTCATGTCCGGCACACGGAAGAATATGGCTATACACTTCCGAGTGATCTTGCCGAGTTGGAAATTGTCAACGCCCGAGTTACCGCTGAAGGGCAGCAGAGAGCACCCGCGGCTCCGTTATTTCTGGGTAAGAGTGCGGACAAGGTGAAGCCGAGTGGCGCAAGGCAAGTCTATTTCGACGACTGGACCGAGACAGCCGTCTACCAAAGGGCGGAGTTACCGACCGGCTGCATCATCGCAGGGCCTGCCGTGATCGAACAACTCGATAGCACGACGCTACTTATTCCAGGCTCCAGCGCCACAGTGGATAAGCGACGCAATCTTATTTGTAGCGTAGGATAGGACCATGAAACTGAATCCGATTACTTTTGAAGTACTGCGCAATGCCCTTAGCGCCATGTGCGATGAGGGCAGCGAGATGATCGCACGCTTGGCCTATGCGCCGACAATTAGCGAGGGGCACGACCATTCTTGCGCCCTGTTGACCGCCGAGGGCCGCCTGGTGGCCCATGGCGACCGCGATCAGGCGCCGCATATCGGCTCTTTTGAACCGTCCGTTCGGGTGGTACGGGAATGGACCGAGGACAAATTCGAGCCCGGTGACGTCTATATCTTCAACGACCCCTATTCAGGCGGCATTCATACCAACGACGTAAAGCTCATCCGGCCTATTTTCCATGGCGGCCGCGTTATCGCTTTTAATTCAAGCACAGGGCACTGGCCCGATGTGGGCGGTGCCCTGCCAGGCAGCTTTAACCCGCGCGCCACCGACTGTTATTCAGAGGGGCTGCGTATACCGCCCATGCTGCTGTTCAGAGGCGATAAGCTCGACCGCACGGTGATTACCCTGATCGAATACAATATGCGCACGGGTAGGGAACGGATAGCAGATATCTACGCTCAGCACCGGGCAGGACTATTGATCGAGGAACGCCTCTGTGAGCTCTATAATCGCCACGGCGATGAAACCATTGAAACCCTATTTATCGACGTTTTCGACTATACTGAGGAGATGTTCCGCAAGCAGGTAGCGGAACTGCCTGACGGTGAATTCGAGTTTGAAGATTTCTCGGATATGGACGCCATGCACCCCGACACCCCCCGCATCCGGGTGCACTGTCGGATGCGCATCAGCGGTGGTCAGGTGACTTTGGACTATAGAGGAAGCGATCCAGCTCCAGTTGGCCCGTTCGGATTTCCCCGCGCATCGCTGGAGACAGCCGTCTATGATGGGACGCTCCACTGCTTCCCCCAGCTTGCGCCATTGAATCATGGCCTGGCCCGCTCAGTCGAGATTCTTTCGACGCCGGGAAGTTGTGTACATATCGAGGAGCCGACGCCCGCATCCGGCTACGCTTCCGGTGCCTATGAAAAGGTCGCGGCCGTAACAATGGCCTGTTGGGCGAATGCCTTTTCCACCGTCAATCCACACCGTATGTACGCGGCTGGCATTAATCTTGCGAATCTTTGTATCGGCGGCATCCATCCGAAGACAGGTAAGCAATTCGTCAATTATTTGTGGAATGAGGGCGGACAGGGCGCGCGCAGCTACAAAGACGGTAATCCCTTTCAGATGATGATTTTTATCGGCGGCGCGACCAACCAGCCTATTGAGATATTGGAACGTTTATATCCGCTTCTCTACACCAATTGCGTTGGTGTCGTCGATTCCTGCGGCGACGGAAAATTCCGCGGCGGCGTAGGTATTGACCGGAGTTTCAAGGTTCTCGGAGCGTTGACCTTGACCATGCATGGCGACCGGGCCGAAGTCACGCCATTCGGCCTGGCTGGTGGAACCAACGGCGGCGCGAATATCCTGCGCTTGCGGCGCGCAGCAAATCCCGAGATAGAGGAAGATCTCGGCATGCACGCCGTGGGCATCCGTTTGGAGCCCGGCGATCATATGATCTACCGCTCAAATGGCGGGGGTGGATTTGGCAATCCGTTGGACCGGGATCCGGAGCGCGTGTCGGCTGATGTCGAGTTAGGTTGGATCTCCAGCGAAAAGGCAAGTGCGGTCTATGGTGTCGTTCTGTGTACAGATGAATTAGAGAAAAATCGCTACATCATTGATTGGAATGCGACAACCGTGATGCGGGAACAACGTGCAAATGAGACGCGTGTCCGGGGCTACGGACCCGGTGAAGTACACCCGCTTGGAGAAATTATTCAGGTGGCAGAGGCGGCACTTGCTGCGGAATAGGGCACTGCCAGAAGTTGCTGCCTATTGAGCTAACAGACTTCCAACCACCGATCTGATCAATCATATCCATTGGGCACTCTACAGCCCTTAGACGCGCCGGGTTGCTTAAATTATGGGCCGGTGGTGCAGTTTTTAGACTGAATCGCTGTCATAGCCATAGGTGCGCGCGACCATTTGTTCAGAATGTTCGCCGGCCTTGATAGCGTGATATTTCCACGGATTGTCGGAGCTCACGCAGCCCGGCAAACCTTCTACCAGAACGTCATAATCGACACCGACAAACTGAACCAGTGAATAGCGTGGCTCCTGGGTGGTGTTAATCACACGATGCGCGGTTGAGACAAAATAATCATTCGTCCATTGCTGCATGAGATCGCCGAGATTAACGGCGAATGTGCCCGGGACTGCCGGCAGCTCCAGCCAGTCGCCACCCAGGGTCAGCATTTGCAGGCCGGGTACGCCGTTCTGCCAAACAGTGGAGAAACATTCATAATCGGTATGCGCGCCAAGGCCTATATGGGCGATATCAAAATCCTCATCTTGCGGGGGGTAGTAGCAAACTCGGGTACGTGACAAAGGCTTGGTAAATTTTTCGGTAAAATAGCCAGGAGGCACATCAAGCGCCAACTCGAACGCGCGGAAGATCGAACGGCCAAGCTCGATCTGGCAATCGTAATAGGTGCCGAGCGCCCAACGGAAATCCGGCGGATTTTGTGGCCAGTTATTGGGGCCGTAAAAGCGCAGCCCGCGCAAATAATCGGGATCGTCCTCGGGCAAATCCTCGGCCATTTCAATCGCCTCGGAGATATCACTACCCTTCATGCTATGGTCGGCTTGAATTCCGTTCAGCGGGACATAGCCGCGGTGATTGGGCCAGTCGAGATAATAATTTTTCATCTTCTCTTCGAGTGGCAGGGCAAAAAAGCCCTGCATCGCCGCATAAGCGCGGTTGATCACCGACTGGGGAAATTGATGGTTGGTCAGATAGAAAAAACCTGGTCCGGTGCAGGCGTCACGAAATTCTTGCGCCAATCTTTGGTGATCAGCCTTGCTGCTGCCATAGATTGAGCCGAAATCAATTATTGGCACTTCATCTGGCTTGAGACGGATGATCTCGCGCTTGTGCAAACCTTCGCGAAGCTGAAATGGCGTGTTCAGCGTGACCGTTTCCATATGCAAACTCCCAACTAGGGCAAAACCTTCCTGCGGCGGAATTCTGCGAAAAGGTCGAGGAACATTCTTTCCGTATCGATCATTTCAGTAAAGCCCCGGTCGATGCGCTTGGCATCCGACATCAGCACGTCCCACGACGTATCCATATTGAAATCAAAATAGGGCCAGCCCGCGGTTTGCTCATAAGGCAGTTTGACCAGACCGTGCTTCTCGACGATACGATCCCAGACCAGTCCTTTGTCAGGCATGACTTCGGCCGATATGATGCGCTGCGCCATGCCGACTTCCATACCAAACGCCTGTGCCCAATCTGACCAGACGTTGGCGTAGCGGAATCCATCGCCATTGGTGATGTTGAAAATCTCATTGGCAGCATTGGGTGCGGTCGCACTCCACAACGTCATACGCGCAAGTAGGCCCGAATCCGTGACTTGGTTGATCGCATCAAAGCCGCGCAAATCACCAGGATATTTGAGCGGCATACCAAGTTCTTTCGAGATCGCCGCATAGGTGCCGAAGCACATAATCAAATTCATCGGATTGCCGACCGCGAAACCGCATACCGCCTCTGGCCTGAGCACCGCCCAACTCCAGTCTTTGCCCTGTTGAAACTCAATCAGGAAATCTTCTTGCTCGTAATAAAAATTGGGTGGCATGTGGCGCGAATCGGATTCCTTGGCTGGTGTCTTAAACGGCCCCAATTGACGGCCATAGGCCTTGCTACCTTCCTGCAGCACGACCCGTTGCAACTGCCTAGAGACCGACGACATCACGGTTACCGGATTAGCCACCAGGGCCCGATTCTGCGCCGTGTTTGTAGCGTCGATGCCGCCATAAAGGGCGCAGCAGAACAAATGTGTGACATCGTCAAGATGTGCGAGCTTGACTTCGGCCGCCGCTACATCCAAGAGATCGCAGGAGATAAAGTCGGCCTTTGCCGCCATTTCTGCATCTGGCGCGCGGCGGCTGACCGCGACGATATCCCAATCATCAAGCTCCGCCATATGATTGATGAGATTACGCCCAATGACACCAAGACCGCCGATTACCAGCGCTTTTTTACGCGCCATACGTCCTCGTTTCCTTACTAAAAACTTGTCTGCGGTTAACGGCCGAGGCCAAGATCGGCGCGGAATGCTTCCGCCTCACCTTTTGCTTCCGCCGCGGCACCGTCGGCATTCGGCAGCGCCGCGCAATAAGCGTCAATAGCAGCGTCACCGAGCGGTGCCCATTTGGCCACCCATTCACCGAGGACATCCTTGTTGCCGTCGGTTTCAAGGGCGAAGCCAATCAGGGTTTTGGTCCAACGGCGCGATCGCGCATTGTCAGTTTGATGCGCATCCGTCAACTGCTGCAGCAGGCCATCGCCCTCGCGCCGCGCGACATTACCGAGTTGGCAGACAAAAGCCTCATCAATGGCCGGCTTGGCGACCAGATTGAGTGCGGTGAAATGCTCACCCCAATCATAGGCAACCAGCGTTCGCTCCATCAGTTCACGGAAGCCCTGCCAGGCGGCATTTCCTTGCCAATGGCCAAGTTCCCCATCGACGAATCCAGCATCGGGCGCGGCCAAGGAGAGTTCCTTAGTGCGGTAAGCTATCCGCGAAACCCAGCGCAATTGATCGGCAGATTGAAGCATGGCGCAATTAACGATAGTGCTGGCAGGCGCCATTTGCACAAGATACGCTGAGCCCATCTGCGCGGCATGAAGCAGATAGCGACCCGGTGTATAGAGCTCTGCAAGCTGCTGGATCCAGGCGGCGCTTAGACCAGCGTCATGGTCATTGGCATTATGTTCGTCCAATAATCCGTCAACATAGGTTTCCTGGCCGTCCTGCATGATGTTGTAGGTGCGGTAAACCATTTCGTCAGGGTCGCGAAAGGCATTCCAGTCGGCATGTTTAAGCGGTGAGGCCTCGCGGTATTTCAAATACCACTGGTTCATATGCACGCCAGGCGCCAGCGACCACGGTACCTCGTCATCGGTACTCCACAGGAGATTGGTCGAGACAATCTCGTATTCACTCGGCCGGCGGCGTTGGCCGGCGAGATGGCTCCAGGTTTTGAGCGGCTTGAGATCAGAAGATTCAGTCATAGTCTGTCGCTTTCATATATACCTACGCGTCACAGCTCTTTCTCGAGATAGAACCGCATGTAAGTGTCGGTAGTTTCGATACGGCCAGCGAAAGATGTGAGATTTATCTCAACTTCGGGCATGGTAATCGGGCGGCCGAGCATTTCAGACAAGGTTTCCTGGCGGATGAAACACTCGCCTTCCGTCTCAACACGCACATAGGCGATTCGGTTTTCAATGACAAATTCCCTGTCGGGGTTGTCAATCTGCACCGCCTCAACCACGGCGTCGGCAACTTCTCCGGCGCGCAACACGGGGCCGACCGAATTTTGCCGCCCTTCCTCTGATTTAGTCATAGCCGCTTCCCATTTCCACTGCGCTCAGGCATGAGCAAACTTTGCTTTGATCCCGACGACATCGACCAGAACATCCTCGCCTTCGATTTTGACCGGATATTTGGCCAACTCCGCGTGATCAGGATTGATGCCCTTGCCGCTCACCACATCAAATTGCCAAAGATGCATGCAGCAGGTCAGCTCATTGCCTTCCAGCTCGCCTTCAACCAAATCGACTTCTTGATGTGGGCAGATTGCCTGCACAGCATGGACTTCCCCGCCCAGGGTGTGAATTAACAGGATTTCCGTGCCATCGACCTCGAAAGTCTCCATCTCGCCCTGCCACACATCGGCAAGCGCACAAACTTTGCTAAATGCCATGTTACGCCGCGTCCGAATCAGTGAAATAGATATCGATACACTCAAAATGTTTTAAGCCGGCCTCTGCGACAGTCATATCGCGCGGCCAAGGCTCTGCATCATCGGCATCCGTGGTCGGGCGGATACGGAGAATTTTGCCGGGCTGGTCGGCAACATGGAGACCGATCGAATGGTGCGCGCAGGACGCTGCGAGCGCATCGATAGTTTGTGCCGGCTCGGCCTCAACTACCTTAACGTGACAATCAAATTGAAAACGGGAGAGAATCGGAAAAGCTGACACTTGCAGTCCCTCCCTATTCCGCCGCCTGGGCGCGGTAGCCATCAATCCAGCTATAATCGTGGCCATCCCGGCCGCCCTCGCTCACCACACCGATCCCCATATAAGTGAGGACATTATCCAACGTAGGCGGATTGATCTCGCCAGAATACATGCGATCGACGATGCTCTCGTGATGCTTGTAACGCTCCGGATCGGTGGTGAAGATCCAGCGGCACGGCTCGGTGCAAAAATTATAGCGCCGGCCTTCATGTTCGTGCTGTACGACTCGCGCCTTCCACGTCGGGCCAGGCCGGTTGGATATGGGTATCTGGCACATATTGCAAATAATTGGGATGCATTCAGGATGGGTCTTTTCTTCCCGTCCGTTCAGCAGATTATCGGTGATGACATCCCAATAGGTGCCAAAGCTGTCATTCCAGCCCGGATATTTCTCTTCCAGCCATTCCCTTTCGCGTGGGCCAACAGCGCCCGGCGGATTCCACCACACTGTTGGGCGCCACGACCAAATACCACCCTGCTGGCAATGGTGGTGATTTTCGATGTCGTCCTTCAGCAGATCCCAGTACCACGGCGTCTCCAGGCCAAGTTCGCGCACCTGTCGGTCATATTGGCGGATAATCCATTCATGCATGAATTCCTTGAACGACAAGTGGCGCTGTTCGAGCGGAATGTAGTAGTCCATCGGAATCCCGACGGTGATGGCAAACAGACGCCACATACGCCAAAACGCGACATCCACAGCTTGCTGAGCTTCCGCCTTGCGGCCGTTTTTGATCATGATCTCGATCGCCGGCGAGCCAAGCTGCGCGTGGCGCGCCTCATCCGACTGGATGCTAGTGATCATATTGGAGAAAGTGAAATCGCCCATATTAGCCGCATCTGTCGAGAGGCCGACCATCTGCAAATTTGTCAGTCCGGTCTCGAAGGCAAAAGACACCATGATCGCGCCGGTTATTGCGTCGCGGCACATCATTACATCATCCATCGCATGGCGGCCGCCGAGAATCGCCCAGTTCTTCGTATGTGCCGCCTCATGCGCCCAATCATATTGGCGGTCACGTGACAATAATTCGTGCGGAAAATAAAGTTGCAGCTGGGAGTGGCGCAACTCGTCGAGCATGCCGTAAGTGGCCATATTGCGCATCGACGGCGACGGACCGAATCGTACCATGCGCGCCTGGAACTGACTGGCCTGATATTCGGTCAATGCAACAGCGCCGTAATGCAGCTTGAGAACGCTGGCCCAGCCCTCATCTAGTCCGTCGTGAAATTTGGAGCGCGACAGCGCCGCTTTCACCGAATAGGCGGAAGAATCTTTTTCGCGCTGAACCTTAACATATTCCCGGTATGATACCTTGTAGGGCTCGTCAAAGGTCTCCCATTCCGCTTGTGGAATCTCATACGGATCACTGAGTTCAGAAGGAAATAATTCTTCGCGCGGAACAAATCCCGGCGACCAATTTGTATCGCGGGCAATATCGTACCAATCCGAACGGTCTAGCAAAGCCATTTGTTCCTCCTAGGGCAATCATGTTGTGGCCGATATTATTCTCAGACTCCAAAAAAGCCAGCGTGATGTGCGCCTTCGACTTGACGTCGAGAGGGATAAACCCGTAGACCTCGAAGGGATGATGAAACGCGGGAGATAGAGCCATGATGACAGGCAACATCAAAATCCTCTTTGACGGGCCGGAAGACTCGGAACTGACTGTCGTTCTGGCGCATGGCGCCGGCGTGCCGATGAACGCGCCATTCATGTCTGTGTTCGCCGAAGGTATCGCCAGTGCCGGCCATCGGGTGGCGCGGTTTGAATTCCCTTATATGCAACGACAGCGAGCAGAAGGTAAACGCTTTCCGCCCAACCCCGCAGCTGTGTTGATAGAGCGCTATCTGGCCGTTGTTGGGGCGCTGGGCGGTGGTTCGGGACTGGTGATTGGCGGCAAATCGCTCGGCTGCCGCATCGCCACGCTGATCGCTAATCAAGTGGGGGCAAGAGGCGTCGTCTGCCTGGGCTATCCGTTTCATCCCCCGGGAAAACCCGATAATGTTCGCATTGAATATTTGCAAAACATCACGGCGCCTACCTTGATTCTACAGGGTGCCGAAGACCCGTTCGGCTCACCTGACGAGGTCGCAGGCTACGGCCTGCCCGACAGCGTGAAAATTACCTGGCTGGACGGCGGCGACCACCATCTGGCGACACCGGACGATTCGGAGACCAGCGACGAACAGAATTGGGCCGATGGTGCCGATGCGATTGCGGAGTTCGTCGCCGGTTTGTCGTCAAGCGCGCAAACCGATCCTGCATAGCTACACTTTCCGTCCTAACGTCTTCGCGGCTTGACTGGTGGTGGTGGCTTCGCTATTCACGCTGTGGGTGGAATAAATTTGAATGTCACTGGGCGCAATGCCCGGTGAGGGAAGGAACCTGACTATGCCTTGGGATTTGGCGCTGCCGCTTTTGGTCTGCTTTGTAACGCTGTTGCTGTTTATCGGCATCTATTATTCGGCGAAAGTACTGATTACCGACCCCCGCGGCAGCGAAGAAAGCGAATAGTAACTGTTTCACCGAATTTGATAGTCTATCTCCGGCATCACCGCTGGAAACATCATGAATATCGATGTGGGCTCGACTCTGCTCGGCAATTTCAATTATCCGACTGCGATCCGCTTCGGAAACGGACGGATCGAGGAACTGCCTGACGCGTGTGCCAAGCTCGGCATTTCCCGTCCACTTCTGATCACCGACCCCGGCCTGGCCAAAACCGACATGGTGCAGAACGCGATGACGCTCTGTATGGGGTCTGGGCTGCCGGCGTTGTCGTTCTCGGAACTGGCGTCCAATCCGGTCGGCGCCAACGTGGCCGATGCGGTCACCGCCTATCGTATTGGCAATCATGACGGCGTCATCGGCTTTGGCGGCGGCAGCGCCATGGACGTCGCCAAGGCGACCGCCCTGATGGTCGGACAATGCCGCCCTATTTGGGACTTCGAGGACCGCGAGGATTGGTATCTGCGCGCCGACGCCGATGCAATCGCCCCGGTGGTTGCGGTGCCAACGACAGCTGGCACGGGTTCAGAAGTAGGGCGGGTGGCTGTCATCACCGACGAGAGCGCGCGCTGCAAGAAACTGATCTTCCATCCCAAGCTAATGCCCGGGGCCGTGATCCTCGACCCGGCCTTAACCCTTAGCTTGCCTGCAAATCTAACCGCGGCGACCGGAATGGACGCGCTAGCACATAATCTCGAAGCCTATTGTGCACGTGGCTTTCACCCGCTGGCGGATGGTATTGCGCTCGAGGGTATGCGGCTAATCCGCGACTGGTTGCCCGCCGCGGTAAGCGATGGGTCGGACCTCTGCGCCCGCGCCCATATGCTTGTCGCTTCCACCATGGGGGCGACCGCTTTTCAAAAGGGTCTCGGCGCGATTCACGCACTGAGCCATCCCGTAGGTGCGCTTCATAATGCCCATCACGGCCTCACCAATGCTGTATTCATGCCCTATGTGCTGGCATTTAACCGCGAAGTGATCGACGAGCGGATGGTGCGCCTCGCGCGCTATCTGGCCTTGCCCGGGGAAGGCGTAGACGGCGTGATAGAATGGGTTTTAGCGCTGCGCAGCGAGATCGGCATACCGCACAGCCTCGCCGATCTCGGGGTCGTGGAGAACGGTGTGGCGGACTTGGTGGCATTGGCCGAGATTGACCAGGCGCGCGCCGGGAATCCGCGCGATCTCAGCAAGCAAGACCTGACTCAACTATTTGTGGATGCTATTCACGGTGATGTGACGGCGCGTTAAAGCGCCAGATTGTCGATTAAGCGGGTCCGACCGAGCTGCACCGCAGCCAGCAAGCGTCCGCCCGTTTTGGCCTCCAATAACGGAGCAAGGCTCTCGCCGTCACACAGCGCAAGATAATCGATGCCATCGAAGCCGGCTTCACGCAAGGCGATCATACCGCGTTCAATCTCAGCGATGACGTCACCGCTGGCCCTCAGCCTTTCGGCCATGTTTTGCAGAGTTTCATAGAGGCGCGCAGCAGTTGGTCGCTCCTTGGGTGAGAGATAATCGTTGCGCGATGAACAGGCCAAGCCGTCCGCCTCGCGTACCGTTGGAATCGTAAGAATGTCGCTCGGGATATCGAGGTCGCGCACCATACGGCGCACCACTTGGAGCTGTTGGTAATCCTTCTCACCGAAAACGGCGATGTCGGGCAAACATTGCAGCAGCAGCTTGCAGACAACAGTAGCGACGCCAGTAAAAAACTGGGGCCGCGCCGCGCTCTCCAACCCCACACCGGGGCCGGCCACATTGACGGTAGTACCGAAGCCCGCAGTATACATTTCACCGGCCGTCGGCATAAACACTAGATCGACGCCGGCATCTGACAATTTGCGCAAGTCTTCCTCGTCGTTGCGTGGATATGCGGCTAGATCTTCCGTTGGCGCGAATTGTATTGGGTTGATAAAGATGCTGACGACAGTGCGCGCCGCCGCCTCACCAGCGGCTGCGACCAGCGCCATATGCCCACTATGAAGTGCGCCCATGGTCGGCACGAGGGCAACGCGATGTCCGTCTTGGTGAAATCCGGCGACCGCCGCGCGCAAATTGTCGACGCTACGCACAATGGCTGGAGAGGTCTTGTCGCGTGCTCCTGAGGCGGCTCTTGATTTGGCGCCTGGCATAAACGTCGGGCGCGGCGTCAGGCGCCGCGCCGCTCCTTGGCATCGGGTGTGACACTCGCTTTGGATGACACCGCTGCCAGCCGTGGCTTAGAAATGCTCCTCTTGGTTGGCGGGCTGAAGCAATGCTCAGCTGCCGGGAAGCGCCGGGCACGTACGTCCTCGGCATATTGTCCGACCGCCTTGCGCAGTTCCTCACCAAGTTCCGCATAACGCTTGGCAAAGCGTGGCGTGAAGTCACCGCCGAGACCCACGATGTCCTCAGTCACCAGAATTTGCCCGTCGCACGCCGGCGAAGCACCAATTCCGATCGTGGGCACTTTTAGCTCTTCCGTCAAAGAGCGCGCCAGCCCCTCTACCGTATTTTCGATGACGATAGCGAACGCGCCAGAATCGGCGATCGCGCTGGCGTCGGCACGAATGCGCCGGGCGCCATCGTCGGTTTTGCCCTGGACGCGAAAACCGCCAGCGGCATTAACCGATTGTGGCATCAAACCGATATGGCCCAGAACGGGTACACCGCGCTCAGTGAGAAAACGCACGGTTTCGGCCATCTCCACACCACCTTCGAGCTTGACCCCGCTACAGCCGGTCTCGGCCATCACCCGGGCTGCCCCGCGGAACGCCAATTCTGGAGATTCTTGATAGGAACCGAACGGCAGATCGACGATCACACAAGCATGCTCGGTGGAACGCACCACGGCAGCGCCATGCGCTACCATCATATCGAGGGTAACCCCAACTGTGGTATCCATGCCGTAGAGCACCATGCCGAGTGAATCGCCGACCAAAATCATGTCGACGTCTGCATCCAGTGTTCGCGCCATCGGCGCGCTATAGGCGGTCAAGCTGACTATTGGGCGGTCGCCCTTCATGGCGGCGAGATCACGTACGTTCAATCGGCGCTTTTGGGATTGTGCTGACATCGGAATCCTCTCCTCTTGGAACGGTCCGCAATATTGCAACGCAAAATCAATTGCGGTGAACATTTTTGGCGAAATTCAGCCGTATGTCCACTTAAATATTGCGGCGCAACATAAAATTATCGCGGGCGCGAATTCATACCAGATTGCGTTCCGGCAGATAACGGCCATTTTCGTAGCGCATCAAGCCCTCCTCAAGCAGGTGATGCCGCACCGGCCCGAGATCCTTCGCCGGCTCCAGATTTCGCTCGGCCACATAGGTATTGTTCTCAGAGTCATCCACTAGCACATGATACCACGGCTGGTCTTTGGGCGGTCGTGAGCGGGCCATGTGCTCGTACCACTCGTCGCCGCCTTGAAAATCGGCATCGACGTCCAGGACGACGCCACGATAACCGAACAACCGGTGATGCACGATTTGCCCTATTTCGAATAAGGCCGTCGACATCGTGGCACTTCCGGCGCGCATGACCCGGGTCAGCAGAAGCTCGCCTGAGCAACGCCCAGATCGCCGAAATCTGCTACCACAGTATCGCCAGGCTTAACAGTAATGACATCCGCTGCACTGCCCGTGGTAACGATTTGCCCCGCCTCCAGCCCTAAGCCGCGACCAGATAGTTCGTTGGCCAGCCAGACCAACACATTGCGCGGGTCGCCGAGAACATTGGCGCCTGATCCTTCGTCAACCGCTTCGCCATTTACCTTTACCGTAACGGTGTGGCGCGATAGGTCCAGCTCACGCCAATCGGCGGCGGGCGGGCCAAGCACCAGAAGTGCGGCGATCGCATTGTCGGCGGCCAGTTGCGGCATTCCGGCTTCACGCCAATTTTTGTATCTTGAATCCGGAATCTCGATGGCGGGGTGCAAATTGTCGACCGCAGCCATCACCTCATCCCGTGAATAAGTGCCGTCTCGCGCCGGCAAATCCTTCTTCAAGGTAAAATCGAATTCCGCCTCAATGATATGAAGGCGAACCGTACCCGCCGCGATTTCGGCCGGACTTTCCAGAACGGAGGGCGCAAATACCCGCCCAAAAAATGGTGCGTCGACATCAAAGATACGCTGCGCCACTTCATTGGTTGCGCCTATCTTGTAGCCGGCTACCGGAACGTCATGCACAGCAGCAAGCGCCGCCTGAATACGGTAGCCTTCATCCAGATTCTGCGGTCGGCAGCCATGAGGCAATCCGGGAATTGGCTGTTGATCACGCCATGCTGCGTGGAGCAGACGGGCAGCTTCTTGAGTTTTCGAATCATCCATATCCTATCTATCCCACGTTTGCGCCCGCATGCAAGCTGCGTGCGGGCGATTAAACATCGCTGTCTTGATCTTCTGAAAGCGGCTCAATACAGCCAGGATCATCATTGCGGACGTTGTTGACATGCTTGCTGACCGCATGGAATTCAACGTCGTCATTGGGCGCCGGGCGCAATAGGGCCTGCGCGTCGTTGGCCACGAGATCGGGCGATAGCCAGTATTCGAAATCTACCGGGTCGAGAATGACCGGCATGCGGGCATGCAACGGTGCCAGTTTGCTGTTGGCTTCCGTGGTAATGATGGTAAAGCTCTCGAATGGTTCACCGTAACCCTTTTCCCAACGCTCCCAAAGACCGGCAAAAGCGAGCACACCACGATCCGGGCTAAAGATGCGATAGGCTTTCTTCGCACCCTTTGTCCCGCGCCATTCATAGAACCCATCGGCCGGCACCAAGCAGCGGCGCTTGTGGAACGCACTGCGAAAGGAGGGTTTATGCGCCACGGTTTCGGCTCGTGCGTTGATCATCCGCGCCGCCATAGAACTATCTTTGGCCCATGACGGCACTAGACCCCAGCGCAGAAAATCCAGGGCACGGCCTTTTGTCCCTTGTCGAACCACGGCGGCCTCCTGGGTCGGTGCGACGTTGTAGCGCGCAGGTAAATTGCGCGCAGGACCACAAACATTCAAGTAGGTGTGAACTTCCCGCCAACTATGGAATTGAGAAAAACGCCCGCACATTTCATCGGGTCTCGCCAACAACGGCGAGCATTGCAATCGCGCGGTCGATCATTTGAGAGGAATGGTCAGAGCGGCGGGCATCGAACCCACGACCCTTTGCCTCCCAGACAAATCGAGTACGGTTTTCCCTGGGATAGTGAAATCGCTTATCCACCGTAAATCCCTTTTACCTCATGTCTTTTAAGAACAAATTGGGTCAGGCCAGTTCCTGACATATAGATAAGTTTCACATGAGCAGTTCATGGTTCAGAAGATAGCCGATTGAATGCTCGCACGGAAGACGCCCGAAAAATTGGTATGGGTGCCTAGTCGGCCGTGGTGTGAGGACCGGCAAGAGCAAGCGGACCTTCATTATCATCGGCCGCGTCGATGGCCGGCAGATGCGCCGGCGGCCAGTAACTCCACCACCATCTCGCTGTCCAACACCCGAGATAGACCTGCGGCACGCTGCCGGGCTTTGCCAAGGGCACCGATCCCTAAGCCACTTATTCATCGGTCATGTCCGACTGGAAAGCTGCTTCGTCTCAGAGACTCTTACTTTGAAGACCTTGTGGTGGTTTCTGCTGTTGGTAACACCTATATTATC
>CAYPSQ010000030.1:0-25998 GCA_964413115.1 uncultured Rhizobiaceae bacterium | reverse complement strand
CCACGACCGATGATATCTGGAATCGCTGCGGCCGTCTGCTGTACCTTGAAAGGCAAGGCTTCGTTGGCCATGTCCTCCAGCTGCGGCATATTGGAAACCGACATCCCCACCGTGCGCACAGTGATGTCATCCTGCGCCCATATGGTCGGGAAACCGCCGATCGACGATCCCGCCACCAAGCCTGCTACCGCGGCCGTGCCTTTAAGCACTGCACGGCGGCTCAAACCGCTTTTTGCGTCTGTTTTCTTGCTCATATTCAAACTCCTCGCCTGTCATTTGCCTAATTTTGCAATGTCTTGATATCGCTCCCCCACTTCTTGGCCAGCCAAGTCACGGCACTCCAGCCGCCGGGGAAGTCCTAGTCGAAGGTCTCCCCGATTAGGTTCTGGCTGCCCAATGCTTTTTCCAGCACCCGACCGTCAACGATGGACCAAGTCGCATGTACATTGTCGCCGACGGTTGCTGGTTCTTGAAAAAATTCGTGATCCTCGATTACGGCGACTAGGCGCTCGTCATTGGGTTTGACGATCGTCACTTTGACCCAGTTGCCTTGATATTCGATAGCATGCACGACGCCCGCCACCGAATTGTTATCGCCGGCCGCATCACGCCTAAGGTGAACTTTATCGCGGCGGATGCCGATATTCATATCAGCGCCAACTGCCTCGCCGCTTGCTTTCGCGCCGTAAAGCAGGCCATCACCGCCCTTGATCGTCGCCTCGCCATTGTTCACTTCCGCAACGGTCCCGCTGACGACGTTCCAGCCGCCCATGAATTCCGCCACATATGTAGTTTTAGGCTGGCCGTAAATTTCAACCGCGGTACCGGCCTGTTCGATATGTCCGGTATCCATCACCACAACCATGTCGCCCATGGCGAGCGCCTCGGGCTGGGTGTGCGTGACGTGGATGAAGGAAATTCCGAGGTCCTGCTGAATGGCCTTCAATTCTGCCCGCATGTGGATGCGAAGATACTCGTCAAGCGCCGAGAGCGGCTCATCGAGCAACAGTACTTTAGGATTGGTGATCAGCGAGCGAGCCAGAGCAACTCGCTGTTGCTGTCCGCCCGACAATTGCTCGGGCATACGATCAGCCATTGGCTCAAGCTGCACGCGCTTTAATACTTCATAAGCCTGCTCGCGTCGCTCCGACTTGCCGACGCGTTTCATCTTCAAGCTAAACGCCACATTGTCCAGCACCGTCAGATGGGGAAACAAGGCGTAACTCTGAAACATCATGGAAGTGCCGCGCGAGCCAGTTGGCAAATCAATCACCGACGATCCGCCGATCAGGATGTCCCCTTCGCTCGGCGTTTCATGGCCTGCGATCATGCGCAACAGGGTCGTCTTGCCGCAGCCGCTGGGGCCAAGCAAACAACAGTAGCAGCCGTCGGGTATAGTCAAATTAATGTCCTCGACCGCCACCGTTGGGCCGAAAACCTTTTTGATACCCTTAATTACAATTTCGCCATCACCAGCCATGGCAACAAATCGCCCTTTCCAGCATATTCTCTAAACCACACTCAAGAATCGAACGATCAAAATGTCTATTGTCACCGGAAAATTTTAACTTTCCGATTAAGGGCTCACAGGGTTCTAGATTAAAGCCCGGGAGGCAAGTCAATTTTTTGCTTGTTGCTCCCAATATCGGCCGGCCGAACTAGCAAATAATGTCAAAAACCTTTTGATTTTTTCGTCCTACCGTCTCTCAGACCGTCTTGCGAGCAATGTTGGCCCCTAGCCGTGAACATCACATCAAATTTTACGTGAGATGGAAATACCTTCCCAAAGCCCTCGCCACAAGCATATTTTACGTTGTCCGGACAAATTATATTTTAGCCTTTCTAACCGGGCGAAGCAAAAGGAGCATAAACCAATGCAGCGCGAGCCATTTCCAGCCCTCGACCAGGAACAAGAAGAATTGATCTTGGATGGGATCGAACGTTTTCTCGAACGCGATGTCAGGCCATACGTGTCAGAACTCGAGGCAGGGGATATCTACCCTGAAGAAATTGTTACAAAAATGAAAGAGTTGGGTCTGTTCGGCGCGACAATTTCAACTGAATATGGCGGACTTGGCCTGCCGGCCACGACCTACGCCAAGATCGTCGAAAAAATCTCTGGTGCATGGATGTCGGTGAGCGGCATTTTCAACTCGCATCTCATTATGGCCGCTGCTGTCGAACGGCATGGCACGGACGCGCAAAAAGAAAGCTACTTGCCCCGCTTTGCAACCGGCGAGTTACGCGGCGGTGTCGCTCTCACAGAGCCAGACGCCGGCACCGATTTACAGGCAATCCGCACCGTCGCCAAGCGAGAGGGCAACGAAGGCTACCGTGTGAACGGCAACAAAATGTGGATAACCAATTCAATCCATGGGAATTGCGTAGCGCTCCTCGCCAAGACCGACCCGGATGCCAAGCCTCGCCACACAGGAATGAGCCTCTTTATCGCAGAGAAGGGGAGCGGCTTTAATGTGAGCCGTAAGTTGGAAAAGCTTGGCTACAAGGGGATCGATACTGCTGAGTTGGTATTCGAAGATTATTTCGTCGCCGCAGACCGGCTAATCGGCGGCAAAGAAGGGTTCGGCCTAAAACAGGTATTAAGTGGGCTTGAGCTTGGCCGCATCAACGTAGCGGCGCGCGGGGTCGGCATTGCCCAAGCAACGCTCGACGAATCGGTCAAGTATAGCCAGATGCGCAAGACCTTCGGTAAACCGATCTGCCAGCATCAGGCAATTCAACTCAGACTTGCCGACATGGCGACGCGGGTACAGGCGTCGCGTCTTCTCACTGAACGCGCGGCGGAAGCCTATCAGCGAGGCGAGCGCGCTGACATGGAGGCCGGCATGGCCAAACTGTTTGCCACTGAATCGGCGATGGAAAATGCACTGGACGCGATGCGCATTCACGGCGGCTACGGCTATTCGAAGGAATTTCCTATCGAGCGCATGTTCCGAGACGCGCCGCTTCTCCTGATTGGCGAAGGAACGAACGAAATTCAACGCGTCGTGATTGCCCGCCAACTCATCGAACGCAACCCGGTCTGAGCTTTGATATGACTACATTATCTCTTCCCCTCACTGGTCTGAAGCTGATCACTATCGAACAGTATGGTGCAGCACCATTCGGCACCATGTATCTGGCCGATCTTGGCGCCGAAGTTATCAAGATCGAGAATCATCATAGCGGCGGCGAAATGGGGCGCCATGTGGTACCCTATTCAGAGGATGGCGATAGCCTGTTTTTTCAAACTTTTAGCTGCAATAAAAAATGTCTCGCGCTCGACCTCAAAACGCCGGCCGGACAGGAAATCCTCAGCCGCATCGTCACTGGCGCAGATGCATTGATCAACAATCTGCGTGGTGATTTGCCGGCAAAGCTCGGCCTCGATTACGCGGCGCTCGGCATGCTCAAACCGCAGATCGTCTGCGTGCATCTTTCCGCCTATGGGCGAAACAACAAACGCGCCGCCTGGCCGGGGCTCGACTATGTCATGCAGGCCGAGGCCGGCTATCTCTCCATGACCGGCGAGCCTGACGGTCCACCGACGCGGATGGGACTATCGATCGTCGATTTCATGGCTGGGCTCACCGCCGCTCTTGCGCTTGTTGCCGGCGTCATGGGGGCTCGCCAAAGTGGCATAGGCCAGGATTACGATGCCTCGCTATTCGATGTGGCCATGGCCAATTTAAGTTATCCTGCAACCTGGCATTTAAACGAAGGGTACGAGCCTCGCCGGGTGCCTCGCTCAGGTCATCCCTCTCTAGTGCCGAGCGAGATGTATCAGACATCCGATGGCTGGATATTCATTATGACCAACAAGGCTAATTTTTGGCCGCGCCTTTGTCACGCCTTAGAAAAACCGCAATGGATCTATGACCCCTACATGGAAAGTTTCCAGGCGCGTTCGGACAATCGGGAAAAAGTCGTGCAATGCCTGGAGTCAGTATTCCTGACCCGCAGCACGGACGAATGGTTGGAACGTCTGCATGGCCAATTGCCGTGTGCTCCGGTGAACGATGTAAAAGCGGCTTTAGCCAGTGAATTTGCTGCTGCATCGCAGAGTGTCCAAACCGTACCACATCCGGTGCGCGGCGAAGTTCACATGGTACGCCAGCCAATTCTTATCGATGGCGAAGTAGCACCGCGCCGCTCCGCCCGGACGCTCGGCGCCGACACCCTCCAAATTCTTGTCGACGCCGGCTATTCAAGAGCGGAAATTGCGGCGCTCGAAGCTGAGGGCGTGATTGCTATTGGCGGCAAAAACGAAGTCGAAACAGCGGACTAGGTCGGACTAAGCAAAGCCGCCACTTCTGTCGGTGTGCTTTTGCCGTCCAAATCCATAATGGCGTCCAATACCCGCTCCACCTGATCCGGGGCGAATGTCCGCTCGGCATTCGAACGGAACTTGGCGGCAATCTCTTCTGCGCTGAGCGGACGCTCATCGGCGCCGCGGTTAATCTGTTCGCGGTGGACGAGTTCACGCCCGTCGCGCGTGGTGACGATCACCTCGCCCGAAAAATATTTGGGATATGCGGAACCCGGATCAGGTTCACAGGTAACCTTATCGCACTGCGCCAAGATTTCAGGATTGGTGAAAACCTCCGGCTCAAGCTCGGCTAGGGTCAATTGCCCGCGCACGAGAATACTAGCGATTGCATAAGGTACGCTGAACTGGGCGTCGTAACCGCTCCCGGGGCGGCGCTTTTTATCGATCGGCTCGCAAACTAAGGCCATGCAGTCAGCCGAAAGTCGAGCTCTGATGCCCACCACATCGTCGGCCTTCAGACCGTGCTCCTGAACTAACGCGGCCATCGAATCAGCTGAGGAATGGACGAGATGACAGGCGGGATAAGGTTTGATGCCAACGCGCAGCATTTCCCAATCGCTGCCAAGATCGTGCGTGCAAGCCGCCCAATCGATTGTTTCACCGGCTTCGGTAAAGCAATCATAAAGACCGTATTTGCCTTCGTAAGGCTTGCTCGGTCCTTTAAAGCCCTGGCGCGCCAGGGCCGCGGCCGTAATGCCGGCAACACTGGCCCAGCCCCCATGCAGACGCTTGTTCCAGGCACCCTCATCGAGAAAACCGAGAGTGCCGGAGGCCATCCCCAAGACGATGCCCTGAGCGTCGCTTAATTGCGCCCGCGTCAGACCGGCTACCCGGCCCGCCGCTATAGCCGCGCCATAGGCGCCAACGATGCCGGTGGGATGAAATCCCTTGCGGTGAAAACCACCTTTCGCCCCCATGCCGATACGGGCATCCGATTCAACCGCCGCAAGATAGGCGATCAGCATCTCACGTCCAGAAATGTCATATTTCTGGCCCATGCCAAGCAGCGTTGGAACGGCGGTGCAGGTGGCGTGGATCACGCCAGCGACATGGGTATCGTCAAAATCGAGGGCATGGATTAGAAAACCGTTCATCTGCGCCGCGTCGCGCAGCGGCAAGCGTGCCGGCATACCGATCACCGGATAAGGCCCCTCTCCCGCCAAGCCGTGCATGGCGGTCAGCGTCTTGTGGCTGTAATCGTAGCGGCTCGCGGCTAGCGCAATACCGAGCGCATCCAGGATATGCAACTTGGCACGCTCGACCACCTGTACCGGGATATCCTGCCACGACAGAGAACTGGTAAACGCCGCGAGGCTATCAGAAATCGGCGTCTGGTGAATGAATTCGGGCGCGGAGATGACATTTTTGGCATGGGCCATGAGGACGGATTTCCTTATAAATTTGCCGAACCGTATCACCCGCGAAGAATACGGTAAACCTGCCGCGCCATATTCAGGTGGCGCGGCCTTGGCTAACCTCATGGGCAAAGGCCATCAGGCCGTTGGTAAGATCGCCGAAGCGCTTGAAGCGTTCGTCACGCGACGTGCCGCGACGATACTGGGCGTAAATTTGCATAAAGATGACGCCGAGCTTGAACATCGCCAGGACTCGATGAAATAGAAAATTGGAGACGTCGCGGCCAGAGCGCTCGGCATAACGCTTCACGATCTCGTTTCGCATTGGAAAGCCGTTGCCAGCGCTTGGCATCTGGGCCAGGCCGTGCATCGCCGGTGGATCGTCGGCTTCCGTCCAATAGCTCAGTAAAGTTGCGAGATCAAACAGCGGATCGCCACGCGTGCCCTGGTCCCAGTCCAGAACTGCCACCGGTGCCAGCGTCTTGGGGTTGAGCAGCACATTATCGAGTTTAAAATCGTTATGTAGCAAGGTGGGCGGCCCATCCGGGACTTGATTGGCTGCCAACCAATCAGCGACCGCCACTCCGGCCACGGGCGGTGCATCATCGCAGGACATTTCCATGCGTTGACGCCAGCCGGCCACAGCACGCTGCAGGAAACCGTTGGGCCGGCCAAAATCATCGAGACCAACATCTTCCGGCTTAACCGCATGAAACGCGACCAGCGTATCCACCAGCATATCACCTAGCGCGGCCCCGATATCGTCGCGCCCAGCGAGAAATGCCGGCCAGGCTCCGCCGATGCACAGGCCGGCACGATATTCCATGATCAAGAAATGATTACCGAGAATTTCCTTATTGGGTGAATAATGGACGCTCTTTGGCGCCAAGGAAAAAGCACGCCCAAGACGGCTCAGAATACGGTGCTCGCGTTTCATATCATTCGCGCCCGGCGGGATATCGCCCATCGGCGGGCGGCGCAGCACCATCGGCGCTCCGTCTACTCGGACGAGATAATTGAGATTGCCGAAGCCACCAGAAAATTGGCGCGGCGCATTGATCTTCGGATTGAAATGAAATCCGTGCTCATCGAGATGCGCCGCCAAGGCCGTCCAGTCTTGTCTGGTATCAGAATCGCTAGCTAGAAATTTGGGTTCGGCGGCGCGGCGCGCTGCCGCAGCTGCGTCTTCGCTAAGCATTAACTTTTCCTGTTTTGCTGCAGCGAGAGATTAGAAATTAGCAGCACAGCGGTCAACGCGCCGGGCGCCATTTAAAGGCGGCTATTTTTATGGTGCCGAAGGCGAGACCAACCAGTACCAACCCCGCCCCGACCATGCGTATTTCGCCAAATTCTTCGCCGAGCAGGAGAGCCGTCGAAATCATACCGGAGATCGGGATGATCAGCGAAAACGGCGCCACCGCACTGGCTGAGTTTTTGCGCATCAGGTAGCTCCACAAGCCAAAACCGCCGAAGGTCGAGATCAGGCCGAGAAAGACGATCTCACCGATACTCCGCCAACTCAGCTGCGCGAGAATATCGAAGATCTCATGCTGGCCCTCAAACGTATAAGAAAGCACCAGTAAAGGAAGGATACCAAGTACATGCGCCCAAGCGACGAGACGCATGACTTCGTCGGTACCAGCCAGCTTGACGATGATATTCGACCCAGCCCAGGTAAATGCGGCAGCGATTACAAAGAAGAAGCCAATCATGGTAGCGTCGCCGGGCATGGTCGATGCGATAACCACCATCCCGGTGAGCGATATGACGATGCCGACATACTGCATCAATCTGGGCTTCTCGCCGAGCAGCAGAAAGGCGAGCATTGTCGTGAATAAGACCTGGATTTGCAGTACCAACGCCGCCAAACCTGCCGGCATGCCGAACTCCATACCGAAAAGTAGCAGCGCCATCTGAACCGCGCCCTGGGACAAACCCAATAGCAGCAGCCAATAAAACGGGATGCGCGGCAGACGCATCAGCACCAGGATCGGCGCGCCGGCCGCGACCACGCGGAGCGTGGCCATGAGGAAGGGCGGCAACGTATCCAGTAAATCGCGCATCACCACAAAGGTGAAGCCCCAGAGTACGGTTACAGCCACCGCGAGTGCAATGTGGGAAGCGGGCATTGAGCTACCTGGCAAACAGAGCTGTAGGCAGGTTAGTGCGCGCCAGCGAGCGCGGTAAACGCGCCACCGCCGACAAATTCATGGCGTTGCCAGGGGCTTCGCTTTCAGCGAATTCACTTAGGCGTGCCATGCTCGTTTATCACATAAAAAGGTCTATGGGGGTCATATTAGTCAATCTGGACCGATTGGTCCGTAAAGATTATTGCTGCTTCGGTTCCCCTCTCGGCAGGATGACGAAGAATAACCCCAGAAACAGCGGTACTAAGGCAATTAGCACCCAGAAACTGCGCCTTTCGCCGAAAAAGGCCATGCCAAACAGGATGCCGGTCAATGGCGTGATAAAATTGACGGTGGTGAAGAACACCGGCCCCATGAGCATCACGAGTTCGAGAAAGAGGTAGATTCCCAGTGCTTGAACAAAGCCTGAAAGCACAAGCGCCCATTCGGCCCCTCCGAAACTGCCGCCGAAGACCCAGAATTCGTCGGCCAGTAACATGGCAACAAATAAAATCGGCAGTGGTGCCAGAAAAAAGCCCGCGCCGAAGGACAGTGAATCCATCGCTGGGGGTCGCATGATGATTGCCGCGATAGTGGTCGTGGCATAGCCAAACGGTACGATTAGAGCGAGCAGAATCCACGGCACCAGATCGCGCGACGGCAGGCTGGATTCGGGGGCGACGATGAGTACGATGCCGGCGATGCCGATGACAAGGCCGAGGAATCTGAGCCACCAGGCACGCTCCAGGCGAAAAACAACGGCACCCAGATAGGTCATCATCGGCGCCAACGCGATAACCATGCTCATGATGCCGGACGGCACACCATGGCCCACCACCACAGCGACGATGGTATAGGGAATCGCGAAACCGGAGGTGCCGGTCACCGCATAGCATTTGAGATGCGCAAGCGTGACGCGCGGCGGCCTGCGGAACAACAGCGAGAGGACAAACATGGTCACGCCGGCGCCAACGCCGAGCCAGAACACATAGGCGAGGAACGGAATGCCGCCCCGCACCGCAACCCCAGCCAGGGCATAGGTCAGGCCATAGGTCACACCGGTGGCCAACAGCAAGGCGAGCGGCACGCCGATGCGCGGTCGCAGGGCGACGCTATTCATCAAATCTGCCGCGTATCACGAATGGCGCGCCACACGGTTTCCGGCGTCGCCGGCATGTCGATATGGCGTACGCCAAGCGGAGCGAGCGCATCCATCAAGGCATTCATGACCGCAGCCAACGCGCCGATGGTGCCCGCTTCGCCCGCGCCCTTTATGCCGAGCGGATTGGTAGTGCACAGAATTTCTTTCGTCGCCGTATCGAAATTGGGAAGGTCATCGGCACGCGGCACCGTATAGTCCATAAAAGAGGCGCTGAGAAGCTGGCCGGAATCCGGATCGTAGCGGCAATCCTCCATCAGTGCCTGGCCCAGACCTTGCGCAATACCACCATGTATTTGCCCCTCTACGATCATCGGATTGAGCACACGGCCGAATTCGCCGACATCACAGTAGCGCATTATCTCCACTGCTCCAGTCTCCGGATCCACTTCAAGCTCGCATATCTGACAGCCATTGGGAAATGTCGGGTCCGTCACCTTGCCCACGGCACGAGTATCGAGCCCGGCTTCCATGCCGTTGGGCAAATTGGTGGTATCCCGCGCCGCTTCGGAGATTTCGGTCAGCGTCATCAGCCGGTCGGTGCCACGCACCGTGTAGTACCCGCCGCCAACGGCAATATCCTCAGGCGCAACTTCGAGCAAATGGGCGGCGAGGGCGCGTGCCTTTTCTTCGACTTCAAGACAAGCTTGATAGATAGCCGTGCCACCGACACTGGCCGAACGCGAACCACCGCTGCCGTAACCGCGCGGTAGGTCATCGCTATCGCCTTCAACCACGCGGATACGTTCGAACGAAACGCCGAGTTGATCCTCTAATAGCTGAGCGAACGCAGTCTCGTGGCCTTGGCCAGAGGCCATGGTGCCTATATGGACCGTGACATCACCACCCTGTTGAAAACGGATATCGGCGATTTCTTCGGGAAAGGTACCGGTCTTTTCGACGAAGCTCGAGATGCCGATACCCCGCAAGCGCCCACCACGTTCAGAGGCGCCGCGGCGCTCGGGAAAGCCGGGCCAATTGATAAGCTCCTGGCAAGCTTCCAAATTGCTTGGAAAGTCACCCGAATCATAGACCAACCCGAGCGGAACACGATAAGGCATCTGTTCAGGCGTGACGAAATTGCGGCGGCGAATTTCATCCGGCGCAAGGCCCAGATGCCGCGCTGATTCATCGGCTAATCGTTCAACCACATAGGTCGCTTCAGGCCGGCCGGCACCGCGATAGGCGTCAGTGAAAATGGTGTTGCTAAAGACGCCCTTGACCTCTGCATAAATCGCTGGCGTGGCATAGGCGCCACCCAGCATCTCGGTATATAGGAGTGACGGGCTGAGTGGCCCGAGATGCGATACATAGGCGCCGAGATTGGCCACCGTCTCAACTTTGAGCCCAAGAAAATGCGCTTCGGCATCAAGTGCTATTGCCGCCTTGGTCACATGGTCGCGGCCTTGCGTATCACTGAGAAAAGCTTCATTACGTCCGCTCATCCATTTGACCGGACGGGCCAACCGGCGAGCTGCCCACAGCACCAAGGGATGCTCGGGATAGATAAAATATTTCATGCCGAAGCCGCCACCAATATCGCGCGCGATCACACGAATGTCAGTGGGCTCCACGCCGAGACATTCAGCGGTCATAGCGCGTACGGCAAAGTGATTGTGACAATTGGTTTGGAGCGTGTAACGACCACTTGCAATATCGAATTCTCCGAGCGCGCCGCGCGTTTCGATCGGCGCCGCGGTTACCCGATTATTGCGAAGTTCAATCTCGGTCACATGCTCGGCCTTGGCAAAAGCCACATCGACCGCCGTCTTGTCGCCGACGATCCAATCGAAACAGACGTTGCCGGGAGCTTCCGGCCAGAGTTGCAACGCGCCAGTATTGGCTGCCTCGGCGGTATCTACGATCGCCGGCAGCGCCACATAATCAACAGCGATGCGCTCCACCGCATCCAGCGCCTGCACCGCTGTTTCCGCCACTACCATTGCTACTGCTTCGCCGACGTGACGCACGCGGCCATCGGCTAGAAGGGGTTGCGGTGGGTAATAGCCGGGCGCACCATCGCGCCGGGTCATCTTAACGCGCGGGTCCTTCATCGACGGAAGCGTACCGAGTTCGTCGGCGCGCACATCGGTGCTGGTCAAGACGGCAAGCACGCCAGGTGCGGACCGGGCGTCATCGATGTCAACGGCGGCGATATCGGCGTGGGCATGAGGCGACCGCAGAATAACGGCATGGACTTGGCCGGGCAGGTTTATCTCGTCTTGAAATTTTCCCGCCCCAGTGAGAAAGCGAACGTCCTCTTTGCGTTGTACCGCCTGGCCTATTCCGAATCCCACTACCGCAATTCTCCAAATTTTTCGGTCGGACGCCCCGTTCTTGGACGCAACAGGTTGGAACTGGCCAACACACGGGTTACGATGCCCCGCCAATTCCCACGAGAGCGAGAAAAGCGAACCTATGGTGGCCCTAACCAGAGAGCAGATAATCAATATGGTTGAACACAGCTATTTCAGCAATGTCGACCATAAAAACCTGAGCGTCGTCCTCGACTGTTTCGCAGGAGACGCCGTGTTCACCGTGCAGTCTTCGTTCACCTCCTATACGGGTCGGGATTCCGGTATTAAAAAATTCTATGAAACCGTCACCGCCGGCTTCCAAAATATTTGGCACGGTGATTTTGAGCATACCGTCGATGTTGAAGCGCAACGTATCTCAACCCAATTCAATGTGCGCCGGACGGACCTCAGCGGCGACGAAACCAGTATGAGCAATTGCAACGTTTTCCGCCTCGACAACGGTAAGTTCAAACAGGTGTTCGTATACGCCAGCGGCGGCAACCCGCTGGTACCAAAGAATTAGAATTCCAGGGAGAGGCGCCATGTCATCCGATGCAGATATTTATAAACACCAGAATTTCGGCAATTCACTCGGCATGGGCGCGAAGATTGCGATGTTGATCGTCGATTTTGTCAACGGCTTCGACGATCCCGATCAGTTCGGCGGCGGAAATGTTACCGAGGCGTGCGACAATACGGTTCCCTTGTTAGCGGCGTGCCGCAATCTGGGTATGACAATTGCCCACACCCGTGTCGTTTTCGCCGATGACGGCAGCGACGACAACATCATGGCGATCAAGGTACCGGCCCTGAAAACCCTCACAGAAAATGCTGAGTGCAGCCAGATCGTCGAACGCCTGACGCCACATCCGGGCGAGATCATTGTGCGCAAGCGTTTGCCCTCGGCCTTTTTCGGTACGGATCTCGCGCCCAACCTCACCATGCGCCGTATCGATACGGTACTGGTGACCGGCTGCACCACGAGCGGTTGCGTGCGCGCCAGCGCGCTTGATGCCATGTGCTACGGCTTCCGGCCGATCGTCATCAGCGATTGCGTCGGCGACCGTGCCCTGGGGCCGCACGAAGCCAACCTGTTCGATCTCAAACAAAAATACGCCGAGATAATGACGCGCGACGAAGCTATCGCCGAAATGACATCGCGCCAGGCCCAAGCCGCCGGGTAGAATCTACCAGCCACCACAAAATTAGGAACGAGATCAAATGAAAGCAGTGGTAATTCGTGAACATGGTGGTATCGACAAGCTGCTCTATGAGGATGTCCAGAAGCCAACGGCCGGCCCAGGCGAAGTACTGGTCAAGATCGGCGCCAGCGGCGTTAACCACCTCGATCATGATTTGCGCGAAGGAGTTTCGGGATTCGGCGTTACTCTACCGCACGTAATGGGGGTCGAGGGCGTTGGGGAAGTCGTAGATCTCGGCGAGGGCGTGTTGAGTGCCGAGATAGGCGACCGCGTCGCTATCGATTTTGCGCAAGGAGACCCGCAAAGCAATATGTGGCTTAGTGGCCTCGACGGCGTGGATTTCTGCCATGGCCGCATCGGCGTCAGCCAATGGGGCACCCATGCCGAATATACCCGCTGTCTGGCGACCTCCTTGATTCCGCTGCCGGACGGGCTCTCCTACCAAGATGCAGCGGCTTCAGTCGTCGGGTTCGGCACATCCTGGCATATGGCAGTAACGTTGGGGCAAGTGCAGGCCGATAAGACGGTGCTTATCAACGCCGCCGGCAGCGTCGTTGGCAGCGCCGCCATTCAAGTTGCCAAGCTGCACGGCGCGCGCGTCATCGCGACGGCAGGATCGGATGCCAAGCTCGAGAAAGCCACTAAACTGGGCGCCGATGAAGTGATCAACTACACCACCCAAAGCATCCGTGATGAGGCGCTTAAAATGACCGACGGGTTCGGTGTCGATCTGGTGATTGAATCGGTCGGCGGCGACGTGCTGGTGCAAAGCATCGACGCGGTTTGCGAGAACGGCCGCCTGATCACTTGCGGCGCCCATGCCGGCGAAACCGTGCCGATCAACATCATCGAACTATTCCGCAAACATATGATGCTGCACGGCAGCCACTTCGCAGGAAAACGCGAAGTAGCCCACGTACTAAAACTGGTGGCGGATGGTAAACTCCAGCCTGTCATCAATGCCGTCATACCGTTCAGTAAAGTGCAAGAATCGGCGCGCAAGACAGCCGAGCGTGACGTCTTCGGCAAGATGGTCTTGGTGCCCTAACTCCGATACTGAGAAGAATGGCTAAGTGTGTGACATGACGCTCCTAATGTGCGTGTCGTCACACCATCACTAGAAGTGATGTGCGATACGGGCTATCAAAAGTGATATTAAGCACGACAATAACGGCCGTACCATGAGGAAGTTGAGAATGGGACAAAAGTGGAAATGGGGTATCCTATTTAGTGGGGATAATCTTACCCTTGACGAGACGGTCAGCTACGCACGACAAGCTGAAGACGCCGGCGCCGACAGCTTATGGACAACTGAGCTCGGGCGGGATGCCTTCGTGCCGCTTGCCGGCATGGCGAGCGCATGCAAGCGGGTGAGGCTTGGCACCGGCGTTGCGACTTATGCCCGGCCGCCGGCGATGACGGAAATCAGCGCGATGTCGATGGCGGAACTGACCGATGGCCGCTTCATCCTAGGGCTTGGCACTGCACCACCGATGTGGAACGAGAATTGGCATCAATTGGCGGTCGACAAGCCGGCGAAGCGGATGCGTGAATATGTTGAAGCGATCCGGCTCATGTGGACAGCCAGCCCAACCAACTCGATTGATTACGAAGGCGAATACATCAAGGTGAGCGACTATCGCCGAATCATGGCGCCGCCCTATCCGCCCCTGCCGATTTACCTCGCAGCCGTGCAGCCCGGGATGCTGCAGCTAAGCGGCGCCATTGCCGACGGATTGATCGCCAATCTTCTCAACACACCACAATATTTCACGGATATCGTTCATCCCAACGTCAAAAAGGGCTTAGCCAAGACCGGCCGCCATTTAAGCGATATTGAACTATGCTCGCTAAAGGTTTGCTCGGTCGACAAGGACCGCCAACGCGCGCGGAGGCGGGCGCGACCACCGATCGCCTTCTATTCCAACCTGCCCTATTTCGACCAGGTCCTCGACCCAGCTGGGTTCACCAAGGAGAAACTAGCTATACGCGCGGCTATGGCCGAGAACGACGTGGCAAAAATGCTAGATCTTGTGACTGATGATATGATCGACACCCTGGTCCTCGCCGGCACGCCGGACGAAGTGCGTAAGAAACTGGGATGCTATGAGGGCTTATTCGAGACACTCATCCTCTATTGCCCCATGCCGTGGCTCGAACCCGAGGAATCAAAAGCAAACCATGAAATGATGATAGAAACGTTTGCGGCTTAACAGCGCTCGCACTGCTGAATTGGTGAACATTTCATGTCACCATACGAATTAAATACGCAGCAATCTCCAGCGACGGGTTTAAATTGCTTGCCGCAAGGCGGACAATCGAAGAAATAGACGCATGACTTGATCGACATTTCTTGCTTTGTCTGACCGCTGCGGTGCGGGCAGGTGATGGTGGAATGGAGCTTGACCATCCGCCCGTGTTCCCTGCAGCGTGCCGGCGACAGCTAGAAAACTACGACGGACATCTTATTGCGTAGCGCTTCGCTGGCCGTTATATCGGCACTGCCGTCGGCGCTGAGGACGACGCCATAAACATGCTCCGCCGCCTCGATGCTAATCCATCTTTCGCGCGCGTCGTGGGCCACATCGACGGCCGGGCGTGCAAGCGGCGAACCGAATCCGCCGCCGCCGCACGATACGGAGACGATAGTTTCACCCTCGCGGAGCGGAACCTGAGCGCAAGGGTCGAGGGTTTCGCCCTCGCCGTTACCGCGCCGCAAGTATTGCTTGGCCCGCCCGCCGGAGCCGCCTCCGCACACACCGTTTGCTGCATTAAAGGTGCCGTCACTGACATAGCCAATTTCGAGATCGCAGCCTTCCGGACCGAATTCTACCTGCATGCCGCCGCCGCCGCGATAGCGCCCGGCACCGCCTGAATCGGTGACAAAATGCCTACCCTTGACAAAAATCGGAAATACCTGCTCGTCCACTTCGGTGCTATCCTGATAGCAAAGGCCCGCATTGCCGACATGGCCGATCGTCACCCAGGCATCCGCCGTCGGCGATGCCGCACCGGCGCCAAAGCCGAGAAAAATCTGATTGATGAAGGGCTCGTCGGAATTAGGCTTAATGCCGGAGATGACACCGACGCTGGGCGGGATGGCATAACCTACTTCGGCCATACCGGCGCCTTCGGACAACTCGGCGATGGCGCGCTGCACGCCGTTCGACACATGGTCGGCAACATTGGTGGTGGCCACCGAACAACTGGTCGGATGGAGCGGAATACCGACCACGCAATTCTCGCGCAACAGCACCCGGATGCGCCGGAAACTTCCGGCATTGGGTGGCACACTGTGATCAATGGAATTGAAGACGCCTACCATCGCCGATGTGCGCGAGCAGGCCTCGCTTAGATTGAGACCGCAGGGCAGACAATCAGGATTGTCTCGGAGGTCGACCTCGATAATCGCGTCCACCGGGTCAATGGCGAGCTGGACTTTGACCTGGATTCCTTCTTCAGCCCCCGGAAACGCATCATGAGCGCTGGAAACCGTCATCTTGCCTGCCGGCAGACGCGAGATCACAGCAGTCATGCGCTGTTCGCTATATTCCAACCATTGACTGGTGAAGGCATCGAGCGTGTCCCAACCGACTTCTTCTCCCAACGCCATTAATTCGCGCTCACCGATGCGCGCAGCGCCCATCGCAGCTAGATAGTCGCCCCACCATTGCTCTGGCACGCGGATGCGCATTCTGCACATGCGGACGATATCCTGGATGTCCTGGTAATTCTCCTGCACCCGTACGGCTGGGAAAATCAGCGCACCTTCCTGGTATACATCGCGTGCGCCGCCCATATAGGTAGTCGGCAAGGAATTACCGCAATCAGCCTGATGCGCCTTGGCGACCATCGTGAAGCGGTGACGCCCGTCATCGTCCATGACTGGCACCAGAATCGTATGATCTGCTGGATGCGAGCAGCCGTGATAGGGCGAATTGTGCAGGAACGCATCGCCACGCTTGAGCAGGGGATGAAACTCCTGCATCGCCGCCGCCATCAAATCGGGCCCACTCAATACGTGAATTGGCAGGCTTTCGGCGGAGGCGAGCAACTGATTGTCGGCGGTTACGATACAGCACGAGAAATCACGCGCGGTGTTGAGCACGCCCGAGCGCCCGGTGCGGAACAATGTGTTGGCCATCTTGCGGCACACGCCTTCCAGGCGCTTATTAAGAATAGCTAATTGTACGCCATCCAGGGGCGGCGCGCTGGTCAGGTTATGAGGCACTTTGCGCAACGCGTAATGCTTCCGTCGCCGTCTCATCGATCACACCTGCAGAACTGACAACCACACCAAATATGTCTTTGGCGGCTTCGACGGAGACCCATCTCTCGCGTACATCATGAGCGACCTTTTCAGCCGGACGGTCAATGGGCGGCCCGTAGCCTCCGCCGCCGCACGAATAAGATACGATCGTGTGACCTTCGGGAATGACAGCCTGGGCACAGGCTTCGAGCTGATGCAAATCACCATTGAGATCCCGCCGGTACTGGTTGGCGCGGGCACCTCCCCCGCCGCCCCGCGTACCTTCCGGCGCATGATCATTGCCGTCGCTGACGTAGCCGATTTCCATGTCGCCCTCAGTCGGGCCGAATTCACAATAGACTGCCTCACCGCCACGGGTGCGTCCGACACCACCACTGTCGGTAATAAAGTGCCGCCCCGCGACATACATCGGGAAACGCATTTCATCCAATTCGATGCTATCCTGATAGGAGCCGCCAGCGTTGCCTATGTGGCCGATGGTAATCCACGCATCGACCTGCGGGCCCGCGCCGCCGCCGCCCCATCCAAGAAATATTTGATTTACATAGGGGCCGCCTGTCTTTTCACTAGTGCCTGAAATTACGCCGATGCTCGGCGGAATTATCGATCCCGCGCTGGCCATGCCATGGCCGTCACCCAATTCTGCAATAGCGCGCTGTACCGAATTGCCTACCCGGTCCGCCACGTTAGTCGTCGCCACCGAACAGCTTGTCGGGTGGCGCGGAATGCCAACCACGCAGTTTTCGCGAAGATGCATTTTCACCCGTCGGAGCGAGCCCGCATTGGTCGGCACATCCTCTTGGATGGAGTTGAATACTCCGAGTAGTACCGAGGATTCGGTGCAGGCTTGACTGAGATTGAGCCCGCATGGGTAACAATCCGGATTGTCCCTGAGGTCGACTTCGATCATGGCGTCGTCGGGGCGTATTTCAACCTCGACCTTGACGTCGATGCCATCTTCGGCGCCGGGGAACGGATCGTGGCGGCTGTAGGTGGTGATCTTGCCGGCCGGCATTTGACGGATCGAGGAGACCATCAACTGCTCGGAGTAATCGAACCATTGCTTGGCAAATTGATCCAGGATGTCCCAGCCAACCTCGGCCCCGAGCGACAGCATTTCTCGCTCGCCAATGCGCGCCGCGCCAAGCGCTGCCAAATAATCTCCCCACCATTGCTCCGGCACGCGAATGCGCATTTCGCACATGCGAACAATATCGAGATTGTCCTGGTAATCGGTCTGGATGCGCACCGCCGGAAAAATGAGTGCACCCTCGTTATACACATCGCGTGCGCTGCCGTGATAGGTGGTCGGGACCGAATTTCCACAATCGGCCTGATGCGCTTTTGCAACCATGGTGAATCTGTGGATGCCGTGATCATCTACCACCGGCACCAGATAGGTGTGGTCGGCGGGATGAGAGCCGCCGTGATAGGGCGAGTTGTGCAGGAACGCATCGCCGCGCTTGAGCACGGGGTGGTACTCCTGCATCGCCTCACACATCATATCGGCACCGCGCAGCACATGAATCGGCAGGCTTTCTGAGACGTTCAGAAGCTGGTTATCCGCAGTGACCAGCACGCAGGAAAAATCGCGCGCGCTGTTCAACACGCCAGAGCGACCAGTGCGCAGCAGCGTGTTAGCCATCTTGGCGCATATTGATTGGATGCGTTTGTTGAGGATGGCAAGCTGCACACCGTCGAGTGTGCCACCGTTTGCTTTCGCTCTGTTCGCCATTTTCTAGCTCCCGGTAACTGGATTGATGATTAAGCTGCCAGACGCACTGCGCACTGCGGATGCACCGGGGTCGATCACCACGGTCGTGAACGAGGATTCAATAATGGCAGGACCCCCGACCTCAGTGCCGCGCTCCATATCCTCAAAACGCAGCACCTGTGATTCAACTAATCCAACGTCGGAGAAGTAGGCTTTGCGGCTTTTAGGAACTTCAATATCGCCCGCCGCCTCGCGCACTGCCCATTGCACCGTATCGCGGAGACGGCAGCGCACACTAGCTCGCCAGCCAACTATCTCGACCTCTGATTTATTGTCAGCGATGGCGAAGAGATTCTCGTGCGTGGTATGAAAATCCTCGCGCAAATCAGCTACGTCCTGATCGGAAGCGAAACGATTTCCCCGGAGCGGCACTTCGATCTCCCAAATTTGGCTGGGATAGCGGGCCTCCGCCGTGAACTCAATGACCTGCTCAATCGAGCCGGCGCCGGGGCCGGCAATAAACTCGCGGCATTGCTCCTCAAGGCGGTTCAGCAGCGTATTCACACGCTCAGTGTCGAACGCTGCAGTCTGGGTATAGAGCGTACCGCTGTATTCGGCACGCAAATCCGACATCAACGCTCCGGCGGCGCTTAACGCCGCGGCAACATCGGGAATGATAGCCCTTTCACAGCCAAGCCGCCGGGCAATAGCGGTAACGTTGAGGCCGGCCGCACCACCGCCGCCAATCAACACCGCACCGCGCGGATCAATGCCCTGATTGACGGTAATATCTTCAATCGCGTGGACCATATTTTCGGTGGCAACACTCAGAATAGCGGCAGCGGCTTCATGCAGGTCAAAGCCGAGTTTGTCACCGACATAGCTTTGAATGGCGTTAGCCGGGGCGTCCCGGTCAAGGCTCATATTGCCGCCGAGGAAGAAATCAGGATCGATCCAGCCGAGCACCACGGAGGCATCCGTCACGGTCGGCTCAACGCCACCCTTGCCGTAACAGACCGGCCCCGGCACGGCGCCAGCGCTTTGCGGTCCAATATGGAGGAGGCCTCCCTCATCAACCCAGGCGATCGAGCCGCCGCCAGCGCCGATGCTTTTAACGTCTACCGCTGGGAATCCGGTCATATGGCCTCGGTAAGGCTGGCCTATCCAGGTTTCCCGCGTCCACGGGATCCGCCCGCCACGCACCAAGCTGACATCAAACGTCGTGCCACCGGTGTCGGCTATTATCGCGGTGTCCGCACCGCTATCCGCCTGGGCGTAATTTCGCCCGGCGAGTGGCGCCATGGCCGGGCCGGAATTTATTGAATGGATTGGGGATTTGGCCATGTCGGCGGCGTCTATGGCGCCGCCCTGTGTCGTAACTACCAGTACGCGGCCATCGAAGCCCGCATCACGCAAGCGCGACTCCAGACTGCCCATATATTTGCCCATCAACGGCTTTAACGACGCGTCGATAGCAGCCGAGGATGCCCGGCGATATTCGCGTAGCGACGGGTTGAGCGCGTGGGAGAGCGTATAGGGCACACCCGGCATATGCTGGTCGAGCAGATGACCAACGCGAATTTCGTGCTCCGCATTGACGATAGACCACAACAGGCAAACGGCCACCGCCTCGACATCTGCTGCTTTCAGCTTGGCGATGATCTCGATTACCGCCTTTTCGTCCAATGGCTGGCGGACAGAGCCGTCGAATACGATTCGCTCGGGGAGTTCATAGGTCAGCGAGCGCGGCACATAGGGTTGCGGATACGGCACGGTAAAATTAAACGGCTCGATGCGCCCGCCTTCGCGCAGAACCAGAACATCGGGGTGCCCCTGGGTAGTGAGAAAGGCCGTGCGCGCTGTGTTGCCAGTGACGATGGCATTAATCGCATGGGTCGTGCCATGGATCAGCATGTCGCCCTTGGCCAACAGTTCAGGCCGCGATAGGCCGTAATCGGCAGCGGCGAGTTCGAGCGTATCAAGCACTCCGGCCACCGGATCGGATGGCGTCGTCTCTGATTTATACATGCGGGCACCGCCGCTATCGTCTTCAACCACCAAATCCGTGAAGGTGCCCCCGGTATCGACCGCAAATCGCATTGTCCCGCCTCTTCCCCGTAGGTTTCGGCACGCAGTGCCTGCCAGCCCACGATATTTGTCTGATTGCTAGTTCCGCGCCGCAACCTATCCCGAAAGCAGCGTCGCGCCAATAGTGTGATCACACTTGTTGCAGACTAATTTTACCGGTCGAGGAAAACATATTGTAGGCGCCGACAACACTCACCGAAGTCGCTGCCGGCAGCTCCTCGCAACACTTTTGATATCGGTGATAAAAGCCCCGAAGGCGTCCGTTTAAAGCAGCGGATTGCCCTATATTTCGTCGTCGCGCGCGGCAATCTGGACGTAATTCAACCCGTCTTCCAGATGGAGGCCGGGCGGCGACTTCTTAAGCTCGGCGAATACCACCTAAATGTAATCGATATTCTCCTGCGCCCGATCTGTCTTCACTTTGTATTTGCTAATCGTGACATTTATTTATCTCTCTCGCTGAAACGAGTGTGAAATCTACTTTGCCTATATCGGACATTATTCACGACTTAGCGTAAGTCGCCCTTAGAATTACCACAGTCGCTTGCCGTAGTCCGCACGTCCGGGCTATCGTCACACCCTGATGCGAGCCAAAATGGAGAGCCCGATGGCGAGCCGATCTGCCCCGGAACGGGGACGCAATATCGATGTGGAGGGCGCCTACCGGGCGGCCGAGGAGCGCTATGTCGCCGCCAATCCGGAAAGCCTAGCGCAATTTACCCGCGCCTGTGAAAGCCTGCCCGGCGGCAATACCCGCACGGGCATGTTTTATGCCCCCTTCCCCCTAGCCATAGCACGCGGCGAAGGCGCCTATATGTGGGACCTCGACGGACATCGTTATCGCGATTACGCTGGCGACTTTTCCGCCGGAATTTATGGCCATACCAATGCCGTCGTACACGCCGCAGTGCGCGAGGTTTTGGCAGATGGCGTTACGTTCGGTTCGGTAAGCAGCCATGAAGCGCGCCTCGCCGAGCTGGTGTGTGCCCGTATCCCTGCGATCGAGCGTGTACGCTTCTGCAATTCCGGCACAGAAGCTAATATCATGTCCCTAGTCACTGCCAATGCCGTCACCGGACGCAGCAAAATCATGGTGTTCGAAGGCGCCTATCATGGCGGTACACTTTCATTTCCACCGGGCGGATCGCCGATCAACGTGCCGTTCGATTTTGTTCTTGCACCCTTTAACGATATTGACGGCACGAGCGCCCTATTCGACGAACATGGCGAAAACTTGTCGGCCGTTTTGGTGGAACTCGTTCAGGGCGCTGGCGGCTGCATCCCCGCCGATGCGGATTTCGTTGCACTGCTGCGCGAGCAGGCGACGCGCTGCGGCGCGCTGTTGATATTCGACGAAGTGATGACATCGCGGCTCGGCCCCAATGGGCGACAAGGCGCGCTCGGCATTACCCCCGATATGACGACGCTTGGCAAATATGTTGGCGGCGGCATGACAGCCGGCGCTTTCGGCGGACGGGCCACTATCATGGACCGTTACGATCCGCGTGCAAAAGAACACTTTGTCCACAACGGCACGTTCAACAACAACGTCATGACGCTGGCCGGCGGGGCGGCGGGGCTGGAACAGGTCTATACCCCGGTGGCCGCGACAGCGCTTACCGAATCCGGTGAAGCCTTCCGCCAGCGCCTCAACGCACTTGGGCAAAAACATGGTCTGCCTTTCCAGGCGACTGGATTTGGTTCGCTGATGAACATCCATTTTATCGACGGCGAAATTCGCAGTCATCACGATCTAGCCAAGCGCAATCTGACGGCGCTCGATCTATTTCACTTGGAATTGATTGCCGCCGGTATCTACATCACCCGGCGTGGCTATATGGCCTTGAGCCTGCCCCTGACGGTAGACGACCATGATATTTTCGTCGCCGAGGCGGACAAATTCCTCAGCACCTATGGCGAGCTAATTTCGGCTTAGTCGAGCTTGTCCATCCCAGCGTAGGTTTCCATGTTGGCGTCGATATTAATCGCCTGGCCGGAGAGGTGTCGGCCTTGGTGAGAACAGAGGTAGAGCACGAGATCAGCAATTTCCTGCTCTTCAACGCCAGTCCGCATGGATATTCGGCTCAGCACGATTGCCTTCATTTCATCCAGTGATCGCCCGGAAGCGTCCGCCTTGGCCTGCATCACGCGGCGCGCGCGATCGTTCAAGACATAGCCGGGAAGCACGGCGTTAACGCTTATATTGCGCGGGCCAAGTTCCATGGCGAGGGTATCGGTCAGGCCGATCACGGCACGCTTGGCAGTGGCGTAGGGCAGACGCAGCGGAAAGGCGAGGCGCCCGGCGGTCGAAGAAATATTGACGATGACGCCTTTGCCTGCAGCTTGCATCAACGGCACCGCGCGGCGTGCACAATAAAACTGACCATCGACATCGACGCCGATGGTTGAGCGCCATTCTTCGTCGCTGATATCCTCGACCCGCTTGGTCGGCCCGGCGACGCCGGCATTGTTGATTAGAATATCGACGCCACCCATCGCTTCGACAGCAGCATCGAATAGGCGCGCGACATCGTCGGCGCGGCTGACATCGGCCACCACCGCACCAATGTCTGGGCGCCCTGCAGCAAGCGTTTGCAAATGATCTTCAGCGACATCGCAGACGAATACCTGCGCGCCGTTGTCGGCCAGCGTTTCCGCGATGGTGCGCCCAATTCCTGATCCTCCAGCGGTGACCACGGCGCGCCGGCCCTTACAATTGACATCCATTCGTATCATTCCTCCAAAAAGCTGTTTCTCACCCTAACTGCCCACACACAGTTTGCCGAGAGGGATTGTTATTCCGCTTCCGCACGGCCATAAACATGCCGGTCAAAACCCGGTGAGCAAGATATGACAAATTGCGAATTTTTAGTTGTAGGCGCCGGCATGGCGGGTGCCTCGGCAGCATATGAACTAGCTGCACTGGGCTCGGTCATCTTAATTGAACGCGAGGACATGCCAGGCTATCACACCACCGGACGCTCGGCCGCTGTGTTCACCGAAGCCTATGGCAACCGCGCAATTCGCGGAATCACCGCCGCCAGCCGGGCGTTTTATGATTCGCCACCCGAGGGCTTTGGCTCGGATCCGCTGTTGACGCCGCGCGGTGCACTTTTTGTTGGTCGTGCCGACCAACAAGCGACCTTGCAACAGCATTATGATGATTGCCACGCCCTGGTGCCGAGCGTCGCCCTCGTGGACGGCTTAGAAGTTTGCCGCCTGGTACCGATCATGCGCCCCGACTATGCCGCCGGCGGAGTACATGAACCCGACGCCATGGGCATCGACGTCAACGCCCTACATCAGGGGTATCTTCGCGGCCTGAAGGCGCGTGGTGGGGTGCTGGTGACTAACGCAGAATTGACCAACCTGAGCCTGAGCGGCGACATCTGGAAGGCCGATACCCGCGCCGGCTTCTATCAGGCACCAGTAGTAGTGAACGCCGCCGGCGCTTGGTGCGATTTAGTCGGTGAATTGGCAGGCGCGCGGCCCATCGGTCTTGTTCCGAAGCGCCGTACCGCCTTTATTTTCGACGCGCCGGACGACTGTAATCCCAACAACTGGCCGTTACTGGCGGATATCGACGAGGAATTTTATATCAAACCAGATGGTGGCCGCCTACTCGGCTCACCGGCTGACGAAACGCCAATGCCACCGCAGGATATTCAACCCGATGAATTGGACATCGCCATCGCCGTCGATCGCATCGAAAAGGCAACGACCGCAAGGATTGCACGTATCCACAATAAATGGGCGGGTCTGCGAAGTTTTGTTGCCGATAAAACCCCGGTCGCCGGTTTTGATCCCGAAGTGGAAGGATTCTTCTGGCTGGCCGGACAAGGCGGTTACGGCATCCAAACGGCGCCGGCTATGGGAACGATCGTGGCCGCGATGGCGAGTGGCGGCACGTTTCCCGCCCACGTCACCGAGCGCGGCGTCAGTGCCAGTGATCTCGATCCGGCCCGGCTGCGCTAGCGGCTACTAGGCTTCTGGCTCGCTGATAATGACCACCCGACCGTCACGCACAGCGTGGAAAAAACAATTGGGGCGGTTGGTGTGGCAAGCTGGGCCGCTTTGGCAGACGCGTAACAGCACAGCGTCATTATCACAATCGTAGCGCAGCTCTACGAGGCGCTGGACATGGCCGGAGCTTTCGCCCTTGCGCCAGAGCATTTGCCGCGAGCGGGACCAGTAACAGACCTGCCCTGTCTCCAATGTTTCATTGATGGCCTCCGCGTTCATATAGGCGAGCATCAATACCTCGCCCGTCGCGGCCTCTTGTGCGATGGCCGGAACCAAGCCACTGGCGTCGAAGCTGAGATCAGCGATCACGCGCGTGGCGATATCTGATGGCCGGTTCATGCACCACCTATAGGCCGCTGGCGCGGCGGAATCAATTGGCGGGCTATACCAAGGGTAAGGCTCAATAGGAATACCACAATCGCGGCGACGACGATGGAGGGACCGGAGGGGGTATCCCACTTGAGTGAGCCGAACAGCCCACCCACGACCGCCATCACCCCGGCTAGGCTTGCGAGAACCGCCATCTGCTCTGGCGTGTGCGCGATACGGCGCGCCGCGGCGGCAGGGATTATAAGCAGCGAGGCAATCAGCAGGATGCCGACGATCTTCATCGCGAGCGCTACTGTGATGGCGATCAGCAGCATGAAGGTGATGCTGACGAGGGCTGCCCTAGTGCCCTCGGCCCGAGCTAGCTCCTCATGTACGGTGAGCGCAAGAAGCGGACGCCACAGCCAAGCGGTCACAATAAGGATCAAAGCACCTCCACCATAGATCCAAGCAAGATCAACTCGCCCAATAGAGAGTATATCGCCAAACAGATAGGTCATCAGATCGAGTCGCTGGCCCTCGACAAAGCTCACCGCTACCAGACCAAGGGACAGCGCGCCATGAGCGAGGATCACCAACAAAGTATCACCGGCTAATCTTCGCTGACGCTGCAGTAGTAGGAAGAGCGCTACCAGTGCAACGGAACTGGCAATGATGCCGATAGTGAGATCAACGCTGAGCACGAGCCCCAGCGCGACGCCTAGAAGCGCACCATGGGCCAGGGAGTCACCAAGATAGGCCATACGCCGCCATACCACGAAACAGCCAAGCGGTCCGGCCAGCAATGCCACGCCGATGCCGCCGAGAAGCGCGCGCCAGAAGAAATCGTCAAGCATGCTCAATCGCTTTATGGAGAATCGTGAGGCTCGGCATCCGCCGAACGGACGTCGCCCGAGAGAATATGCTCGTGGCGGTGGCGGTGCCGATAGGGAGCAATACTCTCGGCAGCGCGCGGGCCAAATAGGGCGGCATATTCCGGATGTGCGCTCACCGTCTCGGGTGCCCCGGAGCAGCAAATATGGCCGTTCAGACAAAGCACACGGTCGGTGGCACTCATTACCATGTGAAGATCATGGCTAACGACGAGGACGCCGCAACCGCGGCGCG
>CAYPSQ010000029.1:24813-26034 GCA_964413115.1 uncultured Rhizobiaceae bacterium | reverse complement strand
TGGTAGGCGCGACAGGAATCGAACCTGTGACCCTCTGATTAAAAGTCAGATGCTCTGCCAACTGAGCTACGCGCCCCCGGAAGGTGCGCCACAATATGGATTGCCTTTGTTGCGGTCAAGAATTGGCTGGTGTACCCCGCTTCTCTATGCCACTCGTAAAGATAAAGTGCACTAGAGCTGTTCAATATCCCCGGCCTCGGCACGGCCTAGGAATTGCTCTGCAAATTCGTCAATTTTGCCATCGGCGATGGCCTGGCGCATGCTCTGCATCAGTGATTGATAGAAATGGAGATTGTGCAGCGTCAGCAGAATGGGACCAAGCATTTCCTGGCAACGAAATAGGTGGTGGATATAGGCGCGGGAATAGCCAGCGCAGGTCTGACAGGTGCACTCTGCATCCACCGGGCGTGGGTCGGCCGCGTGGCGGGCATTGCGTAGATTGAGAGTAGCGCGCGCGGTATAGCCGCGCCCGGTCCGCCCAGATCTGGTGGGCAGGACGCAATCGAACATATCGATGCCGCGCAGCACCGATCTCACCATATCACTCGGCGTACCAACGCCCATCAGGTAGCGTGGCCGGAGGTCGGGCAGTGCGCCTTCAAGACCATCAAGCACCGCCAGCATTTGTTCCTGGCCCTCGCCCACCGCCAAGCCGCCAATGGCGTAACCATCGAAACCAATTTCACGCAACGACGCTGCAGATTCGGCGCGGAGATTGGCAAATATGCCGCCCTGAACAATGCCGAATACAGCGTGGCCCGGACGTTCCTCAAAGCACTCGCGGCAGAGTGCCGCCCAGCGCATGGAACGGCGCATCGAAGTTGCCGCTTCCGCCTCGCTCACCGGATAGGGCGTGCATTCGTCGAGGACCATAGTAATATCGCTGCCCAATTGGCGCTGGATGTCGATAGACGCGGCAGGCGTCAGGCGATGAGACACGCCGTCGGTATGGGCGCGAAACTCGACACCATTTTCGTCAAGGCTGCGGATTTTCGAGAGCGACATAATTTGAAAACCGCCGGAATCAGTAAGAATCGGTCGCGGCCAATTCATGAATTTATGCAGACCACCGAGTTCAGCAATTCGTGCGGCGCCAGGGCGGAGCATGAGATGATAAACATTACCTAGAAGAATATCGGCGCCTAGAGCGGCGACAGCATCGGGCAGCATGCCCTTTACCGTTGCGGCGGTACCTACCGGCATGAAGGCCGGTGTTTGCAC
>CAYPSQ010000029.1:0-24713 GCA_964413115.1 uncultured Rhizobiaceae bacterium | reverse complement strand
GCATGCCCTTTACCGTTGCGGCGGTACCTACCGGCATGAAGGCCGGTGTTTGCACAACACCATGGGCGAGTTCCAACCGGCCGGTCCGCGCGGCACCGTCACGCGCCGAAATGACGAACGGGATAGTGCTCATGTGCCGTCCCTAATAGCTGCCGCAGCTTCGGCCGTGACTTCGGCTGTATCGGCGAGTGCAAGTAAGCTAGCATCGCCGTAGGAATAGAAGCGGTAGCCTGATGCAATGGCATGCTGATAGGCTTGGCGCATGCGGGCCATCCCAGCAAAGGCGGAGACCAGCATGAATAGGGTTGAGCGCGGCAAATGGAAATTGCTCATCAACAGGTCAACGACTTTAAAGCGATAACCCGGCTCAATAAAGAGGTTGATATCGCCTGAAAAAGGCATCAAGTGGCCTTCATCATCCGCCGCGTGTTCGAGGATGCGGAGACTGGTGCTGCCGAGCGCGGCAACGCGCCCGCCTTTTTTACGCGCAGCATTAATGCGTTGCGCCGCCGTGGCGTTGAGGGTACCCCACTCAGCGTGCATGACATGGTCCGCCGTATCCTCTGTGCGCACCGGTAAAAACGTCCCGGCGCCGACATGAAGTGTAATAAATTCACACGTCACGCCGCGTTTATCGAGCGCTTCGAACAGTTCCGGCGTCATATGCAATCCCGCCGTGGGCGCCGCCACCGCACCATCCTTAGCGGCATAGATTGTTTGATAATCTGCTTTATCGCGTGCATCTGCGCCCTCCAATCGAGGGATGTAGGGTGGCAATGGCGGCACGCCGTAACTCTCTAGCGCAGCGCGCAGTTGCGAGCCCCTGAGCCCGAAATTGAGACGAACCTCCGCTCCTTCGCGCGATATAACGTCGGCCGAGAAGCCATCGGCAAAGATTATTTTCTGGCCCGCTATGAGACGCTTGGCCGGGCGCGCAAAAGCGTCCCAAACGCCGTCTTCCACCATCTGGTGCAGCGTGACTTCGATGTGCACCGCACCGCGCTTTCCAGTCAATCGCGCCGGCAGTACGCGGGTATCATTCAGCACCAGGACATCACCGGGTGAAAGCAGCGCAGGCAGGTCACTTACGATATGGTCACCCAGGCCGCATGGGCTGACATGGAGAAGTCGTGCAGAATCGCGCGGCGAAGCCGGACGTGCAGAAATGCACTTTGGCGGCAACCTAAAATCGAACAGATCGACCTGCATGAGAGGATTGACCGAGCGCGTGGGCGGCTTGGCGAGCCGGGCTCAGGATTTACCTTGATATCGCGCCACTAAGCGGGTGGCCACGTTTGGCGAGACGAAACTAGTAATATCCCCGCCAAGAGCCGCGATCTCCTTAACGAAGCGCGAGGAAATAAACTGGTGACTTTCCGACGACATTAGAAAGACGGTTTCAACATTTGGATTGAGACGTGCATTCATGCCGGTCATTTGAAATTCGAAATCAAAATCAGAAACGGCGCGCAAGCCGCGCACGATGACCTCGGCATTCATTTCCTCGGCAAAATGCATAAGCAATTGATCGAAGGCGCGCACTTCTACGCGTTCGCCGTCCGGATCGAAAGCTGACAAATCGTCCCGCGCCATCTCAATTCGATCGTTGAGGTTAAAAGCCGGTCCTTTGCCTGCATTGGAAGCAACACCGACGACGAGTTTGTCGACCAGTCTAAGGGCCCGGCGCACAATATCGCAGTGGCCCGAGGTGATGGGGTCGAACGTGCCAGGGTATATGCCGATCCGATGTTTACTCATGCTTTTGCGTCTTCCTCGCCATCAACCTCTGCATCGGTGCTTTCGTTCACATCATCCGCCTCTGGCGATACTTCCGCGGTGCTGCCTTTTTCTTCGACGCCGCCAGCTTCATCACCCACCTCGTCATCACCAGCTGCGGCTTCACCCAAATGGGCAACCGAAACCACGCGCCCACCCTCAGCCAAACGGAAGATGCGCACGCCACGCGCGCCGCGTCCGACCTTGCTGATACCGTGTACCGCGCAACGGATCAACTGGCCGCCATCCGTCACCAGCATGATCTCGTCATCCTCTGCCACTGGAAATGCTGCCACGACCTTGCCAGCCTTTCCTACATCGATATTTATCACACCCTTACCGCCGCGCTTCGTCACACGATAGTCATGCGCTGACGAACGCTTGCCATAGCCATCATCACGGACAGTCAGGAGAAATTGCTCATCCTCCTGCAAGGTCGCGCGGCGCGCACCCGACAGTTCAGGCACTTCGCTCTCGCGCTTGCGGCCAAAATAGCCGTCGCGCTCCTCCGGCGTCACACCAGTATGATGCAGGATTGTCATGGAGATGAGTTTGTCGTCTTTATCAAGGCTCATACCACGCACGCCTTGCGAGCTCCGACCCTTAAAAAGGCGCACTTCAGGCACCTGGAAACGGATGCACTTGCCGCCAGCGGCAGCGAGCAAAACATCGTCATCCCGACCACAAAATTGTACGCCGATAATGCTGTCGCCCTGTTCCAACTTCATCGCAATTTTGCCGTTGGCCATGACATTCCGGAAATCGGCGGCACTGTTGCGCCGCACGGTGCCTGAACGGGTGGCGAACATAAGCTGATTATCCGCCCAGCTTTCTTCGTCCTCTGGCATCGGCAGAAGGGTAGAAATGGTTTCACCCTCGGCAAGCGGCAGCAAATTTATGAGTGCTTTACCGCGAGCCTGCGGCTCCGCCAACGGCAGGCGGTAAACCTTGAGTTTATAAACTTTGCCAGCACTTGAGAAAAACAAGACCGGCGTGTGGGTATTAAGAACAAACAGCCGGTTAACGAAATCCTCATCCCGTACGCGCATGCCGGCACGGCCTTTACCGCCACGGCGCTGGGCGCGATAAGTCGACAGCGGCACGCGTTTGATATAGCCGGCATGACTCAAGGTGACGACCATCTCCTCGCGCTGAATCAAATCTTCAACGTCATGCTCAAACTCGTGCTCGACTAAGGTTGTGCGGCGCGGATCAGCGAATTTTTCACGAGCCTCGCGCAATCCCTCGCGCAGCACGGTGCGCAGTGTTTCCGGGTCATGCAGGATGTTGATATAGCGCTTGATATCGTCAACGATTGCGTGCAACTCGTCACCAAGCTTATCACGCTCCATCGCGGTGAGCCGTTGCAGGCGCAGCTCCAAGATGGCCTTGGCCTGCTCCTCCGAAAGGCGGCAGGTACCGTCTTCAGCCACCGATTGGCGTGGATCAGCAATCAATTCAATCAGCGGGCGCGCATCCTTGGCCGGCCATGCCTGCCCGGTTAGCTTCTCGCGCGCACTTGCCGGGTCTTTAGCCTTGCGGATCAACTCAATGATCGGATCAATATTGGCGATGGCGATGGCGAGTCCAACCAGAATATGAGCCCGGTCGCGCGCCTTACCGAGGAGATATACCGTGCGCCGGGTGATGACTTCCTCTCGGAAGGCGATGAAGGCGGCGATAACCTCCTTCAGGTTCATAATGCCTGGTTTGCCGCCGCTTAGCGCCAGCATATTGACGCCGAAGCTGGTCTGTAGCGACGAGTAGCGATAAAGCTGGTTGAGAACCACCTCACCGATGGTGTCGCGCTTCAACTCGATCACCACGCGCACACCGTCACGATCGGATTCATCGCGCAGATCACTGATGCCCTCGACCTTCTTCTCATGGACCAGCTCTGCAATGCGCTCCATCATGCGTGACTTGTTTACCTGATAGGGAATCTCCGTAACGATGATGGCTTCGCGGTCCTTACGAATTTCTTCGATGGCGGCACGGGCGCGTACAACTACCGAGCCGCGCCCGGTGTGATATGCTTGATGGATGCCGGTACGGCCGAAAATAAAGCCACCGGTGGGAAAATCTGGCCCCACGACGAACTTCATCAAACCCTCGATTGTGATTGCCGGGTCATCGACATAGGCAAGGCAGGCATCGACGACTTCGCCAAGATTATGCGGCGGTATATTAGTCGCCATACCGACCGCAATGCCGCTTGCGCCATTTACCAGAAGATTTGGATATTCGGCCGGCAGAACGATCGGCTCGAACGAAGATTCGTCATAGTTAGCCTGAAAATCGACCGTCTCCTTGTCGAGATCGGCTAGCAGCGCATGGGCCGAGGCAGCCATACGCACTTCGGTATAGCGCATAGCGGCAGGTGGATCGCCATCCATAGAGCCGTAATTGCCCTGACCGTCGACAAGCGGCAGACGCATGGAGAAATCCTGCGCCATGCGCACCATCGCATCGTAGATGGCTGAATCTCCATGCGGGTGATATTTACCCATCACGTCGCCGACGACGCGGGCGGATTTGCGGTATGGTCGGTCGGACGTGTAACCGCCCTCGTTCATGGCGTGGAGAATGCGCCGATGCACCGGCTTCAAGCCATCACGTACATCCGGCAGCGCCCGCGACACGATTACGCTCATGGCATAATCGAGATAGGAGCGCCTCATTTCGTCTTCGATTGAGACCGGTTCGCCGCCGAGCGGCGGCTCACCAGACGGTATTTCCGGCGGCACGTCAGAGGGCGGAATGGGCGGTAGGGTGGTGCTCAACAGCCTATCTTAATCCATTGATTTAAAAGAAAACGTGCGGGCTTTGCCCACCCGAATCGCTCAGTCTAATTATAGTCGATTAGACGGCCGTGAACAACGCCGCAGGCGCCGTTGAGCAGGCGCTGAAATGGATATGGGCGTTAGAATGGAATATCGTCATCGAGGCTGCTGCCAGACGGGGTACCCCCATCCGAGCCGACTGACCCACCGCCCAAAGCCTGGCCTTGGTCATAATCTCCACCTCCGCCACCACCTTCGCCTGCCCGATCAAGCATTTGCAGTTCGCCTCGGAAGCGCTGTAATACTACTTCGGTAGAATATTTTTCCACGCCGGACTGATCGGTCCATTTGCGCGTTTGCAACTGGCCTTCGATGTAAATCTTAGAACCCTTGCGGAGATATTTCTGCGCCACTTCGGCTAATCGTTCATTGAAGATGACGACCCGGTGCCACTCAGTTTTCTCGCGCCGCTCGCCGGTATTCTTATCGCGCCAGCTCTCTGACGTGGCAAGTGAGAGATTGGCCACCGAATTGCCGTCCTGCATCTGACGTGTTTCCGGGTCCCGACCCAAATTTCCCACCAGAATTACCTTGTTCACGCTGCCAGCCATACCACTCTCCCACTCGCTCATTGCGTCGCGTTGGTCAACACTCCGGAAGGGCTATTTTGACGCATCCTCCACTCTGTCGCAATCGCCGCAGTACGACCCCAACCGGAAGTGCCAGGGGTGATAATCAAACCCGGAGCAAGGGATCGTGATCAGGCTCGCAATCAGGCGCCGGGCTACCTATATTGCCTCTCAGCCGATCCCATTTTGTCGATATCGTCCGAGCTCAAGAAGATGCACAAATCCATCAGCGTACGCGGCGCCCGAGAGCATAATCTCAAGGGCGTGGACGTAGAAATACCACGTGACAAGCTGGTGGTGATTACCGGCCTATCGGGCTCGGGAAAATCTTCACTTGCCTTCGATACCATCTATGCCGAAGGCCAGCGCCGCTATGTCGAAAGCCTCTCGGCTTATGCCCGGCAATTCCTGCAGTTAATGCAGAAACCCGATGTCGAATCGATCGACGGTTTGTCGCCAGCGATCTCCATCGAGCAGAAGACGACATCAAAAAATCCGCGCTCTACGGTAGGAACTGTGACCGAGATTTACGATTATCTCCGCCTGCTCTATGCCCGCATCGGCATCCCCTATTCGCCGGCGACCGGGATGCCGATCGAGAGTCAAACTGTAAGCCAGATGGTTGACCGCATCCTCGAGATGAAGACCGGCACCCGGCTACTGCTGCTCGCACCGATCATCCGCGGCCGCAAAGGCGAATACCGCAAAGAATTGGCCGCTCTGATGAAGCGCGGCTTCACCCGCGTCAAGATCGATGGCGATATGCATGCTATCGATTCGGCGCCAGCGCTCGACAAGAAAAAAAAGCACGATATCGAAATCGTTATCGACCGCGTTGTAGTGAAAAGCGACCTCGGCAACCGATTGGCCGACAGCCTGGAGACTGCGCTTTCCCTGACCGAGGGCCTGGCCATCGCAGAAGACGCCGACAACGGCACGCGGATCATATTTTCGGCTAAATTCGCCTGCCCAGTTTCAGGCTTCACCATCGAAGAGATCGAGCCGCGCTTATTTTCCTTTAACAATCCGTTTGGCGCTTGTCCGGCTTGCGACGGCCTCGGCGTTCGGCTCTATTTTGACCCGCAACTGGTGGTGCCGGATGAGACTTTGGCCTTGCAAGAAGGCGTCATCGCGCCGTGGGCCAAGTCTTCTTCGCCTTATTATAACCAGACTCTGGAAAGTATCGCGCGCCACTATAAGGAAAGCTCCACCACCGCCTGGAACGAGCTTTCACAAAAAATTAAGAACGTCATTTTGCAGGGCTCGGGCACCGAGCGGATCAATTTCTGCTACGACGACGGCACGCGTGAATACAGTGCCACCAAGACCTTTGAGGGCGTAATTCCAAATCTCGACCGGCGCTGGAGCGAGTCTGACAGCGCCTGGCTACGCGAAGAAATGGCCAAATTCCAGAGCACGGCAGCATGCGAATCTTGCGCCGGAAACCGCCTCAAACCCGAAGCCCTGGCGGTGAAAATCGGCGGCCGTCATATCGCTGAAATCACCGAGCTTAGCATTCTGCAAGCCGCTGAATGGTTTACCGCACTCGATTCGCAATTGAGCGCCAAGCACAAAGAAATAGCGCAGCGCATCCTTAAGGAAATCAATGAACGGCTACGCTTTCTCATCGATGTCGGTCTCGAATATCTCACGCTGGCGCGCTCAGCCAGCACGTTATCGGGCGGCGAAAGCCAGCGCATCCGGCTCGCCTCCCAAATTGGATCGGGCCTGACCGGAGTGCTTTATGTACTCGATGAGCCTTCGATAGGCCTGCATCAACGCGATAATGCACGCCTGCTGGCAACGTTGAAGAATTTGCGCGACCTCGGCAATTCGGTACTCGTTGTGGAGCATGACGAAGAGGCCATTCTCAGCGCCGATTACGTTGTGGATATGGGCCCCGCCGCTGGGGTATATGGCGGCGAGATCGTTGCCCAAGGCACGCCGCAGGAGATTATGGCAGCGTCGGCAAGTCTGACCGGAAAATACCTCACCGGCACGGAGCAAATCGACGTGCCGGACAAACGCCGGAAAGGCAAGAAAGGGAAAGCCGTCAGCGTCATCGGCGCGTGCGCTAATAATCTTCAGAATATCGATGTGCACATTCCGCTGGGCACCTTTACCTGCGTCACCGGCGTGTCGGGTAGCGGCAAATCTACATTGGTGATCGACACGTTATATAAGGCCGTGGCCAAGCGCATGAACGGCGCCCGAGCGCAACCCGGTACACATAAAACGATCAAGGGGTTAGAGTTTATCGACAAAATCGTCGATATTGATCAATCGCCGATCGGCCGCACGCCACGCTCCAACCCGGCGACCTATACCGGCGCCTTCAGCCCGATCCGAGATTGGTTCGCCGGCTTGCCGGAAGCCAAGGCGCGCGGCTACAAGCCGGGGCGCTTCTCGTTCAACGTCAGAGGCGGGCGCTGCGAAGCATGCCAGGGCGATGGCCTTATCAAGATTGAAATGCATTTTCTGCCCGACATTTACGTTCAGTGTGAGGAGTGCAAGGGCCACCGCTATAATCGCGAGACCCTGGAAATCCATTACAGAGGACTTTCCATCGCCGACGTACTGGACCTTACGGTAGAGGCGGCGACGGAATTCTTCAAGGCGGTACCGGTGATCCGCAACAAGCTAGAAACACTGCAGCGCGTTGGCCTCGGCTATATCAAGGTTGGCCAGCAGGCAACGACACTCTCGGGCGGCGAAGCGCAGCGGGTGAAATTGGCTAAAGAACTGTCGCGGCGTGCCACCGGGCGCACCCTCTATATTCTCGATGAACCCACCACCGGCTTGCATTTCCATGACGTACGCAAGCTCCTTGAAGTGCTGCACAGCCTGGTGGAAACCGGCAACACGGTGCTAGTTATCGAGCACAATCTGGAGATTATTAAAACCGCCGACTGGGTCATCGATCTCGGCCCCGACGGCGGCAATGGTGGCGGCCGGCTGGTCGCCGAGGCCCAGCCAGAAAGCCTAGCCAAAAACAGCGAAAGCTATACCGGTCAATATCTTTCCAAAGTGCTGGCACCAAGGCGCGTCCGGCCCAAGCGCCGGCGTGCCGCAGCCAAGCGCTCTGCTGCCTGAGCTTGTCAAAAAGATTAATCATTCCTTGAGAAACGGGCCATTAATCTGGCGGAATGGTTCATGTTAAGCGAGTAAAACAATCAGATTACGGGTTGGTGCAAATGCCCGCCCAGGTAACTCTTAGCAGCGGCCATATCCTTAACATGGCGGTGGAACTTATCGGCCGGGCGATTGCTGGCGATCCCGACAGCGCCTATTACCACAGTGATCTCGTGCGAACTTATGCAACGCTCGAAGACAAAAAGGAAAGGTGCTCTTGTCATTCTGCCATGCCTTGCAATTGCAACTGGACGCTCCACCGCTCACCGCCATAATCACTGAGCGCCAGCTGACCAGTACTACTCTCCCCTTCCCTCCTCTATACTTGCCATTATGACCAAGAAATCATCAGCCCGCGTGCGCGTAATCGGCGGTGGCCTAGCTGGCTGCGAGGCCACCTGGCAGCTCGCCGAGTACGGCGTTCAGGTGACGCTTTATGAGATGCGCCCGAAACGCGGCACCGAAGCCCACCTGACCAATGGTCTGGCAGAATTAGTGTGCTCTAATTCTTTTCGCTCCGACAATTGGGAAGCCAATGCCGTTGGCCTGCTGCATGAGGAAATGCGCCGTGCGAGGTCGCTCATCCTGAGCGCCGCGGATAAGCATAAAGTGCCCGCCGGGGGCGCGCTCGCGGTCGATCGGCATAATTTTTCCAGCGCGGTCGAGGCCGCGCTCGTAAACCACAAAAATGTTGAGATACGGCGTGAGGAAATCCATGAACTACCGGAAAGCGAAACCAGTCCGGTCGTGATCGCAACGGGGCCGCTCACCTCTCCCGGCCTCGGCGCTGCGATTTTGGCGCACAGCGGCGAACAGTCCTTGGCTTTTTTTGACGCCATCGCACCGGTAATCCACAAAGACAGCATCGATTTCACCACTGCCTGGATGCAGTCGCGCTACGACAAAGAAGGGCCGGGCGACGATGCCGCCGCCTACGTCAATTGCCCACTAGATAAAGAACAATATGACGCTTTTATAGATTCTCTGCTAGCGGCGGAGTGCAGGGAATTCAAGGAGTGGGAGATGGATACCCCCTATTTTGAGGGGTGCCTGCCGATCGAGGTGATGGCGGAACGCGGGCGTGAAACGCTGCGCTTCGGCCCGCTTAAGCCCGTCGGCTTGACCAATCCACATGCCAGCGCTAAATCCTACGCCGTAGTGCAATTGCGCCAGGATAATGCGCTCGGCACACTTTACAACATGGTCGGATTCCAAACCAAGATGAAACATGGTGAGCAGAAGCGTGTGCTCAGTACCATTCCCGGATTGGAAAACGCGCAATTCGCCCGTCTCGGCGGCATTCACCGCAACACATTTCTCAATAGTCCGCGCATCCTCGATCCATTGCTGCGGATGAAGGCGCAACCGAATATCCGTTTTGCCGGCCAGATTACCGGCGTCGAAGGCTATGTCGAGAGCGCGGCAATCGGCCTTCTCGCCGGCCGATTCATTGCGGCGGAACTCTCTGGCGCATCCGTCCAGCCACCGCCGCCCAATACAGCGCTCGGAGCCCTTCTAAGCCACATTACCGGCGGACATCTATCGGGCGACGGAAGTTTCCAGCCGATGAACGTCAATTTTGGACTGTTTCCACCGCTCTCCAGCAAGGTTAATAAACGCGAGCGCAAGCCCGCCATGGCGCGCCGCGCACTCGACGAATTAGCCGGCTGGCTGGCTAGTGATCAAGTGCCGAATAGCGCTGCCTTGGTGAGCAGGAGCTGACGGTACAACGGGCCAAGCGTTGCCCTCGGGTCATTCGGATCGTGGCCGGATGCCGCCAACCGGCGCAAGTATACGGCTGATAAAACCGCCTGGAGGGTCGCGCGTTTGACAACCCTGGGCAGCGTCCGACGCAGAACCCGAGCTTCGTCTGAATGCTGCCGCGCGACATTCGCGACTTTTTCCACGGCACGGGTAACATTCGCTTTAGCTTCGCCGCCGCACACGGTTTCTACCGTGAGACCAGTCGCCGCCAAAACGTCGCGCGGCAACATTACGCGCCCTTCGGCCGCGTGATGGGGCAATGCCCGCATTAAGCCAGTCAATGCCCAACCGACCCCCGTGTGACGCGCGACATCGACCAGGACGCCCGCGTCCGCACCAGCAACCTCCAACTCCAGCGAAACCAAGGGCGCAGCGCTTTCCTCCGCATAATTTTCGAGCGCGGCAATGTTCTCCGGCGGCGTGCTATCAAGGTCCATTTCGCGGGCATTGATCAAGCGCTCAAAATAACGCCTCGTGAGACCATGAGCGCGGATTGCTTCAGCCAAAGGATCCACCACCTCATGCCGGCGACCTCCGCCCTGATAAATTTCATCAATCGCTTCACGCCACCATTGCAAACGAATTTGGCCGAGCATCGGCTCGCTAACCACTTCACAAACTCGAGCAATTTCAGCGTTGAAGAGTAGCAGCGCAAACAGCGCCCCGCGCTGTTGCGGCGCAGCGAACAGCGCACACATATAGCGATCGGGATCAACGGAGCGGGCACGCGCTGCGAGACTAAGGGCCGGGTTTATTTGCTTCATAGCCTCTAACCATGATCCTGCTGCCGCTCGTTTGCTAGAGTCCGGGCGGCTATGCCATATAGGACGCACTTTTAACCGGACGCAACGTCCCGACGCAATAATTGGGCGCCATGGCCACATTCACTCAATCACGAACCTTTCAAAACATCCGCCGGTTCCCATGATTCATGTTGTCGGCGCGGGCATGGCCGGGCTCGCCTGTGCAGTTGAGATCGCCCGTTCCGGGCGCTCAGTTACGCTGCACGAATCAGCTAGACAAGCCGGCGGGCGGTGCCGCTCCTTTCACGACGAGACCCTCGACTGCTTCATCGATAACGGCAATCATTTAATCCTTGGCGCGAATCCTGCGGTTTTTTCCTACTTGGATACAGTGGACGGGCGCGCCGGACTGATCGCCCAATCACGCGCCGAATTCCCGTTCATAGATATTGCGAGCGGCGAGCGCTGGGTCTTGCGCCCCAATGCAGGCCGCTTGCCGTGGTGGATCTTTTCAAAGGCGCGCCGCGTGCCGGGCACAAAATGGACGGACTATTTAGCCGTGCTGAAGCTGGCCCGGGCAGCGGAAATGGCCACCATCGCCGACTGCGTTGGAACCTCAGGGCCGCTGGTGGCACGCCTTTGGGAGCCACTGACGGCCGCGGTTCTGAACGCCTCGACGGCAGACGCTGCGGCACGGTTGTTGTGGCCAGTATTGCGCCTGACTTTCGGCCAGGGCGAGGCCGCCTGCCGGGCATATGTCGCGCGACGTGGGCTCGGCCCAGACCTTGTCGAACCGGGTGTGAAATTTATCAGCGAACATGGCGGCGAAGTGCGCTTCGGTGCCCGGCTGCGCGGCTTGAACAAGACGGCAAGCCGAATCGACTCGCTTGATTTCGGCGCCGAATCGACGCCGCTGGGACCAAACGATTCAGTTGTATTATCGATGCCGGCGGCGAACCTGGTTCAAATTCTACCCGAAATTCCCGCCCCACTCGAAACGCGCGCCATCGTAAACGCGCATTTCCGCCTCGATCACGACGTTCAATTGCCGTGCCGTAATAAGCTACTTGGTATCGTCGGCGGCACCGCTCATTGGCTTTTTGCGCGAGGCGATATCGCCTCGGTGACGGTGAGTGCTGCCGACAAATTGGCAGAGAAGGACGCTGGGGAGATCGCAGAGCTGCTCTGGCAAGATGTCGCGATCGCCCTTGGAAAGCCGCCGTCAGCAACACCTCCCGTTAGAATCGTCAAGGAAAGGCGAGCCACATTCGCGCAAATTCCAGTCGCTCTAGCGAAGCGTCCTGCGCCGCGTACTGCATATGGGAATTTGTTTTTGGCCGGCGATTGGACGGCGACCGGACTGCCAGCCACCATCGAAGGTGCCGTGCTTTCGGGCCAGCGCGCCGCTACTCTGGCGCTAGCCAGTGTCCGGGGTTGAAGCAAACCGGTAACTGAACGCCCAAGAAATTCACAGCAAAGCAATTGAAACAACCCAGCAATGCACTATGCTTTTCACCGAGTACGACAACCTGAGGGGGAAACTCTGTAATGAAGAATCCGCTTGAATCTTTACCTAACACCGTGGTGATGGGGGTCATTCTCACCGTCATCATGGTCGCCGTCCTCGCCGCAATCGAATGATCGTAGGGAGGGACACAAATGTACTTATTCGATGAATTGTGGGGCCAATTCATGATCCGCTATCTACATGTTGGGAGCGGCGTTATGTGGATTGGCCTGTTATGGTATTTCAACTTTGTGCAGATTCCCAATATGCCAAAAATTCCGGATGATCAAAAGCCGGCCATCGGCAAGGTGATCGCACCAGCGGCCCTCTTTTGGTTCCGCTGGGCAGCGCTGGCGACCCTCGTTACAGGGCTCGCACTCATGGGTTGGACGGGCGATATCCTGGACGCAATGACCCTTGGTATCGTGGGCGCGGCCGAAGATGCTTTCGTACACAAAAACTCGGCGATCGGTATCGGCATGTGGATGGGTATCATCATGGCCTTCAATGTTTGGGGTATTATATGGCCCAATCAAAAGAAGGCGCTCGGGATTGTCCAAGTAGATGCCGATGCCAAGAAGAGAGCGGCTCGAACGGCGATGCTGTTTTCGCGCACAAATACCTTGCTGTCCATTCCGATGCTCTACGCTATGGTCTCGGCGCAGAATATTTATTGAGCAGAGAGAAGTCTAAAAAACCGGGCTCTCTTTGAGAGCTCGGTTTTTCTTTGCGCTGGTACTAGCACTGCGATTATTTAGATAGCGATCAGCGCTGCCGCAACGCGCCGTTCTTCCGCCATCAATACATTGTAGGTACGGCAGGCGGCGCCGGTTTCCATACCGTCGACGATTATTGCACGAGCGCGTAACGCCTTGCGCAAATCGTTTGGCACGCGCTCGACCCGCGTGCCACAGCCGATCAACAGCAACTCGATCGGCGGATCCGCGGCAAGAACAGCAGCGACACTCTCCCCATTCAATTGCGCGATATCGGAAATTGTCCAAGGCCAGACCTGCTCCGGCGCAACAATGATCGATCCCTCATAGCGCTCGCCGCCAACGCGGAAGCCGCCATCTCCGTAGTGGTCTATATATTTCCGATCGGCCGGAATTTCAGGCGTTATATCCATCCGCCCGGGCCCGATCAGCGCCGCTTCTTACGCCGGCGTTTATCGCGCTTAGCCTGCGATTTGGAGGCCCGCCGGCTGGCGCGTGAGCTGTCGCCAGCAGTCTCTGGCGCCACATCTGTCGCCTCGTCTTCATCATCACCGGAATCCGGCAAGGCAGCAAATTTCTGTAACCCGACATCATCAGCAATCTGGTCAACAGCCTGGGTACGTTCAGCGCCACCGAACCCCAACTTAGTGACATTCATTCCCGTACCCGGCTTGACATGCACAAGTACCGAGCTGGCGACGAATATTGATGAATAGGTGCCAACAAAGACGCCCCAAATCATTGCGATAGTGAAATCGCGGATCACTTCGCCGCCAAATATCAGCAGCGCTGCCAACGCCAGTAACGTGGTAAGAGATGTCATGACGGTGCGCGACAGCGTGTCGTTAACACTCACATTGAGCAGTTCGACCAACGGCATCTTTTTGTATTTGCGCAAGTTCTCACGCACTCGGTCATACACCACAACGGTGTCGTTCATCGAATAGCCAACAATCAGCAAGATTGCCGCCACGATTGCTAAATTGAATTCAAGCCCGAACAGCGAAAACATGCCGAGCGTCAGCAGCACATCATGCATCAGCGCTATTATGGCGCCGATAGCAAACGGGAGCTCAAATCGGAACCAGATATAGACTAGCATTAGCGCAATCGAGAGAACCATGGCGATGATACCGGCCTGGATAAGCTCTGCGCCCACTTTGGGGCCAACAAATTCAGTCCGGCGATAGGTCAGCTCGCCAGCATATTTGGTATCCAGAGTTTCTCGCACGATCGTAATAGCAGCTTGCTGGGCATCGGCATCACCGGGTTGGCGTTCAATGCGAATCAACACTTCAGTATTGGAGCCGAACTCCTGCAGGGTGACCTCGCCCAAGCCCAACCCGCCGAGAGTAATCCGCATGTCGCTGATGTCGGCCGGCTGCTCGCTACCCACTTCCATCAAAATGCCACCTTCGAAATCAATACCGAAGTTAAGCCCTTTTGCGAATAGTAGAACGACCGAAATGATGGCAAGCGCAGCGGAAAATGCAAACAGACCGTTGCGCCAGCGTAAAAATGGGATGTCGGTCCTGTCAGGGATTAGACGAATGCGCCACATCTTCAGTTCCCCACCCTATAGCGGCAAAGTTTTAGGGCGGTAGCGTTTGAGCCACCAAACCAAAATATAGCGGCTCACCAACATCGCGGTGAACATCGACGTAATGATGCCGATGCCGAGCGTCACGGCAAATCCTTGCACCGGGCCCGAGCCAAAAATATAGAGAACCACAGCAGCGATGAGCGTAGTGATGTTCGAATCAAAAATCGTGGTGAACGCTCGTTTGTAGCCCGCCTCCATCGCCGAAAATGGCGAGCGCCCAGCTTTCATTTCTTCACGAATACGCTCGAATATCAGCACATTGGCATCTACGGCCATGCCAATCGTAAGCACGATCCCAGCGATACCCGGCAGTGTTAAGGTCGCTTGCCAAAGCGACAGCAGTCCGAGAATAATGATCAGATTGAGAATTAGAGCGATATCGGCAACGACTCCGAACAAGCCGTAATAAAGCAGCATGAACATGAGAACGGCAAGCAATCCGATCACGCATGCAATTTTGCCGGCATCGATAGAATCGGCACCAAGATCGGGGCCCACGGTACGCTCTTCCAAAATTTTCATTGGCGCCGGTAGGGCGCCCGCCCGTAATAGAAGAGCCAAATCTTTGGCGCTCTGAGCATTGAAGTTTCCACTGATGACACCGCTGCCACCGAGGATCGCTTCGCGAATAACCGGCGCGCTGATAACTTTACCGTCCAACACGATAGCGAAGGGACGGCCTACATTTTCCTGAGTTACGCGGCCAAACTTTTTGGCGCCGCTGGAATCGAAACGGAAGCTAACCACCGCCTGGTTATCTTGAAATGTCGGCTGTGAATCGACCAGCGAATCGCCGCTCACCATGACCCGCTTGCGAATCGGATAGAGGCGTGGATTTCCGGCACTGTCTACTTCATCGTCGGCCGGCAGCCTCATGGTCCCGGGCGGCACGCGACCCCGTGCCAGGTCGGCGTCCGTAACGGTATGATCGACCAAATGAAACGACATTTTCGCGGTCTTGCCGAGCAATCTCTTGAGACGCTCTGGGTCTTGCAAACCCGGAAGTTGAACAAGGATACGGTCGTCACCCTGACGTTGGATGGTGGGCTCGCTCACGCCGGTCTCGTCGATACGGCGGCGAATGATTTCGATGGACTGGCTGAGCGCCGAACTCTTGCGGGCGGCAATAGCGGTTTCGTTTAGTGAAAGCTCGACAGCGCCGGAATCGGTCGCCGCTACGATTATTTCGCGGTCGAGGTCAGACAACAGATCGCGTGCGGCGTCGAGCTTCTCCAGTTTGGTCAATTGCAGCACGACTTTTTGACCACGCCTTTTTAGACCGGTGTACCCTATTCTCTCGCCCCTGAGCGCGCTTCGCGCATCGTCGATCAGCGCGTCCATCCGCTCCACCATGACCGCGTCGACCTGCACTTCAAGCAAGAGATGGGAGCCCCCCTGCAAATCCAGACCGAGATTGACCCGCTGGCTCGGCAACCACTCCGGATAGGAAGTGCTCAAAGAGCGCTCGCTAAACAGATTAGGCACGGCAAACAGAACCGAAGCCGCGCATACCAGCACGACCACAACAACCTGCCATAAACGAATTCGGAGCATCGACGGGCGCTACGTTCTGACCGGCGCCACGCCCGAGCCGTTATTTATCGGATTTATCTCCGGACGATTCATCTTGTGGCTCTTCATCCTCGAATTCGCCATCGTCCTCATACTCCTCTTCGTGGCCCTCCTCGTGACCCTCGTCGAAATCCTCGTCTTCTTCATCGTCATCGTCGAATTCCGGATCGGGGCGGCGGATGACTTCAGAAATCATATTGCGCATAACGCGAACGCGCACATCGGGTGCGATTTCCACCAGGAGGTTATCGTCTCGTCCAACTTTGACCACATGGCCAACAATACCGCCATTGGTGACAACATCGTCACCGCGGTGCACCTCATTGAGCATTTGCTTATGCGCTTTCTGCTTTTTCTGCTGCGGACGAATCAACAGGAAATAGAAAACGACAAAAATCAGTATTAAGGGCAAAATTGCGCCAATACCGCCCATCCCGCCTTCGCCTTCACCGCCCTGACCCTGAGGACAGGCGGTCAAGCCTAATAGAACTGCAGCGAGCAACGTTAATTTTCCCACCACGGCGAGATTTCCCACTCTCGCAAACAATCGAGGCATATTTCTTCCTCTCCTCAAAATTGGGCGCAAACAGGGGCCCCGAAAAACGCACCGCAAGATAGGCATAAATGGCCGTACGGGCAAATCATATTGCATGTGCATCTGCGTTGACCGTCGGAACGCTTGTGTTAGGTTTCGCGGGCCTTTAGCCATTTATCGCGAGCTTAGTTGCCAAATGTTCGAAACAAGCACAGAAGCGTTGTTACTGCGCGTGGCAGAAGCACTGGAGCGCCTGTCGCCACCACACCCGGATACTGTTTCTCTGGAGGCCGCTGACGCTTTCGTATGGCACGCGGAAGGTGAATTTTTTGAGCCGATCAGGCATGTAAACCGCGTCGATTTGGATCTTTTGAAAGGTATCGACCAGGTTCGCGATGTGCTGCTCGAAAACACCCAGCGTTTCGCCGCCGGAAATCCTGCCAACAACGCGCTACTCTGGGGCGCGCGCGGCATGGGAAAAAGCTCTCTCATCAAAGCTGTGCACGCGACTGTCAATGAGTACCAGTCGGACAGTCTAGCGCTGATAGAGATTCACCGTGAAGAAATTCCCTCTCTTCCCCAGCTGCTGACTAAACTGCGGGAAAGCAAGCGCCGCGCCATTCTGTTTTGCGACGATCTATCGTTCCAATCTGACGACACCACTTACAAATCCCTCAAAGCCGTGCTCGAAGGCGGCATCGAAGGCAGACCGGAGAACGCGGTTTTCTACGCCACCTCGAACCGCCGGCATTTAATGGCGCGCGACATGATAGAAAATGAAAGCTCTACCGCTATACACCCCGGCGAAGCCGTCGAGGAATCTGTTTCCTTGTCAGACCGCTTCGGCTTATGGCTTGGCTTCCATGCCTGCGATCAACAAACCTATTTCGACATGATCGAGGGTTACGTTGCGCGGCATGGAATCGACGTTCAACCGGAAGCTCTCAAAGCTGCCGCCATCGAGTGGAGCATGACCCGCGGCGCACGCTCGGGCCGAGTCGCCTGGCAGTTCGTGCAGGATTTGGCCGGACGCAAGGGAACGACGCTCAACAACGGATCGGATTAAAACGATCCGGCTTACAGCAATGCTATGATTTGGCGAGGTATTTCTCTGGATTGACCGGCTTACCGTTGCGCCGCAATTCGAAATGCGCCTGCGGTGATGCGACACTTCCGGTGCTGCCAGCATGAGAGACGATTTGACCGCGCTTCACTTCATCTCCGCGCGACACCAACAAGTTATCGTTATGGGCATAGGCGCTCATCCAGCCACCGTCATGGCGGATCAGAAGAAGATTGCCATAACCCGGTAATTCATTGCCGGCGTAAGCAACGATGCCGTTCTCAGCGGCGCGCAGGGGTGCACCGCGCGGCACCGCGAAATTGATACCGTCATTGTGAAGACCGCCTTCCTTGGGACCGAAACTTGATATCAGGCGGCCTTCAGCCGGCCACAAAAAATATTTTCCGGCGAGTGGTGGCGGCTTGCCGGGTATCCCCTTGCGTACTTGTTTCTTCGGCGCGGCGGCAACAGTTTGTTTAGCAGCCCGAGGAATATCTTGAGCCACTTTTGCGGTCGTGCCCGGCAGGCGCAGACGCTGCCCAACCACCAAGCGATACGGCGGAGGTATATTGTTGACGCGGACCATCGCACTCATGTCAACACCATAGTGCTCTGACAATCCGTATATTGTCTCACCGGCATGAACGACATGGTACTGTGCCGTCGGCAGGCGGATCATTTGTCCAATCAGGAGTTTGTAGGGCGGCTTTAGCCTGTTGGCACGAATGATGTCGCGCACACCGACATGATAGAGGCGAGAGAGGGCATAGACGGTATCGCCAGCCTCAACTTGCGCGACGCCCACGTCGGGAGCGCCTTCCTTGATACCTTTTCGCGAGAGCCTGGGTTTGGTCCTCGGCAGAGGCGCCGTGGCATTGTCCGTCTCCCCAGTGATCCGCGATGCAGGCTTCACGAGGGGGCGGGGCGGCGCGTTGCCGGTGTTCGAACCGCCCATGATCACCGGCGCTGGCGGTTGACTGCAAGCGGCCAACAGGAGGATCGTAACCGCGAGCGCTACGGGAACTCTGGAGATCGCGCGCCAGTTCAATATCATGGTGTCGGATTCTAAACCAGCGACCGTCGATGCTTCAATGGCGACGCCGCGGGATGCGCCAAACGCCGCTCTCAGTTGCCGTCGGCGGGAGATGGGAGACCGTCCAACAGAGGCACAAAACGCGCATCCATGAGCGATTCTCGTTCGACTCCGTTAGCCTTTCGGCGGAGGCGTAGCACTTTGTGGCCGCGGCCGTTTTCGACAATGGGGAGTATCATCACTCCACCCTCACGCAGTTGCGATAGTAACACTTCGGGCAGCATCTCGGCTTGAGCAGTGACAATGATACGATCGAACGGCGCCTGTGCAGGCCAGCCTGCGCCGCCATCACCAATCTGAACAACGATATTGCTGAGCCTGAGCGCTGTAAATCGGCGCTCCGCTTCCTCGGCTAGACTGCGATGACGCTCGATCGTGTAGAGACGGCGGCAGAGATGTGCCAACACTGCCGCCTGATAACCTGAGCCCGTGCCGACTTCCAGAACCTTAAGGCGCGGCCCCAATTCCAACGCCGCCGTCATTTCAGCGACAATTTGTGGCTGGCTGATGGTCTGCCCGGCGCCGATCGGCAGGGCTATATTTTCGTATGCCTGGTCTTGAAACGCTTCCGGTACGAACAATTGGCGCGGCACTCGTTCCATCGCCGATAGCACCTTCGTGTCTGAAACACCCTGCTTGCGCAGCTCCATAAGCAGGCGAATCTTGCGGATGTCACCGTTCAACTAAATGTCTTCTTCAGCCGGTTCAGGGTAGGCCGGTGGGTCAAATCCAAATGCAAAGGTGTGATTGCGACATAGCCATCCTTAACGGCCCGCAGGTCCGTACCGGGCGCCGCGGGACCGTTTTCTACTTGGTCCATGCCAATCCAGTAATAGGTCCGCCCGCGCGGGTCAATGCGCTCTTCAAAGGCATCCCACACCTCGTGCTCGCCTTGTTTACCGGCCCGGATGCCACGAACTTTTGCGGCCGGCAGGTCAGGGAAATTAACGTTGATCAAAATATTTTCGGGCCATCCAGCCTTTAGCAACGCGCGCACCGTCTTGACGCCCCAATGCTCCGCCGTCTTCCATTTGATGTGCTTACCGTCTTCATAATACTGGCTGAGCGCGATCGACGGGACACCGAGAAGCGTCGATTCCATCGCAGCCGCGATCGTACCTGAGTAGGTCACATCCTCGCCAAGATTAGCACCCCGGTTTACACCGGAGAGCACCAAATCCGGGCGCTTGCCGTCCAGTACTTTGTGAAGGGCGAGATAGACGCAATCGGTGGGCGTGCCGTTGACCGCCCAGCGCTGCACAGATATGCGCCTGAGGCTTAACGGGCGGTGCAGGGTAAGCGAATGCGACGCGGCACTTTGCTCGGTTTCAGGCGCCACCACCAAAACATCTTTAGAAAGTGTTCGCGCCAAGCGCTCTAGGGCCTTGAGGCCCGGCGCACGAATACCGTCATCATTTACGAGAAGAATACGCATGAGGTTAGCTGATACGCTCAATGCCGCCCATACGCGGGCGTAAGATTTCAGGCACACTAATCGAACCATCGGGATTTTGATAGTTTTCCAATATCGCGACGAGCGTACGACCGACCGCAAGACCCGAGCCATTAAGGGTGTGTACGAATTCGGTTCTCTTGGCGCCGTCCCTGCGAAAGCGCCCGTTCATGCGGCGCGCCTGAAAATCCCCACAATTCGAGCAACTTGAAATCTCGCGAAAGCTATCCTGGCCCGGCAGCCAAACCTCGATATCAAAGGTTTTGCTCGCTGAAAAACCCATATCACCGGTTGATAGCAGCATAGTACGGTAGTGGAGTCCGAGACGGCGCAGCACCTCTTCTGCGCAGTTCGTCATGCGCTCATGCTCTTCGTTAGAGCGCTCAGGATGTGCTATGCTAACCAACTCTACTTTACCGAACTGGTGCTGGCGGATCATGCCGCGCGTATCCTTGCCTGCGGCCCCCGCCTCTGCGCGAAAACACGGCGTATAGGCGGTAAAGCGCAGCGGCAAATCCGTATCCTCGAGAATTTCACCCGCAACGAGGTTGGTAAGCGGCATCTCGGCGGTGGGAATCAGGAAATAATCGTCCACGGTTTTGAACAGGTCTTCTGCGAATTTAGGCAGATTGCCGGTGCCGAACGCCGCACTCTCACGCACTAAGATCGGCGGTGCCACTTCGGTATAGCTAAATTCTTCGATGTGCAAGTCGAGCATGAATCCGGCGAGCGCGCGCTCTAGGCGTGCCAACGCACCCGACAGGACAACGAAACGCGCACCGGACATTTTTGCCGCGCGTTCAAAATCCATCAGATTCAAAGCCTCACCGAGTTCGAAATGCTGCTTGGCTTTACCTGACAGTAAGGGTTTTTCGCCCCAGCGTTTGATTTCAACATTAGCGTTTTCGTCAACGCCCAGCGGCACATCATCGGCGGGCATGTTGGGATAGGTGGCGAGCGCCGTATTCAAATCTTGGGCCTGTTCGCGTTCATCCTGCTCAAGTTTTTGGTATGCTTCTTTCAGGCCCTGCACTTCCGCCATTTGCTGAGCCGCGTCTTCGCCGCGCGATTTGGCGGCCCCGATAGCCTTTGACGCCGCGTTGCGCTGGCGTTGCAAATCTTGCAGCGCAGTTTGCGCCGCACGGCGACTTGCATCGAGAGCGATCAATTGGCCCGCCATCGCGGTCAAGCCGCGTTTACTCAGGCCCGCATCGAAGGCCTCAGGGTTGTCGCGAATCCATTTGATGTCAAACATCGTTTAGCCGAATGTGGGAGTTGAGCCGGTAACGGTTGCACCCTTTTTAAACGAGACGCACGGCTGGCGAAAGCCTATCAAAATCTCAACGTCCGTAATTGAAATCCGTCTCGTCAGTATCGTCATCCTGGGCAAGAATGGCATCGAGTTCAGCCATTTCTGCGTCCTCCGCTGCTTGTTTTTCGGCCCGTTTCTTCTCCGCCATTTTGACGAAGAAAATCGAAACTTCATAGAGAAACAATAGCGGAATACCCAGGCCAACCTGACTAATGAGATCCGGCGGCGTCAGGGCGGCTGCCGCGATGAAAACAATAATAATGGCATATTTTCGCTTGGCCCGAAGACCAGCAGCCGTGACGATCCCGACGCGCCCCATCAAGGTTAGCATCACCGGTAACTGAAAGCAGATGCCAAACGCAAAAATTAGCTTGATGACGAGCGAGAGATACTCGCTCATCTTGGGCAATAACTCTGTGGGAATCTCGCCGCTCGAACCTTCGGTTTGAAATCCAATGAAAAATTTCCAGGCCTGCGGAAAGATGAAGTAGTAGACCAGCGCCGCTCCAGCGAAAAACAGTATCGGCGTCATGATCAAGAACGGCGCCAGTGCTTTCTTCTCATTATGGTAGAGGCCGGGCGCAACAAATAGCCAGAATTGGATGGCGATGAACGGAAAGGTGATGAACAGCGCACCGTAGAAGGCAATCTTCAATTGGGTGAAGAACGCTTCGAGCAAATGGGTGTAGACCACCTTCGAATCATAGCCCGCATCTTCCAAAGCCACCCGGAGGGGCTCGACCAGGAAATTAAAAATGTCAGGGGCAACAAAAAAACAGCCGATAAACGCCACGAGGACAATGATGACCACATAGGAGAGACGTCGGCGCACCTCGACAAGGTGCGTCATAATCGGCGCACGACTTTGTTCGATCGAATCGGCTTGGTCTACCACGGCCTAGGCGTTCGCGTTGTTCTCTTGGCTTTTGCCCGGTTCTGCAATAGCGGTTTCGGTGCCACCCGTAGCGCTTGTCCCGCCGGCGCCAGGTTCACTAACGCTGCCATCCGAATTGAGCTTTACAAATGTAGAATCTTTAGTGGCCTTGTCCACATCACCCTTAATCGAAGACGCCTGATCGCCCAGATCGCGTTTGGCCTCGTTCAATTCGCGGTTGGCTTCGGCAATTTCCTTTTTGACTGCGTCGAGTTCACTCACATCGGCCGCTTCCTCAATCGAACGCTGGAAATCACGCGCGTAGGCGCTTGCCTTGCCGCGCCATTTTCCGATAGTGCGCACGATTTTGGGCAACTCCTTGGGGCCAACTACCACCAAGGCAATTCCCATGACGATTATAATTTCTGTCCAGCCGATGTCTAACATGGCGCTTACCGCGCGTAGCGCGGCATTAAATCTCCCTGAGACGCGTTGTTGTTATTAGCTTTTTATGGCTTCGTCTTTTTTTGCGCTACCAGCGTCCGCGGCGGTGCTTTCGGCATTGATCGCCTTGGATTCGTCCTGCGCATTCTGAGCCGGTTGACTTCCGGGGTCGGCCTGCGCCGTTCCAGGTGTTTCGCCTTCTTTCATTCCTGCCTTAAAACTTTTAATTCCCTTAGCGAAATCGCCCATGACCCGAGGAATTTTGTTGGCCCCGAACACCAGCACAACTACTAAAACAATCAGCACTATTTGCCAGATTCCAAACGACATTCAGTTGCACTCCCAATCCTTGATTCTAATTTACCGAGGGTCGTCTTTCGCCGCAATATTCGCGTTCTGCCGCAATGTTAGCGGCTAAGTGCGGCCTTTAGCTACATTTCCTGACTTGCAGGGAACACAAAACTACGCTCCGGGTCAAGCTGAATGCGCACCCTTTTCCCGGTTTCCCACAGGCCGCCCTCATTCACGCGCGCCGTCAATGGTGCAAAATTGCCCCTCATCTTCAGCCGGACTAGGCAGATTGGGCCCAGCATATGGCTCTCGACAATTTCCGCTTCGGCGGTTGTCACCTCATCGTTTAGCCCAGCATCCAGGCTCAAGCCCTCGGGACGGATAAACACGCGCACTTTGCAGCCGTCTTTGTGGAGAGTGGCCAAAGTGCCTATAGGGGTTACGACAACGCCGTTCTGCGCGATCCCTTCAATCACATTGACCTCACCAAAAAACGAGGCCGCAAAGGCACTTTCCGGCTGGGAATAGAGTTCATCCGCCGTTCCCGATTGAACGACGGCGCCGTCGCGCATGAGCGAGATGCTATCCGACATCAGCATGGCCTCTTCGGAATCATGGGTGACCAGCAAGGTCGCGATAGACAATTCCCGCAGCACCTCCAACGTATCGGTGCGCACCCTGTCGCGCAGGCGGCGATCGAGGCCGGAGAACGGTTCGTCCAGCAGCATCACCACGGGCTGCGGCGCTAGCGCCCGCGCGAGGGCAACTCGTTGTTGCTCGCCGCCTGACAATACATGAGGGTAATCCTTGGCGTAGCGCTCAACGCCGAGGCGCGCCAACAGCTCCATCGCGACACGGCGCTTGGCCGCCTTGTCGCCTTCGCGCACGCCAAAGGCCACATTGTCGACGACCCGAAGATGCGGAAAAAGCGCATAGTCTTGAAACATAAGACCAACCTGCCGACGCTCGGGTGGCACAGAGAACCCTGAACGCGCGACTTCCACGCCGGCAATTTCGACACGCCCTTCCTGAATTGGCTCCAACCCTGCGGCAACACGTAAGCAAGTGGTTTTTCCGCAGCCCGATGGGCCTAGAAGGCAGATGATTTGGCCGCGCGCGATCTCAAGATCAAGGCCACGAAGAACCGGTTCGCGTTCGTAGCGGTGGCTTACATTGGCAAGCAACAGTCCTGGGACAGTAGCGTTCACAGTCATGGTCGCACCGCCACCTGAGCCCGGCCGGGGCGAGCGCGCGAAATGGCAAGGCTGAGCAACGCGACAGGAATCAGTCCAGCCGCGACGATGGTCAGCGCCGGCGCCGCCGCCTCGCGCAGCTGCTCGTCGGAAGCCAATTCAAACGCGTACACCGCAAGAGTATTGAAATCGAAAGGCCGCAATATCAGGGTCGCCGGCAATTCCTTCAT
>CAYPSQ010000028.1:0-26286 GCA_964413115.1 uncultured Rhizobiaceae bacterium | reverse complement strand
GGGCACGAAAATCCGTTGGTCCGCGCCGATATTACCTTCCATGAGACGCAGAATGGCGGCGCTGTTTGGTCAACCGGTTCTATTGCCTGGGCCGGCAGCCTAGCTCATAATAATTATAAGAATAACGTCTCACGCATGACAAAAAATGTGCTCAAACGCTTCGTCAATCCTAGGCCATTCTGAGAAAGTAAGTATTCGAGGAAGATGAGACCGGCCGCCAAGCCGGTCTCTATGGCGCGACAAATTACCACGCAGATCAACAGCAAGCTGAAGTTTAACCGCGCGGCTATATAGAACGGGAGAAAAACCATGTGCGGCGTTGGCGGCATCTTTTTCAAATCAGCGGAGCATGGCCAGCGGACTGGCGAAATCGCCTACCGTATCCTTGATGGTATCTTTCGCCGCGGCCCGGATTCCACCGGTGTAACGCTGTGGCACGCCAATGAGGCCGGCCTGCTATACGTTGGCGTCAATTGCGAAACACCGGGTGGCGGGGCCCGAGTGCTCGAATTGCTCGATCAGCTCGGTACCGTCACACGGGCAACAGATGGCGACGGCTATGTCAGCGCTACCATCGCCTTTGACGGCTTGGAAGCGGATTTAGTCAACGCCGTTGACGCGCTCGATCCCGGCATTACCGTCGGCAGTGTCGCCCGCCATCTAGAAGTACTCAAACATATGGGCGGCGTCGCCAATCTCGATGCCGAATTCGATCTCAAATCCTATAGCGGCCGCCTCGCGATGGGCCTCACCCGCTACGCTACCGAGAGCCGCATTGATTTCACCAACGCCCAGCCGCTGACGGCGCGCGCCAATTCGGACCTCTCCATCGTGCATAACGGCCATATCACCAACTATCACCATCTGCGCTCGAGCTACGCGCGTAAGGGCTATCGCTTCACGACTCAAAACGATTCGGAAGTAATCCCGATCATGCTGATCGACGAAATGTCCAACGGCGCGTCGTTCAAGGATGCGCTCAACATCTCGGTCGAGAAACTGGACGGCTGCTTTACTTATATCGTCGTCACCGATAACTCCTTTGCGATTGTTAAAGACGCATACGCTGCCAAGCCGCTGGTGATAGGCGAAACTGACGATTTCATAGCGATGTCATCGGACCCACAAAGCCTGCGGGAAGGCGTACTGAGCGATATCGACGTATGGGAACCGGGCGCCGGCGAGGTGCATGTATGGCAAATGTAGAAATGCTAACGCTCGACTGTAGCGACAAGCCGACGCGGGACATCAACCTTGCCATCCGCGAGGCAGCAGAGGATGGCGTGCCGGCGGTAGAAATTCTCAACACCCAGGCGCGGCATAATATAGGCGTCGGCATTTTGAAGCCGATCCACATGATCTATCGCGGCCACGTCGGCTATTACACGGTTGGCCTGTGTGATGGCGTGACGGCGGAAATCCACGGCAGCTCCGGCTGGGGCGTAGGCGACAATCTGCTCACCGGCGAAGTTGTAGTGGAAGGCAATGCGGCGAGCTCTGCCGCGCCCTCGATCCGCGGTGGGCGCGTAGTGGTTAAGGGCAATGCCGGGCCGCGTGCCGGCATATATCTCAAATCTGGTGAACTGATCGTCGGCGGCAACGCCGGTTATATGTCTGGCTTCATGATGCAGAACGGTAAATTAATTGTTTGTGGCAATTCGGCCAAGGGATTGGGCGATTCAATGTATCAGGGAGAGATTTGGCTCGGCGGCAAGGCCGAGGAATTGGGCAGCGGCGTGGCCGAGGTTGAGCCTGCCACAGGCGAGCTGGACGAGGTTCTAGAGATGTTGGAGCTTTATAGAATTAAAGCTCCAAAAGCCTTCAAGAAGCTGCAATCGGACCGTTCCCTATGGAATTTTAACAAGCATGATTTTGCTGCCTGGAAGGACGCCCTATGACCGGTGAGTTCCAAAGACCCCCCGCGTACAGTGGCACTTGGCATCCCGACGCGATTGAGGAAATTCAGGAAAAAGCTGAGCTCGGGCGCTACCAGATTCGCGGCCAAGCTACCAAGCGCCAAAATCTCCCAACTTTTGACGATTTGGTCTTTACACCGGCTGGCCTGTCGCGCATGCCGCTCGAAGGCTACCGCGAACGCTGCGATACCAAGGTTGTCATCGGTGAGGGGCGGGTCTCGCGTCCGCTGGTGCTGGAACGCCCGATTATGATCGCTGGCATGAGCTTTGGTGCGCTGTCGGTCAACGCCAAGCGAGCTCTCGGCATCGCGGCGACGCGCTGCGGCATCTCGACCTGCACCGGCGAAGGCGGCATGCATCCGGAGGAGCGCGAACATTCCTCCAAGCTAGTGATGCAATATCTGCCGAGCCGCTACGGCATGAATCCCTATGATCTCAAAAAAGCCGACATGATCGAAATCGGAGCCGGACAAGGCGCCAAGCCGGGCACCGGGGGCGTGCTCCTCGGCCTCAAAATGTCCGAAGAAGTGGCCAAGATGCGGGACCTGCCGGTCGGTATCGATCAGCGCAGCGGCTGCCGTCATCCCGATTGGATGGGCGCTGACGATCTTTATATGAAGCTGGAGCAGATCCGCGAGGTCACCAATTACGAGGTGCCGATCTCAATCAAGGTCGGTGCAGCGCGCATCGCCAACGATGTCCGCATTGCCTGCAAAGCCGATGTCGACGCCATCGTATTCGATGGCATGGAAGGCGGTACCGCCGCCTCACCAACAATCCAGCTCGACCATGCCGGCATTCCGACAATTGCCGCCATCGCAGAAGCAGTTGAGGCGCTGCATGACATGGGCAAACAGGATCAAATAAAACTGATCGTCGGCGGCGGCATCAAGAACGGTGCCGATGCGGCCAAGGCAATCGCGCTTGGCGCCGATGTGGTCTATCTCGGCACCGCGCCTATCATCGCACTCAATTGCCATGCGCCGATCTATGTCGAGGATTACGAGCGCCTAGGAACCACGCCCTATGAGTGCCAGCACTGTCATACCGGCCTCTGCCCGGTCGGCATCACTACTCAGTTGCCGAAGCTGATGGCGCGTCTTGACGTCGACGAAGCGGCGGATCGCGTGACCAATTTTCTCAACGCGATGACCATGGAAATCCAACTCTTTGCGCGCTCCTGCGGCAAAAACAAGGTCGCCGATCTCGATCCCAACGATATGCGTTCACTGACCCAGGACGTAGCGCTAATGACGGGCATTCCGATGGTTGGTTTGAACGGCCGCCAGCCGTGGTGGACAAAATTTTGACCGCCTAACCAATCGAAGGAGCGCAGCATGGCGCAGGAAAAAGGCAAATCTGGGGACCGGGTCGATAAGGTTTTTGCCAAACTCCGCCGTGCCGGCGTTGAACATGTGCGCTTTGAGCTGCCCGACATGCATGGCTCGGCTCGCTCCAAGCAAGTGCCGATCGAATGGTTCACGCATTTCGCCCGCGAAGGTATCAATATGTATGGCGGCGTCGTCGCGCTCGACACCGCCTCGCAAGTGGTACCGGGTTCGCGATACAACGAAGAGATCAATTACCGCGACCAGACACTGATCCCGGACTTGGCCTCGCTGGCCCCGGTGCCCTGGCTCGAGAACACCGCACGGATTATTTGCGATACCGAATGGGCACCGGGCAAGCCGCTCCGCGCAGCGCCGCGCTATGTCATGGGTCAAATGCTGCATCGCCTTGATAAGCTCGGCTATAAGGCGGTCATGAGCCATGAATATGAGTTTTTCGTGCTTGATCGCGAGACTCGCCAGCCATTTTTCGACGGCGTTCATATTTTTAACAATCTACGCAACGAGCAGCTCCCGGTGATCCGCGAGGCGGTTGATTATTTGCGGGCCGCCGGCATTCCGATGCTCACTGCTAACGCCGAATACGCACCATCGCAGTTCGAGTTGGTCTACAGCCATATCGAAGGCATGGCCGGCGCCGACAACGCCTACACCTTTAAGAACGGCCTGAAGGAGATCGTCCACCAGGCCGGTCAGATTGCGACCTTCATGACTAAACCGTTCGCTGGAAACGCCGGCTCAGGCTGCCATTATCATCTTAGCCTGTTGTACAAGAAGGGCGGCGGCAGTGTGTTCATCGACAAAAGCGATCCGGACAAGATGTCCGATACGCTACGCTATTTTGTGCAGGGCATCATTGACCATGGCGCCGCCTGCATGGCGCTATTCAATCCAACGCCCAACTGCTACCGGCGGCTGAGACCACATACCTTCGCGCCGTCCAATATCTCTTGGGGCGAAGACGACCGCAGCGCTATGGTGCGCATCAAGTCCCCTGGCTCAAAAGCGATGCATGTCGAAATGCGTGCCGCATCGGCGCTCAGCAACCCCTATCTTACCGCCGCCGGCACGCTAGCCTGCGGGCTCTTGGGCCTCAAGGACAAGCGCAAACTAGGGCGCCAGAGCAACGGTCCGAGCGAGGAAGACGTTAGCCTGCCGCCATTCCCCCGGTCGCTCGATGAAGCACTAAACTTGCTCAATGCCGACAAGGCGCTGTGCGGTCTGTTGGGCGAGGAGTTCGTTGATGTGTTCACCACCGTAAAACGCCACGAACTGGCGCGCTTCAACGACCATATCAGCCAGTGGGAAAGTGACGAGTATTTGGAGCTTTATTAGCCTACAAGTGCCGCTAGCCCAACCATCACGGCAAGATGGCTGAATAGACACGCGGGTCCCCGGATGTCTGAGCGCAAGCCCAGCGTTTGGAGCGCCTCACGCTTGAGTTGCTCTGAACAGGTCTCTTCTGTACCCGCGCACAGCCGCTAGCTAGGCGGCAGCCTCGCCGCCGAGCGCGGCGCGCAGTTTAGGCATCACCGCGTTGGCCATCAGGTCCATCGAGGCCATCAGCTTTGGCTTGTGCGCAGCGCCCTGTAAATCAGCTGCAGTCATCAGGATGGTGCCGAACGGGCCGATTTCCTCGCGTAGCGCCAATAACTGCTTGGCGACGCTGTCCGGGCTGCCGGCAATGATGAAATTTTCGCACGCATATTCGGCGGTCACCGCGTCATCCGGCATATAGGGTGAATCCTTCATGATGGCGTGGAATTCGGCGCGCCGGATGAGTTCCACCAGATAGCCGTAATAATGCGCAAATGGGCCATCCGGGCTCACGGCATAATCCTTGGCCTCGCTGTCATCGGGCGCGACGAAGATTGTGCGCGCAACACGCCAATCAGCAGGCTCAGGAATGCGTCCGACTTCCTTGCACGAGGCGCTGAAGCCATCCCAATGGCTCTTGATGGTGGCGGTCGGGACAAAATTGGCAGAGATCACGCCCCAGCCCTTGATGGCAGCGGTATGGACGCTCCCAGAATCATGGCTCATCGCGGAGGCGACCAACGGTGGATGCGGATGTTGGTAAGGTTTAACAATTTCGCCGACACCGAGATCGGGATAGAAATGCTTGTCCAGGCGAATGTTCCAATACTTGCCACTAATATCATAGGGCGGGTGTTGTGCCCACAGTTTGAGCACAGTGTCGATGCATTCACTAGCCATTTCGCGACGTACCTGGAGGTCGGTGACCCCGAACATCTCGAAATCGCTCACCAACCCGCCAGGCGAGACGCCCATCACCAGGCGGCCATCGCTCAGATGATCGAGCAAAGAAGCATGGGCAGCGACCTGGGCCGGATGCCGTTGCGGCAAGTTTACCACGCCGGTGCAGAGTTTGATCTTCTCGGTGCGCGCGATCAGGTTAGCGAGAAACATGAATGGGCAGGAAACTGGCTCGGACAGGGTCGTATAATGCTCGCCAATCCAGAATTCATCGAAGCCGAGACGGTCGCATTCGACCGCGACTTCAACATCCTCTTTGAGCACCGTGTGCGTGTCGCGCCTATGATCATTCACAGGCATCATGAACATGCCGAACTTCATTAAAACTCCCCTTACCAGTGAGCGCCTGGGCAATATAGCGGACGCGACGCGGCAAGCGCCAGCATGGCCAGCAGGCACCGCAAACGATAAACTTTTAGGGCTCCGGCGCGTTGCGCCGGTTCGCCGCGCCAGTCACCCGGGAGCACGCCATTACCAACTCTTCTTCGCCCGCGACGCGGGCCACGCGCCTCGCTCTTATCGCCCTAGCGGTGGGCATTGCCGGGGTTGGATTTGCGCCCATTTTTATGCGCCTGTCCGATCTCGGCCCAAACGCCACGGCGCTCTATCGGGTTGCCTTTGCGCTGCCATTTCTGCTGCTATGGCTCAGCCTTGAGCGTCGGCCAAATGTCTTTAGTGATCGTCCCGCGCTCGCAAGGACCGCAGCGGTACGCGGGATTCGCCGTGCCGATTGGTGGCTATTGGCACTTTCGGGGTTGTTCTGGTCTGGTGATCTGGTGTTTTGGCATTGGTCGATAACGCTCACCAATGTCGCCAATTCGACGTTCTTTGCCTGCTCCTCCCCGATCTTTGTCATTCTCGGCGCCTGGCTGTTTTTCGGCGAGCGTATCAGCCGCGGCTTTCTCGGTGGCTTTGCCTTAACGATAGTCGGTGGTAGCTGTCTGCTCGGCGCCTCGATCGCGTTCGGCGGCGGCGACTTGCTCGGCGACGCGTTCGGCATCATTACCGCCTTTTTCTTTGGTTCCTACCTGCTCACCATCAAACATCTTCGCGGCAATCTTCCTACCGGCGCCATCATGTTCTGGAGTGGTCTCTTTAGCCTGCCTGGCTTAATGCTAGCGGCGCTACTGACCGGCGAGAGCTTCGTATCCTCCAGCCTATTGGGTTGGTCAATGATTATCGGGTTGGCGCTCATCGTCCATGTGCTCGGCCAGGGTCTAGCGGCTTACGCACTGGCTCATCTGCCAGCGTCGTTTGCCTCGGTCGCCTTTCTCGGCGAACCGGTTATGGCCGCCATTCTTGGCTGGATCATCCTCGCCGAGGCACTTGGGCCGCTGCAGGGTGCGGGCTGCATCATCATCCTCGCCGGTGTCTGGCTGGCCCAGCGCTTCGGCGTGCAAAAAAATATAAGTTGATGGGCTGGCGCTTGATCGAGGTCAAACTGTGCCGCCGATTTGCGCTTGGGGCGTCGGATAAGTGGAGGGTTACATAGCTTAAACTTTCTCTACTGAGCCGCCCGCTTCGATCCAAGCGGCAATGCCGCCAACTAAATGGCTGACACTCTCCAGACCAGCCCCCTGCGATGCCTGCACCGCCATGGCGGAGCGTTCTCCGTAAGCGCAGTAAAAAAGTAGTGGTTTGGTGCTTCTGCCAGCCATGCTGTGCAGTAGACCACCGACACCGATAAAATTCTCTAACCGGCCATACGGCGCGTGGACTGAACCGGGAATTTGACCATTGGCGGCGCGCTCGCTTTCTTCACGCAAATCCACTAGCGTGAATTCGCTACTTTCCTGCAGAGTCATCAACTGGCCGGCCGTAAGCGCCCAGTCAGGATTCTCGGTATCACTCTGTCCAAGGCCCATTGCGATGTTGGTCGGCACGGCCACATCCATCATCTTGGGATTGGCCAAATTTAGATTGTCCATAATGTAGGCATATTCATCGGCGCTCGCGACCTGGAGGCGCGGATTGAACGCCTTCTCCTCGGCGATGGTACTGACCGTATCGCCCTTATAGTCATGTCCGGGATAGACAAGCATATCGCCGGGCAAAGTAAGGAGCTTGGTAACAATTGACTTATGGGCGACTAGCGAATCGCCACCTTGAAAATCGGTGCGCCCGGTGCTGCGGATCAGCAGTGTATCGCCAGTAAACACCCGGTCGGCCATCCGATAGCAATAGGAATCGATAGTGTGGCCCGGCGTGTAAAGCGCCTGCAATTGAATGTCCTCAATGGTCACCATTTCGCCGTCACTGACCCGCATGGAGACCACATCGATCGGCGCTTGCGCGCCCATCACGGTCACGCATTTGGTACGGTCGCGCAATTCGCCCATGGCAGTTATATGATCAGCATGCACATGGGTATCGAGTACCTTCACCAGCTTGAGATCAAGCTGGTGAAGAAGCTGCATATACCAGTCAACCCGGTCGAGAACGCCATCGATAAGCAGCGCCTCGCCGCCTTTCCGGCTCGCCAGAAGATACGTGTAGGTACCAGTCTTCTGATGAAAAAGTTGGCGAAAAATCATGCCGCGACCCTCCTTCCTATCGCGCCCCGAAACTTAGACGTATCGCCCAAATACGCGCGCAGTACACCGTTTTCCGCAACGTTTTGATATACAGAAAAATTTGTGCATTAGTTACAAACTCAAGGTGTTATCCGACTTGCGCCAGCCAATAGGCCAAGAATTTTTGCAGCCAAGCGTTCACGGCCTGTTGGTGTTTGGCATGGAGGCGGATCTGCTCAGTAACGCTTTGTGCGCCGAAGCGTGCCAAATCTTCTGGCGGAGGCTGGCGATTAAGCCAAGCACTGTGCACCGCGTCGTTTACTTCAGGGTGAAATTGCAGTGCGAAGCTGGCAGAGCCGTAGCGGAACGCCTGATGTGGAAAACTCTTCCGCGCTGCCAATAACCGCGCCCCGGTTGGCAATTCGAAACCCTCTCCGTGGCGGTGGCAAACTTGCAGCGGGACGGTCATTTGCAGGTCTCCATCATCTCCGACGGGCGCCACCGGGTAATAGCCGAACTCATAAAGCCCCTCGGCATGAGGCGCGACGCCAGCGCCGAGGCTGCGGGCAAGAATTTGCGCGCCGAGACAAACGCCGAGCAACGGCGTGCCCGCTGCCATCACGCGCGGCATCCATTCCAATTCTGCGCGGATAAAGTCGAGATGCTCGTCATTAGCGCTGACCGGCCCGCCAAACGACACAACGCCGGCATAATCCTTAATGTTCTTCGGCAGTGTCGCGTCTTTATTGAGACGCCGGGTCTCCACCGGATGGCCCCAGCGGGCAAGAATCACGGCAATTTCACCAACATCTGCGGCCGTTACATGGGTAAGCATCAAGACGGGTTTTTTTGTCATACCAGTAAGAGCTCGCCCGAGGGCTCAGGCAACGCCAAGCAAGCCTGGCGCGTATCAGGCGCGCCCGGCGATGGCAGAGATTTCCACCAGCAGACCGGTTCCAGCGAGACCTGCCCGGCTGGAAAAGAAAGCGAAGTTACCGACCTGTATTCCCGGGTTATCGGGCCTCGCAGCAATCCAGCTCTTCGGGAACAATGTTGTTTCTAACATTTTATTGTTCTCCTGTTTAGAGCGGTTTATTTCGCGAGCGAGGTATCGGCCATGGCTTCAAGTATGGTCACCACTGCACTCGAATCAATATGGCCGTTGCCCTGGGATTTGACGGCGCGCAGCATCTCCCGCGCCGCACTCGTAGTTGGCAAGGACACGCCGTGTTTCTCACCGAGGCGGATGGCGCCCGTGAGGTCCTTGTCCATATTGTTGGTGGAAAAATGCGGCGGGAAAAAATTTTGTGCGATCATGCGGGGGCCGCGCGTCGCCATAGCGCCGGTTTGTGGGCCGGTGCCCGGCAGCGAGGTAATATCAATGACTGTCTGTGGCGGAATACCTATCTTGGCAGCCAGAACCAGCGCCTCGGCCGATGCCTGAATGGTCACGCCCATGACCAGATTGGCGATCAGTTTGAGTGTCGTGCCATTGCCGCTAGCGCCAGTATAGAGCACCATCTTGCCGAGATCATTCAGCACCGGCTCAGCCTCTTTAAAGGCTGCTTCCGGGCCGCCAACCATGATGCCGAGGGCGCCGTTCTCCGCTACCTTTGGCCCACCAGAAACCGGCGCATCGAGGAGCGCCACACCCGCCAGTTCGGCGCGCGCCGCGTTGGCCTGCGAAGCTTCAGGCGAAATGCTCGCGGAATCGATCACGATCATGCCTGGATGCGCACCTTCCAAGACCCCGTTTGGGCCGCAAATCACTTCTTCCGATGCTGCAGCATCGCTAGTCATGGTGAATACGATATCGCACGCGGCGGCGACATCCTTGGGCGTATCTGCCCAGGTGGCGCCATCATTGACTACGTCTTTGCCGTTTTCCTTAGTGCGATTCCAAACCGTGAGCTCATAGTTTGCCGCGATCAAGCGGCGCGATATGACCTTGCCCATTGTGCCAAGGCCAATGAATCCGATTTTCTTGCTCATTTTCTGATTCCTGTTCGCTAAGTGAAGCTAACTACGGCAATGCAGCTTTGCGTAATCTCTCCGGCCTCGGTACCTACAGCATATGGTAAGGTACGAAAATATCAGGTCGGCGCACAAGCTGGGCGCAGCGCTGGGCCGTGTGCTGGCGCCAAGTTCTACGATCCACCCATTTCCAGAGGATGTGAAGATAGTCGAACTGGCGGCGCGCTACAGCGATATGGAAAACGTTTTAGAAGTGCCCCGGATGGGCCTCGTAACCGCGGCATTTAAGGATTACTCACGCTTTTTAAGAGAATTGTGTTGCGGTTTGCAGCCGCCCTGCAGCAGACAGGCATTCGTCGATGCGGTCGGCGAGTTGCGAAATTGCGTGTGGAAAACATGCTGACATTAAATCCTTCAGCGCTCGAACAGGGCCGTGCGCCGGATGGAGCGAAGCCTTTTAAGGTGATGAAGCACCACCACGCCGATGCGGCGTTCTATGATGACAGCATGGTCACCCCGGGCCTGCCCAATCCCAGCGGATTATCACTTTGGAGCTTTTCATATCAATACTTGGCTAAAACTCTTTACACCTATTTTTAATATGAAAACCTAATCGTAATTTAGATTAAATTAGTCCAAATCACAGTTAACTCGATGAGTTAATAGCCTAAATTTAATGAACGCATTACATCCCCTTCACCAAGCACCTCAGGAGGAGCAGACATCCATTTTGCCATTTCCTGAAATATTGGCGCTGCTTTTTGACTGGCAGAATCAGCGGCCTCTTTATTCTTGTAAAACGAAACCATTATAGATTCGGTCTCAGTAGTTCTTACGGATTGCAAACCAAGGTGACCCTCCACAGATTCGATCAATGGCTTGGCTGTATCATCGAAAAAAGCAAGCATCTCATCGAAAGATTCTGCTACCATGTGAAATTTATAGAATCGAGCATACATAATTTATTCCCCTAATGATTAGTTTATCGACCAAATCATACTCAATTGATGAAATATTTTCTAGCTGATTTTATCGGATCTGGAATTACAGATGCACCGTTGAGCTCGGAAGTCAGTGTAAGATGTTAATAATACCGCAAGTTCAGGAATTTCCTATATTGAAGGCCATTACAAACACATAGATTTTACCAGACAACTAGAAAAAATGTGATGTCGTCTTGACAAGAAAGGTTTCGTTGAGAGGTGCAAGAGAAGCTAGGTGAATTTCATACTAGGCATAATTTCTCCTATCTTATGCATTACAATCGATTATAGCCGCATTTAGTTTCATAAATTTTGATTGGTAATTCTGTAGAAATCATTACTTCTCTGCACTCTTTTCTGGCGGTTCCGTAAACCTCGACGCTAAAAGAGTCAGCTAGTTTTGCATGGTGAGTATGGTATTCAGCAACTGGGAATTATTAAGGTGCGCAAGAAATGCTGCATCATTTTGATATAGTTCTGACCATACAAAACAAAGTGGATTTTCTGATTCTGCATCAAAGGCGTGATGAATCAAAGGAAGGAAATTACTTTTCCTCTAAAGAGTTTGATTCAAAATTTCCTTTTTTTATTACTCAAAGTATTTTCCATAACAAGTTCTACATTTAGACGACATCCAAGATTTTCCGCATTGCCTGCTCGTCACTCTCTATATATCGCTGCGTCGTCTGCAGACCGAAATCTGGCCGGTGACGGAGTTTTTTACTATCTTCTACCTGAATTGGTGGTAAACGTGACGTTCTTCCGTGCCCAGCTTTCGTACGGCGCATAACCTACCTCCACACATAACCTATCAGTCTCTCATGACAGCAGCCCGGCCCGTTCTGCGCGGCCCCGAATTCATCGCCCTCGCTGCATTTATGATGTCGGTATTTGCGCTATCAATCGATATCACCATACCGGCACTGGCGTTGATCGGACGCGATCTCAACGTCGCCAACGCTAATGACGCGCAATACATCGTCTCGGTGCTGGTGCTCGGCATGGCACTCGGGCAGATATTTTACGGCCCGCTATCCGACAGTATTGGGCGCAAGCCATCGATTTATGTTGGCCTCGCTCTGTTTTCCTCCGGTAGCGTTCTCTCGATGGTGGCGACAGACTTTCCAACCATGCTCGCCGGACGCCTACTGCAGGGCCTCGGCGCCGCCGGACCACGCATCGTAATCATGGCGCTAGTGCGTGATCAGTTTGCCGGGCCAGCGATGGCGCGCGTGATGTCGCTCGTCATTACCGTATTCGTCACAGTGCCTATGGTGGCTCCGTTTATCGGCCAAGGTATCCTGTTCGTAGCGTCGTGGCGCGCCGTATTCATATTACTCCTGGCGTCGAGCCTACTGGTTCTGGTGTGGTTTGCCATCCGCCAGCAGGAAACTTTGACCCCCGCCGCGCGCCGTCCGTTTGCGTTGCGCCCAATTGCCACAGGAATGCACGAAATCCTCTCCTCGCGCCCTGCCCTCGCCTATACCATCGCCAGCGGTTTCGCGTTCAGCGCGGTGTTCGGCTACATCAATTCGGCGCAGCAGATATTTCATGATCTTTATCTAGTCGGCGACTATTTCCCGTTCTATTTCTCTTCCCTGACGATTGCTGTCGGCACCGCCACGCTTGCCAATGCGCGGTTAGTAGCATTTGTCGATATGCATCGCATGTGCAGCTATTCGGCCCGTGTGCAAGCGGTACTGTCGATCGCCTATTTTGCCGTCACCTGGGCCTATGCGGGTGTGCCGCCGATCTGGGGCACGATGGCCTATCTTGCGCTGATCTTTTTTTGCCTAGGTATTATGTTCGGCAATCTCAACGCTTTGGCGATGAAGCAGATGGGGCATATAGCCGGCATCGCGGCCAGCGTCATCGGCACACTATCGTGGGTGATCACGGTCGTCTTTGGCACCCTGATTGGGCAAAGCTATGACGGCACACTGTTGCCGTTAGTTGGCGGGTTCGCGGTTCTCAGCCTTTTATGCAGTGCCGCCCTGGCTTGGGCGCGGGTAAAGCACAGCCCCAAATTGGGCAATTGACCTCCCGCGTGCGAGAGATAAAGTGGCGGCCTGAGTAGATGTAAAGGGAGTACTTGCGGCGTGTCGAACCTCAGAGTAGCCGTCGATATCGGCGGAACCTTCACAGATATTTGCATCATGGACGAGGCCAGCGGGCAGGTCCGAGTGGCCAAAACTTCCTCTACTCCGGAAGATCCCTTACAAGGCGCCATGAATGGTCTCGGCGAGGCCAAGGTCGATCTTAAGAATGTGACGCTGTTTTCGCACGGCACCACGGTCGCCACCAATGCTCTGATCACACGCCGCCTGCCGCCCGCCGCGATGGTCTGCACACGCGGTTTCCGCGATGTGATCGAGATTCGCCGCGCCAACAAGGAAGAGCTGTGGGATACCTATGACGACGTGGCACCACCCTATATCCGCCGCCGCGACCGACTAGTAGTGAGCGAGCGCATCGACCATGCCGGCATGGTAGTGGAGGCGCTCAATGAGGACGAAGCGCGCGAAGTAGCGCGGGTCCTCAGAAAGCGCGGCGTGGAATCGGTGGCCATATGCCTGATGAACGCCTTCATGAATCCAGCGCATGAGCAGCGCCTCCGGGAAATTCTCGTCGCGGAAATGCCAGGCGCGGATATCATCACCTCAAGCGACACCTTGCCCGAAATTTTCGAGCATGAGCGCTTCTCGACCACGGTAGTCAATTCCATCTTAAGCCCGGTGATCGGGCGCTATGTCCAACGTATGAGTACGCAGCTCAAGGAAGGTGGCTACGCCAGCGATCTATTGCTGCTGCATTCCGGCGGCGGCGTGATGACGCCGGCCACCGCGCAGCATTTTGCCGGACGCCTGGCGGGGTCCGGCATCGCCGCCGGCGCCATCGCTAGCCGCCACATCGCTATGTTGTGCGGTTATGAAAACTCGATAGGCCTCGACATGGGAGGCACCAGTTGCGACGTGTCGCTGGTTTATGGCGGTGAATCGCGCGTTACCAAGGATTGGGGAATTGAATTCGGCCACCCGATCCGCTTTCCCAGCATTGAGGTGCTTACCATTGGTGCAGGCGGCGGCTCGCTCGCCTGGATCGACGATGTCGGCGCGCTGCATAACGGCCCACAATCGGCGGGCGCCGATCCAGGGCCGGCGTGCTATGGGCACGGCAACGCGGTGCCGACCAATACCGATGCCAATGTCGCCTTGGGCCGTCTCGGCACGTCACTTGCCGGCGGTAATATCATGCTTGACGGCGGTGCCGCAGCAAAGGCGGTGATAACCGGCGTCGCCGAGCCGCTTGGTATGAGCAAGGACGAGGCTGCTAAATCCATCGTCAGCGTCGCTAACGCCAACATGGCCGACGCGGTGCGCCTGATTTCTATCAGCCGGGGTTATGATCCACGCGATTTCGCCCTAGTCGCGTTCGGCGGTGCGGGCGCGCTGCATGGCGTGGCGCTGGCCAAGGAATTGGCGATCCCAACAGTGATCGTGCCGCCCAATCCGGGCGTCACCTCGGCGCTCGGTTGTCTCCTCGTCGATATACGGCACGATCTGGCGCAAAGCTATCTGATGCCGGCCAGCGCGGCGGATGCCGGTGATATCGAAACCAAATTCAGTGAGATGGAATCCGAGGCTCGGGAGCGGCTGGAGGCCGAGGGCGTAGCCGCCGAGGACATGCTTTTACAGCGTGGCATGGACATGATGTATACGGGCCAATGGCGCTCGCTCACAGTCCCGGTAAGCACACCCTTTAGCTCGGTTGACGAAGCGGTCGAGGCCTTTCACAGCGATCACGAGCGCGAGTATGCCTTCCGCCGCGACGATGCTAACGTGGATTTATTCCGCCTCAACCTGACGGCCATCGGCATCACGCAAAAGGCCGAATTGCAGCGCTTTGACAAAACCGGTAGCGCGCCCAAGGCCAGTAACACGCGGCCCGTGACTTTTGATGAACTGGACGCGCCGGTGGACACGCCAATTTACCAGCACGAAGATCTTTCCGCTGGGTCGACTTTCAGCGGCCCGGCGATTGTCGAGCAACTCGATTCAACCACCGTCATCCCGCCAGACGTACGGGTCGAAGTAGACGAGTGGCTCAATATCCGAATTTTCGTCTCGGAGGAATCCAAATGAGTGACAGCCGCGCAGGACTGACCCTCGATCCCGTCACGTTCGAGGTGTTAAAAAATTCCTTTATCACCACCGTGGACCAGATGGCGGAACAGGTCCTCAGGACCTGTTATTCCTTCGTCATCTACAATCGCGATTTCTCTTCAGCGCTGAACGACGCCAATGGCGATTCCATCGCGCAAGGAAATATGGACATTGCCGTTCATGTCGGCACGCTGCACTACACCTGCAAGGACGTCATCCGGGTATTCAAGGGCACGATGAAACCAGGCGATGTCTACATCATCAACGATCCCTATGCTGGCGGCACTCATTTCAACGATGTCCGGCTGATCCGCCCGATATTCGTCGGCGACGAGATTATCGCCTACAGCCAATCCAACGGCCATTGGTCCGATGTCGGCGGCAGTGTGCCGGGCTCGTTCGACGTGATGGCCAAAGAGATGTTCCGCGAGGGCATCCGTATCACCCCGGTGCGCATTATCGACCAGGGCGAATTTCGCGAGGACGTCGCCAATATGATTGCTGCCAACACGCGCGATCCGAGCTCCGTGATCGGCGACATGCACGCCCAGATCGAAGCGACGCGTGTTGCCGAGCGAGAAATCCTCCGCCTAGTCGATAAATACGGCAAGGACACAGTGGTCACCGGCTTCAAGGAAGTACAGGACTATGTCGAGCAGGCCACGCGCCAACGCATCGCTGACTTGCCCGATGGCAGTTGGGAAACTGTGGACTATATCGACCGTGATCCAGCATTGAGCGAGGGCCTGATTCCTATATGTGTGAAACTCACCATCAAGGGCGATGAGGTGATTTACGATTTTACCGGCAGTCACGACTGTATCAGCACGCTCTACAACTCTGCATTCGGCGCTACCTTTTCAGGTGTTGTTGCCGGCATGAAGACCTACTTCCCAGACCTGCCGCTCAATTCCGGCTTCTATCGACCAATCAAGGTGATTGCGCCCAAGGATTCGATCGTCGACGCGCCGTGGCCGGTGGCGGTGACAGGCTTCCTCATGCCGTTCGAAAAAATCATGAATTCGATCTATGAGATCTGGTCAGATATCATCCCCGAGCGCGCCATCGCATGCGCCTTCAATCTCGAATATCTTTTAACCGGCGGGCGTGATACGCGCCATGAAGGCAAACCGATGTTCATGTTTTACGACTGGCTGCCGGGCGGCTGGGGCGGGCGGGCCACCAAGGATGGCTGCAATGTCACCACTGCCTGCTTTGGTACCGGCCTGCAAACCCAACCGATCGAGGGCCAAGAGCGGCTTTCCCCGATTCTCGCCAATGAATTCGAGATTAACTGCGATTCGGGCGGGCCAGGGAAATTCCGGGGCGGCGCCGGCGTGGTCAAGACGAGTACGCTGCGCGAAGCCGAAAACACGGTGCTCTCCTATATCTGCGACCGCGAACGCGCCATTGTCTGGGGCATCAAGGGCGGTCTGCCGTCGATCCCACACGGCCTTTGGGTCAAGCGCGCTGGGACGGAAGAGAAAGAATGGCTCGGCACGATTTTCTCCGATTTCGATATCGAGCCGGGTGATATGTTCAGCCGCCCAACCGCCGGCGGCGGCGGCCTGGGTGACCCACTGGAGCGCGACCCGGCAGCGGTGATGCGCGATGTGGAAGACGATTATGTCTCGCTCGAACGCGCCGAGCTGGATTACGGCGTGGTCTTGAAGGTGATCGACATTGATCTAGCGCACTATGAGGTCGATGCCGGGGCTACCAAGGCCGCGCGGCGCGAGATCGCTAAGGCGCGGCGCAGCTGGCTGGCAGAAGACCCTGAGGCGGTGGCCGAGCGCTACCGCAAGGGCGAAATCAACAGCATCGACATGGTGCGGCGCTACGCGGTGATCGTCGATTGGGGCTCGGGAGAACTGATGCCGAAATCGACCGAGCAGTTCCGAGAATCGACCCGAATGCGCACCGCCGACCACTGGAACGATAACATCGCCGAACTCGGCGAAGCGGCAGAGTAACCGCTGCACCGAGTTCGGCCCGGGTGCTAGTTTTAGGTTTTGGCTGCCGCGCCGCCGGCGCGGCGTCCGAACACAGCGCCAGCCGTTAGCCCGGTGCCGCCAGGATAGTTGAAATAAAACAACCCTCCGACCAGTTCGCCCGCCGCATAGAGGCCTGGGATCGGGTCTGTGGCAACATCGAGCACCCGCCCCGTGCCGTCAATATGCAGGCCACCGAAGGTGAAGGTGATGCCGCAAGTAACGCCATAAGCTTGATAGGGCGGTGTATCGAGCGGATTGGCCCAATTCGATTTGGCGACCTCCAGTCCCGCCGTGCCGCGGCCATCCTTGACGTTTGGGTCGAACGGCACGTCCATCTGCACGGCAGCATTGAATTCACCGATCGTCTGCGCCAAGCGCGCGCCATCGACGCCCTCCATCCTGGCGACTAGGTCATCGATACTGTCCGCAGTCACGCGGGTGACTTCGCGGATGCGGTATTCGTCGCGCAGCAGATGCGTCACCTTGGCATCGAAAATCTGCCAGGCAAACTGGTCCGGTTGGGCGAGAATTTTGCGGCCGTATTTAGCGTAAGTATAGTTTCGGAAATCGGCACCCTCATCAAGGAAACGCTCGCCCAAAGCATTCACCATGATGCCAAACGGATAGCTGTGCTTTTGAAAGCCATCGCCGACTGCGAGGTCGCCGTAAGGCGGCGCGTTCATGTCCCAGCCGACCGCGTGGCAGCCCGACCAATTGCCGAACGGCTCAGCGCCGACGGCAAGTGCCATCTGGATGCCGTCCCCCATATTGTGGCGCGAGCCGCGAACCTTGGCGAGATCCCAACCCGGGCCTAGATAGCGCGCACGCATTTCTGCGTTGGCTTCAAAGCCTCCGCTAGCCAGCACCACGGCACCGGCGGCAATTTCGAGCGTGTCGCCACCGCGCAACGTGGCGCGTACACCCTCTACGCGACCACCGCTCAACATGAGTTCGCGGGCGCGCGCAGCGTAAATTACTCTTACTCCCGCCCGACCCGCGCTATCGAACAGCGCCTGCACCAAGCCGGGCCCGCCGCCCCAGGTTTCGACCGCGAGACCTCCCCAAAACTTGAAACGGTCCGCCACCTTGAACGCCTGACGGCCGTAGCTCGGCTGGAAGCGCACGCCCTGGCGGCGCATCCATTCGAGCGTTGGCAGGCTATGGCGAACGAGGATTTCGAGCAAATCGGGATCGGCGCGGTGCTGCGTGACGCGTGCCATATCGTCGAAATATTCATCGAAAGAATAGCTGCTGAAATCAGTGTTTTTAGCGTCTTCGTCGCCCAGATCAGGAACCAATTTGCGAACATCGGCCACGCCGTTATAAACGGTGCGCATGGCACCCGCCGTATAGGCGGAGTTGCCGCCACGCTCGCTTTCGGGCGCTGCCTCCAACACCACCACATTGGCGCCGGCTTCAGCTGCCGCGAGAGCAGCACAAAGAGCGGCATTGCCGGCCCCGACGATGGCGACATCGGTGCTGAGTTTGTCCATATGTTTAACGGTTGGCCAGGTCGACGAGGCAGGCGGCGAGCACCCGCGCGCCGGCGGCAAGATCGGGCGCGCTGGCGCTCTCGGCCTCGTTGTGGCTGAGCCCTTTTTCGCACGGCACAAAGATCATACCCGAGGGGCAAAGCGCAGCGACATGCATGGCGTCATGCCCGGCGCCCGAGACCATATCCATATGCGGCAATTCCAATGCCGTGGCGCTGTCACGCACCAGATCGATGACGGTGGGGTCAAAAATCACCGGCTCGGAATAGATGATGCGCTCAACCGTGACCTTGCAGCCCCGCGCATGGGCTTCGCACACGCCTTTGATACGCCCACCCATTTCCACGAAAGTCGCCAGATCGGGGTGGCGGAAATCGATAGTAAAGAGGATATGGCTCGGCACAGTACTGGGTGCACCAGGGCTGCATTCGAAGCGCCCGACGGTGAAACGGATAGTGTCACTTTCATCGGCCATCAACGCTTCCAGCGCCGCGACCATCGAGACCGCCGATTTCAGCGCGTCTTTGCGACCCTTCAGCGGCGCGGTTCCGGCATGAGCTTCAACGCCAAATACTTCCACGCGGTACCAACACAGGCCCTGCACGCCCGAGACCACGCCAATAGTAAGATTATCATTCTCCAGACGTGGCCCTTGCTCGATATGGGCTTCGACATACCCGGCCATCGGAAAGCGCATCGCGCGTTCGGCAATACCCGGTGTCGATTCATGCATCTCTTTGAGCGCATCGGCGAGGACCACGCCCTCAGGATCTACAGCTTTGAGCGCATCGGCCAGCGGATAGTCACCGGCGAACACAGCGGAGCCCATGGCGCCGGGTTGAAAGCGCCCGCCTTCCTCATTGCTCCATGCGACCACTTCAATTGAGCGGCGCGTCTTGACGCCGGCGCGTTCAATAGCCTCCAGCGCCTCGAAGCCACCGACTACACCATAGGCGCCGTCAAACTTGCCGCCTTTGGGTTGGCTGTCGAGATGACTGCCTGTCACTACGGTCGCCTCTTCAGACGAAACACCGGCGCGACGCACATATAGATTGCCAATCTCGTCACTGGAGGTGGCGAAGCCAAACTCGCCAGCCCAGTCTATGAGCAGTTTACGCGCCGCTATATCCTCGGGTGAAAACGCGGCACGGTTAACGCCGCCCGCCGGCGTGGCGCCAAAGCGTGCCATATCCATCATGCGGCGCCAGAGGCGGGTTTCGTCAACCGCGCCGGCCGCGGCTAGGGCGTGTTCGTCCAACTTGCTCATGCCTTGCTTAGCTCGGCGAGGCACCGGCGATGCGGCCTGCCAGAACGCTTTGATGCCAACTAATCAATTTCCATGTTTTGCCGTCGTGATACCAACTCGTGGTGAAACCCATGAAACGCTGGCGGAAGCCGGCATCGACAGGTTTACCGCGGAAGGTCGAAAAGCCGCTGACATGTCCGGTGGTTTTGTTCCAAACCTTGGCCTCGATATCGCGCGGAATCCATTTGAAATGTTCCCACAGCGCCGGGTTACCGGTGACCCCAGCATGGAAGCCGATATGATCGACGAATTCTTCCTTGTTCATGCGCCAGGGAAAATCCTCATCGAGAATTTCCGACCGGGCGTCGAAAAAATTGTAGAAGGTTTTTAGATCGCCCGAGTTGAGGGCATTGGTCCAATTATCGAAAGCATCGCTCAGTCCGACTTTTGTGGCTCTATATGCCATGTCTCGTTCTCCCTATTTGCTGAGTCTAAAGTCGAGAGTAGCGGCGCACAGGCGCCAGGTCCATTAACCAACGTAAGGATGGCGGGCGCACCAATGTTCGGCAATTTCGCGGCGACGGGCGAACCATACGTCGTCATGCTTATTCACATGATCGAGAAAGCGCATCAACGCACCGGCACGGCCCGGGCGCCCGATTAGCCGGTTGTGCAGGCCGATCGACATCATCTTGGGATGATCAGCGCCCTCAGCATAGAGCGTGTCGAAACTGTCGCGCAAGTACGCGAAGAAATCACCTGCAGTGTAGACACCGCCAGCGGCAAAGCGGAGATCGTTGTTGTTGCGACTATAGGGCACCACCAGATGGGGGCGACCGTAATCCGTATTCCAATAAGGCAGGTCGTCGCTATAGCCATCCGAATCATAGAGAAAGCCGCCATCCTCGATGATGAGGCGGCGGGTGTGGATGCTGCGCCGGCCGCCGAACCAGCCGACCGGCCGCTCGCCGATAGTGGTGACGATCGCGTCAATGCATTGCGATATATGGGCGCGCTCGACATCTTCTGACACATCTCGGTAATCGATCCAGCGATAACCGTGCCCAGCCACTTCCCAACCAGCTTCAACCATTGCCGCAGCCGCTTCGGGGGTGCGCTCAAGCGCCATGCCGACGCCATAAACGGTGACCGGCACCTGCGCCTCGGTGAAGATGCGCCATAGCCGCCAGAAGCCGGCGCGGGCGCCATATTCGAACATGGATTCGGCGTTGAGATCGCGCCCGCCGACTACAGGTGCAACTTCGACCGGCCCGAGATCGCAAAGATACCGCTCAGACTGGGCGTCGCCATGCAGGATGCTACTCTCCGCACCTTCTTCGTGATTGATGACGCAGGAAATGGCGATGCGCGCGCTGTTCGGCCAATCTGCCTGAGGTGGCGTCGGGCCGAAGCCCATCATGTCGCGTGGGTAATCGCTCGACCTCATGCCGCAATCTCTGCCGGCGGATGATTTGCGATCCAGTGGGCGGCTATATCGCGGCGCCGGGCGATCCACACATCGTCATGCGCCGCGACATGATCCAAAAATCGCGCCAAACCATTGATGCGGCCGGGCCGCCCCACCAAGCGGCAGTGGAGACCAACCGACATCATCTTCGGCACCGTCGCGCCCTCAGCATAGAGCATGTCAAAGGCGTCGCGGATGTATTCAAAGAAATCCTCGCCAGTGAAAATGTCGTTGGTAGAAAAGCGCAGATCATTGTTGTCTAGGCTATATGGCAGGATTAAATGCGGCCGGCCATATTCATGATTCCAATAGGGTAGATCATCGGCATAGGAATCGGAATCGTACAGAAACCCGCCCTCTTCCACGACAAGTCGGCGCGTATTCGGACTGACGCGCCCGCAATACCAGCCGACCGGGCGTTCGCCAACGGTGTTTTCGATAGCCGAGATGGCACGCTGAATTTGCTCGCGCTCCTCGGCCTCGGGCACATCGCCATAATTGATCCAGCGATAGGCATGACTGGCGACTTCCCAACCGGCTTCGGCCATCGCTTTCGCACCCAGGGGATTTCGCTCGAGGGCCATGCCGACGCCATAAACGGTTAGCGGAATTTGGCGCAACGTCAGCAGCCGGTGTATACGCCAAAAACCAGCACGCGAGCCATATTCGAACATGGACTCGGTGTTGTAGGCGCGTGCGCCCATGAGCGGTTGGATTTGCGCTGGGCCAATATCGGCGAGGAATTGCTCGGAGCCGACATCGCCGTGCAACACGGTGTTCTCGGCACCCTCTTCATAGTTGAGCACCAGCGACAACGCGAGGCGCGCGCCGCCCGGCCAATCAGCAGCTGGCGGTGTGGGACCGTAGCCAAATAGATCTCGTGGGTATTCTAACGTCAATTATTGTGCCTGTTAGGTGTTTGCGTTGGACAGAGTGTCTTGGGGCTCGCCGGCAATTTCAAGTGGCGATGGTCGGGAGGAATAAAATTCCCCGAATCCAATTGGCAGTTGAAACCGATCGCCCCGCCTGGTGTCCCCGGTCTACTGGCGACAACGCGTGATCGGTAGAACTTCTATGCTGTTTTCGCAAATTTACTGCGGCGTTCCGGCTGCCACCTTGCTTCCGCTGATGGACAATTGAGACGGTTTGAATCAATATTGCTGCGACGGTGCGGAGACTGGAATCGGCATAAACCTGAGCCGCAAAAGATTCAACGGGAGAATCGAATGAAAACGCTCATGCGCAACAAACAATGGGCCGAAAAATACCCGGACCTGAGCACCGCCCCCGTGCCCGCCGAGCCCTGCATTTCTCCGGAATATTACCAGCTCGAACGCGACCGGGTGTTTCGCCGGACTTGGATCAATGTTTGCCAAATTGGCGACATCCCCCAGCCCGGCGATTTCTTCGTCCGTGATCTCGCCGTGTGTAACGCCTCACTCTTAATCATGCGCGGCACAGACGGCGAGGTGCGCGGCTTTCACAACGTCTGTTCACATCGCGGCAATGTCGTGGTGACAAGGGAAAAGGGTGCCTGCGGCCCAGGTCTGTTCTGCCCCTTCCACAATTGGCAATATAACGACAAGGGCGAGCTTATCGGCGTGCCCGACGAAGAGAATTTCTTCGATCTCGATAAAAGTAGGAACGGCCTGACCCCTGTGACTACCGATGTGTGGCAGGGCTTTGTCTTTGTACATCTCGACCCCGAACCGGCGGAGAGTCTCAGGCACTATCTTGGCGGCGTCACCGATCAGCTCGATGGCGCCCCGTTTGAGCAGTTGAAACTGTTGCAAACATACAAAGTCGAGGAGCGCACCAATTGGAAGATTGCGCTCGATGCGCAGAACGAAGTCTATCATCTGCCGTTTCAGCACCCGCGCTTGATCGGCCATACATTCCTCCTCAACGAGAAAAAGCACACACGGATTTTGGAAGCTAAACTTTATGAGCGCCACACCCTTTGGAGCTGCGAGTTCGTTCCCGATTACCAGCTTTCGCCGCTAGAATCTCTGCTAGGCAAAATTGATACTGGCGCCGAGGGGGTGCGCATTCCCCAGCTCATCGGCGAGTTTGATTTTTACGTGCTGTTTCCCAATACGGTCATCATCCTGTTCCGTGGCCCCCTGGAAGACGGCGTGGTGACGTATAATTTCTGGCCGCTTGCAGTAGACCGGACAATATGGGAAATCCGCTACTATTTTCCGCAGGCGGAAAGCGTCGGCCGGCGCATCGGCCAGGAGTTCTTCAAATGCCTGATTCGTGATGTGCAGCAGGAAGATTCGGTTGCCCATGAAGCGCTCTATCGCGGGTTGCTCTCGCGGGCTAAGACGCATCTACAATTCCAGGACGAAGAAATCACGATCCGCTATTTTCACAAAGTTTTGGAAGACCATGTTGGCTTCTACGCAAACACCTGAGAGCGCCCCATGACGGCACAATCCTTGCCCGCGCCATTTGCCGGCCTCGAACCATTTATAGACTGGTCTTTGACGCGCGAGCGAGAGCGCACCGAGAAGCGTGAAGCCAGCACGATGGAAGAGGTGCGAGCGTTCTACGACGCCGTGTTTCCGCGCATGGAAGAGATCGTCAAACATCTCGACGCCTTTCCATTCGACGCCTTGCCCGAGAAAGAGTACCGCCTGTATCTCTTGACGCTATCGTTGGTTGAGGTGTCCAACCTGGTGGAGCGCTACAAGCGGCGTGAGGCAATCATTGCCGTCCCGCCGCTGGATTACAGCTCCGTACAGTGACCTAATGAGTGGGCAAGTGAGTGGCAAGGTTGCCCTCGTCACCGGTGGCGGCCTTGGCATCGGACGGGCAGCCGCTATCGCACTCGCCCGCGAAGGGGCGAAGGTTGTTGTCGCAGATGTGGATTCAAAAAGCGGTAACGATACTGCGCACGACATTGAAGCGGCAGGCGGCGAGACGCTGTTCGTCGAAGCGGACGTGTCACAACCCAAGGCAGTTGAGGCATTGGTGGCGCGTTGCGTCGAGCGGTTTGGGCGGCTCGATTGCGGCGTGAACAATGCCGGCATTCAGGGCGAACTGAATCCAACCGACTTGTGTAGTGAAGAGAATTGGAACCGCACGATCGCGATTAATTTGACTGGCGTCTGGCTATGCATGAAATATGAAATCGCGCAGATGCGCAAACAGGGTTCAGGCGCAATCGTCAATGTGGCTTCGAATTTCGGCTATGTCGGCTCGCCCGGCATGCCGGCTTATTCCGCAGCCAAACACGGCGTCCTCGGCCTCACCAAGACGGCGGCGTTGGAGTATGCCCCTTCAGGTATTCGCGTGAACGCGGTGTGTCCCGGCCCGGTACAAACCCCCTTGGTCGACAACATGCTCATCGCACAGCCGGAACTGGCGGATCAAATCATGCAATCGATTACCCAGCGTGTGCCGGCAAGGCGAATTGGGAAGCCGGAAGAAATCGGCGAAGCGATCCTCTGGCTGTGCTCCGACGCGTCACCTTTCGCAACAGGCATGGCGATGCCGATAGACGGTGGCTTCATCGCCCAGTGACGCCGCTCAGACAGCCCTCCTACCCTGTGTCTTCAGGTTGGTGAAAAATTCACGACCGGTTTTGGGGTGATTTTGGCTTAGCCGTATCTATCTTGGTACTCGTCCCATATCAGGAATGTGCGGAGGAATGGAATTGGTCCTGCGGCGAGCCGTACCAGACACAATCGGACCCGTCGAGGGCGCTTTTCTCAATGATATGTTTCACCAGATTGCCGATGATCTGCGCGAAGCTGTTGAGATTGCGCATGTTCTAGCACCAGGTGAGCTAGCCGTTATCTAGAGAGCCGGGCGGGCATCCTTCCATGGACGCGCGCGTTCGAACGCGGCGGCGGCACGAAAGACCCGGATATCGTCCTAGCTGCGGGCGGCAAGTTGCAAGCCGATCGGCACGCCCATCCCAGGGCAAAAGCCGTTCGGCACCGAGATCACCGGGCATTCGCTGACCATGTTGAACGGGAATTACAGATTCCAACCGAGATAGGTCTCGACGAGCTTGCCATTGATTCGGCGACGACGCCTTGGCGTGGAATCGGGCCAAAGCTTCGCCAGCGCTCAATTGGCATAAATCCTGCTCGGACACAGTACCACTCCCAGATTCAATGGATTTAAATGCGCTTCTTACATTGCAAAATATGAGTTACCTTGCCGGCCCCCGGCAAGAGGAGCAGGAACTATGGCAGTCGATAAGGACGTGCGTGCGGCGCTGGATACTATTTTCGCCGCCGATTCAGATCTCTACCAAAAGCGCGGGTGGAACCAGCGCAGCGGTTTTGGAGAGCGCCCGGCCATTCTCAACATAGACCTCGCAAATGCTTGGACCCGACCAGGCTACCGATTCTCGTGCAATGATATGGACGATCAGATTATCCCCGGCGTCCAACGCCTCAACGAGTTGGCGCGCGCCAAGCAAGTGCCGATCATCTACACAACCACGGCGTTTTGCAGCCGCTTCGACATGGGCGCCTTTCCGCTCAAAACGCCGTTCGAGGATCTGATGATTGGTACCCCAGCTACCCAAATTGATTCACGCATCGCCCCGGAAGACGGTACCGACACGGTTATCGTAAAAAAACGGCCGAGCGCCTTTGCTGGCACACATTTAGCTGGAATTCTGCGCGCCGGGCGCATCGACACGCTGATCTGCACCGGCGTGACCATGGCGGGTTGCGTGCGGCACACGATAGAGGACGCCCTTGGAGAGGGTTTTCGCAGCATTGTGGTTAAAGAATGTGTCGGCGATCGGGTGCCCGCCGCAGTGGAATGGAATCTGTTCGATCTCGACATGAAATACTGCGATGTCGAGCCATTGGAACGCGTGTTGGGCTACCTAAATTCTCTGGAAACCCATACGAATCTGTGAACTTCGAGTCTCGAACGTCAAG
>CAYPSQ010000027.1:25344-26420 GCA_964413115.1 uncultured Rhizobiaceae bacterium | reverse complement strand
ACTCGGATAAGTTTAAAAATGGCATCTACATATTTGGCATCTTCCGACGTTACCAGAGTAATTGCCCTGCCTTCCCGACCAGCGCGCCCTGTTCGCCCAATCCTATGCACATAGGATTCTGCATTATTCGGCACATCGAAATTAAAGACGTGCGACACACCCTGTATGTCGAGCCCACGCCCAGCGACATCGCTGCAAATTAACAGCTTGATGGCTCCATTTTTATAGGCGGCGAGCGTTTCCGTGCGGCGATGCTGGGCCATGTCGCCGTGTAACTCTTCCGCTTCGAACCCGTGCCGGCGCAGAGAATTTCGCAACACAGTTATATCTTTCTTGCGATTACAAAAGACCAGCGCGCTCTGCACATCCTCATGCGCCATCACTTGGCGCAGTGCGGCACGCTTGTCTTTAGGAAATTTGGGCACGGATATCATGGTGTGGGTAACGCCTTTGGCGATTGAAGCTGGAGGCGCGACGCTGACTTCTTTCGGATTGATCAGAAATGCATCGGCCAAAGCTCGGATTTCAGCGCCCAGAGTTGCAGAAAAAAGTAGCGTTTGGCGAATGCGTGGCAACATTTCTACGATGCGCGTAACATCGGGAATAAATCCCATGTCGAGCATACGATCGGCCTCATCGATAACCAATATCTTGATGCCGCCGAGCATCACCTTACCGCGATCCGCCATATCGATCAGGCGACCCGGTGTGGCAATGATCACATCCGGATGCTTCGACAAAGACCGTTCTTGATCCGGCATGGATTCGCCACCGATTAGAACGGATTGGCTGAGCTTATGAAATTTGTTGTAGGTGGTAAAATTTTCTGAAATTTGCTGCGCTAACTCGCGGGTTGGTGAAAGAATCAAGGCCCGAGGCATGCGCGCCCGCGCTATACCTTGCGCCAGTATATCGATGATCGGCAAGGAAAAAGCGGCGGTTTTTCCTGTCCCGGTCTGGGCGCAGCCTAATAAATCCCGCCCCATGAGGACCAACGGGATCGATTTTTCCTGAATCGGCGAAGGATTTTCATAGCCCGCCTCCGTGACTGCCTTTAATAGCTCGGGGCTCAGGCC
>CAYPSQ010000027.1:22798-25244 GCA_964413115.1 uncultured Rhizobiaceae bacterium | reverse complement strand
CGGATAAAAGCAAAACGGGTCTCCGGTTTTCGCCCCATCAAATCCTCCACGCGGCGCGCGATTTTCTTTTCTTCGCCGCTTGGAATAGAAACCTTCAACAAAGTTCGTAGTGTGAGGTCCATCGTGGTTTCACGAAGCTGCGCTGCCGGCATCTCACCCAATCCCTTGAAGCGGCTGATCTCGACCTTGCCACGACCTTTAAATTCACCCAGCAATAATTCTTCGCGGTGTTGATCGTCGCGGGCATAGGCTGTCTTGCTACCTTGCGACAAGCGATAAAGCGGTGGCTGCGCCAGGAAGAGATGCCCGTTGGCAATCAAGCCGTTCATTTCACGATAAAAATAAGTCATCAGTAGTGACGCGATATGCGCGCCGTCAACATCGGCATCTGTCATGATGACGACGCGCTCATAGCGCAAGGCATTTTCGTCGTATTGCGCCCGCGTGCCACAGCCGAGCGCCTGGACGATATCGTTCAATTCCTGATTGGCGCGCATTTTATCGCTGCTGGCGCTGGCAACATTAAGAATCTTACCCCGCAACGGCAAAATTGCTTGGGTTTTCCGGTCGCGCGCCTGTTTAGCAGACCCTCCAGCGGAATCGCCCTCAACAAGAAATATTTCAGTTCCCTCAGCCATTTTATCGCTGCAGTCAGCCAGTTTTCCTGGCAGTCGGGCCTTACGTGTCGCCGTTTTTCGTTTGACCTCTTTTTCTTTACGCCGACGCAAACGCTCTTCCGACCGCTCCAACGTGTGCGCCAAAAGCAAATTGGCCGAGGCCGGATCCGCCGATAACCAGTGGTCAAAATGATCACCCATAACCACTTCAACTAGGCGGCTAGCTTCCGCGTTTGTCAGCTTATCTTTAGTTTGCCCTTGAAATTGCGGGTCTTTTAAAAATACTGAAAGCACGATGCAGGCTGAACCAGTGACGTCCTCAGCGATCAATTGCTGTGCGCGTCGATTTGCCGTCAATTCACCGTACGCCTTCATCCCGCGTAGTAGGCCCGAGCGCAAGCCCGCCTCATGTGTACCGCCACCAGGTGTCGCGACAGTATTGCAATGCGAAGAAAAGAATCCATCTTCGTCGTCCGGCCAAGCAATCGCCCATTCAACTCGCCCCGAACTGCCATTGAGTTTGGCTTCGCCGGCAAATGGCTGCCGGGTCGCTGTCGCTCGTTTACCTAGTTCGGCGGCGAGAAAATCACTTAAGCCATGCGGAAAATGGAGGACACCTTTTTCAGGTATACAGGATTTGGGGTCCAACAATCCTGGCGCGCACGACCAGCGAATTTCCACGCCACGAAACAAATAGGCCTTGCCGCGCGCCATGCGAAACACCGTCGACGGGCGATATCCGATATCGCTGCCGAATATCTCGGCGTCGGGATGAAATGTAATTGATGTTCCCCGCCTCTTCTTGACCTCCCCCATGAGTGTTAGTTTACCGGTTGCTACACCCCGAGAATAAGTTTGACGCCAAAGCTTTTTGTCGCGCGCGACTTCAACAATGAGTTCATCAGAGAGAGCATTTACAACGGAGAGGCCGACGCCATGTAGGCCGCCTGAGGTGGCATAGACCTTGCCGCCGAACTTCCCACCCGAATGCAGTGTCGTCAGAATGACTTCTAGTGCGGATTTACCTTTAAATTTCGAATGTCGATCGACCGGGATACCCCGGCCGTTGTCCCGTACGCACGCACTACCATCGGCATTCAACGCCAATTCGATCCAGGTGGCGTGACCGGCGATTGCCTCATCCATTGAATTGTCGAGCACTTCTGCCAAGAGGTGGTGCAGGGCATGCGCGTCCGTACCGCCGACATACATACCCGGGCGCCGGCGCACTGGTTCCAGACCTTCGAGAACTTCAATATCATCGGCAGTGTAATCGTCGTTTACATTGCCCTTGGCAGCCGCTATCTCGGGTTGCTTGCGCGAGCGCCGTGTTGGCTTTTTTTTACCATTGGTCTTTAGTTTGTTCTTTTTATCAACCACTATATTTGGTGCTTCGCCTGTCGCGTAATCAAATAAGTCTAGTACCTTGGCCATGTTGATACCCATACGAATTTGATCATGTATAGGGTATGCGTGGCTCAATTGACAACGAGATATAGGGCATAACTGGTAATTTTTCGATAAATCGTTTTATTTTTAGGTCTGCCGTTATTGGTAATAAATTCAGCCTCTCATGGCTCAATTAAGCAATTGTCCTCCGCACCGGGGGGCATAGTATCCTGTGCCGCACTCGTACATCGCCGAGGACAAAGCGGCGCTTGGAAGTGCGTATGACCTTATTGATGTTTGAGGAAACGCAAACCGAACTGGGAAAATACTCGGCGACTCCGTCTTAAGACCGCCGAATGGAGGCCATTCGTTCAGACGGTCCCATTCTTTTGACCCAATCGAATATACGGCCAGCTTGGCAAGCCTTAAGCCCTCCCTCG
>CAYPSQ010000027.1:20757-22698 GCA_964413115.1 uncultured Rhizobiaceae bacterium | reverse complement strand
CTACGACAACAAACGACAGCTAATTAACGAGCAACCAATATCCTTTAAAGTCACCACGCAACAGGTCATTTAACATGCCCCTCAGAGTCCAGGTTTTCTCCGATTACGTCTGCCCGTATTGCTTTCTGGCAAAAGGCCCGCTCAATGAAGCCGTGGAAGAGCTTGAGGGCGCGGTCAAAGTCGAGTGGATGCCTTTTGAATTGCGCCCCCATCCCACGCCGACATTGGAACCCGAGGGAGATTACCTGCAAAGCGCTTGGCAACAATCGGTTTACCCGATGGCTGAACGCATGGGAGTTCATATTGTTCTTCCTCGCGTTTCGCCACAACCCTATACGCGGCTCGCCTTCGAAGGTGCTCTTGAGGCGCGCGATCGAGGCAAGGCTGACGCTTACAATCATCGTATCTTTACTGCCTTTTTTCAGGACGAATTGGATATCGGCGACGCCGACGTGCTCAGCGATTGCGCGGCAAACATTGGTTTGGACAGAACGATCTTTCGCACTGCGCTGGACGGTGGTATCCACCGCCAAGAATGCGAGGAACAACTCCGTCGCGGCCGAGAGAGATTGGCGATAAATTCGGTGCCTACATTTATCATCGATAACCGCTTAAGCATTCCTGGTCTGGTGCCAAAAGATGCTTTGGTATCGGTTTTTCGTGAACAATTGGCTGCGGTAGCTGAGTAAATTAATGCGCCCATCGTTCAACTTGATGACGGCCGAGGCTAAATCCTTATGCTGAAGGCCCTCTCGCGTTCTCCATCTCCCTACGTGCTGGTCGTTTGCGGCGCGCTGATCCTTTTGCTTGGCATGGGAACGCGGAATTCGTTCGGCCTGTTTTTGCAGCCGATGAGCCTCGACCTGGCGTTGCCCCGCGAAGTTTATTCGCTAGCCATCGCGATTCAGATGATCGTCTGGGGCGTCAGCCAACCAATATTTGGAGGTCTGGCGGACCGTTACGGCGCCGGACGTATCGCTGTGCTCGGTGGCTTGTTCTATGCCAGCGGCCTCCTGCTAATGGCAAATGCGAGCGGACCGTTAGACCTACATGGCGGCGCCGGCGTGCTAGTCGGGCTAGGTGTCAGCGCGGCTGGATTCGCGGTGATTCTTGGCCCAGTAGGGCGCGCCTTCTCACCAGAAAAACGCAGTATGGCTCTTGGCATTGCAAGCGCTGGCGGTTCCACCGGCCAATTGTTTATCGCGCCCATCGGTGCGGCCTTGCTCGATAGCATGGGGTGGGCCCCGGCGCTGCTAGTCATGGCCGTTATCGCCGCACTGATCATTCCCCTCGCGCTTGGCATCAAAGGGCGAAGCACGAGGGATAGCGGGTCGGCCAACAGTCTGCGTGAGGCTCTGAATGAAGCATCCCGCCATTCGGGTTATTGGCTGTTGTGCGGTGGTTTTTTTGTCTGCGGGTTTCATGTCGCTTTTATCGCCACTCATTTGCCGCCCTTTTTGTCCGATCATAACTTGCCACCGATGCTCGCCGCGACTGCCATCGCCATGATCGGGTTTTTTAATATTCTCGGCACTATTACCTCCGGCTGGCTCGGCGGAAAGTTTCGCCAAAAGCATGTGCTCAGTTACTATTATCTAGCCCGGGCGATTGTTATCGCCGGCTTTCTCGTATTTCCTGTTACGCAGACTTCGGTGCTGATATTCGCCGGAGGAATTGGTTTCTTGTGGCTGGGCACGGTGCCATTAACAAGCGGCCTTGTGGCGCAGGTATTTGGCCCTCGCTATCTCGGCGCGCTTTTTGGCATTGTATTTTTTAGCCATCAGATTGGTGGCTTTCTCGGTGCTTGGCTCGGCGGCTATATGTTTGACTTGACCGGCTCCTACGACCTGGTCTGGTTCGTCGCCGTAGGCCTTGGTGTGCTAGCAGCGATACTACATTGGCCCATCGCCGATAGCCCGATCCTTCGCCAAACACGATCCG
>CAYPSQ010000027.1:6968-20657 GCA_964413115.1 uncultured Rhizobiaceae bacterium | reverse complement strand
GCGATTTGCTATAGCCGACTGGGAACAATGCCGTTAATGGCGCGCCCGTACTTCTCTAGCTGCTGGAACGTCGTATCTGTTCCGTTGCCGAGTTTCAATCGACTAAAACCTATTAGATTGCGGCGCACACGGGCTCGCTTCTCAACATAAATGTCCATCGGATTAGGTTCATTTTCTATGACGAAAAATACAGTCAATCGCACAGTTTGTGCTGAGTTAAACATTACCTTGCCACGCGGGTAACTGACTGGATTTAAGGAGAGCGCTATGTGGTGTGCGGATTCAAATCGCTAGGCACTGAAGTAAGATAAGTAATTATTCCCACTTACGTGGTCCAATTTGAATGTTAGTGCGCGGGCGATTTTTTGAAGATCCGAACGATGATTTCCGACGCTGATAGATGACAGCCCAAAGCGCAGTGTGGACTCCGGGTGTTTTAAAAATACTGGCGCACCCCATTCGGGGAGCTTGATTGTCAATTGTGGGCGCCGCAAAATTGGCCGACTAGAGGCAGGGTCAGATAAGGCTCAGGTCGAAACAACGGGAGAGAACAATGCCGAATGTTAGCAATTATTCAAACTATGACGGCCTCGGTTTAGCTGAATTGGTACGCAATGGCGAAGTGACCCCGAAAGAACTGTTGGAAGATGCCTACGCCGCAATCGACGCCATTAATCCTGAATTGAACGGCGTGGTTTCTCGCATTCCGGATTTGGCTAACGCCGAAATTGCCGCTGGCTTACCAAATGGTCCGTTCAAGGGCGTGCCATTTCTTGTCAAGGAACTCGGCATCCAAATGAAAGGATCGCCGTCACGCTGTGGCAGCAAACTTACGGAAAACCTTGTTGCAGCCGAAGATACCGAATTGGCGATACGCTTTCGCGCCGCAGGCCTGGTTACCGCGGCAATGACGGCGACACCGGAGTTCGGATTCAACCCGAGCACGGAATCAATTTATTACGAGCCGACACATAATCCCTGGGATGTGCGCCGCAGCCCGGGAGGCTCAAGTGGTGGCTCCGCGTCCATGGTTGCCGGCGGCGCGGTCCCCATGGCCCACGCCAATGATGGTGGCGGCTCCATCCGTATTCCGGCTTCGTGCTGTGGCCTGGTAGGCCTGAAGCCAACCCGAAACCGCGTCCCCACAGGCCCCAGTTTCGGCGATTGGCTGAACGGCCTCGCCGGCGAATTTGTGGTCAGCCGAAGCGTGCGCGACACGGCTGCCATCCTTGATGCGGTGGAGGGCGCCGATATTGGCCCACCCGACCTCATCACTCCGCCCGAGCACCCTTATATGGAGGAGCTAACCCAAGCGCCCGGGAAACTTCGCATCGCCTGGTCCGACAAAGCGATATCAGGCGTAGAGGTCCACCCGGACGTGGTAACAGGACTGCATGAAACCGTTAAATTGATGGAATCCCTCGGCCATGAAATGGTTGAGGACCAAATCCAAATCGATTGGGCACATTTTTTCGAAGCGCTCATCGTCCTCTGGACCGCTTATCTCGCCTGGGCGATAGATATCCTTGCCAATGCGGTCAAACGCACGCCTTCGTACGGCAATATGGAGCGCGTTACTGTCGAACTCTATGAGCATGGCAAAAGCCTCACCGCAATGCAGATGCATGATGCGATCGCTAATATTAACACGGTTAGCCGGCAATCCGGCGTGCTGTTTGAGAAAAATGACCTGTTCCTCACGCCGACCATTGCCCAGCCACCACTGATATTGGGGACGCTCAATCAAAACGAGGCCGGCGTCGATGCCCGGGAATGGACGCGCCGCGTCTTCGATTGGGTGCCGTTCACTCCGTTATTCAATTCCACCGGCCAGCCCGCTATATCGTTGCCCTTGCATTGGTCCCCGGACGGCCTACCAATCGGCATGCAGTTTGCGGCGAGTTTAAATGATGAAGCAACACTGCTCCGCCTGGCGGCGCAGTTGGAAAAGGCAAAACCTTGGAAAGATAAAACGCCGCCTGTATTCTATTCCGAATGACCGGAACGGTTATAGACTTGGAGGATACCACCCGCGTCAGGAAGCGAGTGGAATACGGTGGGGAAAAAGATTAACGAACTACTAAGTCCATGGGTAAAGAGGTTCGGCCTATGACCAAGGTTTTAGCGATATCGACGAACGCCTCCACACAATCATAGGCGCTTTCAATCGTCTTTGCCGCTACGACAGTGCCTTACGTTCCTTTAGGCCTACGATGAAGCTCCGTGCCATTGTTGGCCGCGCTCACCGGACACGCCAGGTCGTGACAAAGGCGCGCGCCCAACAGCCCCTCAATACCATGGGCAATAAAAAGGAATTTGTCACGGCTATCCCGTCTGAACTTACGCACCAGCTTCAACTGCTACCTGTCCGCAAATAAAATTTGAAAAAACAAACCGCAAAATAGACCCTCCCATGAGGATAGGGCAGACTAAACTATTGGACAGCGCCACTCCGTGAACGTCATCACATCGACCCGCCCCGGAATGCGCGCTATCCTGCCAACATACCTATGCCAGAACATTCCAGCCATTTTGCACCAGGCGATTTTGTCCGCCATCCAGAGCGCCCCGAATGGGGGCTGGGACGGGTTCAATCGGCGCACGGCGCGCGCCTGACGGCAACATTTGAAAACGTCGGTAAGCAATCGATCAATGCCTCGGCCATTGCCTTGGTGCGAGTCGAACTGCCGCCTGAGAACGCGTAACGCCAGGTGAACTTTAAGCAATTCAACTATCTCATTGCTCTTGCCCAGGAGCGCCATTTCGGCCGCGCTGCTAAGCGCTGCAATATCGCCCAGCCAACTCTCTCGACAGCGATCCGCCGGCTCGAGGATGAATTGGGCGTTCCAATAGTCATGCGCGGGCAACAGTTCCTCGGCTTTACTGCAGAGGGCCAACGCGTCCTCGAATGGGCTGAACGCATAGTCGCAGATCAGGACGCGATGGTGCAGGAACTGAGTGAAATGCGCGGCAGCCTGCATGGCCGCCTCAGGATCGGCGTCGTCCCAACAGCGCTGCCGACAGTCTCACGCCTGACCCTGCCGTTTAGCGACACCTATCCCGACGTTTCAATAGTCGCACGGTCCATGAGTTCGCTCGAAATTCAGCATAGCCTCGACAATTTCGAGATTGATCTGGGCATCACCTATCTTGACAACGATCCGATGCCCCGGATGAAGTCTGCACCGCTCTACCGCGAATATTATTGTCTCGTGCACGCCATTCAGGATCACCCCAAGCCCCGGACAATGACAATCTCATGGCGGGATGCAGCCGACCTACCTCTTTGCCTGCTGTCACCCGACATGCAGAACCGGCGCATAATCGATGGCGCCTTCGCTGCCGCCGGTTGCCGGCCGACCCCGCAGATCGAAACCAATGACTTGGCCGATATCGGACTGCACGTGAAAACCGGGAAATGGGCGGGTATCGTACCACGCCATGTCTTGGATATGCTCGATCTGCCGATGACCGCCCAAGCGCTTAATTTGGTGGCGCCTGAAGTCTCCCATTCCGTCGGTCTTGTGATCGCCGACCGTGAACCCCAACCGCCGACCGCCAAGGCAATGCTAGCGCTAGTCCAACAATTGGGCAGTAGTGACATTTTCGCGCGCGATTAATAAATAAAATCTATTGAATGATATAGACAATAGATTTTACAAATCGAATCTCTTTTGCGACGGTGTCCCTGCAAGGCTAAGCGCAGGCAGGTATCAATGGTAGCGAAAAAGAATGGCGTCCGTAAATTCGGCCATCCCGGTAAGGGAGCGCGCGGTGCACGTTACGAGGGAAAGGGTCGACAGGTCGAGCCAGAGGCGCTTAGTGAAATTCAGGCCCTCCTCGGCGATCGGCCACGGCGCAGCGATCTGCTGATCGAACATCTTCACATTATTCAAGACAGTGCCGGCCATCTATCGACGCGTCACCTCGCGGCCCTGTCGCAGGAGATGAAAATGTCCCTCGCGGAAATCTATGAGGTTGCCACATTTTATGCCCATTTTGATGTTTTGGCCGATGAAGACGTGCCGCCAGCGCCCCTGACGATCCGTGTGTGCGATAGTCTGACTTGCGAGATGTTCGGTTCGGATGCGCTTTATGATGCGCTGGGGGGGCGCCTCGAAAAAAATCAGGTACGTCTAGTCCGGGCTCCATGCATGGGACGATGCGAATGTGCGCCGGTCGCCGAGATCGGCCATCATCATGTGGTAAACGCCACGGCGGACAGCATCATGGACGCCGTCGAGAAAAGGCAAATTCATCCTGATATTCCTACCTATATTGACTTCGATGAATATGTCAAAAATGGCGGGTATCGTATTATAAAAGAATGTATAAATGGAGATACAGATATTAACGATATCATCTCCGCACTAGAAACAAGCGAACTTCGCGGATTGGGCGGCGCTGGGTTTCCGACGGGGCGAAAATGGCGCTTTGTGCTGGCCGAGCCGGAGCCGCGTCTGCTCGCTGTCAATGCTGATGAGGGCGAGCCCGGCACCTTTAAGGATCGCTACTATATGGAGCGCGATCCACACCGTTTTCTTGAAGGCATGCTGATCGCCGCACGCGCCGTTGCAGCTGAGGAATGCTTTATTTATCTGCGCGACGAATACCCCGGCCTGCACCATGTGTTGGCCGACGAAATAGCCAAACTCTCCGCCGTTGGTCTTGATGCCGGCACCAAGATCACGCTCCGACGCGGCGCTGGCGCTTACATCTGTGGCGAAGAATCGGCGATGCTTGAGAGTATTGAGGGTAAGCGCGGCGAGCCGCGCCACAAACCCCCCTTCCCCTCCCAGGTTGGTCTGTTCGGGCGGCCGACACTGATAAATAATGTCGAGACGCTGTATTGGGTGCGCGACATCATTGAGCGTGGGCCGGCATGGTTCGCCAATGAAGGCCGCAACGGTGGCAAGGGACTGCGCAGTTTTTCAGTTTCCGGCCGAGTGCGCGAGCCAGGCGTCAAGCTTGCCCCAGCCGGTATTACGGTCAATGAGTTGATCCAGGAATATTGCGGCGGTATGGCCGAAGGGCATGAATTCAAGGGCTATCTGCCGGGTGGCGCTTCGGGCGGCATACTGCCCGCTTCAAAAGGGGATATACCGCTCGACTTTGGCACGTTGGACAAGGAGGGCTGCTTGATTGGCTCTGCGGCCGTCATCGTGTTGTCTGACCAGGACAATATGCGCGCCGCAGCGCTTAATCTGATGCGCTTTTTTGAGTATGAGAGCTGTGGCCAATGCACACCATGCCGCGCTGGAACCGAAAAAGCGGTAAAGCTGATGTCGGCGCCGGAATGGGATCAACCGTTGTTGCACGAGCTCAGCAAAGCCATGATGGACGCCTCAATCTGCGGCCTCGGCCAGGCAGCACCCAATCCGCTCCTGATGGTGTTGAAACATTTTCCCGACGATTTGACCGAGGAAACGCCATGAAAACCAAGATTAGCTTCACTCTAGACGGCCAAACCATGGAAGCAGCGGAGGGCGAAACAATCTGGCAATGCGCCGAACGGGCCGGCATCGACATCCCCCATCTATGCTATTCCAAGGCACCGGACTACCGAGCCGACGGCAATTGCCGCGTTTGTATGGTTGAGGTCGAGGGCGAGCGGGTGCTGACCGCCTCGTGCATTCGAACTCCGACCGAGGGCATGGTTGTGCATAGCAGCAACGAGCGCGCGGCCACGGCGCGCAAGATGGTAATGGAACTGCTTGTCACCGATCAACCGCCACGTGAGAGCAGCCACGACCCGAATTCAGAACTGTGGCATTGGGCCGAGCAAATGGGCCAGACCGCGAGCCGCTTTCCGGCCCGCCGAACGCCCGCCGCCGATATCAGCCACACCGCCATGGCGGTTAATCTAGATGCCTGCATCCATTGCACACGATGTGTGCGTGCTTGCCGCGAAGTGCAGGTCAACGACGTTATAGGCATGGCGGGACGGGGCGCTGGTAACAAAATTGTGTTCGATTTCGACGATGCCATGGGATCGTCGAGCTGCGTCGCCTGCGGTGAATGTGTACAGGCCTGCCCAACCGGAGCCCTAATGCCGGCGCGCGGCGTTGGCAAAGTCAAACCCGATAAAAAGGTCGAGAGCGTCTGCCCCTATTGTGGCGTCGGTTGCCAGCTCACCTTTAACGTGAAAGACAACAAGATCCTCTCAGTCGAAGGCCGCGACGGCCCGTCAAATTCGGAACGTCTCTGCGTCAAGGGCCGCTTTGGCTTTGATTATGTTAACCATGGCCACCGCCTGACCAAACCTTTGATACGGCGTAGTGACGCACCAGCCAAAACGGCCGACATTGATCTTGATCCGGCCAACCCCTACACCCATTTTCGCGACGCAACTTGGGAAGAAGCGCTCGATTTTGCCGCCGAGGGCCTGACTCGTATTCGCGACGCATCAGGCGGCAAGGCACTGGCCGGCTTCGGCTCGGCGAAGGGCTCAAACGAGGAAGCTTATCTTTTCCAAAAGCTGGTGCGCTCTGGTTTCGGCAGCAATAATGTCGATCACTGCACGCGTCTTTGTCATGCCTCTTCGGTGGCGGCGCTGTTGGAAACCATCGGCTCCGGCGCTGTAACGGCAAGCTTCAACGAGGCGCGCCATTCCGACGTCATCATCGTTATCGGCGCGCATCCGACGTCCAATCACCCGGTAGCGGCGACGTTCCTGAAGAACGCCGCCCAACGCGGCGCCCAGCTTGTAGTTATCGATCCACGGGGCTCCGCGCTGTCGCGTCATGCCAGCCATTTTCTACAATTCAAACCAGGACGCGACGTTGCTCTCCTGAACGCACTGATGCATGTGATCGTCGCCGAAGAGCTTTATGATCAGCAATATGTCCAAGCCCACACCGAAGGCTTCGAACACCTACGCGATCATCTAAAACATTTTTCTCCGGAGAAAATGGCGCCGATCTGTGGCATTGAGCCCGACGTGTTACGTGAAGTGGCGAGGCTTTATGCCGGTGCCGAGGCGGCCATCATTTTCTGGGGCATGGGAATCTCACAGCATATCCACGGCACCGACAATGCGCGCTGCCTCATATCGCTCGCGCTGATGAGCGGTCAGGTTGGCCGCCCAGGCACAGGCCTTCATCCGCTGCGTGGACAGAACAATGTCCAAGGCGCATCCGACGCCGGTCTCATTCCAATGTTCTATCCGGACTATCAATTGGTTACTGATGCCGCTATTCAGACCAGCTTCGAAGAGCTGTGGGGTACCTCGCTCGATCCCGAGCGAGGCCTGACCGTAGTCGAAATCATGGACGCGGCACATAGCGGCGATATACGCGGAATGTACATAATGGGTGAAAATCCTGCTATGTCAGACCCGAATAGCCACCATGTGCGCGAAGCCTTCGCTAAGCTCGATCATCTCGTTGTGCAGGAAATCTTCCTTACCGAAACCGCTTTTTTCGCCGACGTGATCCTGCCAGCCACGGCGTGGCCGGAAAAAGACGGCACCGTCACCAACACCAACCGGCAAATTCAGATGGGCCGGAAGGCGGTCGATGCGCCAGACGGTGCCATGCCGGATTGGTGGATCATCACGGCATTGGCCAAGCGCATCGGCCTCAGCTGGGATTATACCCACCCGGCGGACGTATTCGCTGAAATGAAGCAATGCATGGCCTCGCTCGATAATATCTCTTGGCCACGCCTCGAACGAGAGAGCGTGGTTACCTATCCGTGCGATGGAGAAGACTTGCCTGGTAACGACGTCATTTTTGGCGAAGGTTTTCCGACGCCTTCGTCGCGCGGCAAGTTCGTGCCGGCCAGCATCGTCGAGCCTGATGAGATGCCGGATGCGGAGTATCCGATGGTACTCTCCACCGGTCGGCAGTTGGAACATTGGCACACTGGCGCTATGACGCGACGCTCGACGACACTTGATACGCTTGAGCCTGAAGCGGTCGCCAGCCTGGCGCCGATGGAGTTAGCGCGGCTTGGCATTCGCCCGGGAGAGCAGATCGAAGTAGCAACTCGGCGCGGCCGTATTTCCTTGAAGGCGCGTGCCGATACCGGCATTCCGAAGGGTGTGGTGTTCGTTCCGTTCTGTTATGCGGAGGCGGCGGCTAATATGTTGACCAACCCGGCGCTCGATCCATTTGGCAAAATTCCAGAGTTTAAATACTGCGCTGCCAAAGTAGAAAAGGCCGTATCCGCCGCGGCGGAGTAAAGGCACTATGACCGTTATGGAAGACCGGCTTCAAGCCGCTCTCCGTCATGATATTTCCGGGATCGCCAAGCGTGTCATCATTGGCCTCAACTGGACCTATGTCGAGGGACCGGTGGGTGCCGGCCTGGTGCATACACCGGTGCGCGGCACTGAAGGTTGTCATAGTCTACCTGACACCGGCAAATATCAGGGCCGCGGATTGGCAGACCTCGCCGCGCTTATGGGATCGGATAATATCTTCGAGCGCGTACTGGGCTATGCCGCGGCAAACGCCCATCACAATCGCTATGATCTAGAGGGCATGACCACGAACGGGCTCGACATGATTAAGCCATGTGTCGAACGTACGGTGGTCGTTGGGCGTTTTCCCAAAGTTAATGAAAAGCTCCCCGGTGCCGCGGTGATCGAACGCGAGCCAGGCCCCGGAGACTATCCGCCTGAAGCTGCCGTCGATCTCATCCCTGCAGCAAAATATCTCGCCATCACCGCATCAACTCTTTCTAACGGCAGCCTTGCGGGGCTGCTTGCTCTCGCACCAGAATCGGCCTTTACAGTGCTGGTGGGGCCGAGCGCCCCACTCTGCCCCGCGCTGTTTGCGCTTGGCGTTAACGCGCTTTCCGGACTTGTCCCAGAGGATCTTGACAGCACGGCACGACGGGTCGCCGAAGGCGGTTCTGTCCGGGCCTTGAAGCCTGTAGGTCGTTCCGTGACACTGATCCCAGACTAGCTTATCTCGACCATCAACCTCTCGGCCTCGGCAAAATCTTCTGGGCGGTTGGCGTTAAAAAATGGATCATACGGTGTCGTCGAAAATTCGACCGTCGCGACTTTATATCGCGCGGTCCAGGCATCAATTTTACGGATATCCTCGTCCACCAACGCTTGGCGCAACGCCGCGCGCAACGCGACCGGCCAGAGCGCAAATACTGGATGGCTGCGGCCATTCGAGGCGGCGCAGGCTATTTCCCCGCCCTCGGCTGTGATCGCTCCATCGAGACGGGCCACCAAATCGTCCGGCAAAAACGGTGCGTCAGTGGCAAAGCTGGCGAGCCAGATGCAGCCCGGTGCATATTCTGCCGCCCATTCCATCCCTGTCAGGATTCCTGCCAGCGGCCCGGCATGGCCTGTGATCGTATCAGCCGCCATTGGCAGGCCAAATTGTTCGAAGCGTTCGGGATCGCCGTTGACGTTCAACAACAGTGGCCCAACTTGCGGGCGCACCCGCGTCAGCACATGGTCAAGGATCGGCGTCCCAGCAAGCGGATGCAGACTTTTATCACCGCCACCCATTCTCCGGGCCAAGCCACCCGCCAGCAACACACCGACAATTGAATTCGTTTTAACCAATTACGCCCCCACTATCAGCCTGCCTAGCTAACCAGACCCCATACACCAACTTTTTTATAAACGGTTGCCAGAGCAATGAATGCACAGGCGACCGTTCGCCCACCTAAAGAGCTTTTAATACGCAGAAAAATTCTGTTGCGCAGCAAATTCTGCATGCCTTCAACCGTGTGTGAAAATAATCTGGAAACATAGGCCTCTTTCCAATGAATTTCGAATTTGATGGGGTAGAACTCAATCGGTGCTGGCCCCACTTTGACGCTGGAGTCGTGCCGCTTCCGCCACCTCGGTCGCATCGGCATCGAACTGGATGCGCTCTTCTCCAGCGAGTACGATAAAGCGCTTACCCTTGGCGCGGCCGACCAGAGTCAGGCCAGTCTGGCGCGCCAGTTCCACGCCCCAGGCGGTGAAGCCCGAGCGTGACATCAATACTGGGATGCCCATCTGCACTGTCTTCAACACCATCTCGCTGGTGAGCCGCCCGGTGGTATAAAACATCTTACCTTCTGCCACGACACCGTTGAGGAACATGTAGCCGGCAATTTTATCAATAGCGTTATGACGCCCAACATCTTCCATATAAATCAACGGACGGTCGGCTTCGCACAGCACGCAGCCATGGATCGCACCGGCTGTCAGATAGAGGCTGGGCTGCGTATTGATCTTGCGGCTAAGTGTATACAGCCAGGAAGTCTTCAGTACCGCTTCCGAAGATAATTGCACGCTTTCGATATGCTCCATCATGTCGCCGAAAACAGTGCCCTGCGCGCAGCCCGAAGTGAGCGTCTTCTTGCGCAGTTTTGTCTCATAATCGGTCTTACGCTTGGTACGCACAACAATGGTTTCGATATCCTCATCATAATCGACCGCCGTCACCATGTCGTCGGGCAGCAACATTCGCTGATTGAGGAGATAGCCAAGCGCGAGATATTCCGGATGGTCACGGATCGTCATGACCGTAACGATCTCCTGGCCGTTAAGGAAGATCGTCAGCGGCCGTTCTTCGACGACACGAATGTGCAATTCCTCGCCATTCTGATTGAGGCCGCGCATCTCACGCGTGAGATGCGGATTTTCAGGCTCCGGCTTTACGCTGAATTCCATCTTGCTTCCTTTATCGAAAGAACAACCTAATGACATATACCAAAACCTGTCGCCCGGCGGTCTAATTTCAAGCGTGGGCGGAGCGATCGCGGGCGTTTATTGTAGAAACTGTTTATGTCGATTAAACGGCGGTATAAAGCGCGCTCATTCCACCTGTCCTAGCTTTTATTTGGCGGCCCTGTCAGACTCGCAAACTGTTGGACGCGCGCCCCCTTGTCACCAGCGCCTCGGTCGCGTTGAGTTTAACCGTCGTTTATTTCTCATCTTTAATACCCGACTGCATCCGGCCGGCGAGCAGTTTGGACAAGCTACTTATGGCGTAACGGTCGGCGCGATTAAAACCTTCCATCCCTCAGTGGCCTTAGCGACGGCGCCCTTTGGCTTTTTCTGTGGAACTGGCAAATAAATTTCTTCCCCTAAGGCGCTACGCTGTTGGTGAGCGCAAGCGGGTTACTATTCCTACTCGCTGGATTGCGGCGCTAAACCATGCAACCTTCGGCCTGTCAGAACTGGTGATACCGTTACCGCATTTTTTCCGCCGGCATTGCGGTCTAATACATACACCTTGGTGATTCCTCGGTCGCCCGCTCTACGGCCCCTTCGTGCTTGCCGCAGCGTGCTGCGTGCCGACGCTTGGCGCGGTTACTCTGGCCAAAATTATGGCCGCGTTGTGACCTATACTCGGAGAAAATAGAATAGCGCACGCGCCACCTCTTCGGGCATTTCTTCAGGTAAGAAATGCCCGCCATCAAGCGCGCCCCCGGTAACACTTTCAGCTCGGGCGCGCCATAGGTCTTCGACGTCATACCATTTGTCAAGGCGATTGCCCCAAAGCACCATAGTTGGGCAGGCTACTTTCTGGGCCAGGTCGGCAGCATCATGCTCTAAATCGATCGTCGCGCCGGCGCGGTAGTCCTCGCAGCTGGAGTGAATAACCGCCGGATCAGCAAAGCAGCGCTCGTATTCCGCCAGCGCTTCAGGACAAAAATAATCCAACTTGCCGCCACCCCAGCTTTTCAAACACCAATGCAGATAAAATAAGGGATCGTTCCCGATCAAACGCTCAGGTAGATCAAACGGCTGGGCGAGGAAAAACCAATGGTAATAGCCCATCGCCTTTTCCATATCGGTATCCGCGAAGGCGGTATAAGTCGGCACGATATCGATCAGCGCCAAGCGCTGCACTCGCTCAGGATGATCGAGAGCAAGACGGTGGGCAACCCGCGCGCCACGGTCATGACCAACCAGGGCGAATTTTTCGAACCCCAGTGCCGCCATTACCGCGACCTGATCCGCCGCACTTGCGCGCTTGCCGTAACCAGCGTGATCGGCACCGGCTTCCGGTTTACTGCTATTCCCATAGCCGCGCAAATCTGGCGCCACGACGGTAAAATGCTGGGCCAAAACGGGCGCGACTTCGTGCCACATGACGTGGGTTTGTGGGTATCCGTGCAGCAGCAAGACAGGCGGCCCTGAGCCACCCCGCACAAGATTTATTTTGACCCCACCGGCATCGACAGTTTCCTGTTCGAATTTTAGAAACATCCAGCTCTCCATAATACTCCGCGGCGATCATGGGTGTCGCAACGACAGCGCGCAAGGGCCTTACAGCGTATTTGAATCTTGCGATGCCAAACCTTTATGTTGTGGCAGAAAGGGAGTCTAGCAAATGGCTAGAACACGCATACGGAACCACTTCATCGCCGCCACTATCGGTTCAGGCGGCGACACGCCCGATCTTGTCATTCCGGCTTTCACCTGTGACGCGGCGCAGCTTTACGCCGCGGTACGAGAATATGCGCTGGCCCAGCCGCGAACCAAGCTACAATCGGAATCGCCCGACAAAAACTTTATGTGCTTCGTACAGCGCACCGCCTGTTGGCACTTTCCCGATGATGTGGTCGCCGAAATTACGGCGCTGGAGAATGGCGACGTAGCGCTCACGCTGTCGAGCAAGGCGCGCTATGGAATTATGGATTTCGGCGTTAACCGACGGCGCGTCAAACGCTGGATTGCGGCGCTTCAGGTAGGTCTAACGCTAGAGACCTAAAGGTGAGCAGTCTGTCCCTCGAAGGCAACAAAAGACCCCGGAAGACGTCCGTCTAATGCCGACTGTACCTGTAGCAGTTCATCGTCGAGATGGCCCGGATGGTGTTGAAAGGCGGCCATTCGCTTGGCGCCCGCCGCCTTACATAACCGCAAGCCTTCTTGCCAAGTGGAATGGCCGAGCAACGCGCCATCAGCGATTTCTTCATCATAAAAATAGGAATCGTAAATAACCAGATCGCAAGCTTCGATCAATTCAAGAACTGCTTCATCCGGCTGGTCCGTCAAGTGGCCAGCATTGCTGACATAGCCAAGCGCCTTGCCGCCATATTCGACGCGGTATCCGGTGGCACCGCTGGGATTGTTAAGCGGTGCCGTCCGGACGCGGATACCCTCGCGCGGTTTAAATGTGTCTCCGGCGATAAAATCGCCCCATGCCTTGAGGCCACTAATAGAACTGAGCGGAACAGGGAACAGCGGCGAAATCATGAGATCGCTTAGATTCTGCTTGATGCTGCCGCCAGGACCTGAATGTCCCCCCCAGACCTTGAAATCATTAGTAGGGTTATAGGCGGCGGTGAAAAACGGCAGGCCACAGGCATGGTCGAAGCGGCAAACGGAAAAAACTAAATCGGCGTGGATCGGCCGCGATTGGTCCAACGCCAATCCAAACTGCCGAATTCCAGTGCCAGCATCAAGGATGATTAGATGATTCCCACAACGCACTTCGATACAGGGTGTGTTGCCGCCGAAACGCAGGGTTTGCGCGTTTGTAGTTGGAATTCCCCCGCGTACACCCCAAAAACGGAGATCGAATTTACCACCACTTGCGCCTGCGCCATCTCCCGCATCCGATAGCATTTTGCTCTGATTACCCCCCTCGTAAACGCTTCCAATCAAACTGAGCTATCTCTACTTCGGTCGCGCCGTCCAACGCGGCGAGCCCGACGGAAAAACCTGGCATGCGCTCGTAGCAATCATATAAGGGGTCGTCTTCGGCAAGTAAAACC
>CAYPSQ010000027.1:0-6868 GCA_964413115.1 uncultured Rhizobiaceae bacterium | reverse complement strand
TCGGCTTCAAGGCCCTTATGCCAAAGCGCCATGCACCCGCGCCAGAAACTGGGGCTGAACCGTTTATCCTCTCGTCTCTAGAAATCATAAAGCTTGCGCGCCATCAATTTCTTACAGCTTCCTTGTCGTATGAGAGTGACTATAATCTGCCATCAGAAAAATAAAAATCTCGGGAGGCAAAACATGAAAGCGATAGCCCATCAAGGGGAAGGCCTCAACGGCGCCAGATATTGTGATATGGAATTATCAGGTGTCGGCCCCAGCCAGGTGTGTATCAATCTCAAGGCAGCAGCGCTCAACCACCGCGACATCTGGACCTGCATGCGCGCTGAGCCGCAAGGGCCGTTGGTTATTCTGGGTTCGGATGGTGCTGGAATTATTGAGCGCGTCGGCACCAGCGTGACCGATCTCTCTCCTGGCGACGAAGTCGTTGTCAACTCCAGCCAGGACTGGGCCAGCCGCGACGAAGTGCCGCTTGGCGAATATGGTGTCGGCTACAAGATTTTAGGCTATCCCGATCACGGGACATTTGCCGAACAAATTGTCATCAACCGACACCAGGTCGAACTCAAACCGACTTTTCTTGACTGGCGTGAGGCGGCCGCACTCTGCCTGGTCGGCATCACGACCTACCGTGCACTCTTCACCGAGGGTCGGCTTGAAGCGGGCCAGACCGTCGCCATCCCCGGTATTGGCGGTGGCGCGGCAACCCAGGCATTGCTTTATGCCAAGGCGGCGGGGGCACGAACCGTTGTCACATCGCGCAGCACCGACAAGTTGGAACTGGCTCGTAAACTTGGCGCAAATTTGGCGGTTCCGAGCGATGGCAATTGGGGTCAAGCGGTGCGTGACTTTACCGAAGGACGCGGCGCCGATATCGTTATCGAAACCGTCGGCGAGGCGACCTGGAAAGATTCGATGGCGGCGCTCGCCAATGGCGGCCGCGTGGTGGTGTTTGGCGCGACTAGCGGCGCCGAAGTCACAATCGACCTCGCCAGCCTATTCCTGCATTGGCAAAGTGTCATTGGCACCACTATGGGCAGCCGAGAGGAATTCCAAGATATGCTGGCGTTTACTGAGAAGCACCAAATCCACCCGGTTATCGACCGCGCCTTCCCGCTTGCAGAGGGAGTCGAGGCAATGCGCTACCTCGATGACGCCAGCCAGATGGGTAATGTGGTTCTAGATATCCCATCATAAACTTCATTGCGCGGATGTTATCGGGTGTATGTTGCAGTCGGATTAAGTCACGACTGAAAACGCGAAATATCGAACGCATTGATGGCCGTTTCCGTCTTGCCGTCGAGCGCCAAATCCGCCACGACTGCGCCAACTCCGGGGCCAAGGCAAAAACCATGACCGCTGAAGCCGAAGGCATGGATCACACCGGGCGTCGTGGCGCTGGGGCCGAGCACCGGCAAATGATCTGGTGTGCAACCTTCAACGCCGCTCCACAGGCGAATGATATTCATGTCTGCCATCCGCGGGATCACCTTGGCGGAGCGTTGCAGCGTGCCGAGCGCCTCTTCTGCCATGGCATGGCCAAAACCCACATCAAGATCAGCGGTGCCACTACGCCCGCCGAAGATAATATTGCCACGTGGAATCTGGCGCACATAGACATCGCCGCCAACCACACCGAGCGCTGGTTCTATAAAATAAGGCACTGGTTCGGTCACCACCATCTGCGGCATCATCGGCCATAATTCGACCATTTCGTCCAGCCAGCTAGCAACGCGAGCACCCCAAGCGCCAGCCGCATTGATCACCTGGCGGGAGTACACCTCGAAACCTGATTCGCTGCGGACTAGAAAACCATCACCATATTTTTCCAACGCCGCCACCGACTCATATTCGTGGATGTCCGCTCCGGCGGCGCGCGCCGCGCGGGCAAAGGCGGGCCCGAGCAGGCGTGGATTAGCCTGGCCGTCGCTAGCACACCAAGCGGCGCCTACCGCAGCCTCGCCGAACCATGGATAGCGCGCGATCAAAGCGTTACGGCTAATCATCTCGACGTTACAGCCATAGGCAGCCTGCGCTTCGGCATGGGCGGCCATGGCATCCATATCGTCATCGTTGCGGGCCACCTTGAGATGGCCGGTGGCGCTATACTCGCAATTATTTCCGATCAGTTCTGGCAGCCGGTTCCAAATGTCGATGGCACGCGCCGCCAACTCAAGCTCGGCCAAAGCGCGGCCATTTCGCCTGACACCGCCAAAATTAACGCCGCTAGCCGCGGCGCCGGCCTGGCGCTTTTCCAGCAGCACCACTGGCACACCGCGGAGCGCAATGTGAAGGGCGGTGGAGCAGCCTGCAATGCCGCCGCCGATGACTACGATTTCGGTTTCGACGCGGCTCATATCGATGCCGCCCGTTCGGGATCGTCCTCGGCCGCCGCACCGCCGATGCCGATATGAAGCGGTTTGATTGGCGCTTGACCGCGCAGGCGGCCGATTTCAGCTAGACCCACACCTTTTTGATGCGCCAAGATTTCCGCTGCGGCGATACCGCACATGCGGCCTTGGCAGCGCCCCATGCCGAGCCGAGTATAGGCCTTGGCCCGGTTAATTTCATCCGGTTCAAGGGACTGGCTTTGGCGGATATCTCCCGCCGTCACCCCTTCGCAACGGCAAACGATGGTGTCGTCCGCCAAAGCCGCTGCCAAACCCTCAGGATAAGGCAGCGCACGTTCAAGGGCGTTGCGAAACCGCATCAGCCGCCTGAGCCGGTTCTTGAGATGCTCCCTCCGTCGAACATCCACCGCCACGCCTCGATCAGAAAGTAGTGCCATTGCTGCCAATTCACCGCGATATTCTGCTGCTTCGGCGCCCATCACCCCAGCTCCGTCACCAGCCAGATAAACGCCAGCAGCGCTCGACCGCCCTTCCGCGTCACATTCCGGTAGCCATTGCCGAGCCATGGCATCAAAGCGCATTTCGCAGCCCGCAAGTTCCGCTAACTGACATTCCGGTTTGACGCCCCAGCCGAATGCCATGGCATCACAATCAATGTGCCGCTCCCGTCCTCTGACGTCGCAGTAGCGTAGGCCAGTGACATGCTTCTCGCCATCAACAGATACAGGTCGGACGCCACGTTTAAGGGAAACGCCGTTGCATCGTAACCAGTTTTGATACCACAGCCCCTTGGCCAATGTGGTGCCACCGGCCAACAGGCCAGGGATGACCGATAGTGCATCGCTGAACCGCGCAGTATCAAGTACGGCGGCAACCGTCGCGCCGGCATGAGCATATTGATAGGCAACAAGATAAAGCAGCGGACCGCTGCCCATGAACGCCACCCGCTTCCCGATCGCACAACCTTGAGCCTTGAGAGCAATTTGCGCGCCGCCCAGAGAGAAAGCGCCCGGCAGCGTCCAGCCTGGAATGGGGAGGATACGGTCTACCCCGCCGGTGCAAAGCAACAATACACCGAATGGGATCCGTTCCACCCCGTCGGGGCCGAGCGTGAACGCCACATTATTTTCTATCGACCACACGCTAGTATCGGGGCGGTAGTCAACGCGTTTGTGCAGCGCGTCGAAGGTCGCGTGCAGGGCTTCAGCCTTTGCTGCTTCGAAGCCGTACCTGAGGGTTGGGCTACGGCGGAACCCAGCCGGCTGGCGTCGGTAGACTTGGCCGCCGCTCGCCGGTGCCTCATCAACAACTGTAAATTGGAGACCCTGCCCGGCAAGCACTTCAGCTGCGCGGGTCCCAGCTGGGCCGGCGCCAATTATGAGAATGTTTTCTTCGTTGCTCATTCCGCGCCACCAGTTTTCAGACGCAGACCTTCGTAAACATAGTTTGTGCAGGCGCGCAGCGAACCACCCGCCTCCAACTGTACCCAGCAATCCTGACATGCGCCCATCAGACAGAACCCGGCGCGCGCTTCGTCCCCGAACTCGAAATTGCGCACCTGTCGCCCGGCCAACAACAGCGCCGTCAATATAGTATCGCCGGCCAATGCCGTTGCTGGCACGCCATCGACATGGATTGTAATTTCCGACCGTTCGGTCTCGCTTAGACGGACGAACTGTCCGCGCCCGAAATTCTCATTCACAATAGCATTCTCACCCACTGGACTTAAGGTCGCGCGAATATACTCGGCCTTTCCATAAACTGCGATGCCCACGCCAATGATCGATAGCGGAACTCCAGGTCATGGCGAGATAGATCAAGCCAACCAACGGCATCGTCAGTGCGAGCAGGCGCGGCATCCTATAATAGGTTAGGGTCGGTAGATAGCCGGCGACCATGAACAACAGCGCCGCTGCGGCGATTAGCTTGGCGCCCAGCACCGGAATGGCGAAGAGGATAAATACAGGCAGACCGCAAGCAAGCGTGAATACCAGCGTACATAGCAAAAGTAGTACAAAACTATGGCGCAATTGGGTATAGGCGCTGCGCGCCACCATCCGCCAAATCTCGCTGAGCCCGTTATAAGGACGGAGGCTCCGCGCCGAATGGGTGAGGCCGATCCAGGTACGCACGCCGTGCCGAGCTACCGCGCAAGCCAGGCTACAATCATCAATGATTGCATCTTTTATAGATTTGAACCCACCGATCTCGGAAAGCACATCACGGTCGATCAAAATGCAGCCGCCGGCAGCAGCAGAGATTAAACGGCCCGGGCCATTGGACAGGTGAAACGGATAGAGTAACTTAAAGAAATAAACGAATGCCGGCATCAGCAGTGCCTGCCAGAAGCCGCGCATATCAAGTGCTACCATCAACGAGAGAAACGCCACGCCCTTTTCCTGACGCGCTGCAAGCAGTGCCGGCAAGGCGCCTGGAGCCAACTGGATATCCGCATCGAGCAGCAGTACCAACGGTGTGGTCAAACGCTCACGCCCCTGTTCAAGAGCCCACACCTTACCGGCCCAGCCTGGCGGCAGTGCCGCGCCAGAGATTATTTCCAGGTGGCAGTCCTCAGGGGCGGCACGGCGGGCAACCTCAGCAGTGCCGTCTTCGGAACCATCGTCGATCATAATGATGGTCAGACCAATGCCCTGCCTCCCGAGTGCCGTCAAAGTATCTCCAATAAAACGTCCCTCATTGCGCGCTGGGATCAGCACCGTGACGGTGCTGAGATCATTACTCAATGCATCCTTTTCCGGCACGGCAAAACGCTCGCGCGTACGCCAGGGCTGCCAGGGCTGGATCAAAATGCTGAGCCATACCAGAGCACTGGCCCCCGCTAAATATGTCCATAAAGAATCGAGCCAGAGCATCGCTTTAAAAACGGTCGGCTGTCAGGCCGCTGAGGTCGATCTCGGGCTCCTTGTCGGAGATCAGGTCGGCAACAACCTGGCCCGAACCGCACGCGTAGGTCCAACCGGTGCTGCCATGGCCACTGTTAATATAGAGATTGGGGTAGCGGGTGCGGCCCAATATCGGCAGACAATCCGGAGTCATCGGGCGGAATCCGGCCCAACGCTCGGCCTTCGTCGCGTCGCCGCATTCTGGGAAAAGCGCCATCGTCACATCAAGGATCGCCTGAGTGCGGGAAGCTGACACGCTGGTGTCATAGCCAGTTAACTCCGCCGTGCCGGCGGCGCGCAAACGGTTGCCCAGGCGGCTCATCACGATTCGGCGCGAGCCCTCGTGAATGGCGACCCCGGGCGCGCCGTGATGGCCGTCTGTCGAGATCGTCACCGAATAACCTTTAAGCGGATAGATCGGCACGTGGATACCTGTTTTACGCAACAGCAGCGGGCTGAAACTGCCGAGGCTTATTACATAGGCGTCGGCTTCGAGGGGCCCTTGATTGGTATCGACCGCCTTGATACGACCATCCTCGGCCTTTAGACGGCGCGCTGCCACGCCGTAGCGGAAGGACACTCCCTGATGTTCAGCAGCAGCGGCAAGGCTAGCAGTGAACTTATGCGCATCTCCCGATTCATCCTGCGGAAAGAACAACGCTCCAGCATAGCGTTCGGAGCTTGCCGCCATCGCCGGTTCTATCTCAACAGCACGGCGCATATCGATGATCTCAGGGTGAAAGTGCGAATCTGAATGGCGCAATTCCGCCGCCGCTGCGCTGTCCAATTCCTCTTGTGTTTGGAACAGGTGCAACACCCCATCGGCACGCTGATCATATTGGATCTGTTCGCGTTCACGAACTTCTTTTAGGCAGCCATAGCTGTAAGTCGAAAGACGTAGCGATACTTCTTGGCTGCGTTCAAACCGTTCGCGCGTACATTGGCGTAAGAATTTTAGCGCCCAGTTCCATTGGGACCAATCAGTGCGGAGGCGAAACAGATAGGGCGCGTCCTGACGGCCGAACCACTTCACCAGCATGCGCGGCACTTCCGGCGAGGCCCAGGGCCGCGCGGTGAATGCGCTGACGATGCCGCCATTGGCAAAGCTGGTCTCCAGCCCGGCACCAACGTTGCGCTCGATCACCGTCACCTCATGGCCGGCGCGATTAAGATAATAGGCTGCTGCCGTTCCTATTACCCCGGCGCCGAAGACTAGCACTTTCACCGCATCTGCTCCCAATTTCACGGCGCTAATTTTTTACGCCGATGCACGCCATTTCGCATTATTCAGCGCAATTCGGCAAGCCTCGGTGCCGCAAATCGGAATTGTCAATGACAACCCCCTGTTCGCACCACAGTTTGCTCACTCAATTGGAGGCGTGCGCCCGCAACTCACCGGCAGTATCAGAAAGAGGGGTCAGCTTGCACACCTCACCCACCTCGGCAAAGGGTTTAGCCATCAACAAGATTATATTACTCGGGTCAGGTCGCCCTTCGTCCTGATCGACGAGGGGGCCAAGCCCTTGAAAATTATCAGGGACCGTAAATTAAGCGGAGCGATCGTTATCGCCGCGTCTCAAATTCAAAGCTTGCGGGTAAAATTCTCGGTAT
>CAYPSQ010000026.1:17782-27190 GCA_964413115.1 uncultured Rhizobiaceae bacterium | reverse complement strand
CGCATAACGCTTAGCGAGATCGCTCTGACCTGTGGATTGGGCTGCCACCAAACTTCATCCCTTCAACTCTGCCGCTGCAGCTTAATAAGCCGTTCTTGATATTTTCTTAGCTGATTTTCTTAGCTGAATTGGCCGTAAACTAGCCCTTCCGAGCAGTCACCCCGCTCAAAAAGCAGGCGATAAGTAACATACTGTATATGGTCACGCAACTGACTCCGAAAAGCGATATTAATATAAGTATTTCAACACTTTAGTTCTATAAAAAGCTATACGGATCGACGTCCACCCGGAGGGTCACTCGGGAGGGCACGTCGAGGGTGGCGAGCCAGCGGCGTAGCCATGGTTGCGGCAGCACCGCGCGCGCGCATTTGATCAGTAGGCGGTAGCGATAGCGTCCGCGGAGCAGTGCCATAGCGGCTGGTGCAGGCCCCAGGATCTCGATCCCACCGTCGGTGGGCAGATCGCCGCGGGCGATACGAGCAAGTGTGCGAGCAGTGGCGGCGACACTGGCTTCGTTGCGCCCCGATAGGATGATCGCGGCGAGCCGGCCGGCTGGTGGCTGACCGTGCTGTTCGCGGGCTTCCGCCTCGCGCGCCAGGAAGGCTGCGCGCTCGCCCGTTGCCAGCGCTGCCATCACTGGATGTTCCGGCATATAGGTTTGTAACAGCACCCGACCGGGATGGCGCGCCCGCCCGGCCCGCCCGGCAACCTGATGTAGCAGTTGATAGGTGCGCTCCGCGGCACGCAAATCGCCGCCGGCGAGGCCGAGATCTGCATCGATTACGCCTACTAAGGTGAGCAGTGGAAAATGATGGCCCTTGGCAATAATTTGCGTTCCTATCAGAAGGTCGATTTCGCGCTTCTCAATGCGGGCAATAAATTCTGCCGCCTCTCCCGGCCCGCCGATAGTATCGCTAGTGATAATTTCACTTCGTATTTCGGGGAAAAGCGCCGCCGCTTCTTCGGCGACCCTTTCCACGCCTGGCCCGCAGGCCGCCATGCGGCCCTCAGTCTCGCATTCCGGGCAGGCCTCGGGTGGGCGCCGGCGGTAGCCACAATGATGGCAATTGAGAGTGTCGGAGAAACGATGGGCAACAAGCCAGGCGCTGCAATTGGGACATTCAAGCCGATGGCCGCAGACGCGGCAGAGCGTTAGTGGCGCATAGCCGCGCCGATTGAGGAACAGCACTGCCTGCTGCCCGGCGGCAAAGCTCTCCGCTATCGCTTCGCGCAGTGGCGGCGATATCCAAGCGCCCCGTGGCGGTGGGGCGGTGCGCATATCAACGGTTTCAATATGTGGTAATTGAGCGCCGCCATGACGGTCCGGCAAGTTTAGGATTTGGTAGCGCCCGCCGCGCACATTGCCGAGGGTCTCGAGCGACGGCGTGGCCGAGCTGAGCACCAGCGGGAAAGCCGCCAGACGGGCACGTATGACCGCCATATCACGGGCATGGTAGATCACGCCATCTTCTTGTTTGAAGGCGTTGTCATGCTCCTCGTCCACCACTATCAGGCCAAGCTCGGCGAGCGGCAGCCAGAGTGCCGAGCGCGCGCCAACGACGACCCGCACGTCGCCGGTCGCCACGGCGCGCCAGGTCTCGCGCCGCTCGCGCTGGCCAAGTTCCGAGTGCCACACTGCCGGCGTGGTACCGAAGCGGGCGCGGAATCGTTCCAACCATTGCGTGCTGAGGGAAATTTCCGGTAGCATCACCAGCACTTGGCGCTCCGCCTCCAAGGCCGCCGCCACGGCCTCGAAGTAAACCTCCGTCTTGCCCGATCCGGTCACGCCGTCTAGTAGGGTCACGCTAAATCTAGTTTCGCGGATGCGCGCCACGAGGCTATCCGCGGTCGTCCGCTGGTCTGTTGATAGCGTGGCGCGAGGCAGCCGCCAATCCGGCCGTTCAGGTGCTTGCCAGGCAGGCAGCGACACCTGCCTAAGTGCACCGTTCTTGGCGAGCCCACGCACTACGCCAGCGCTGACGCCGGCTTCGCGCGCCAGGTCCATGGTGCCGCGTGGCAGGTTGTCGGCCAGCAAATCCAACACGCGTTTTCGCGCCGGCGTCAGGCGCATAGGCAAATTCTCGTCGGCGAGATAGGCGAGGCGCATCTTGGCCGGCTCGAGCGCCGCCGGTACGCTCATCACCATGCGCAACACCGCGCCACGCTTCGCCAACGTGTATTCCGCCACCCAATCGACCAGCTTGCGCATACTTTTTGGCAGCGCTGGCACCGGTAGAACGGCGCTGATATGCTTCAGGCGGTCGCGCGCCAGGCTGGCATCATCATCGTCCTCGACCGTTCTCCAAACCACACCAGTAACCTCACGGCTGCCAAGCGGCACGCGCACGAATGCGCCCTCGGGTGCGCATTCGCCGGCCGGAACTAAATAGTCATAGGCGATATTGAGCCCGAGTGGCAGCAGGACTGCAATACGGGCGGCATCATCGCCGGTCTCAGGCGGGGTTAAAGTGGCGTCACTCTCAGCCATCCGATAAAATGTGCCAACGACTCGCCGCAGCCTCAAGCCGCGTGTTTTGAGCGTTCTACGCTGGAGCCTAACCGATTACCGGATTCGGGCGTGGTGGCAGCATTCAACAAGGGATGGCAGGGTATGAAATTCTTCGTCGATACGGCGGAAATCCATGAAATTGAGGATTTAGCGGCCACCGGGTTGCTCGATGGCGTGACCACCAATCCGTCGTTGATCCATAAATCGGGCGGCGATTTTATTGAGACGGTCACCCGTATTTGTCAGATCGTCGACGGACCGGTTAGCGCCGAAGTGACCGCGACAGAGGCCGACTCGATGGTTGAGGAAGGTAAGCGCCTCGCCGGTATTGCGTCCAATATTGCGGTCAAGGTGCCGCTCACCTGGGACGGCCTCAAAGCCTGTCGTACGCTTAGCCAGGCCGGCACGATGGTCAATGTGACACTTTGCTTCTCGCCGGCTCAGGCGTTGCTGGCGGCAAAAGCCGGGGCGACCTTCATTTCGCCCTTTGTTGGGCGGCTCGATGATATTGGCCAGGATGGCATGGTGTTGATCGAGGAAATCGTCACCATCTACAACAATTACCCAACGACGCTTCACACCGAAGTCTTGGTCGCCTCGATTCGTGATCCCATCCATTTAATTGAGGCGGCAAAGCTCGGCGCCGACGTCGCCACCGTGCCGCCCGCCGTGCTGCGCAAGCTGGCACAGCATCCGCTCACCGACAAAGGCCTAGCCGCTTTTCTCGCCGATTGGAAAAAGACTGGACAATCAATTCTCGCTTAATTCCGAAGAGGGGTAACGCAATCACCGCTAAGGCTCCAAACCTGTCAACACTGGGCACCAAAATTGGTGGTGCAACTTTTGTAGCCGATGACGCGGTGATCGACGCGGTAAACGCATGGCGCCGCTGGCTAGCCGACGAACGGCGCTCGTCGAGCCATACGGTGAGCGCCTATGTACGTGATCTCTCGGCTTTTTTCGCCTTTCTTAGGGTGCATTTAGGTGGGCCGGTCAGTTTCGCTGGGCTTGAAGATCTGCGCGCTGCCGATTTCCGCAGCTATCTCGCGCGCCGTGCTGCTGAGAACCGCGCCAAGACCTCTACCGCCCGCGCCGTCTCGGTCTTGCGCGGCTTTTTTCGCTATCTCGAGCGCGAGGAATTGGTATCGAACGGCGCCGTGACGTCGCTCAGGAGCCCGCGCCTGCCGCACGCCGTGCCGCGCCCGTTAACTACCAGCCAGGCCAGCTCGGTTATGGCGGCAGCCGGGGGCGGCGCGGCTAGCGCCAACGCCCAGCCATGGATCGCCAAGCGCGATGCGGCGGTATTGTTGCTGCTTTACGGCTGTGGCTTGCGTATCGGCGAGGCCCTCGGCCTTGATGGCCGCGATGCAAATGGCGCCGATGTGATGCTGGTACGCGGCAAAGGCGGCAAGGAGCGCGGCGTGCCGGTGCTGCCGCTGGTCAATCGGGCAATCGCCGATTACCGTGCCGCTTGTCCGCTACCGCTCGAAGCCAGCGGCCCGCTCTTTGTGGGTACACGGGGCGGGCGTTTGGGTGCGCGCGTCATCCAGTCTGGCATGGCACGCCTGCGAAGATCGCTCGGCTTGCCGCCGAGCGCCACGCCGCACGCACTCCGTCACAGTTTCGCCACGCACCTATTGGCCGATGGCGGCGATCTCCGCAGCATCCAGGAACTACTCGGCCACGCTAGTCTCACCACCACCCAACGCTACACCGAAGTTGATGAGGCGAGCCTGATGGCCACCTATAACGCGGCTCACCCGCGCGCACGCCAATAGCACACCCCTTCCCCTGAGAAGAGGGGCTGGGGAGTAGGGGGGTAAGCTCGTAACGCGCACGATATTTGGCCAAGCTTCTGAGCGCCTTTTAGAACGTTACATCCATGTGATGCGAGGCTTTGTGATCTTAAAAGAAGGCTTCACCAGATTCCGGGTCGAAAACATGGAGTTTCTCGATATTGAAAGCAATTCCGCAGGGGTCCCCAGGCTGTCCCAATTCAGAAATTTTGCGCTTAATTGTCATGCGGTCCTGGCCGAGCTTAGCCTCGATAAGCATATCGCCACCTAATGGCTCAGTAACAAATATGCTCGCTGAGAATTCCATGCCGTGATCTGTGCCCATCTCGATTGTTAGATCGTCCGGTCTAATTCCGAGACGCACCTCATCCTTCACGAATTTCGCTTCCAAAATCCGGGATTGCTCGCGGGTAAGAGCTAATTTCATATTGTCATAGACAAGCGATACCGCATCGCCTGCACGCTCGATACGGCAATCGAGGAAATTCATCGGTGGCTCGCCGACGAAACCAGCGACGAACTCATTGACCGGGTGGTTGTAAATTTCGCCCGGCGTGCCGAGCTGTTGCAAAACGCCTTCATGCATGACGGCAATGCGATCCGCCATGGTCATGCCCTCGAGCTGATCATGGGTGACGTATATAGTCGTCGTCTCGAGCCGGCGCTGCAAATGCTTGAGTTCACCTCGCATATGTGAGCGCAGCTTGGCATCGAGATGGGCGATCGGCTCATCGAACAAAAACACCTTGGGTTCGCGCACGATTGCTCGGCCGATTGCGGTACGCTGTTTTTGGCCACCGCTTAACTCGACCGGTTTGCGCTGCAAAAGTTCCTCTATTTCCAGCATTTGCGACGCCCACACGACACGTTCCTTAATATCTGCCTTATTCATGCCCTGCAGCTTGAGCGGGTTGGCCATATTTTCGAACACCGTCTTGTGCGGATAGAGCGCATAGTTCTCGAACACCATGGCGATGTCGCGGTCGCGCGGCGGTATATCATTGACCTTGAGATCGCCGAAAAATATTTCCCCCGAGGAGATGAATTCGAGCCCTGCCAACATCCGTAGCGTAGATGACTTGCCGCAGCCAGACGGGCCCAAAAGGCAGAGGAACTCGTTGTCCCGCACCTCAATATTAAGCTCCTTTACGGCCATTGTTTTGCCGTAATATTTCCAAACGTCCTTGATAGCCACAGACGTCATGTTAGCGCTCCCGATCAACCAATTTTGTGCTTGTTCCGTTCATTACCTATTCCCGAACCGCTCCCATAGTGAGACCGGTCACAAGATAGCGCCGGATAAGAAGACCGAGAAACATCATCGGTACGGTAGTGACGACACCGGCGGCCATTATCATACCCCATTGAATTTTAACCGGCTGTACCAGTTCGGCGGTGGCGACGGGCAAGGTTTTTGCACCACCCGAGCCAATGATTGACGCAAACAAAAAATCATTCCAGCCGAACAGTACGCAGAGTACGATGAAGGCTCCGACACCGGGCGCCACCAGAGGCATGATCATGCGCAACGCTTGCCATCGATTGGCGCCGTCACAAAGCGCAGCTTCCTCAATGGCGTAGGGAACGTTGTCGAAGAATCCTTTCAAGATCCAGATTGCGAAGGGCAGATTAAACGTCGTGTAGGCAAGGATCAGCCCGGGCAGCGTTCCGACCAGACCGGAGGAGCGAAAAATGACGTAGAGCGGTACCATCACCGCAACCACCGGCGCCATGCGGACAGAAATGATCCAAAACAGAAGGTCTTTTTTGCCTCTGAATTCGGCCCGAGACAGTGCATAGGCGGCCATCGAACCGAGGGACACCGAGACGATGGCTGAGCCCAGCGAGGCTATCAAGCTGTTGCGCAAATATTCGCCGAAATGTTTCTCGGTGAAGAGTTCGATATAGTGTGCGCCAGTCGGCGCAAAGTCGAACATCACCCCGACTCCGCCCCAATCGCCCTCCGCCGGAAGCTTGAACGCGTCGAGCAAATCCTTAAACGAGGAAATTAGCATGATAGCGAGTGGGAGCACGGTCCAGACAAAGAAGATGATCAGGAACAAAATCACCAACACCGAAAACGCCGAGCGCGCCGGTGATTTGTAGCGAACGATTTCGCGTGACGCCATACCCTAATCCTCTCCGCCCGTCCTGATTTTGCGGGTCGGATCCTCGAATATCTTGGTGAGCACCAAGCCGAGCAAAATCGTCAACAACAGCAGCGTAAATGCGATCGCAGCACCTCTGCCAAGCTCAAAGAATTTGAACGACACGTCGAACAGATAGGTGGGCAGAATCTTAGTGGCATTGGCTGGGCCGCCGCCGGTCATGATCAGGATGGTATCGATAAAGCGGAAATTATCCATGAAGCGGAGCAAGATCGCGATCAGCAGGAAGGGATAGAGATTGGGCAGCGCGACACTAAAGAAATTACGAACTGGCCCGGCGCCATCAACCATATTTGCTTCAAGTTGCTCCTGGGGCACCCGTTTCAAACCAGCCAGTGTGATCAGTGCGATCAAGGGGGTCCATTGCCAAACATCGGTGGCTACAACGCCTGCCATGGCCCAGGTTTTATCGCCGAGAATTGAGCCGCCATCGAGCACCCCAAGGCTACGCAGCAGCCAAAAATACCAGCCGAACGTACCATTGTAGAGAAACATGTAAAGAAAGCCGGCGACCACGGGGGCCATCATCATTGGCATTAGAAAGATTGTGATGAAGAGTTTCTCCAGCCGAGAGTTATTGAGAATAACCGCGACCAACACGCCGAGCGTAATCTCGACAGAAAGACAAAGGGCACTGTACTTAAATAAAGTTAACCAACCTCGGGCAAAATTTTTGTCGCTGAAGAGACGCGTGAAATTATCGACGCCGACCCACAGGTCCGACTTACCCGGAGCCATCTGCACTTCGTGCAGACTCATATAAATCAGCCAGACAAAGGGATATAGAGATATTGCTGCCAACAGCAGCACTGCTGGTAGCAACAGCCACATGAGGTAGTAACGCGCCGGTTGATTGTTGAAAATCTGCGGCACGTGATCGATCCGCCGGACACCCCGGTATACGCTTTGCTCCGGCGGCTCGCGGTGAATGGTGTTTACAGCCATGAATGAGTTCCGAATGGCACGCGCGGGTCAATCGATATCGAACGCCAAATAGGGGCCCGCTGCCACAGCTTCCAAGCCGTGACAGCGGGAAATCCCTGTCGTAATTCCCGAAGGCGCCTGAATCTCTAGACGCCGTGGATCGCGTTTAGTTCGTCCCCAATGGACTCGCAAGCCTCCTGGGCAGAGAGTTCGCCTGAGATGCATTGCTGGGTCCCAACGCGGACGATCTCGTGATATTCGTTAGCCTTCGGCAGTTTTGGCCCGAGCACCATATTGGGTGAGCGGATGCCCTTATCATAGACAGCCTCGAAGGTCAGGGCGTTGGGCATGCTGGTTGGACGATTGCGTGCCGCCTTCACTTCCGGCAGGTCGAGCACGGACTTGCGTGTTGGCGTACCGCCGACACCCTGCAGAACCATCAGTTGCGTCTCGTGGCTGCAAGCCCAGCTGGCGAAAATAAATGCCGCACGTTGCAGGTCCGTCGAAGCGCCAGCATTGATGCCTATACCGCCGATTCCACAATTGGTGGCGTTCACCACATTGCTGGTGGCAACATTCCATGATTGCTCGCCCTTTGGCCCCATCGCATAGGCGGTCTTGCCGCCGGCCGCCACGGATTGCTCGGAATCTTCGACCGAAGCGGCAAACTCATGATACTGAATCTGCATTGCCACACCGCCGGCTGCATACACGGTATTCAGTTCAAGCGTGCCGTTGGTCAAATTATCGGGATGGGATACATCGGCAAGCGCTTTGTAGCCCTCCATCGACTTAACCGACTGCGCGTCGCCCCAATTTGCCGCACCCGGATTTTTCGATCCCAGTGTGTCATCCACAGCAAAATCGAGCCATTGGTTCTGAGCATACATATGGCGCTGGATATCGAGTTGTGTGGTCCAGCCAAACGAGCCGTGATGCTGGCCGTAGCCATATGGAATAGACGCATCGCGTTCGTGCATCAATTTGAAGAAAGCGGAGAAATCCACCATATTTTTGTATGTCGTATCGTCGGTGAATTCCATTCTATAACCGTAATCGGCTTCGAAATCTTTGCTCAATTTCTCGAACAGATCCTGCCGATAGAAAGTGCACGACACGGCACAGTCATAGGGGAAAGCACGGATAGGTCCACGTTCGTAATAGACTCCGCAGGCGTCGAGATAATTCTCGAACCAGACATTGTCGCCGTAACCTTGCGGATCAAGCGGCAGAGTATCGTCCATCGAGAATTCATTTAGATCAGCATAGAAATCGGCGAAGGGCGAGCCAATCGGTTTATCCTGGACGTAGTTGAGTTGATAGTCCGCCTGGCCGCTTCTGAGATCGATACCGACCTTCTGCTGTACTGTCGGCAAGCCATCGGTGAGGATTTCTACTTCTATGCCGGTTAGGTCATAGAAGGATTTGATATTATCGCGGATGGCGAAGGACGGCGGCGTATTCTCAGACATGAATACCAACTTCGAACCTTCATACTGACGCCACTTAGCATCCATCGACGACGCCGCGTGAACAGGATGCTTAGATATGACCGAGCCAAGCCCAACACCGAGCGAACCAGCGCCGAGAGCAACGGCTGTGCCGCCACCAAGCTCAAGAAACTTCCGTCGGCTGATTGTTTTGTAGAGCGCATTCTTGGGAACATGAAACATCGCATCTCTCCCTATATTTGGTTCAAATTTTCGATTTACGACAATTGTGGCATTTTACTGCGGACTGAATGGTAAATGCAATCCGTGGTATTAGTGCGGCGCCCAGGTTCGGTGGTGGGTAAGAGCACAACACCGACTGTGGACCGAGCTGATTTCAGTTTCTGATTACAGCAGCTCGCCCAAGCCAAGACGCGGTAGCTCGGCGTCTGGGAAAAACAAAGCAAGACTGTCTGCTTAAACGTGTATCGCCCGTTCCGCCACGTCCAGCGCGGCTTCTTTGATAGCTTCGCTGAGTGTCGGGTGGGCGTGGCAGGTGCGCGCCAGATCCTCGGCTGAAG
>CAYPSQ010000026.1:2784-17682 GCA_964413115.1 uncultured Rhizobiaceae bacterium | reverse complement strand
GCTTCGCTGAGTGTCGGGTGGGCGTGGCAGGTGCGCGCCAGATCCTCGGCTGAAGCGCCAAGCTCGATCGCTAGCACCGCCTCAGCAATCAGCGTGCCGGCGTCTGCACCCATGATGTGGACACCGAGAATGCGATCGCTGGCCGCATCGGACAGTATTTTCACGAAGCCGTCGGTCGCTGACATGGCGCGCGCCCGGCCGTTGGCGATGAACGGAAAGCTACCGGAATTATAGTCGATACCAGATTCCTCTAGCTGCTCTTGCGTTTGTCCCACTGAGGCAAGTTCAGGGTGGGTGTAGACCACCCCCGGGATGGCTGCATAATTCACATGGCTCTTCTGGCCGGCGATGGTTTCCGCTACGGCGACGCCTTCGTCCTCGGCCTTGTGCGCTAGCATTGGACCCTTGATCACGTCGCCGATTGCGTAGATACCGGCGACATTGGTTTCGTAATTTTCACCGACCTCGATGCATCCTGCCTTGTCGAGCGCGACGCCGGCCTGCTCGAGGCCAAGGCCTTCAGTGTAGGGGCGGCGCCCGACCGCAACTAGTACCACATCGGCGTCGAGGGTTTCCTGAGCTCCGCCGTTGACCGGTTCCATGGTAAGGGTCACGCCTGCGTCACTCGCTTCTGCAGCAACCACTTTAGTCGAGAGTTTGAATTTCATTTTTTGGCGCCGCAGGATTTTCTGAAACTGCGCCGCTAGTTCGCCGTCCATGCCGGGCACGATGCGGTCAAGAAATTCGATCACCGTGATTTTGGCGCCGAGGCGGCCCCAAACGGAGGCCATCTCCAAGCCGATATAACCGGCGCCGATCACCGCGAGATGGCTCGGCACTGCTTCTAGCGCGAGTGCCCCAGTCGAGCTGACAATGCGTTTCTCATCGATCTCAATGCTCGGCAGGCTGGCCGCCGTGCTGCCGGTGGCGATGATAGTGGCGCCGGCCTCTAGCTTTGTTTCGCTGCCGTCTAGATTGCTGACGATGACCTCACCATTTGCGCCAAGCGCGCCAGTGCCCGCAAAGGAGGTGATCCCGCTATTCTTAAAAAGATGCGCGATGCCTTTGGTGAGATCGGTAACCACCTTTTCCTTGTGATTCATCATAGCGTCAAGGTCCAAGCTGAGGCCTTCGAACACCACGCCGTGGCGTGCCAGCGTCTTGCCAGCGTGGGCGTATTCCCCCGAGGCCTGCAACAGCGCCTTGGAGGGAATGCAGCCAACATTGAGGCAAGTACCACCGAACGCTGGATCCTTTTCCACACAGGCAGTTTTTAGGCCGAGTTGCGCTGCGCGGATGGCGGCGACATATCCGCCCGGACCCGAGCCGATGACTACAACATCGAATTTGTTATCGCTCATTTTCGCCTGCCTGTGATCAGTTAGAGTTCAAGCAATAGCCGCTCGGGCGCCTCAATACATTCCTTGATACGCACCAGGAACATGACCGCTTCGCTGCCGTCGATCAGGCGATGATCATAGCTGAGTGCGAGATACATCATCGGGCGGATATGTATTTGGCCCTCAATAGCTATCGGTCGTTCCTCAATCTTATGCATTCCGAGGATGCCGGATTGTGGCGGGTTGAGGATTGGTGTCGACATCAGCGACCCAAATACGCCGCCGTTGGAGATAGTAAACGTGCCACCCGATAGATCTTCCATAGAGAGCTTGCCATCCCGCGCCTTGGTACCGAGCGCGGCAATGCTCTTTTCGATCTCGGCGAGGCCCAGGGTGTCCGCATCGCGCAACACCGGCACCACCAGGCCCTGCGGCGCGCTGACCGCGATGCCGATATGGTAATATTTTTTGTAGACGATGTCGGCGCCATCGATCTCCGCGTTGACTGCGGGAATATCCTGGAGCGCAGCAATCGCCGCCTTGATGAAAAACGACATGAAGCCAAGGCGTACTCCATGTTTTTGCTCAAAGGCATCGCGGTATTCGGCACGCACCGCCCTGATGCCGGTCATATCTGCTTCGTTGAAGGTGGTCAGCATGGCGGCAGTGTTTTGTGCCTCTTTCAGCCGCTCAGCCACGCGCTGGCGCAGGCGCGACATCGGCACGCGCTCCTCGCGCACTGTCCCCGCCGAGCTTGTGGCGGTCGCCACAGGCTCAGCAATCGCTGGCGATTTGGGCGTGCTAGGCGCTGCCATTAGCTTGAGCACGTCGCCTTTCAAAATCCGTCCGCCCTTGCCACTGCCGCGGATGGCGTTGGCATCGAGTCTGTGTTCTTCAATCAGCTTGCGCACCGCAGGCGAGAGAACAGGAGTCCCCGCCGATGCAGCAATGGGCGTCATAGCTTTGAGCTCTGCGGCCGCTGCCTTTGCCGCGCTTGTGCCTTCGGCGAGATGACCGAGAACCGCGCCGACCGCGACGTCCTCGCCCTCGCCGACCGTGATATCGGTGAGCACACCGGCGCTGGCAGCGTTCACTTCGAGTGCTACCTTGTCGGTTTCGAGCTCGACCAATGGCTCGTCCAGCGCCACCGCGTCGCCAGGAGCCTTGAACCATTTGGCGACTGTGGCTTCTGTCACCGATTCGCCCAGTTCCGGTACAGTAATATCAAGCGTCATGGCTGTACTCCCTTCGAGCCGCCGTCCACATTCGGTGCGGCAAGAGCTTCGTCGACCAGCAGTCTCTGTTCATTAAGATGGATTTGGAAAGAGCCACTGGCTGGCGAAGCGGCCTCTGGTCGGCCGATATAGCGTAGCCTGCGCACCGTGTCGCTGAGGCCTTCCAATACCGAATCGATGCGCGGCGCGGCATAGCCCCAGGCGCCCTGATTCTGCGGCTCCTCCTGGCACCAGACGATTTCCGCTTGCGAATATTTTGACAGCTCCACTGTTAGGCTGCGGCTTGGAAACGGCGTAATCTGTTCCATGCGGAGAAGCGCCACATCGGTTATATCCTGTTCGCTCCGGCGTTCAAGCAAATCGTAATAGACCTTGCCGCTGCACAGCACCACACGGCGGATATCCTCGCCCACAGCATAACCGTCGGCCTCGCCGATCACCCGGTGAAAATGGGTTCCGGGCGCGAACTCCTCGAGCGCTGAGACGCAGTGCTTGTGCCGCAGCAGCGATTTCGGTGACATCACAATCAGCGGCTTGCGGTAGCTGCGGCGCAATTGGCGGCGTAGCACATGGAAGAACGACGCCGGCGTGGTGCAGTTAACGACCTGGATATTGCCTTCGGCCGCGAGTTGCAAATAGCGCTCGATACGGGCCGAGCTGTGCTCGGGCCCCTGGCCCTCATGGCCATGCGGCAACAGCATCACTAGGCCCGACATGCGCAACCATTTGCTTTCGCCCGAGGCGATAAATTGATCGATCACGACCTGTGCGCCGTTGGCGAAATCGCCGAACTGAGCCTCCCACAGTACTAGCGTGTTGGGCGCAGCGATGGAATAACCGTACTCAAATCCGAGCACGCCGACTTCTGACAACAGACTGTCTGAGATTTCGATGCGCGCCTGGCTGCTGGCAATGTGATTGAGCGGGATATGGCGCGCTTCGCTTTGCTGGTCAAACAGCGCGGCGTGGCGCTGTGAAAATGTGCCTCGTGAGCAATCCTGGCCCGACAATCGCACCGCGTTGCCTTCCATCAGCAGCGAGCCGAAGGCCAGTGATTCGGCCATCGCCCAATCAACTTTTTCCCCAGAATTGATCATCTTGCGGCGCGCGCCGAGCACCCTGTTGAGGCGAGGATGCAGGTTGAATTCCACTGGGACGGTAGATACTGCCGTGCCGATCTGGCGCAGTACATCGATCTCGACCGCGGTTTCGCCTGGCCCATGCTCGGACGGCGCCGCCTCAAAGCCGCTCCACGCACCTTCCAGCCAGTCCGCCTTGTTAGGCCGGTAGCTCTTCGACGCCGCCAATTCATCTTCGAGCCGCGCCTGGAAGCTTTCTGCTAGGTTCGTCGCCTCGGCTTCCGATAGTACGCCTTCCGCCACCAGTCGTTCGGAATAGAGTTGCCGCGTCGTCGACTGCTGTTCTATCGCACGATACATAAGAGGCTGGGTGAAGGCTGGCTCATCGCCTTCGTTATGGCCGTGGCGGCGATAGCAAATCACGTCGATCACGATATCGCGGTGAAAGCGCTGGCGGTATTCAGCGGCCATGCGGCAGACATGCACCACCGCTTCCGGATCGTCGCCATTCACATGAAATATAGGCGCCTGGATAATTTTTGCGGCGTCGGATGGGTAGGGTGAAGAGCGCGCGAAGCTAGGGCTGGTGGTAAAGCCAATCTGGTTGTTAACGATGATATGGATCGTGCCGCCGGTGCGATAGCCGCGAAGATTGGAGAGCTCCAGCGTTTCCGCCACCATGCCCTGGCCAGCAAACGATGCGTCGCCGTGCAGGAGGATGCCCATCACCTGCGCGCGTTCATTGTCGCCTGCCAGCATCTGCTTGGCCCGCACCTTGCCAAGCACCACCGGATTAACTGCCTCCAGATGGGACGGATTGGGCGTTAGCGATAGGTGAATTTTCGTGCCGTCTGGCAGCTCCCGGTCAGTCGAGACGCCGAGATGATATTTTACGTCGCCCGAGCCCTGGACATCGGCTGGGTGTGCTGCCTCGCCTTGAAATTCGGAAAACACTGCAGCGTAGGATTTGCCCATGATGCTGGTCAATACATTCAGGCGCCCACGATGCGCCATGCCGATGGTGATGTCCCGCACTCCCCAGGCGGCGGCGCCTTCGATCAGTGTTTCCAGCGCCGGCACGATGCTCTCCGAGCCTTCCAGCGAAAACCGCTTGGTGCCCGGGTATTTGATGTCGAGAAAACGCTCGAAACCCTCGGCCTCGTCGAGGTGGTGCAGAATTTCAAGCTTGTTGCCATGGTTCAGGTTGGCGCGGTTGCGGCTGCTTTCCATAGCCATCTGGATCCACGCCTTTTGCTGCGCGTTCTGGATATGCATGAACTCGACGCCAATGTGTCCACAATAGGTTTCGCGCACTACTGAGACCACCTGGCGAAGCGTTGCCCACTGCATTCCCAACACACCATCGACATAAATTGGATGGTCGTAATCGCCATCGGTAAAGCCGTACGAGGCGGGATCTAGCTCGGGGTGGCTAACGTCGCCGTTACGCCTCAGTGGGTCGAGATCGGCCAACAGATGTCCCCGCACGCGATGCGCACGGATTAGCATCAGCGCACGGATCGAATCTACCGTTGCCGTCGGCGCCCCGGCCTCCGCTTCCGCCGGCACGGAACGTAACTCCGGCTCTGGCTCCGCCCCCGATAGCAACGGAGCCACATTGACGCCAGTGGGTTTAACGCCATTGGCTTTGGAGACTTTCGCCTCGGTACCGCTAATTTCGTCGAAATAGGCGCGCCAACTCGGCTCAACCGAAGTAGGGTCGCGCGAATAAGCCTTGAACAAGGCCTCTATAAAGGCGGTGTTTGAGCCGTGCAAAAACGATTTATCGTGCTTGTTCATGCTAAATCCGCCGCTCTTGCGGCCAGGTGGGATCAGCTATTTAAAAATTCCACCATGGTGGTGCCAATACCGGCGGGCGATTGCGATACCGCGATACCGGCGCTTTTCATCGCCTCAATCTTGTCACCTGCTCCGCCTTTGCCGCCTGAGATGATCGCGCCGGCATGACCCATGCGCCGGCCCGGCGGCGCTGTCAGCCCGGCAATAAAGCCAACCACAGGCTTCTTGACATTCTCTGAAGCCAAAAACGCCGCCGCCTCTTCTTCCGCAGTACCGCCGATCTCACCAATCATGACGATCGCTTCCGTCTGCGCGTCCGCTAGGAACAGCTCCAGGCAGTCAATAAAATTCGTACCGTTCACCGGGTCGCCGCCAATGCCAATACAGGTCGATTGGCCAAGTCCAGCAGCCGTCGTCTGCGCCACAGCTTCATAAGTAAGCGTGCCGGAGCGCGAGACAATACCCACGCTGCCGGTGCGATGTATATGCCCAGGCATAATGCCGATCTTGCAGGCGCCCGGCGAGATGATTCCGGGGCAGTTGGGCCCGATCAGCCGGCTCGTGGAGCCGTCGAGCGCGCGTTTGACCCGTACCATATCGAGCACCGGTATGCCCTCGGTGATACAGACGATCAGCTGTACCTCGGCGTCGATTGCCTCCAATATCGCATCCGCTGCGAAAGATGCCGGAACATAAATCACGCTGGTATCGGCCGCCGTCGCTGCCATGGCCTCGATCACGGTGTCGAACACCGGCAAGTCGAGATGCTTGGTTCCGCCCTTGCCTGGCGTGACGCCGCCAACCATCTGCGTGCCATAAGCAATCGCCTGTTCAGAATGGAACGTGCCTTGCGCGCCGGTGAACCCTTGGCAGAGAACTTTCGTCTCTGCACCGACTAAAACTGCCATCAGCTTACCTCCGCCGTGGCAGCCACAATCTTCACCGCCGCATCGCCCAAATCATCAGCCGAAATAATTTCATACCCACTCTCCGCCAGGATCGTCTTACCCTGCTCAACATTGGTGCCTTCGAGGCGCACGACTAGCGGCACCGAGATGCCGATTTCACCGGCTGCCGCGACAATGCCCTCGGCAATCACGTCACAGCGCATGATGCCGCCAAAAATATTGACTAACACGCCTTTCACATTGTCGTCGGCAAGCAGAATCTTGAAAGCCTCGGTCACCCGCTCGCGGGTCGCCCCACCACCGACATCGAGAAAATTGGCCGGCGCGCCGCCGTTAATTTTGATGATGTCCATCGTCGCCATCGCCAGGCCGGCGCCGTTCACCATGCAGCCGATCGAACCGTCAAGCTTGATATAGTTGAGATCATGCTCCGCCGCCCGGCGCTCTGCTGGATCTTCTTCACTCTCATCGCGAAGCGCCGCGATATCGGGATGACGATAGAGCGCGTTGTCATCGAAATTCATTTTCGCATCGAGGGTCAGCAGGTCACCATCGTTGTTTACCACCAACGGATTGATCTCCAGCATGGACGCGTCGCTACCGAGCATCGCGTCGTAAAGCGCAGGGAACAGTTTAAGGGCCGCTTTAAATGATTTGCCTCTGAGCTCAAGTCCAAAGGCTAATTTACGTGAATGAAATGCTTGGCAGCCAATCGCCGGATCAATGGTGACGGTAATGATCTTCTCGGGACTTTCCTCCGCCACCTTTTCGATCTCCACCCCGCCTTCGGATGAGACCATGAAGGCAACGCGCCCGGTGCTACGATCGATCACCGCGCCGACATAAAGCTCATTGGCGATATCGCAGCCTTCTTCGATAAATACCCGGCGCACTTCCTTTCCGGCTGGGCCTGTCTGGTGCGTCACCAAAACCTTTCCGAACATACCTTCCGCTGTTGCTACCGCTTCCTCGGCGCTCTTACACACTTTGACGCCGCCAGCCTTGCCGCGCCCGCCGGCATGGATTTGCGCTTTCACCACCCATGCGGGACCGCCCAGTTCCGCCACGGCCGCGGCCACCTCGCTCGCCGCTAGTACCGCCTTGCCGCGCGCGATCGCCACGCCGTATCCGGCGAGCAGACTTTTAGCCTGATATTCGTGGATGTTCACAGGTTTTTGGCCTGGTTTTCGTACATGTCCATTTACGGTCTATTTCTTCTTCTTCAGCGCTTTAATCGCGTCGATAAGCCCCTCAACCGCGCGGACCGATTTATTGAAGGCAGTTTTTTCGCTACCTTTGAGCTTAATCTCAATAATGCGCTCCACGCCACCCGCGCCAATCACCGCCGGTACGCCAACATAAACGCCCTTGACCCCATATTGGCCGTTCAATTGTGCGGCGCAGGGCAGCACCCGCTTCTTGTCCTTAAGATAGGACTCAGCCATCTGGATCGCCGCTGAAGCAGGAGCATAAAACGCTGATCCAGTTTTCAACAGCCCAACGATCTCGGCGCCGCCATCGCGCGTGCGCTGAACGATTTCATCTAGGCGCTTTTGCTTCATCCAGCCCATCTTAACCAGGTCCGGAAGCGGTATCCCGGCCACCGTGGAATAACGCGTGAGCGGCACCATGGTATCGCCGTGCCCGCCGAGCACAAACGCAGTGACATCCTCGACGGATACACCTAATTCCTCCGCCAAAAAATAGCGGAAGCGCGCCGAATCAAGCACGCCCGCCATGCCTACGACCCGCTTGGCCGGCAGCCCGCTCGCCTTTTGCAGCACCCACACCATCGCGTCGAGCGGGTTGGTAATGCAAATAACAAAAGCACCCGGGCAATATTTCTTAATCCCGGTACCAACTTGTGTGATTACACCGGTGTTGATGCCCAAAAGATCGTCACGACTCATGCCCGGCTTGCGTGGCACCCCAGCAGTTACAATCACTACATCGGCACCCTTCAGCGCGGCATAGCTATTCGCACCCGAAAGCGCCGAGTCAAAGCCCTCAATCGGAGAAGATTGAATGAGATCAAGTGACTTGCCCTGAGGTATGCCAGCTATGATGTCAAACATCACCACATCGCCAAGCTCCTTGAGCCCAGCTAAATGTGCCAGCGTTCCGCCAATATTCCCCGCGCCAATAAGTGCAATCTTGCTGCGTGCCATGATGTTCTCCCGAAGCGTAGGCGCGGGTTTTAACGCCGAATGTGGGGGTGGTGCAAGTCATCCGGCTAAACTGCGTGCAGGATCCAGGTGGCCGAAATTAGACCGTTCTGCTTGCACTCCACAAACTGACGCTAATACGGTTCTTTTAACGGACTTCCAAAATTGGAAATAAAGGGAAAAATAGAGATAATTAATGGGCAAAAGTCGCCTGATTCGCCAAATTTCGTCGCAGTACAGGGTGCAAAACTTGCTTTGAGTTGTGGGCCGATGCCGCTCCGATAAAACTCGACGGAAATTTGTCCTGCGCTCTCATTCGTGTGCTTGAAATTGACCGTCAGTTTTGGATGAATACGGCGAGATAGAGATTTTTGCCGCTCACCGCCGCGCCACCATCATCTTCTTAATCTCGCCAATCGCCTTGGCAGGGTTAAGGCTTTTCGGGCACGTCTTCGTGCAATTCATAATGGTGTGGCAGCGGTAGAGGCGGAACGGGTCTTCGAGATCGTCGAGGCGTTCGCCGGTCGCTTCGTCGCGGCTGTCGATCAGCCAGCGATAGGCTTGCAGGAGAATCGCCGGGCCTAGGTAACGCTCGCCGTTCCACCAATAGCTCGGGCATGCAGTCGAGCAGCATGCGCAGAGGATGCACTCATAGAGGCCGTCGAGCTTGGTGCGGTCTTCCGGGCTTTGTAGCCGCTCACGGTTGGCCGGGGGCGGGGAGTCTGTTTTCATCCACGGCTCGATTGAGGTGTATTGCGCGTAGAAGGTGCTCATGTCCGGCACCAGATCCTTGATCACCGGCAGATGCGGCAGCGGATAGATGCGGACCTCTCCCTTGACCTCGTCGATCGGCTTGGTGCAAGCCAGCGTGTTGGTACCATCGATATTCATGGAGCAGGAGCCACAGATACCCTCGCGGCACGAGCGCCGGAAGGTGAGCGACGGGTCCTGGTCACCCTTCATCTTGATCAGCGCGTCGAGCACCATCTGGCCGCAATCTTCGGTGTCGACATCGAAGGTATCGGTGCGCGGGTTATTGCCCGAATCTGGATCGTAGCGATAGACCTTGAAGCGCCGCGTCTTGCCGGCGCCGTCGGGCGCCTTGTGATGGCGGCCTTTCTTGATCTTGGAATTTTTGGGCAGCAGGAATTCAGCCATATTTTTTATCCTTACCGGGCAACCCGGGCTCTATTGTCAGTTTTTCCGGGCGAGCCGGCCGTTTGCTAATAAACCCTCTTTTTCGGTGGAATGGGCTCGATTTCGTCGGTGAGCGTGTGCATGTGGACGGGGCGGTAGTCGATAGTCACGTCTTCGCCATTCTCGTTCAGCCAGATGGCAGTGTGTTTCATCCAGTTTTCGTCGTTGCGCTCGGGGAAATCCTCGCGCGCGTGGCCGCCCCGGCTTTCCTTACGGTTGATCGCCGATTTAAGGGTAACAGTCGATTGGCGTAGGAGATTATCAAGCTCGATCGTTTCCACCAGGTCGGAATTCCAAACCATTGAACGGTCGCTCACTTTGATGCCGTCACGGAAGCTCTTCCAGATGCCCTCAAGCTTGGCATCGCCTTCTTCCATGATCTCTTGGGTTCGGAACACCCCGGCATGGGTCTGCATGGTGCGCTGCATCTCCAAGCGGATTTCGGCGGTGCCGCTATCACCGCTGGCGTTGCGCAAACGGTCGAACCAGTCAAGGCTCCTGTCCAGCGCGCCGGCGGCAAGCGGCGGCAGCGAGGCGCCGGGATTAACAACTTTGGCCGAACGTTCGGCGGTGGCGCGCCCGAAGATCACCAGATCGAGAAGCGAATTCGAGCCCAGACGGTTGGCGCCGTGCACCGACACGCAGGCCGCTTCGCCGGCGGCCATCAGGCCGGGAACCACGCTGTCTGGGTTGCCGTCTTTCAGGGTTACCATTTCGCCGAGGTAATTGGTGGGGATGCCACCCATATTGTAATGCACCGTCGGGATCACTGGGATCGGCTCCTTGGTGGCGTCGACGCCGGCAAAAATCTTGGCGGTCTCGGTGATGCCGGGCAGGCGCTCATGCAGCACTTCAGGGCCGAGATGATCGAGCTTCAGGTGGATGTGATCCTTGAGTGCGCCAACACCTCGGCCTTCGCGGATTTCGAGCGTCATTGAGCGGCTGACCACATCGCGCGAGGCCAAATCCTTGGCGCTCGGCGCATAGCGCTCCATAAAGCGCTCGCCTTCCGAGTTCACCAAATAGCCGCCTTCGCCGCGCGTGCCTTCAGTGATCAACATACCGGCGCCGTAGACCCCGGTCGGATGGAACTGGATGAACTCCATATCCTGGAGCGGCAGGCCTGCGCGCAGCACCATGGCGTTGCCGTCGCCAGTGCAGGTATGCGCTGAGGTGCAGGAGAAATAGCTGCGGCCATAGCCACCTGTGGCGATGATAACCATTTGGGCGCGGAACAGGTGAAGGGATCCATCATCAAGGTTCCATGCGAGCATGCCTTGGCAGGTGCCGTCTTCGCTCATCACCAGGTCGAGTGCGAAGTATTCGATGAAGAATTCCGCCTTGTGGCGGAGGGATTGCTGATACAGCGTGTGCAGAATTGCGTGGCCGGTGCGGTCGGCGGCGGCGCAGGTACGAAGTGCCGTGCCTTCGCCGTAATTAGTCGTCATGCCGCCGAACGCGCGCTGATAAATGCGTCCGTCCTCGGTACGCGAGAACGGCACACCGTAATGCTCGAGCTCAATGACAGCTTGTGGCGCCTCTTTGCACATATATTCGATCGCGTCCTGGTCGCCGAGCCAGTCGGAGCCCTTGACGGTGTCGTACATATGCCAGCGCCAATCGTCGTCACCCATATTACCAAGCGCTGCCGACATCCCACCTTGAGCAGCGACGGTATGGCTGCGTGTCGGGAACAGTTTGGAGACGCAGGCGGTTTTCAGTCCGAGTTGAGCTAACCCGAAGGTGGCGCGAAGACCCGCGCCGCCGGCACCCACAACGACGACGTCATAACTATGTTCGGTAATCGGGTAGGCTGCGCTCATGCCGCTCAGTCCCCAAACGCAACGGCAACGGTCGAATAGACCGCCGCCACGGCGCCGATCAGACAGCCCAAATTAATAATCACCAGGAACGTCCATTTGACCGCCTTCTTGTGCACGTAATCCTCGGTTACAACCTGCAGGCCGAGCTTGAGGTGATAGAACAGCGCGCCGACAAAGATCAGCATTAGGATCGCTGCCACCGGCCCGGACAGCCAGTCTTGAAAGGCTTCGTAGGTGGCGCCGCCGATGATCAGCCACCAGATCGAGGCAACGAACCAAAGCGACAGCGGTACCAGCAGGATCGCCGTTAGGCGCTGCCACCACCAGTGATCGGCACCTTCCTTGGCGGAGCCCAAATGCCGCACGCGGGCTAACGGGGTCTGTATGCTCATGACCGTTCCTTGATATTAACCAGCACAATAGAAATATAGGCCGAGACCCCAGGAAAGCCCGGTCAGGCCAAGCGAGGCGATCACCATCAGCGCGCCCGAGGCATAGGTGGCGCGCAGACTAAAGCCGATGCCGACATCCCAGAACAGGTGCCGGATACCATTACAAAGGTGATAGAAAAGGCAATAGGACCACGCCCCAAGCAGCGCATACCCCAACCAAGAGGTCAGAAACCATTGTGACCAGGCGTAATATTCTGGCCCCGCCGCAGCGGTGAGCAGCCAGCAGCAAAGCATCGCCGCACCGGTGGTGAGAAACACGCCGGTCAGGCGGTGAAATATCGATAGAACGGATGTGAGCTGCGGGCGATAAACCTGCAGATGCGGCGAAAGCGGGCGATCCCTGAGCGCCATAGTTTCTCTCTCCCGGTACGCCGCCCGCGCGGCGGCCGAATCCTTGCGTAGAATGAAGGATTTAAGACCGATTGTCCCGGCCAGTCAATAATCGCTAGAAGCCCCCCCTTAAGGGGCGATCATGTTCTCCAGCGCCGCGGCGAGGCGCGAAAAGACACCGGGCCAATCGCCAAATCTCTCCTGACGGAACAGGCGCAGGGAGGGGTACCACGGGCTATCCTCGCGCTCCATCAGCCAGCGCCAGTCTGGGGTATAGGGAATGACCACCCAACACGGCTTACCGAGCGCGCCGGCAAGGTGACAGACCGAAGTGTCGACACTAATCACCAGGTCGAGAGCGGCGATCAATGCCGCTGTGTCGGAGAAGTCACTGATGTTTGAGCTGTGGTCGCGGATTAGACCGGCGCACCCGTTAGAGATGAGATCGGCACTACGCGGGCCGATCTGGAGGCTGTGAAACGCCGCGTCAGGCGTACCCAACAGGTCAATAAAGGGTTCGATTCCGGCGCTTCGATTGCGGTCGTTGCGGTGGCTCGGCTTGCCGGCCCAGGCTATACCGACATTGAGCCGCGTAGGGTCGAGCATTTCGGCAAACTTTTCAGTGCGCGCTGCATCGGCTTTAAGGTAAGCGTAAGGTGCCGGAATACTATTGAGGTCGGTCTTGAAAATTCGTGGCAGACTGAGGAGCGGCGCGTGCACGTCGAACGCCGGCAGGGGATCATCGCGCGCGACAACTTGCTCGACCCCCTTAAGCTGCTCAAACAGCGAGACCAGTGGCATTTGGCACTCGAGGATGACGCGTCCGCCTTTCGCCGCCACCAACAGGGCGTAGCGCGCGAACTGTATGCTATCACCCGCGCCCTGCTCGGCATGCAGCAGGATGACGCGGCCTTCGAGCGCAGCACCGCTCCAGGCCGGCTTATCAAATTGGTGTGGCTTATTTCCTGGCAGCTGCCAGCGCCACTCATATTCCTCGAAACCCTGTCTGAGATTGCCCTTCATTAGCCAGGCGAGTGCCAGGTCCCAATGGGCATCTATGTAATCCGCCTTGTGTCGTAGTGCTTCCTCGAGACAAGCGATGCCTTCGTCGAATTTGCCCTGGTCGTTTAGCACCAAGCCTAAATTATAGCGCGCTTCGAGATAGTTCGGATTGACCCTCAATGCTTGACGGTGACTCGCCTCCGCTGCGTCATGGCGCCCGAGCGCACGTAGCGCGTTGCCGAGGTTAGAATAGCTGCCCGGATCGTCCGGATTGAGTGCGATGGCGCGACGGTAACTTGCTGCCGCGGCATGAAAAGCGCCCTGGGCGCGCAGCGCTACGCCCATATTGTTCAGTGCTTGAGAGTAATTGCTATCAATATTGAGGGTTCTCACATAGCCCGCGATCGCTTCGTCGAGCTGACCTGCGCGATGGGCGCTGACCGCCTTTTTAAAAATTCGTTGTGCGTGCTGGGCACGATTTTCGGCGCTTTCGCTCATGCCGGCCTGGGCAATTGCCAGTTAGTGGCGAGTATCCATATGGTCGCGGATCAATTCCTCTGCGATTTGCACGGAGTTGAGTGCCGCGCCCTTGCGCAAATTATCCGAGACAACCCACATGTTGAGACCATGCGCCGCGCTCTCGTCCTGGCGGATGCGCGAGACGAAGGTAGCATCCTCGCCGACGCTTTCGGTTGGCGTCACATAGCCCCCGTCGCGGCGCTCATCGACCACGATGACGCCTGGTGCTGCGCTCAACGCGTCACGCGCTTGGGTTTCGCTCAGGCGGTCATGAAATTCTACATTCACTGCCTCGGCGTGGCCGATAAAAGTTGGCACTCGCACGCAGGTGGCGCTCACCAGAATATCCGGATCAAGAATTTTTTGGGTCTCGTACATCATCTTGGTCTCCTCCCGGGTTGAGCCGTCCGGCATAAAATTATCGATATGCGGGATCACATTGAAGGCGATAGTTTTCGGAAAAATGACCGGCTCTTTGCGATCGTTCATGAAGATCGCCCGCGTATGGTCGAACAATTCATCCATTGCGTTTTTGCCCGAGCCCGAGACTGATTGGTAGGTTGAGACGACCACACGCTTGATCGGCACCAAATCGTGCAGCGGCTTCAGTGCCATCACCATCTGAATGGTTGAACAATTTGGATTGGCGATGATATTGCGCTGGCGGAAGTCTGCGAGTGCCTCGCGGTTGACCTCTGGTACAATCAGCGGCACATCCTCGTCCATGCGGAATTCGCTAGTGTTGTCGATCACCACGCAGCCGTCTTCGGCGGCGCGCGGCGCGTGCTTGCGCGAAACTGCCGAGCCCGGTGAGAACAGGCCAAAATCGACGCCGCTGAAATCGAAATCTTCGAGTGCTCGCACTGTGAGGGTTACATCGTCGCCAAACGAAACTTCTTTGCCGACCGAGGCGCGCGACGCCAGCGCTACCACCTCGTCGGCGGGAAAGCCGCGCTCCGACAAGGTACTAAGAATTTCCCGGCCGACATTCCCTGTGGCGCCGACAACCGCAACTTTGTAGCCCATTACTATCTGTCCTTAATTTTTT
>CAYPSQ010000026.1:0-2684 GCA_964413115.1 uncultured Rhizobiaceae bacterium | reverse complement strand
ACGATATCGGCAGTCCGAAGGCCGCTAGCAAGGACGTTTTTCACCGCCTGTTCGATTAAATCGGCTTCGGTTTTCATATCGAAGGAATAGCGCAACATCATCGCATAGCTCAGCATCATTGCTACCGGGTTGGCTAGCCGCTGGCCGGCAATGTCGGGCGCCGAGCCGTGCACCGGCTCGTAGAGAGCCTTCCGTTGCCCTTCTGCGTTGGGCGCACCGAGCGACGCAGAGGGCAACATGCCGAGTGACCCGGTTAGCATCGCGGCGCAATCCGAGAGGATATCGCCGAACAGATTACTAGTGACGATGACATCGAATTGCTTGGGGTTGCGCACCAACTGCATGGCACAATTATCAGCGTACATATGGTGTAACTCGACATCGGAATATTTAGCTTTGTGCAGGGCTGTCACGACCTCTCGCCAAAAGACGCCCGATTCCATGACATTGGCCTTCTCCACCGAATGCACCTTGTTGGACCGCTTGCGCGCTAGTTCAAAGGCAACGCTGGCTACTCGTTGGATCTCTGGTTCGGTGTAGACTTCGGTGTCGAAGCCGCGGCGCGTGCCGTCAGGCAGCATATCGGTCCCGCGCGGTGCGCCAAAATAGACCCCGGCGGTGAGTTCGCGGACGATCATCAGATCGAGACCTGAAACTACTTCCGGTTTCAGCGTTGAGGCATCGACGAGCCCGTTGAAAACCGTGGCCGGGCGCAGATTAGCGAACAAATCCATTTCTTTTCGCAGGCGCAACAAGCCATTCTCGGGGCGCTCTTCGCGCGGCGCATTGTCCCATTTTGGCCCACCAACGGATCCGAACAGCACCGCATCGGCGGCCATCGCGTCGGCCATTATCTTGTCGGTCAGTGAGGTGCCGTGCTCATCGTAGGATGCGCCACCGACCAATCCCTCCTGGACATCGAACGCGGTGCCGCGTCGATCGTTCATCCATTCGATCATGCGGGCCACTTCATGCATCACTTCGGGTCCGATGCCGTCGCCCGGCAACATCAAGATTTTTCTGTTTTTTGTCATGTACTTGTCCGCCTATGCAGGTGCGTCTATACGGCGCGGTAAAGCCATGGCAAGGCCGTCTTTTGCCGCGCTTCGAAGGCGCTAATCTCAGCGTCTTTTTGCAGCGTAATTTCGATATCGTCGAGGCCGTTCACGAGGCGGTGCTTGCGTGCCGCTTCAATCTCAAAGGCCACGCTGCTGCCGTCTGCTAGGGTGACGGTTTGCGTTTCGAGATTAACCGTCATTTCGCAGGATTGCGGGTTCTCCGCCAGCGCCATCAATTCGATGACTTTGGCTTCTTCCATAACGATCAACAGGAGGCCATTTTTTACGCAATTGTTGAAAAAAATATCGGCGAAGCCGGGCGCGATGACGCAACGGATGCCAAAATCATCGAGTGCCCAGGGCGCGTGCTCGCGGCTTGAGCCACAGGCAAAATTATCGCCAGCGAGAAGAATTTTGGCGTTCCTGTAGGGCTCGAGGTTGAGCACGAAATCGGGTTTTTCCTGGTCGTCCGTGTCATAGCGGAAATCATGGAACAGGCCCTTGCCAAGGCCAGCACGGGTGATGGCGCTAAGATATTGCTTGGGAATGATCTGGTCGGTATCGACATTGATCATCGGTAGCGCCGCCGCTGGTCCCGAGAGTACAGTAAATTTTTTCATGCCTTTCGCCTTTCTCGTCTCAGCGCGCAAGATCGCGCACGTCGACGAAATGCCCTGCGATGGCCGCCGCCGCCGCCATCGCTGGACCGACAAGATGGGTGCGGCTATCGCGCCCCTGACGGCCCTTGAAATTGCGGTTTGAGGTTGAGGCGCAACGTTCATTAGGCTTCAAAATATCGCCGTTCATGGCAATGCACATTGAGCAGCCCGGATCGCGCCACTCGAAGCCCGCCGCGATCAATATCTTATCCAGACCCTCGGCTTCAGCCTGAGCTTTCACCAGGCCGGAGCCCGGCACCACCATGGCGCTTACACCGGCTGCCAGAGTGCGGCCTTTGGCGACCTCGGCGGCGGCACGCATATCCTCGATACGGCCGTTGGTGCAGGAGCCGATAAACGCCCGGACGATCATGATATCCTCACTAAGCTGAAAGGCCGTCAGGCCCAAGAAAACGAGTGCCTGCAGGGTGGCGGTGCGCTGCTTCTCGTCCGTCGCCGACGCTGGGTCGGGTACGCGGCCATCAATCGGCACCACATCCTCTGGACTGGTACCCCAGGTTACTTGCGGCGCGATAGCATTGGCGTTGAGCGAGAGCTCCTTGTCGTAAGAGGCGCCTGCATCGGATGGTAGCGAGCGCCAATAGCTCGACGCCGCATCCCAATGGGTGTCGCGAGGTGCCAGTGCGCGTCCTTTGACATAGGCGATAGTGGTCTCGTCAGGGGCAATCAGGCCGGCGCGCGCGCCGCCTTCGATCGTCATGTTGCATACTGTCATGCGCCCTTCCATGGAGAGCGCGCGGATGGCGGAGCCGACATATTCAATGACATGGCCGGTGCCACCGGCGGTGCCGATGGTGCCGATAATGGCGAGAATCATGTCCTTGCCGGTGCCGCCCAGCGGCAATTCGCCATCAATGGTGATGCGCATATTCTTAGGCCGTTTCTGCACCAGGGTTTGCGTTGACAGAACATGCTCGACTTCACTAGAGCCAATACCGAAGGCGAG
>CAYPSQ010000025.1:13676-27257 GCA_964413115.1 uncultured Rhizobiaceae bacterium | reverse complement strand
CTACTTAGGGTTGATGATGCTCTCCCATATCTCCTTATAATCGAAAGAGTAATCATCTGATAACTTGGAACACCTTATGGGTCGTTGGTCTGCTGGCCCCTCTGTCCAACAATGATAAATCTTTCCTTCATAACCTTTGATAGAGTTATAGCCAGTCTTTGGAGTGATGGAGACCTCAAGTGGCTCTCCCTTCTTCACTATTATGTAGGCACCTTCGTCGTGTTTAATTATATCGCTCATTTAGGTGTCCTCTTAGATTTTGATGGTGTCTCGAATAGATGCGATAACCACAAACCACCAAAGCCTAACCTTGCCTATTAAGCTGGTGGAAGACTTCAATTTTTCCAGCTTATCGAGACCACATTCTGTTTTGATATATTTGTCCATTTAGTGGTCTTTCTGGCTGTCTGACTGGTTAATCAGCTTGTCAGTCATAACCTCCACTGACTTCCCAAATCCTAAACATAGTAGAAGAATTGGTAGTGCTACTAAGATGGCTATGAGCAAGTCCATCAACGAAGCCCACTTGTAAGTTGTTTTGCGAAGGCTTGTGGGAGTGCTTTTGAGTAGGTTCTTTCCAATTCTCTGATAGACGTTCCCATATTTCGAGCAAGCTCATAAACACCAATGTCTCCATTGATGAGGCGTTGCGTCGCATACGTATGACGAAGGGAATAAAGAGTTCGATGGGGGCTTTCCTCGTCCTTCCACAAAAGAAAATCCTCGTTGGTGTGCCTTTTCAGAAAACGCTCAAAGCCACTCTTGAAAGATTTGATTTGCGTTGATGGCTCACCATTCATTCCATCGCCTTGATGACAGAATATGAATTGGTTATTGAGACCAAAATCACTTGCTGACCTCCAAGCTCTCAATGCTGGTTCAAGATAAGGAATAGCCATCACCAATCGAGGATTGGGTTTCGTGCGATATTTGACGTTCCTAACCATAACCTCAACACGCACTATCTCTCTCTTGTCATAAGGGCAGTCAGTATGAGTTCCAATGTGATGCTGCTTTTCCTTACCACTGACTTTTTCAACAGCTCGAATATCATCCCAAAGAAGCGATTGGTTGGTCTCCCCTCCAACTCTTGCTCCACTATAAACAAGAAGCTGACAGAGGGTTTTGAGCATCAGTTTGTAGCGCCATTCGTGAACAGCGACTTGGTTTTGTTTGCTCTTCGTAATGTCCTCATCAAATCGTTTCAAAAGGTAAGCCCACTCGTCTGCGCTGAAATCCAAGCGCGGCACTCTTTCTGAATAGTTGTTTTTGATAGTGGGAATGCTGTGAATATATTTCTTGTCGTGGGCGTGCTTGAGGATATCCCTCAAGACCATATTTTCGACGTTAAGGGTATGGGCAGAGGGTTTATTCCTTTTTCTGACTGTTGACCCTCCAGCCAATCCCATTTGAGTATTTCGTTGGGCTTTGTATTCAAGGATGATTTCAGAGTTCACCTTACGAATATCCATTTCACCAAAGAACGAGCCAAAATAGTTTCGATAGGTGCTTTCATTCAGTTGATAACGATTTTCTGAGACCTCTCCAGCATCCACGCCTCGTTTCTGAAGCCTCTGATAGTCAGCGAATATCCAAGAGAATGTTCTACTCTCAGTGGGCATTCCCAATTTTTGGTTGGCACTCATTTCGTGGAAGAGGGCGATAGCCCATTGCGTAGCCTCTTGCTTGCTACGTTTCCTTGTAGAACGCCTAATCTCTTGCCTTTTACGACTTTCAATTCTGTCTGGCAGTTTAATCTTGGCATACCAAAAGGGGCTTATTTGACCCTCAAGCATCTGTCGATGAAGCCAGACAGAACCTTCCACAATTTCGTCATAGGTGTCGTGTAAAGGTTGACTATTTGCCATCCTCTAAGAATGACAGATAAACCGACCTTGTCAAAAACTTGTCACTGAAAAGAGAAAAAGCGCAGAAATCTGCGCTTAATATTTGGCTTCAGTAGTGTATTTTTGGATAATAAAGTGAGGGAGAGAGCGATACTCTATTCTATGCCATTCAAGCGCTCTCCCAACTGAGCTATGGCCCCTAAACAAAAAATAAACTCTGCATCAAGCGGGCAAAACTATTGACCCCCGTGCTTTCATGCAAGCTTGTGAACGGAAACCAAACTCAAATGCCTACCTTTTCTGGCTCCTCAATACCTTCAATGGCCTCGGCTATGTCGTCGTCATCTTTTCCTAACTCGGCAGGGTTTTCTATTGCCTCGGCAAGGTTTTTTTCGATATCGACGCCATTGGCGGCGACCAGCACGTCCGGGTCTTCAAGCTTCGCCGCCGCACCTTCTTCAGTCTCGGCACTCGCCCCCAAAGGTGCTGCGACTTTGGAGGGTTCGACTGGCATGCGTTGCCGTCTCGTCCGCGCTGGGGCGCTGACCTCGAAAGACGTGTCACAGGCGGGGCAAACGATCGGGTCGCGCCGCATATCGTAAAACCGTTTACCACACCCTAGGCACAATCGTTTGGTACCCCACTTCGAATTTACCGCCATGAAGATCTCCCACAAAGCCTTTCGACGCTCGTACCGATGAACGCTATTTCAAGCCGAATTGCCACGTTCGGCAGACTCTGTCAAAAATAAAATGAAGTAGTTCGCGTGTCTTGGTATTTTGCCGCGCCTGGTTATAGTAGAGACATCCTGTGAAAAGACGCAAACAAACCATTTTAGATCAATTAACTGCGCCACATAAAGACGCTGCCGAAGAAACAGTTTTTGGTCCGCGGCCGGTCGTCTCTGAGCCTTCGGGGCCGTTGTCTGGAGAGGCCGTTTTGCCCGGCGATAAATCCATTTCGCACCGTGCGTTGATCCTTGGTGCGCTAGCGGTTGGCGAAACCCGTGTCAAGGGATTGCTGGAGGGCGGTGATGTCCTGGCAACGGCGCGCGCTCTTGGCGAGTTCGGCGTGAACATTGAGCGCGACGATGCTGGGACATGGCGGGTTTGGGGCGTTGGCGTTGGCGGCTTTCAGGAACCGGCGTGCCAGTTGGACCTCGGCAACGCCGGTACGGCCGTGCGGCTTCTTATGGGCGTCGCAGCACAGCATCCGTTCACCAGTTTTTTCAGCGGGGATGAATCACTGCACACCAGACCCATGGGTCGGGTCGCCGGGCCGCTCACACAAATGGGCGCACGCATCACGGCGCGAAGCGACTGCAGATTGCCGTTGGCGCTCACTGGCAGCAGCGCCCTGCTTCCCATCAGTTATAGGCTGCCGGTCGCCTCGGCACAGGTGAAATCAGCGATTCTCCTGGCTGGCCTCGCTGCGCCGGGCGACACCAGTATCGTCGAACCGGCGCCGAGCAGGGATCATAGCGAGCGCATGCTGCGTCATTTCGGCGCCGAGTTGCGTGTTGATAATGTTGCTTCGGGGGGGCGCAAGATAACAGTGTCGGGCCAACCCGAACTGAGCGCACAGGCACTATCGGTTCCTGCCGATTTCAGCTCTGCCGCATTCCCGCTGGCTGCGGCGCTGATTGTGCCGGGGTCGGATGTGCTACTCAGAAACGTCGGTATTAATCCGATGCGTGGCGGCTTCCTGGAGTGTGTGCGCGAAATGGGCGGCGCGATGGAATTGCGCAATATTAAGGAGATATCCGGCGAACCCGTGGCCGATATCGCCGTCCGCGCCGCCAAATTACACGGTATTGAGGTAGCGGCAGCGCGCGCGCCGAGCATGATCGATGAATATCCTGTTCTCGCGGTCCTCGCTGCCTGCGCCGAAGGCCCGAGCCGCCTGTGCGGGCTTGACGAACTGCGCCACAAAGAGAGTGATCGTTTTGCTGCTATCGTGAGCGGCCTCAGCGCCGCCGGGTGTGCTGTGAGTGCCGAGCAGGACGATATTCTGATCGCCGGTGCGGGTGTGCCGCCACCGGGCGGAGCAGAAATTGCAAGCTGCCTGGATCACCGCATCGCCATGACATTTCTGGTGCTCGGTATGGCCTGCCGAGACAGCATTACAATTGATGATGGCGCCCCCATCGCCACTAGTTTTCCCGGCTTCGTAGAATTAATGAATGGCCTGGGTGGAGCTATTCGCCATGGTTAACGCCACACAGGCAGGGAAACCGGCCATGAAGATTGCCGTGGACGGCCCGGCGGCTTCTGGAAAGGGGACGTTGGCGCGACGCTTGGCAGGCCATTTCGGCCTCCGCCATCTCGATACCGGGGGGCTTTATCGTGCGGTCGCGGTGCGCGTACTATGCCAAGGCGGTGATCCATCTAATGAAACCACAGGCGAGAACGCCGCGCAAAATCTCGAAAAACGAGATCTCGAAGCGCCAAATCTACGCTCCGAAGAAGTTGGCCAAGCCGCCTCTATCGTATCCGCTCATCCCGCAGTGCGCGCCGCCTTGTTGGTCTATCAACGCACCTTTGCCGCTAGGTCACCTGGGGCGGTTTTGGACGGCCGCGACATTGGGACCGTGGTCTGCCCAGAGGCCGACGCCAAAATCTATCTTGATGCCTCGATCGAAGCACGCGCCAAACGGCGCGTGAAAGAGTTGCGGTTACGCGGCGTGGAGAGTATAGAATCGCGCGTTTTGCAGGAAATGCAGGATCGTGATGCCCGCGACAGTGGTCGCGCGGTTGCGCCGCTGAGGGCGGCGGACGATGCGCTCAGGATTGATACCACCGATCTTTCGCCCGATAAGGTGTTTGATCGGGCGCTTTCTTATATCGCGGAGCGACTGGGATGATCCGGTCGAGGGACACGGGATCAGCCGCCTACGGCGAATTTGAGAGCATATGCCGGCTTGGAATTATGCAGCGTCGGTGATGTGAAATGATTGTTGGACAGGAGAACAGATGACAACGCAAATGGCCGTGGAACAAGCACCGAGCAAAGAAAATTTTGCTGAACTACTTGAGGAATTTGTCGGCGATAAAGCAAATTTTGAAGGCCGCCTGATTAAAGGCACGGTGCTTTCCATCGATAATGACGCGGCACTCATTGATGTCGGATTAAAAGTTGAGGGGCGCGTCCCGCTAAAAGAGTTCTCGGTACCGGGTCAACCGGTTGAGCTCAAGGTCGGCGATCAGGTGGAAGTGTTCATCGAGCGCATCGAAAACCGGCGCGGCGAGGCTGTTCTCAGCCGCGAGCGGGCGCGCCGCGAAGAGGCCTGGGAAAAACTTGAAAAAGCCTCTGAAGACGGCGAGCGGGTAGAAGGCGTGATCTTTGGCCGGGTCAAGGGCGGTTTCACAGTCGATCTTGACGGTGCCGTTGCGTTCCTGCCAGGTAGCCAGGTGGATATACGTCCGGTGCGCGACATCACGCCGTTGATGGGCACTGAGCAACCGTTCCAGATTTTGAAAATGGACCGCCGGCGCGGCAACATCGTGGTCTCACGCCGTGCTGTCCTCGAAGATACCCGCGCGGAGCAACGCAACGAACTGATCGCCAATCTGCATGAAGGCCAGGTCCTTGACGGTATCGTCAAGAATATAACCGATTATGGCGCCTTCGTCGATTTAGGCGGCGTCGACGGCTTGCTGCATGTCACCGACATTGCGTGGCGCCGCGTCAACCATCCAACTGATGCATTGCAAATCGGCCAGAGCGTCAAGATTCAGGTTATTCGCTTCAATGCAGAGACCCAACGAATTTCGCTCGGCATGAAGCAGCTTGAAGCCGATCCTTGGGAAGGTGTGGGCGCTAAATATCCTATCAGCGCTAAATATACTGGCCGGGTAACGAACATTACGGATTATGGCGCATTCGTGGAACTCGAGCCCGGTGTTGAGGGTTTGGTCCATGTTTCGGAAATGAGCTGGACCAAGAAAAATATCCATCCCGGCAAGATCGTTTCGACGAGCCAGGAAGTCGAAGTCATGGTGCTCGACGTTGATCCGGACAAGCGGCGTATTAGCCTTGGCCTCAAGCAGTGCTTGAGCAACCCATGGACTACCTTCGAAGAAAAAAATCCTGAAGGCAGCGTGCTCGAGGGAGAGATCAAGAACATCACCGAATTCGGCCTGTTCATTGAATTGGCGGGCGAAATATTTGGCATGGTTCATTTGTCCGATATCGATTGGGCATTGCCCGGCGAAACCGCTCTTCAGAGCTACAACAAGGGTGACAACGTTCAGGTCAAAGTGCTGACTATCGATATAGAGAAGGAGCGCATCGGCCTAGGCATTAAGCAGTTGGATGACGATCCATTCCAGGTTGCTCACTCGAAGAGAGGACAGGCTGTCACCTGTACCGTCACCGCGTTGCATGACCAGGGCGTCGACGTCGAAGTGCTCGATGGCTTAACCGGCTTCGTGCGGCGATCCGATTTGGCGCGCGACCGCAATGAGCAACGGCCTGACCGCTTTGCAGTGGGTGACAAGTTCGACGCCAAACTGATGCAAATCGATCGCGGCGGGCGGCGCATTACGCTTTCCATCAAGGCGCTGGAAGTTGAAGAAGAAAAACAGGCCGTTGAGGAGTATGGCTCGACTAATTCTGGCGCCAGCCTGGGCGATATCCTCGGCGAGGCTATCAGCCGAAAACAGAAACAGGAAGCCGGTAACGATCAACCTGCTGATGCGGGCACCACTGAAAGTGAAGTGATAGAAACCGGAGCGACTGACGCCGACTCCATAGAAGAAGCCAACACAGAGACCGTTGAGGCAACAGAACCCAAGGGGGCCACTGAGGACACGGAATCGGTAAACGAAGCAAGGGCGGTAGAGGCCGAAGCGACGGAAGGTGGCGAAGAGGACAAAAAGAACTCTTAGACTCGGCGCCGCCAGTCGGCGCGCGTATTGCTGTTGGTCGACCGGCAACTCGGAGCATGGGCGGCTAGATGAAACTTGATCCGGATAGATTGCTCGATCGCCGGCGTCTCAAGCGAGGCGTATCGGGTTGGCGCGCTCTGGCGATCGTTGCGGTTATCGCACTTATCGTCCTTGCGGTCGGCCGTTTCGCCCTGGATGGCCCGGCGGGTGGTGATTATATAGCCCGTCTGTGGGTGACCGGATTGATCTTCGACAAGCCCGAGCGTGCCCAACTATTGGCCGAAATCACCGACGATAGCAATATCAAGGCACTGATTGTTCGAATCAACTCGCCCGGCGGCACGATGGCTGGGAGCGAGGCGCTGTTTCTTTCTCTTAGCGCTGTCACGAAACAAAAACCGGTCATTGCGGTGATGGATGGGACCGCGGCATCGGGCGGATATATGGCGGGGCTCGCCGCTGAGCGCATTATTGCTCGCAACTCCACGATCACCGGCTCGATCGGCGTAATCCTGCAGACTGCAGATGTGACCGAGATGCTTGCCGATCTTGGCGTCATGACCGAAGCCATCAAAAGCGCACCGCTGAAAGGCGTGCCGTCGCCGTTCGAGCCGCTTGACGAAAGTGGCCGCGCTGCCAGCCAAGCAGTGGTCGACGACATGTACAATCTTTTTGTTGGGCTGGTGGCCGAACGGCGCGGCCTGGAGCTTGTGGCGGCGACGGCACTGGCGGATGGCCGGGTGTTTACCGGCCGTCAGGCCGTGGCCAATGGCCTGGTCGACGAAATTGGTGGTGAAGTAGAAGCCTTGGCTTGGCTTGAAAGCCAGCGCGGCGTGTCGTCTTCGTTGCCGGTCTATGATTTGGAAGTTGATGAGGGAGAGGATATAGTTGAACGTCTTGTCTCGTCGGTGAGGGGTGCGGTTCTACCACGCCGCCTGATGCTTGACGGCCTTCTCGCCGTTTGGCACCCTGGACTTAGTCGCAAGTAGAAAAACTCAAGTAAATTGACAACTTGCTCGTACGTTGGGGAAATGGGACGGTGATAGGGGGAGCAGAATATGACCAAATCTGAACTCATTCAGCGGCTTGCGGAGATGTATCCCGACCCTCGTCTTTATCATCGGGATTTTGAGCGTGTTGTGAACAAGGTGTTTGAGGAAATCAGCACCGCTTTGGCCCGCGGCGATCGTGTTGAATTGCGCGGTTTCGGTGCCTTTTCGGTGCGCGCGCGCGGCGAGCGTGTCGGGCGTAACCCGCGCACCGGCGAATCGGTTGATGTGGCGAAGAAGCATCTGCCGTTTTTTAAGACCGGCAAGGAACTGCGCGAGCGCATCAATCAGAATTAACCACGAGAATTAACAGCGCTGACCCTCCCGTTCCGACCGCATCTGTTGCGGGGCGCGTTCGGCGCGATCGCGGCGCTGAGGAATAGGGCGTGAGATTTATAGGTTGGATTATTGCTGCCCCGGTGGCGTTTATCGTCATTGCGTTTGCGATCGCTAACCGAACGCGGGTTGGCGTTCAATTTGATCCTTTGCCCTACGAGTTAGATATACCCCTTTGGGCAGCAGTCATTGGCGCGCTCGCGTTTGGGTTCGTCTTGGGTGCTTTGATACGATGGCTGTTTGATCATCGCTGGCGCGCCGAAGCGCGCCAGCGCAAGCGTCATGTGCGCGCCTTGGAACGGGAAATTGTCTCGCTCACGCAACGCTTGGACGGCGCGCGGGCGGACATGGATGAAGCAGCTAAAGTAGGTGTCGGGCGAAATCGTATTGCGCCGCCCAGAGACGTCGCCTGAATAATATATGGGGCGCTTACATGTGCTGCGCTGCGCGGATTCCTGAAGTCCTTGACGTTACGTCCCGGATCATCGAATAAGCGTTCTGTGCGTGCGTATTTACGATAAGACTGGATTCTGGTATGGCCCAAAACGGCCTCAGCACAAAAATATGCGGCTTGAGTGATTCGGCAGCCATCGCGGCAGCGGTGGATGGCGGCGCGCGGTTCATCGGTTTGGTGTTCTACCCGCCGTCGCCGCGCATCGTTTCGCCGGAAAGGGCTGGTGAGCTTGTCCAGACGGTGCCGCCGGATATATTCCGGGTTGGCGTCTTCGTCGATCCTGACGACGAACTACTGGACAGCGTCTTCGCCAGGCTGCGATTGGATTTCGTGCAGCTGCATGGCAGCGAAAGTCCGGCGCGAGCCGCTGAAATTAAAACACGGACCGGCGCCGGCATCATTAAAGCGATCAAGCTTGCGGCGCCCGTTGATGTTGCTTCGGCAGAGTCTTACTGCACCGTTGCAGACTGGATATTATTTGACGCCAAAGCGCCGCAGACCCTTGCAGGCGCGCTGCCGGGCGGCAATGCCCTGGCCTTTGATTGGCGTATGCTGGCCCAACAATCGGAACTGACCGGTGGCCTGCCGTGGCTGTTGTCTGGCGGACTTCATATCGACAACCTAGCCAAAGCCGTTAGGATATCGGGTGCCCGATCAGTTGATGTCTCTTCTGGCGTTGAATCGGCCCCGGGCATGAAAAACCCCGAGCTTGTAAGGCGCTTTCTTGCCCTCGGCGCCACGCTTTGAATTGCATGGACCAAAACTCGGAAAGCAGATGAACACAACCAATACTTATCGCGCTGGACCGGATGCGGATGGCCATTTCGGCAAATTCGGCGGGCGCTATGTCGCCGAAACGTTGATGCCGCTTATTCTCGATCTTGAAGCCGCCTATGACGCGGCGAAAACCGATGCCTCATTTGCCGACGAGATGCGCTATTGGCTGAAACATTATGTCGGTCGGCCGAGCCCGCTTTATTATGCGCGCCGTCTTAGCGCCCATTGGGGCGGCGCTAAAATTTATTTGAAGCGCGACGAACTCAATCATACTGGTGCCCACAAGATCAACAATTGCATTGGCCAGATCCTGTTGGCCCAGCGTATGGGAAAGACGCGGATCATTGCCGAAACCGGCGCCGGGCAGCACGGTGTCGCCACGGCGACCGTTTGCGCGCTGTTCGATCTGCCTTGCACGGTCTATATGGGTGCGGTCGATATCGAGCGGCAAAAGCCTAACGTTTTTCGAATGAAGCTGCTCGGCGCGGAGGTTGTGCCTGTCGTCTCCGGGTCGAAGACATTGAAGGACGCGATGAATGAAGCGCTACGCGATTGGGTCACCAATGTCCAATCGACCTATTATTTGATAGGTACCGTGGCCGGACCGCATCCCTACCCGGAAATGGTGCGCGATTTCCAATCTATCATCGGCGAAGAGGTACGTGAGCAGATTGTTGAGGCCGAAGGCCGACTACCTGATACGTTGGTTGCCTGTGTAGGCGGCGGCTCAAACGCGATTGGCCTGTTTTACCCATTTCTCGACGATCCGGCGATCTCGATGATCGGTGTGGAGGCGGCTGGGCACGGTATCCAATCGGGCCAGCATGCGGCTTCGCTCAGTGCAGGCAGCCCTGGTATTTTACACGGCAACCGCACTTATTTGCTACAGAATGAGGATGGTCAGATTACGGAAGCGCATTCGATTTCCGCCGGTCTGGACTATCCTGGTATCGGGCCCGAGCATTCCTGGCTGAAAGATGAGGGGCGCATCGATTATGAGCCGGTCACTGACGGTGAAGCGCTCGAAGCTTTTCAGCTGTGCTCCCGTCTTGAAGGAATTATTCCGGCGTTGGAGCCCGCCCATGCCTTGGCTCATGTCGCTAAAATCGCCCCCACTTTGCCGGCCGATCATCTCATTGTGATGAACATGTGCGGGCGTGGCGACAAAGATATCTTCACCGTGGCAGAAGCGTTGGAGACCACCATATGAGCCAGCGGATCAAACAGCGTTTCGAGGTGCTGCGGGAAGCCGGGCACAGTGGTCTCGTCACGTTTACCATGATGGGCGACCCGGATATAGAAACTTCTTTTGATATTTTGCGGGGCCTACCCGCCGCCGGCGCCGACATTATCGAAATCGGATCGCCCTTTACCGATCCGATGGCGGACGGGCCGGTAATTCAGGTTGCCGGCCAGCGCGCGCTTAAAGCGGGAATCACCCTGGAAAAAACCATCAGCTTGGTGCGTCGCTTTCGCGAAGAGGATGGCGAGACACCGCTGGTCCTGATGGGCTATTACAATCCAATTTATATTTATGGTGTTGCGCGCTTTCTGAGCGATGCACTAGAGGCCGGGCTCGATGGCTTGATTATCGTCGATCTGCCGCCAGAGGAAGATGGCGAACTGTGCCTGCCGGCACTGGAGGCTGGTTTAGATTTTATTCGCCTAACTGCGCCGACGACAGATGACGCGCGCCTGCCGCGAGTCGTGGGCAACAGTTCAGGATTTGTCTATTACATTTCCATCACCGGTATCACCGGCGCCGCCGGCGCATCGGCTAATTCGATAGACACCGCCATCGCTCGACTGCGCCGGCATACTGATTTACCTATCGCTGTCGGCTTCGGTATCAAGACGCCCGAACAGGCAGCGGCAGTGGCTGCGTCGGCGGATGCTGCGGTGGTCGGCTCCGCTATTATTTCGGCGATTGAGAATAGTCTGGACAGTAGTGCCGCGGCCACACCACAAACGGTTGATAGCGCACTTTCTTTGGTGCGGGCTTTAAGTGCCGCTGTGCGCAAGTCGACTAGGGAGGCTTCAGGATGAGCTGGCTTGACCGCTTTGCCCGCCCCAAAGTGCGTGGGCTATTCCGCAAGGACGATATTCCGCAGGATCTATGGGAGAAGTGCCCCAGTTGTGAGCAAATGATTTTCCATCGAGAGCTCGAGAATAATCAGCGCGTTTGCCCACATTGCGATCATCACTTGCGCCTGGGTGCGAAAAAACGACTGGCCTATCTGTTTGATGACAGCGAATATCAGACCATCGAATTGCCCGAAGTCGCGGCCGATCCGCTACGCTTCCGTGACCGCAAGCGCTATCAGGACCGTCTCCGGGATGCGCGCAGCGAAGCCAATCAGGATGCAGTCATCGTGGCGCATGGTGCGCTTGGCGGCCAGCCGGTGGTTATTGCCGCGTTCGATTTCGCTTTTCTCGGCGGTTCCATGGGCGTTGCCGTGGGTGAGGCCTTACTCGCCGCGGCGCGGTTGGCGGTGTTGCAGGATTCCGCCTTTATCGTCGTTCCGGCATCGGGCGGCGCGCGCATGCAGGAGGGCACGCTCTCGTTAATGCAGATGGCACGCACCACAGTCGCGGTGGATGAATTGAAAGAGGCCCATCTGCCATACATCGTCGTCTTGACAAATCCGACCACCGGCGGCGTGACGGCGTCTTTTGCTATGCTGGGAGATATTGCCATCGCCGAGCCGGGCGCGGTGATCGGCTTCGCCGGCGCGCGCGTGATCGAGGACACGATCCGCGAAAAATTGCCGGAAGGATTTCAGCGCTCCGAGCATCTTTTGGAGCATGGTATGATCGACATGGTAGTGCGCCGCCATGACTTGCGTGACACGCTGAGCAGAGTAATCTCGCTATTGCGCAACACCTCCCCCTCTGCTCAGGTGGTTGAGCTGTCGCCTGTCCAAGCTGACCAAAATCACGAATGACGGACCTATCGGCGGATCGGAGCGCTCGCATCCTCGCCCGCCTGCATCACCTCCATCCCAAGCTGATCGATCTCTCGCTGGGCCGTATGGAGCGATTGTTGAATATCTTGGGCAATCCCGAAACATACTTGCCGCCAGTGCTGCACATCGCAGGGACCAATGGCAAGGGTAGCACGATCGCTTATTTGGAGGCCATGTTGCGTGCCGGAGGGCAGCGAGTCGATACCTATACTTCGCCACATCTGGTTCATTTTAACGAGCGCATCCGGCTCAATGGAACAGACATAACGGCACCCCGTCTTGCCGAGTTATTGAGCGAGTGCGAAGTTGCCAACGCCGGTGCGCCGATCACATTTTTTGAGATCACCACAGCTGCGGCTTTTCTTGCTTTTGCACGGAGCGCAGCAGAGTTTTTGCTGCTTGAAGTCGGTCTTGGCGGCCGGTTGGATGCGACCAATGTGGTGGCCCACCCGGCACTCAGTGTTATTACCCCGGTCTCGATCGATCACACGCAATATTTGGGTGAATCACTCGCCGGCATTGCCGGTGAAAAAGCCGGCATCCTGAAGGCTAACGTGCCAGCTATTATTGGTGAACAGGCCGCTGCGGCCGAGACAGTAATTGAGGCACGCGCGGCCGAGTTAAACACGCCGCTGTTGCGTTTCGGGCGGGAATGGCAGGTCCGTAAGGAAGGCGACAGGCTGCGCTACGAAGGATCTTCCGGCTCTTATCAATTTCCACTACCTGCTCTAATCGGCCGGCACCAGATTGGTAACGCCGGCATCGCGATTGCCGCGCTAGAAGCAATGGGGGCGCCGATGTTCTCTCCGGCGGCGGTCGAGAAAGGGTTGCCCGGTACGTGCTGGCCTGGCCGTCTACAGCACGTGTCACCGTCGCCGTTACCGGCTGGCTGGGAGCTGTGGCTAGATGGCGGCCACAATGAGGCAGCGGGTGTGGCTATTGCGGCAGCGCGGACCTGGTGCGACAAGCCTCTCTACCTGATAGTCGGCATGCTCAATACCAAGCCACCGACGGAATTCCTGCGCGCACTTGTCCCGCATTCGACCGGCTTGATCGGAGTTGCCGTTCCAGACGTGGAGGCAAGCTTTACACCTGACGATATTTGCCGATCGGCAACAGGCCTCGGCCTGGAAAGCCGCCCCGCGGTGAATGTAAAGTTGGCTCTCGATCGGTTAATCCAGGAGGAGGCGCCCGGTCGAATTCTTATTTGTGGCTCTTTGTATTTGATTGGCGCGGTACTCGCCGATTTTAAATTGGAGAGGG
>CAYPSQ010000025.1:0-13576 GCA_964413115.1 uncultured Rhizobiaceae bacterium | reverse complement strand
GTATTTAGTCAATTGATATTGGCGCGCTGGCGCGTCTGGCGATGCTAATAAGTGGCGCGTCCACCCGTCAGGTCGAAGACATATCCGGTGTTGAAACTACATGCTGGCGATACGATCCAGGCGATCATCTGCGCCACTTCGTCTAGCTCGCAACAGCGCTTCATCGGTATTTTATCAGTCATATAGTTGACGGTTTCCTCTGGTAGGACATCCACCATCGGGGTGCGCACCACGGCGGGCGCAATGGCGTTGATGGTGACGCCGCTCTCTGCATAGTCCTTTCCCAGCACCTTAACCAAGCCGATAAGCCCGGCCTTGGACGTGGAATAGGCCAGCATCCCGGCGTTGCCCTCTTTGCCCGAAATTGAAGCGACATGTAGGAGGCGGCCATAGCCGCGCGCCAACATGCTGGGTAGCACCGCCTGAGAGACAATCAACGCACCGCGCACGTTGATATTGTGCACTTGGTCAAAATCATCCAATTCGACCTTCGCGCCTTTTTGCGCTGTCTTGCCGGTGATGCCGGCACAATTTACCAGGCCGGAGACGGCGCCCAATATATCTTCTACATGATCTAGTGCGCGCGCGGTGCTTTCCGGGTCGGTCACATTCATCGCGTAGGAGCAGGCCTTGCCGCCCGCCGCTTCGATTGCTCGAGCTGTATCCTCGGCGGTCTCTGGATCCTGGTCTAAGCAACCTACTGAAGCGCCCATCGAGCCCATCAACTCAGCCGCCGCTTTGCCGATTCCGCTGCCAGCGCCGACCGTGACCACGGTGTATGGCAAATTGTCAAAATATTGCAGCATAAATCTCTCCGAGTTTGCCCGCGCCGGGCTCAGCGCTAAAGTTAGGGGTTGGTTACAGTCCGCTAATCCACTCAGCTAACGCCGTGCCGATCTCATCCGGCGAATCTTCCTGAACGAAATGATTTCCTGCAACGGTCACTTCGCTGATATTGGGCCAGGCGCGGCAATGATCTGCTAGGGACCCCTGCAGGATGGCACCGGGTTTCGCGTTGACAAACAGTTTTGGCATTTTGCTCGCCTGCAGGAAGGCGTTGTTGGCGCGCACGGTCGCAACCACGTCGGCGGGTTCGCCGTCGATCGGAATTTGCCGCGGCCAGGTGAGCGTCGGCCTCCGGGCTTCGCCCGGTTCACTATATGGCCGACGGTACACTGCCATCTCCGCTTCGCCGAGATCGCGAATAATCGAGCCCGGCAGGACTCGTTCAACAAACACGTTCTTTTCCAGCACCATGTTTTCACCGGCCGGGGAGCGGAAGCCTTGGAATACTTGGCGCGCTTGTTTGGGCCATCCGTCCCAACTGATCGGCGTCACGATGGTTTCCATAAAGGCAACGCCCTTTGCTGCTTCCGCGTGCCGCCGCAGCCAATCGAAACCAAGCGGACCACCCCAATCATGGACCACCATGATAACATTCTGGGAAACGCCAAGGGCATCCAACAAGCCATCGAGATAGCTCTGGTGTTCGGCTAGGCGGTAGCTTTCGGGCCCCGAATTGGCCAGCTTGTCCGAATCCCCCATGCCGATCAGGTCCGGTGCGACGCAGCGGCCTATGGTTTCAACATGGGGCATCACGTTTCGCCACAGGTAAGACGATGTCGGATTGCCGTGTAAAAATATGATCGGATCACCGGTGCCGGCTTCGACATAGGCCATGCGCGCGCCGTTTACCTCGGCAAATTTTTTGGGATAGCGCTCGTCGCTCGAGATCAACGCCTGTCTCCCTCTGTCCTACCAGCCCGTCTTCTCCGCACGCCGTTCGTCGACGTTAGGCGGTGTGGGGGGCGGCAGCTTTCACGTCAGCGCCGACATGAGATTCGAACTGCGTGAAATTATTGTGGAAGCGTCCGACTAGATCGCTGGCCTGATGGTCATAGGCGCCCTTGTCGTTCCAGGTGCCGCGCGGATTCAAAACTTCATTCGGCACGCCCGGGCATGATTCCGGCACATCGAGGCCAAACGATGGATCTCGGCGCATGGCGACTTTGTTGAGTGATCCGTCTAATGCGGCGCGCAACAAAGCGCGGGTGTGGGAGATTTTCATGCGCTCGCCGATGCCGTACACGCCGCCCGTCCAGCCCGTGTTGACGAGCCAGCAACGCGCCCCTGTCTGTTGAATTCTATCGCGCAGCATTTCCGCATAAACAGATGGATGGCGTGGCATGAACGGCGCACCAAAACAGGTCGAGAAGGTCGCTTGCGGCTCTTTGCCCAGGCCCTTTTCTGTTCCGGCCACTTTGGCCGTATAGCCGGAGAGAAAATGGTACATCGCCTGGGCAGCACTTAATCGCGCGATCGGCGGCAACACGCCGAAAGCATCGGCGGTTAGCATGATGACATTGTCCGGATGGCCGGTTGTCCCATTGGCGCTGGCATTGGGGATAAATGAGAGGGGATAGGCGCCACGCGTGTTTTCGGTGTAGGTGGCGTCGTTGAGATCGAGCTCGCGCGTTTTTTCATCCATCTCAACGTTTTCTAGAACTGTGCCGAACATCCGTGTAGTCGCATAAATTTCAGGCTCTGCTTTCGCCGACAGGCGGATCACCTTCGCGTAGCAGCCGCCCTCAAAATTAAACAGGCCGCGATCTGACCAACCATGTTCGTCGTCTCCGATCAGGGTGCGTTCGGGGTCGGCCGAGAGCGTCGTCTTGCCGGTGCCGGAAAGGCCGAAGAAGATCGCTGAATCTCCGCTTTTACCAGTGTTTACCGAGCAATGCATCGGCAACACGCCTTTTGCCGGCAGCAAAAAATTGAGGAGGGTAAAGACCGATTTTTTACATTCACCTGCATAGGACGTGCCACCGATTAACACTAGGCGTTTAGCAAAATTGATCAAGATGCAGGTCTCGGAGTTCACCCCATCTGTGGCTGGGTCGGCCGAGAAGCCGGGCGCCTGCAGGATGGTGAATTGTGGCTCGTGCCCGGCCAACGCGTCGAGACTGGGTGTGATGAACAGGTTGCGTGCAAACAGGCTGTGCCAAGCGTATTCAGATACCACCCGGATCGGCAGGCGATAGGCTGGATCGGCGCCGGCAAAGCAATCCTGCACAAAGACGTCTTTACCTTTGAAATGCGCCATCATGCGCCGCTCGATGCTGTCAAAGCGCTCGGCATCGATCGGCCGGTTGACGTTTCCCCACCAAATATCGTTTTCCGTCGACGCTTCGCGCGCGAAAAACTTGTCGTTTGGCGAACGCCCGGTGTGGATTCCGGTCAATGCGACAAGCGGCCCGCCCTTAGCGATGCGGGCTTCGCTTCGGCGGACGGATTCTTCGTAAAGTGCGGACGTGGTTAAATTCCAGTGGGCAGTTCGAACTTGCTCGATACCCAGCGAGTCCAACCCGTGCGGGCTGACGAATGGACCTCGATGTTGCATGAATTCCTGTGCTTTGACGTGCTTGAGTGAACGAGAAATTGCACCGTTTTTCCGGTTTTCCGGCAGCGCGACGCAGTAGTCATTCAACACCCATCATGTGTGCGAAACAAGCACGCAGGGGCCATATTTTTATCTAAATACGGATTTTGCGCCGGATTATTCTTCGTGGTCAGAGTAGGGGCTCAAAGTCGGCGATATCTGGCGTTGTCCAGGGCCGCCCATACGGCTGTTTAGGAACGCCGTCAGCGCGCCAAGTGCCAGCCAAAAGGCCGCGCTAGTTAAAAGCGAGGCGTATATAAAACGCTCGGCCATTTCTTCCGGCGCGAGACCACCATGATGCTCTGGCACTGGCGCGCCGATGAAGTGCGGAATGGCAATCGGAATGACACCGAGTGCGCGAACATAGGCTGGTTTAGCAAAAACGATGAGGCCGAGGCCGAGCGCGGTCAAAACGACAGTCAGGATCCACCAACCCTGGCGCCCTTCGAGCGCAGCCGCTTCGCTGCCAGGGAGCTCTGGCGGTAGGCCGAGGGCGGGCGCCAGATTGAATATAGCAAACCCGGCAAGACCCCACAGCACGCCGCCACGCCAAACTACGGCTCGCCCCTTCGCCGACAAGACAACAAAAGAGACCGACAGCAGCAGGCCGAAGCCGATAGCGGCAACGATGTTGGCTAACAGCGTAACGCCGACGCGCTCCAGACCATCGTCAGGCGCCCACGGCTGATGCTGGTGTGTGTGGGCAGTATCCGACTCGTGTTCATGGCCACCGACCGCAACCGTCTCGTAGGTCTCCGCCTCATATATGAGAGGAATTACCTCGATATGCTGCAAACCTGTGAGGAGTGCGCCGGCGACAATTCCGGCTATGATCGCCGGCAGGAGAATTCGCCCGAGCAGTTGCATCTCGCGCTGTCCGGAAATATTTAGTGGCAGGGAAATGCTAGCGAATGCCTCGAATCATGAGCCACATTGTGTAGCGTTGAAGAATCGGCAAGTCCGACGCCGTAAATGATCGACATGCCCAACAAAGCTGCAAAAAATACTGGCCATAGGCGGCGAACGGAGCGGGCGGTAACTTCAGAAGCGTACCGCTGGGTCGTCACCGGAGCTGTCTTTGCCATACTTTAATCTTTCTCGAAATTCCGTTTGTACCATTTGATTGCTTAACCGAGCGCGCCCGATCGAAGCACATGGCGGTCATAATAGGTTGTCGCTTGCAGCGTTACCAGTGCCTTCGCAGAGGATAAAATAAATTATTTTTGGCCCTTATCTGGCTGTATTGCTTCGGATAGTCTCTGGCGCGATGTCCACCAGACAAATTAACGCCGAATCGCCGAGCGCCGCCGCGAATATCGGCCCTACGATGAATTTCACCACCCATTTAAAGCGTACAGTCCGCCTCGCGGTGCCAATGATCATTGCGCGCGCCGGCTTGTTGGTCATGGTCGCGGTGGATACGGCTATGATCGGCCATTACGGGACTCTTGATTTAGCGTTTTACGCCGCCGCCAACGCGCTGCAAGTGATCATGATCCTGGTCGCGGTTGGGCTGTTGCAGGGCACTGTGGTGCTGGTGGCGCAGGCGAATGGCGCAGGCGCACACCGCGATTGTGGCAGTTATTGGCGGGTTGGCCTGATTCATGGCGCCGTACTCGGCATCGCGATGGCGGGCATCTGTTTCCTTGGCGAAATCGTCCTTAGCATCATCGGACAAACGGATGAATTGGCGGCCGGCGCCGGTGGCGTGCTGCGAATGATCTCATGGGGCTTGCCGGCCCTGACCATGTGGGTCGCGACATCTTTCTTTCTGGAAGGGCTAAGCCGCCCGCTGCCGGTAATGGTGCTTACAATTCTCGCGGTATTCGCCAATGCTGGGCTCAATTTGATATTCATCTATGGCGCCCTTGGACTGCCCGAAATGGGCGCCGAAGGTGCAGCGCTCTCGACCTCGATCATACGCTGGGCCATGTTCGGAGTGCTCACTCTTTATGTGCTGAATTTGGGCCGGCACGTGGACTTAGGAATCAGTGGGGCGATTCGTAATTTTCGCGAAACAGCACGAAAACTTCGGCGCATCGGCCTTCCCATGGGCGTGGCACGCGGCCTTGAGGCCGGCGCGTTTAGTGCTTTGACGATGCTGGCCGGCTTCCTCGGGACGGTACCTTTGGCCGGATATCAGATCGCCTTCAATTTGGTAGCGATGGTCTTCATGAGTGCCATTGGCGTTGCCGGGGCTGGGACGATACGCGTCGGCAACGCGGTCGGACGACACAACGCTTCCGATATTCGCAGTGCCGGTTGGTCCGCGGTTTTTCTGATCTTTCTCATCATGGCCGTTTTTGCCGCCCTGTTCTTCGCCATTGGCCCATTGCTGGCACAAATTTACACGGATGACATGGCAGTGGTTCTGATTGCCACACCGCTCATATTTATCGCTGGACTGGTGTTGATCTTCGATGGTTGGCAGGCCGTGTTGATGGGCGCTTTACGTGGCATGGCGGATGTGTGGTTGCCGCCGGTCTGGCAGTTTGTCTCGTGGTGGGGGATAACTGTTCCAGTGGCGTATCTCTTGGCGTTCGAAGCGGGCCTCGGTCCACCTGGCTTAATGTGGGGGTTTTTAGCAGGCGCGATTGTCTCCTGTACGGGCCTTGTGCTGCGCTTTGCCATGGTATCGCGGCGCCCGATCCAGCGATTTTGAGGTGGCAGGTCGTGCCTCATTGCCAGCAGGGACTGGTGCTACGGGGCATTTCGCATTAGTTTACGAAGCAATCGGGGGCCGTCGAATCGCGTGACAAACCCAGCAGCTGTCATATTTAGATTCTTCCACCGTATGTGGCGAACAGGTGGTATTGGCCGTTTGCCCTGTTTCAGCACTGCAATGATAACTGCCATACTATTTGTTGCCATATCCTGTGCTGAGGACCCGATAGCAAAACCTGGCTCGCGCGCTGACCGCGTGTTTGTCATGGCCAATGACGGCGATTCGGCGGCGCAGACAGCGCTTGGCCTGCTTTATGAGCGTGGTCTCGGTGTACCTCACGACCCGGCGTTGGCGCTCGTCTGGTATCGCCGCGCCGCTGACCAAGGCGATGCCTTGGCAGAATTTCATATAGGCTCGCTATACGAGCGCGGGTTAGGCCTCGGGCGCGACTATAGCGAAGCCGCGGTGTGGTATGAGCGAGCTTCAGACAAGGGTAATGAATCAGCGCATGCCGCGCTCGCCTATCTGTATGACCGCGGCCTCGGCGTAGAGCGCGATTTTGGCGAGGCCGAAGCGCTTTACGGTCGGGCATCAGCAAGCTGGGCTGAAAGCGACAGCTATCCGGCTGAGTCCACATTCGCCACAGGGCGCGAGGGCCCGGCGTTGGCCAGCCCAAACACCATCTCTACAACCGTTGGCGATCAACGCCCGGAATTTAGTGCAGGTCAGGAGGAGGCGCCGACCATAGAGGTAGACCTTGCCGCCCTCGATGATGTGTCCGAAAACGCTGCTTTTGCTAAAGCTTTCGACGGGCCGGAACCGATTGCCGGGCATGGTGAGAACTTCCCGCTCGCTACTGGTTCGCTCACACCGCCCGAGAAAACGCGCGTCGTGGAGTCGAGTGCACCGCTCCGCAACGTACAATCTGGCGCGGTCGATTCAGAAACAAGTCGGCTGCCCGCCACCGCCGAAGTGTCGGCGGAGAAGATATTGATTGCCAGCCTGGAGTCTAAGCTTGACGAGGAGGCTGCGGCTTTCGAAGCCGTGCTTGATGCGGTGGCTGGTGAAGAAAAAGAATCGGATGAAGTTGTTCCTGAACCTATGCAACCCGCGCCTGAAATCTTTATGATCAGTCTTGCCACTTTTGAGACCAAGGCCTTGGCCGAGGCGGAGTGGAAGATGATCAGCAAAAACCATGCCGGTCTCGTCGGCCGACTGCCTCATGAATTTCGGTCCGTTGATGTAGGCGGCGACAGCCAATTTTACGAACTTATCGTTGGCCCGCTAGATTCGCCGGTGCAGTCCCGCTTGCTGTGTGGTGCTTTGCGCGCCCACGGCCATCTGTGCTGGACGATAGACAAGTAGGCAGCACACCAAAGGCACCGGAACCAAACATCCTCCCGTCTAGGATAGGGTTTTTAGCGTTTGCGACCGGTGGCGTTTCGCAGGCATAGTTTACTTCGACATGGCAACCATCGAGCATATTGGCGTTGTTGGTGGCGGCGCGTGGGGAACGGCGTTGGCGGCTGCGGCGGCACGCGCGGGGCGGACGGTTAAACTGTGGGCGCGCGAAGGGGACGTGGTGGCGTCGATCAACGGAGCGCGCGAGAATAAGCGTTTCCTGCCGGGCATCACCCTCGATCCTGCCATTCTGGCATGTACCGACGCAGCGGCGCTCAGCACCGCCGATGTCCTGTTATTGGCCATGCCTGCCCAGCATTTACGTTCTGTCGCGACGAATTTTGCCGGACATTTGGGCCGTGCCACGCCAGTCATTATCTGTGCAAAGGGCATTGAGCTCGAAAGCGGCGCCGTGATGAGCGATGTTGCGCAGGACGCCATGGGCGACCGGCCGATCGCTGTTCTCTCCGGTCCGACTTTCGCTCATGAGGTGGCGCGCGGCTTCCCCAGCGCCGTCGCCTTGGCGTGTGGCGACAGCGTATTGGGAGAGGCCGTGGCGGCAGCGCTCGGTAGCGCAACCTTTCGGCCCTATCTCTCCAACGACATGATCGGTGCGCAAATCGGTGGCGCTCTGAAGAACATTATAGCGATCGCTGCCGGCATCGCTATTGGCCGTGGCCTGGGTGAGAACGCCCGCGCTGCAATCATGACACGGGGTTTCGCCGAGATGGTGCGCCTTGCCCGCGCCAAAGGTGCTAGGCTGGAAACCCTTGCCGGGCTCTCCGGGCTGGGCGACCTGGTTCTGACATGTTCCAGCACACAGTCGCGTAATTTCTCTCTCGGCCAGGCGCTAGGCAAAGGGGAGCTGCTGCACAGCATTCTCGCGGGGCGCGATAGTGTGGCGGAAGGTATCACCAGCGCTCCCGCAGTCGTTGCGATTGGCGAAAAGCTGGCAGTTGATCTGCCGATTGTCGGCGCGGTTGATGCTGTACTGCACCGGGGTGCCGATATCGGCGAGACCATCTCTGCTCTCTTGGCTCGCCCGTTCCGCCCCGAGTTCTGACTAAACATTTTGGTCAAGCAGTGGTGCACAGCGCTGGGCGCGGCTAGACTGTGTGCTCACCGGTGATTTGGTAGAAGGGGAGAGAAGCGCATGGCGTATTGGTTATTTAAGAGCGAACCGGGCGCTTGGTCGTGGGATGATCAGGTGAAGGAGGGCGCTGGTGAATGGGACGGTGTGCGCAATCATCAGGCCAACAATAATATGAAGGCGATGAAAATTGGCGACCGAGGCTTTTTCTATCATTCGGTCAATGAAAAACAGATCGTTGGTATCGTCGAAATTGTTAAAGAGCATTACCCCGATCACACTGACGCGAAAGGCGTATTCGGCATGGTCGATGTCAAGGCGCTGATGCCGGTGAAGACGCCTGTCACGCTTGCCGAAATCAAGTCCCACCCCGATCTTTCCGAGATGTTTTTGGTGCGTCACTCGCGCCTCTCGGTCGGCCCGGTCGCGGCCAAGGAGTGGAAGATAATCTGTAAGATGGCGGGCGTTGCCGCGTGATAACTCAATTGACATGACAAGTGGCGGGTGCAGTGCTGAAACTATGGCCGTGCAAGCGGGGCATTTTATTGATCCCGCCATCGGCTCGCTAATGCCGCCGATACAGCCCTCTGCCACGTCGCCAGGCGGCGCCGAGAGCTTTGTGGAACAGCGCGCCAACATCGAAGGGCCAGAGAGCCATGTGCCAGAGAATCTGCTCCGGCTCTCGACCGGCGTCGAAGACGTGCACGAGTTGATCGGTGATCTCGAACAGATGCTTTCCGGCGTGTCATGAGCGATTCCGGGCGTAGGGTTCTCTGCAAATTGTCCGATATTCTCGACGGCGGCAGCAAAGGGTTTGAGATCGGCGAGGGTCCGCAGGCGTACGAACTTTTTATCACCCGCAGGGGTGAGCGAATTTACGCCTATGAGAACAGCTGTCCCCATACCGGTGGCCCACTCGATTGGACGCCCGACCGCTTCATCGACAAGGAGAGCGGGCATATTCTTTGCGCCACCCACGGCGCGTTGTTCCGGCTTGAAACCGGCGAGTGTTTGGCCGGCCCATGCGCCGGAGATTGGCTGCGCGCCTTGCGTGTTTCAATCGACGGCGAGGATATCGTTCTCGAACAGTAATGCCGGCGGCACAAGGATGGCTGCCCCAACCATTGCTCGACTTGCTCGGCGCCGACAATCAACAGATAATCCTCCCAGAAGCCGGCGATGACCGGCCAAATTGTGACGTATACCGGGAGCTAGGAACGCCAAATGATTCCGCACGAAAACCAGAAATTTCCAGTGCCGCCTGAAGTGGCCCAGGCGGCGCATTGCGACGACGCGACGTACAAGGAAATGTATGCCCGCTCCATAGACGATCCCGATGGCTTTTGGGCCGAGCAGGCAGAATCGCTTGAGTGGATCCAGCGTTGGACCAAGGTCAAAGATTCAAACTTCGGAATGGACGCCTATGTTCGTTGGTTTGAGGGCGGCAAGATTAATGTAAGCGCCAACTGCATAGACCGCCATCTTGAGACGCGCGGCGACCAGACCGCGATTATCTGGGAAGGTGATGATCCGAACGATTCGAAACTGGTCACCTATCGCGAGCTGCACCGCGAGGTCTGCCGTATGGCTAATGTATTGAAGTCGCAAGGCGTTACCAAGGGCGACCGGGTCACGATCTATATGCCGATGATCCCCGAAGCGGCTTATGCCATGCTGGCTTGCACGCGTATAGGCGCAGTCCACTCCGTTGTGTTCGGTGGTTTCTCGCCCGATTCTCTCGCTGACCGTATCCACGATTGTGACAGCAATTGTGTTATCACCGCTGATGAGGGTCTCCGGGGCGGTCGCCCGATACCACTCAAGGCTAATACAGATAAAGCGTTGGAGAGAAGCCCGAGTGTCAAGAGCGTGATCGTTGTCAAACGCACCGGCGGCGCAATTGATTGGATCGACGGGCGCGACGTTTGGCTTCACGAGGCAGCGGCAAAGGTCCCCGACGATTGCCCAGCGGAAGAAATGAACGCCGAGGATCCGCTTTTCATCCTCTATACCTCAGGCTCCACCGGCAAACCCAAAGGCGTGCTACACAGCACTGCCGGCTACTTGCTGTTTGCCTCGCTCACCCATAAATATGTTTTTGATTATCACGATGGCGATGTTTACTGGTGCACCGCCGATGTCGGGTGGGTCACCGGGCACAGCTATATCGTCTACGGGCCACTGGCCAATGGTGCCACTACGCTGATGTTTGAGGGCGTGCCCAATTATCCCGATTCATCGCGCTTCTGGCAGGTCGTTGACAAGCATCAGGTCAATATTTTTTATACAGCGCCAACCGCTATCCGCGCGCTGATGCGCGAGGGAGAGGGACCGGTGACTAAGACCTCGCGGAAGTCGCTCCGCATCCTCGGCACCGTCGGCGAACCGATCAACCCCGAAGCCTGGGTGTGGTATAACGATGTGGTAGGCGAAAGGCGTTGCCCGATCGTCGATACTTGGTGGCAGACCGAAACCGGCGGCATCTTAATTACACCCCTGCCCGGCGCGACAGCGTTGAAACCTGGCTCCGCCACACGTCCCTTCTTCGGCGTCAAACCGCTAATCGTAGATAGCGACGGCAATGAATTGGAAGGCGCTTGTACAGGGCTGCTGTGCATAGGCGATTCATGGCCGGGCATGATGCGCAGCGTTTACGGCGACCATGACCGTTTTATCAGCACCTATATGGTGCAATATCCAGGGCGATATTTTACCGGCGACGGCGCGCGCCGCGATGAAGATGGCTATTACTGGATCACCGGGCGGGTCGATGATGTGATCAATGTTTCCGGCCACCGCATGGGAACGGCGGAAGTGGAAAGCGCGCTAGTTTCACATAAAGCGGTTTCCGAGGCCGCCGTTGTTGGCTATCCCCATGATATCAAGGGACAGGGCATCTACGCCTATGTGACGCTAACCCTCGGCTATGAGCCAAGCGAAGAGCTCCTCAAGGAATTGGTGAAATGGGTGCGCAAGGAAATCGGCCCGATTGCCAGCCCCGACCTGATTCAATGGGCGCCCGGCCTGCCCAAGACGCGCTCGGGCAAGATCATGCGCCGAATTCTGCGCAAGATCGCCGCCAACGAACAGGATGAACTCGGCGATATCTCGACTCTAGCCGATCCGACGGTGGTGACCGATTTAGTGGAAAACCGGCAGAATCGGTGAGCGGCTATACGCTGAGCACGATCTTGCCGAGGTGGGCGTTGGTGCGCATGTACTCGAGTGCCTCGGCTGCCTCCGAGAGCGGAAAAACGCGGTCGAGTGGCAGGTGAAGCGTGCCTGCCTGCACCGCCGGCCAGAGGTCGGCTCGCATGCTGTGAACGATCTCCCGCACCTCCTTGGCTGACCGGGTACGGAAAGTCACGCCGATATAGTTGATGCGTTTCAAGGCATGCAGATCGTAATCAAACTCGCCGGTGAAGCCGCCGAGGCGCCCAACATTGACGATGCGCCCCAAAACCCGGGCCGCTTTCATATTTTGGTTCGCCGCGCCGCCCGAGACCTGATCGACGATCAAATCGACACCGCCGTCAGTGGCTTCAACTACCTCGTCGGGCCACGCTGGGTCGTCCGGATCGATCGCCATATCGGCGCCGAATTCTTTAAGCCGGGCGCGCCGGGCAGCATTGCGCGATGTGCCAATCACCAGCTTGGCACCGAGATATTTGGCAATTTGCAGCCCCATCAGGCCGACGCCGGAACTGGCGCCTTGAATGAGCACCGACTCGCCGGGCTTGAGGTGACCATTACCGACCAGCGCGTCATGCATAGTCTGAAGCGCAATCGGCAGCGTCGCTGCCTGTTCGAAACTCATATCTGCTGCCGGAAGGGGTAAGACGCGGCCCCAATCCGTGGTGGCAAATTCAGCATACCCACCAGCGCCCGAGCCCATCACCCGATCACCCGTTTTGAATTCCGTGTTTTCGCTTCCGGTTTCAACGACCTCACCGGCCCATTCCAAGCCGGCAATGGTTCCGGCGCCGCCCAACGGGCCGTGCATCCGCCCACCGATCATCAGGAGATCGGCCCGATTGAGGCCGGCAGCGCGGACGCGAACCAGTAATTCATTGGGCTTTATCTCTGGCTTCGGTACATCGGCGATAGCCAGGCCGGATTTAGATACTATTGCAGCCTTCACGCTTGTCCCTCCGGCGCGCTGCCTGCGCGCATATATTGTTCCGCTAATTCGCAGACCATCCTGACGATGACAGGCGCAATTTCTTGCGCCGTCCGCGTTTCGTTTCGGGTGTGAACCCAGCCAAGATAGGTGAAGGCACGCAACAGGTAGAACAGCGGCATCAGTCGCAGTGTTTCGTCTGTTAGCGGGCGTTCTTGGCGGTACCCATTAATGACGGCGCGCTGCACCATATCGTAGAGTTCGGTTCCAAGAAATAGGATGGAGATGGTGGCGAGGTCGAAGAGATGCCAGCCGGCGCCACAATCATCGAAATCGATTGCCATGACGCGTCCATCGCGAATGAGAATATTATCAAAATTAAAATCTGCGTGTATAAGGCCATAGGTTTGGCCTGCCTGACCGATCCTAACCAAGGCGCGGCGTGCGGTGATGCGCGCCTTTTCCATCAACCGCTTCTGCTCTTTGTTGAGGCCAGGGAACTCCCAAAATTTCCCCCATAGCGGGTCTTCGCCGGTCAGCCCATCGGTGTCCCAAGCGTGGCGAACGAAACCCTCTGGCCGTTGCCAGCGAGCGGCATGGTTGTGCAGTTGCGCGACCAAGCGACCAACTTGAGTGAACGCGTGGGTGATATCGCCGATGGTATTACTGAGGCCATCCTCGATGCTGCCGAGCGGTGCGCCCTCTAGCCACTTCACCATATCCACTTGGCGCGTTTCCGGCACGCCGCCCACACTAGCGGTGACAAAGAGCTCGCCGCTGCTGCTTGGTATAATTGCAGGCACGTTGATGCCATCTTGACGCAGGGCTCGCATCCAGCTCAATTCGGATTGCAGCGCGGCG
>CAYPSQ010000024.1:18176-27347 GCA_964413115.1 uncultured Rhizobiaceae bacterium | reverse complement strand
GGTTTTGATAGCGTCATGCCGGTATTCTCGATCGTTCAGGAATCCTCTGCCCTCGGCTGCTCCATGCAGTGGGAGCAAAAGGACAACTGGCCGACCGTGCGCATGAACGAGCCAATCTGGAAAGACCTCGACGATATCCGCATACCTAACGATTTTCTGACCCACCCGGATATGGTCTGCGTACTTGATGCCATTCGTCTCCTCCGCAAGGAATTGGGCGATGACGTGGCAATCATTGGCAAGACCATGGGGCCGTGGACTCTGGGCTATCACTGTTTCGGCGTCGAGCCCTTCCTGTTGATGTCGCTCGACGATCCGGGCAAGACCATGGCCTGCCTGGAACGCATGAAAGAAGCCACGGTGCAGTTCGGTCTGGCGCAAATCGATGCCGGTGTCGATGCGTTAACCGTGCCCGATCATGCCACTGGCGATCTGGTGAGCGGCGAATACTACAAACGCTTTCTCATGGAGATGCATGCCGAATTCGTCGAAACCATACCGGTGCCGCTAATTCAGCATATTTGCGGCCGCACAGTGGACCGCATGGATTACATCGCGCGCACCGGCATGGCGGCATTTCACTTCGATTCAAAGAATGCGCCATCCGAATCTATGGATATCGTCGGCGATCGCATTTCCCTTGTCGGCAACATCAACAATCCCGAAACCCTATTCTCGAAAAACCCGGAGGATGTTCGTGCGGAAGTAATCGCTAATCTTGAAGCTGGCGTGCCGCTGATTGGGCCGGAATGCGCCATTCCGCTGCAGACCAGCATCGAAAATCTAGTAGAAATTCCGAAGACGGTACGCCAGTGGCATAGCGAACACGGCCACGTTCATTAAGCCCTAAAATACAAATTACAAACGGATAAGAAGACGATGGCAGAGCTTTCCGATATTGGAAACGAATTCATTCGCCAGGAGATCGAGGAATATCTCGAGCGGCCAGAGGAGATTGAACGCAATATCGAATTGTTCGCCCGCGTTCGCCCGGCCATGCAGGACATCGCTGCGGCGTTGATCGAAGGCGAGGACGGTGACGTGGACCGTCTGACCAAGCAAGCGCTGGAAGACGGTGTTGAGGCGTTGGAGATCATGGATGATGGCTTGATCGCCGGCATGGGAATTGTTGGCATCAAATTTCGTGAAGCCATGATTTTTGTACCAGAGGTTTTAGCCTGCGCGCGCGCGATGAAGGCTGGCATGAAGTATATTGAGCCAATCCTTTCAGAATCAGGTGTAGAACCGATCGCAAAAGTGCTTATGGGCACGGTCAAAGGAGATTTACATGATATCGGTAAAAATCTCTGTATCATGATGCTGCGCGGCTCCGGCTTCGAGGTGGTGGATTTAGGTGTGGACACTTCAGATGACGAGTTTATCGATGCCATCGAGGAGCATCAGGCTACCATTCTGGGCATGTCGGCGCTGTTGACGACGACCATGCCCAACATGGGCAAGACGATCGAAGCGATGATCGACGCGGATGTGCGTGACGATGTGATGGTGATGGTGGGTGGTGCCCCGGTCACCCAAGAATTCGCGGACGATATGGGCGCAGACGGATATGGCAAGGACGCACTCTCCTGCGTAAGCCTGGCCAAGAAATTGGCCGCGGAAACGGCCTAAAGTAACCCAGGCACACATGTCTAAGATTGATCCCAAGGAAATTGAAAAGCGCATGGCGCGGATATCGGAAATGTTTTCGGAGATGGTATCCCACGCGGAAACCGTGTCGCAGACCCGCTGTCCCTACCGAGATCGCCATGACCTCTGTACAGCTGAGTTCCTTTGCCGCAACCAAAAACTGCCGGCGTCAGAGGGCGAGCGACATCCATGCGGTCATGACGGCCATTTCGATTATCGCAGTGCCTGGGAATCGCAACCCCTGGCACATGACAGAGCCAAGAAAAAGGTCAAAGAAATTCGCGAGGGTGCTGCTTGGCGGAGAAGTGAGTCGCGGCGGAAGAAGGCGGATTGAGCACCATCACCCACGATCGAGCCGTGCGCGAACTCGTCGTCGGCAGGACGATTTTCGAATATGCAGACGAGCTTTCCGTTGAAGTGCCGACCTCCTGTCAGCGCAACGGCCGCTGCCACGAATGCGTCGTCGAAATCCGTCGCGGCATGGCCGCGCTCTCAAGTCCGAGCGAAGCGGAGTCCTTCCTGCGTGGCGATTTTCGTCTCGCCTGCCAAGCCGAAGTGATCTCGGACGAGTGCGATATCGAATTCGCCGCGTTGCGCCGCCGCCCTCGCATTCTCACCACTAGCCCGCCTAAGAAGGGTTTAGTAGTTGATACGCCAGTGCGCGTCGATGGCGGCAAGGTGTATTACGACGAGGAAGAACTGGGTACCGATCGTGGCCATCAATTTGGCCTCGCGATTGACCTCGGCACCACGACGGTAGCAATGGAACTGGTCGATTTACGCACCGGCGAAGCAGTGCGCACTTGCAGCTTTGAAAATCCGCAGCGCTTCGGCGGAAGCGACGTGATGCACCGCATTTCCTATGATGGCGCGGCCGGAAAGGGAGAACTGCAGCGCTCCGTCATCGCCGCTATTAATCGTGAGGTCATGGATTTTTGCAAAACACTCGCATTTTCGCGCCACGAAATTTACGAAGTCGTCGTTGCCGCCAATACGACAATGCGTGACATTCTGTTTAAACTCGATGTCCAATCAATCGGACAGAGACCTTATAAGTCTCTTGTTGAGCATGAGTTCTCGGCCGGTAAGAGGACCGGTATGGCGTTGGCAGAGCCCGCTCGCAAGCTCGGCTTGCTGGCTAACCCGCGCGCTCGGGTATACGGCATGCCGCTTGTGTCTTGTCATGTTGGCGGAGATCTCGCTGCGGGTCTTGCAGCGCTGGATATCACCGCCGAGGGTGCGGAATCCATCATGCTTGTAGATATGGGCACCAACACTGAAGTGTTCGTCCGCCATCGCGGCAGCATGATGGTTGCGTCTTGCCCAGCCGGACCGGCTTTTGAGGGCGGACTGGTGAAATACGGTATGCCGGCATATGACGGCGCTATCGAGAGATTTAGCATGGATGCGGTCGGCGGCAAGATGCACTACGAGACCATCGGCGATGTTGCACCGGTCGGTCTCTGTGGCTCCGGTTTGATTGACCTTTTGGCTGAGTTTCGCCGTCACGACATGTTGACTGCCAAGGGTGTCTTCACAGCCGATAAAAGACAATTCGAGCATATGCTATTGCCGGAATACGGCATCAGCTTTTCGAAAGAGGACGCGAGCAATTTGGGCCAGGCTAAGGCGGCGAATTACTGCGGCCAATTAATCGTCTTGCGAACTCTCGGTATCAATCCCGAGGACATAGATAAGCTTTATCTCGCCGGTGGTTTCGCCCACCATGTAGATGTTGCTAACGCCGTTGAGATTGGACTGCTCGCGCCGGTTTCCGAGACACGGGTTGTGCGGGCCGGCAACACGTCTCTTAGCGGTGCGCGAGACGTTCTTGTATCGCGCACCAAAAGGCAGGCTTTGGAACGGTTGGTTCTACAAATTGAGCATGTAGAACTTGAAACTAGTGATGATTTCTTTGAGCTTTTCGTCGATGGGTGCCAATTTAAATCGATGCCGAGGCAGTTAAATTAATCGCATCAGGAAATACGCTGTGGATACTATCCAAAACAATCCCGGAAATTACATTGCAGTTGGCGAGAATATACACACCACGCGGGTATTGCTGCGCAAGGGAAAGCGGATTGAGGAGGCGGACGGTCAGGAAGTTATTCTTTATGAGGCCGCGGATGGTGCATCTCGGCGATTACCCATTCCTGATTCAGTTAAGAGCACCCAGGATTATGACGAGGGACGGGTCAAGCATGTGAAAATCGCACTCGCTGCCGCGATGGGGGGAGTGGCCGAGGAGGCCGAGAGCGGCCTCGCTTATTTGCGCGCTTTGGCACTTCACCAGGAACAGGCTGGCGCAACGTATCTCGATATCAATGTCGATGAATTTTCGCTCAAACCGAGCGAGCAAAAGTCCGCAATGGAATGGCTCGTCGGCACCGTGCAGACAATGAGCAATCTACCTTTGTCGATTGATTCATCAAATGCGGACGTAATTCGAGTTGGCCTAGAGGCGTATCAAAATAATAGTGGCCGTCCCTTGCTCAATTCCGCGTCCCTCGAACGACTTGAGGCGCTTGATTTAGCCATTGCCCATGATGCCCAAGTAGTTGTTACGGCGGCCGGCGAGAGAGGCATGCCCTCAAACACTGCGGAGCGCGTCGCCAATGCTTCTTCTATGGTGGATGCCGCGCTGGACAAAGGTATTGCATGTGGTGATATTCATATCGATCCACTGGTGTTCCCGATTTCTGTTGATAAAGAATTCGGCCTGCATTGTCTCGATGCTATCCGCAATCTGCGCGCCAAATACGGTCCTGAAATTCATATTACGGGCGGCATGAGCAATGTGTCGTTTGGTATTCCGGGTCGCAAGGTGGTCAATGATACGTTCGTAATTTTAGCGGTGGCCGCTGGCGCCGATGGCGGCATCATCGACCCTGTACTTTCCTCGCCGAATGAAATCTTCGCTATGGACCGGGAGTCATTGGGCTATCGCTTGGCCGAGGACATGCTGCTCGGCAGGGACCAGCATTGCAAAAATTACATTCGCGCCTGGCGGAAAGGTGAAATGAAAGCTGGAGCAGCCAATTGAGTAAGACAATTATCTACGGTGATTACAGCCAGGAAGAATTAGACGCCCAATATAACAATCGTGCACGCTATCCAGAGTTCACCGGCTATTTCGACGATTGGGCCGCTTGGAGTGAGGTGACGCGGCAAACCTTGCCAGGGCATTTGGATGTCCAATATGGCGATTTACCCTGCGAGACGCTCGATATTTTTCCGGCGTCCGAGGACAATGCGCCGGTCCAGGTCATGGTGCACGGCGGCTATTGGTACTCGCTAGATAAACATCACGACAGCTTTGTTGCCGAAGGATTGCGCCCCAACGGCGTCACCACCGTGGTTATTAATTACGGGCTCGCGCCGGAATTCGGCATGGACGAGATTGTGCGGCAAAACCGCGCGGCCGTCGCATGGTTATGGCGCAACGCCAACGAATTTGGAGTTGATCGGGATCGCATCTACACGGTCGGCCAATCCGCCGGTGGACATCTTTCGCTGATGCTCATGGCTACTGATTGGCCGGCATTCGGGGACGGTCTACCGGCAGGGTTGGTGAAAGGCGGCGCCTCCATTTCGGGAATTTATGACCTGGAGCCCATCCGCCTTTGCTATCTCAATGACAAAGTGGGCATGGATGAAGACGTCGCCCAGCGAAACGCTCCGCTTTATCAGACATATCCGGTCTCTCTCCCGCTGATGGTCGTGTCCGGCGATATCGAATCAGAAGAATATGCGCGCCAGGCGAGGGCAATGGAAGATGTTTGGCGGGCGCTCAGGTATCCCTACGAACATTTAAAGCTGCCGGGTCACAATCATTTCACCATGGCCCATCAACTAAAAAATTCGGACAGCATTTTGATCCGTGCGTTGCTGCGGCAAATGAAATTGAAAGTCGGACAGTGAAATGAGATTGGCACGCTACGAACGGGCGGGGGAGGCTCGCCTTGCCATGGTGGTGGGCGAAGAATTGCTCGATATTTTCGATGCGGCCGAAGCTATGGGTAATACGCCGAAGTGGTGTTCCGATATGACCGGTTTGATCGCAGCTGGGCCCGCCGCTCAAAAGTTTTTACAGAAGATCTCGCAGTCGAATAGCGCCTGCGTGCCGCTCAAGAAAATCCGGCTTCTGGCGCCACTACGACCAGGAATCATTCTGTGCAGCGGTGAGAACTATTGGGATCACCGGGAGGAAAAACCAGAAGTAACCGCGAAGGAACCCGAATTTTTTATCAAAATTCCTGCTACGGGTGTGATCGGACCGGGCGATGATATTCTGTGGGATCCTGCGGTGACGAAAAAACTCGATTACGAGACCGAACTCGCCATCGTAATCGGCAAGCCCGGCCGGCATATCCCGGAAGCTAAAGCGGCAGAGCATATTTTTGGGTACACCATAATGAACGATGTCACGGCGCGTGATCGCCAAGTAAAAATGCGCCCGGATGGAAGCTGTCAGTATGCGCTTGGGCCCGGAAAAAATTTTGACACCTGTGCACCGCTTGGTCCGGTCATCGTCACAGCGGATGAGGTTCCGGAGCCGCAAAACTTGGCGCTTTCTACTCTGGTAAACGGCGAGTTACGGCAAAATAATTCGACCGCGAAAATGATATGGGGTGTGGCAGAACTGGTCCATTTTTTCTCCACATTCTTGACCTTACAGCCTGGATGGGTGATTTCGACCGGCACGCCTGGCGGTACGGCATGGGCGGCGGACCCGGAGCTTGGCGGCCGAGCCTATGAGCGGCCTGACCTGGTGCGCGCTTCGGGATATTTGCAGGCCGGAGATCAGGTTGTGTGCCGCATTGAGACCATCGGAGAACTGCACAATCAGATCGTACGATCTGATTTATCCGGGGAGCTTTAGCCAGCCGGAATTCCCCGCTCGGGTGATTGTGCCAGGTTAGCCTGTCTACACCGGTAATTGGCTCGATTTTCATCGCTTATTTTCAACAGGTGGTGCGGGATCATTCGACAGAACCGCTGCGTCGCGTGTAGCGGTGTCATCGCAGGGAACGGATTTCAAATTGGTGACGCTAATAAAACATAGATACGTACATCAACTGCGTTGGTTTTGAGAATAATTATTACTATCACTTGAAGTCGCATTTGAATCACTGTAACTCGCATTTGATGTGGGTTCGGCGAAATGCGGCCAGGCGGCTTACTGGCGGCAGCCTATGAGAAATATTGAGAAAGAGAAGATTAGGAAATGAATAACTTAATAATGCGGAGTTTCGGACATTTCCTCTGTCAGGGCAGGCGTTTCAAGGGCGGTAGCATGCTGTTCTCTCCGTTGATTTCCGCTGGCATCGTCTCCTTGACATCGCTGTTGGCATGCATGGGCACTCCGGTGCTGGCAGCCGACCAGAAGTTTGTAAATATTTATTCGTACCGGCAGGAAGTTTTGATAGCTCCATTACTGGATAGATTCACCGAAGTCAGTGGTATTCAGGTCAGGTTGGTCAGCGGCAAAGCGGACGTGCTCTTGGAGCGCTTAAAGAGCGAAGGCAGAAACAGCCCAGCCGATGTGCTCCTCACAGCAGATGCTGGACGGTTGTTCCGTGCTCTAGAGACCGGCGTGTTGCAGCCCGTTCACTCGAAAATTTTGGACACGCTCATCCCACCTCAGTACCGTGAGCCTAATGGGTATTGGTATGGTCTGTCGCTCCGCGCCCGGCCGATTATGTACGCCGTAGATCGCGTAGCCGCACAGGAGCTAAAAGATTATGAGGGGCTCACAGACGAAAAATGGCGCGACCGAATTTGCGTCCGCTCTTCAAACAGCATCTATAATCAGTCACTGATTGCTTCAATGATTGCCCATCATGGCGTTGCCGCGGCAGAAAACTGGGCCGAAGGCTTGGTCTCAAATTTTGCTCGAAAACCGGCCGGTGGAGATCGTGACCAAATCCGCGCTATGGCATCAGGCGAGTGTGACATCGCTCTAGCCAATACATATTACCTGGCGCAATTGGCGAACTCTGAGAATGAGCGGGATCAAGCTGCCGCGTCGGCCACCGCCATTATATGGCCAAATCAGGACAGCACCGGCACGCATGTTAATGTGAGCGGGGCCGCCATCACGGCCAACGCGAAGAACCTGACCAATGCCGTAAAATTGATTGAATTTCTGGCCGGCGATGAAGCGCAGAAATTATACGCCAAGTCGGTCTACGAGTACCCCATTCGCGGTAGCCTATCCGCAGCACCGTTGATTGCTTCTTGGGGTAAATTTAAAGCCGATGATTTGGACTTATCCTTGCTCGGAGAATACAACGCCGAGGCCGTTCGCGTCGCGGACCGTGCCGGTTGGCCATGAGCGATACCGGTTAAGCTCCAATTTGCGCTAATACAGCGTCGTTCAATTCGCTGCCTGACCTGCCTAGTTCACACACAACGTCAAAATGGTGAAATTTAGCGAGAGGCAAATACTGACCGTCGCCACTATGTTCGTTCCACGCAGCGGCATAATCGCGAGATTGGCGTAGAAATTCGTCTGTTTCATTCCCCCCGACAGCGGCGATAAATGGGGCACCGCTCGCCGGTAGGAAACCGGACGGGCTATTGCGCCACGCTGAGGTCATATCAAGTTGAACTTCGTCATTGATACTCGTCTTCAGGATTGGCGTGAGATCAAACAGACCGCTGATGGCAATTCCACCGGCCAGCGTGATTTTCAATTCACCTCGTTCTGCCCAGTCTGTCGATAGCATCATGGCCGTAAGGTGCCCTCCGGCGGAGTGACCGCTGATATGGATACGATTTGGATCACCGCCAAATGTTGGGGCATTTCGGTACACCCAGGTCACCGCATGGCGGCATTGCTCGACGATCTGATCGAGTGAGACCATGGGTGCTAACGCGTAGTTGATAGAGATATAGACGACCCCGGCTTTACTGAGGCCGATCGCTGGATAATGAAATGATTCTTTGTCTAAGGAGCGCCAATACCCGCCATGAATGAATAGCAATACCGGATGAGACGCACCGGGCTGTGGAAATATATCGAGGGACATATTTGGTCCGTCGCCATATCGTTGGTCGAGGTTGCAAGGCAAGGTGCTGCGGGCTTGTTCACTTTCACTCTGCCATCGCTCAAAATATGTTTCAAAATCGGGGTGGCGTGCCCGCAAATTATATTCAGATTCAAAATGGTCGTCATATTTTTTCATCAATTAGATCCCTATTCCGATTGACCTATTAGCACCGCGCTCGCCAGGTTAGTTTCTCGATACGAAATTGGCCAAGGTGGTCTGATCTTAACCTATTGAGAAAAGTCTTATCGGGATAAATTAGGATGAACGTCATCTATCAAAATTCTCTTTAGGAGAGCGATAGGCTCATGCTTCGAGAGGAGATTGGGTCGGATCTGACGGGGCGGTGTAACGCGTAGTTTTAGCGCACATTTTATAAGGCAATTCATGCGGTGATTGCCAAAAGCGCGCTCAACGCAGTCTTTTTTTGCCTAGCTTGGAGTTCTGTGCGCCATGATCTGCTTCTTGCCTG
>CAYPSQ010000024.1:0-18076 GCA_964413115.1 uncultured Rhizobiaceae bacterium | reverse complement strand
TTTCCCCTGTTGGAAAGTTATGGCGGTTGAAGAGGCAGTAAAGCTGAGGCTTATGGGGATTCCTGTCATCACTGTGGACGGCCTGGGGACTAGCTGACGTATTTATCATCCTAAAATAGGATGCACTCGTTCATCAAATATTCACAGGTTTCGTCATAGGCGTCCTAAGCGTCGGGGTTCGACGTTACAGGAGCGATCTTGCGCTTCCGCCGCGACAGGCCGAAAATTTGTTGCGGCGAAGGGGACTATTTTAAACGGTTGATTTTACGAATCGGTGGAGGCGGGGTGCGGACCGTCAGTTTACCGCGCAACCCCTCAGGTATGTCCGCTTCCGGGATATTTCCCACGTCGCTTTCAAAATAAGCGCCAAGGAAGGAGAGGACCTCTCCTGCGTTCTCCGGCGTCAGATTACTGAACCGAAGACCATGTTTGCCTGGCGAGCGGAAGGCCACGTTACATGGAGTTTTACAGCCGTTCAGACAATGCACTGCGCGCAGACCTGTATTCTGCGGGAGCGGAACGCGCTCGATCTCCTGATTTATAGCTTCGAGCAAAAAATCACCCTGACGCCTGTCGTCCCGTTCGCGCTGCGCCTCGCTCCAGACGCAGGAGCGGCACACATAAAGAGTGGCCGGTTGCCGGACCGAAACTGGTTTTGTTGTTCCTACCTTGGCCCGCGACGCGACATTGCGAACTTTACTGCCTGTTTGCCGCACAATGTCACCGTCAACCAAAGTAGAAATTCATCAGTGAGGCATTCACTTCGGAAGGTTTTTCGATTGGGGTCCAATGGCCACAACCATCCAGGATGATCACCTTTGACTTCTTGATGGCGCGTGAGAGTTTTTGAACGTTGGCAGGCGGTGCCACGCCATCTTCATCGCCGGTTATCAGCAATGTCGGGCATTTTATTTTAGATAAATTGGTTGAATTGGCCGTCGCGAGTGCCTCACAATTACGCGCATATCCTTCCGTGTCTTGACGCATGATGATTTCTCGCACGAACGCGGCGACCGCAGGTTGATGGATGCGCGAATCAGCGGAGAGTGCTACTTGTACCAGCGTGTCGGCGATGGGAATCATGCCATTGCTGCGCGCCGCCGAGGCTCGGTCTTTGAGAGCGTCACGCGCGGGTTGTGGCGGTTCAGCCACCGGTCCCAGAAGCGCCAGACTCTTAACCCGCGCCGGGCTGCTCGCGGCGAGGTGCTGGCATATGATTGTGCCCATCGAGTGGCCGATGAAATGCGCCGACTTGATGTTCAACTTGTCCATCAGCTTGGAAATATCTTTTACTAAGGTTGTGATCGAAATTTTACCTTTTGCGGGCGACCGTCCCGAGCCCTCCATGTCGGGTCGAATGACATGAAAAGAACGCGCCATCAATGCTGCCTGCGGGTGCCAAGCATTTGCCGTTCCGCCGAGGCCGTGCAACATAATCATTGCCTCGCCTTGGCCGTGCTGTTCGATCGCTAGCAATTTATTATTTATATTCATCATATTCTTTGGTCCCCATTAGCCCATGGCTCTTAACCTCTTAGACGATCTTGTTCTCTAGAATTCCTAGTCCATCGATTTCAATTCTCATGACATCACCAGGGATCAGAAAACGCGGCGGGTCGAATCCGATACCAACACCTGAAGGTGTGCCCGTGGAGATAATATCACCTGGTTGTAAACGAATGCCGGCGGAAATCGTTTCGATCAAAGTCGGAATGTCAAATATAAGGTCTCGCGAATTCGCATTCTGACGTAACTCCCCATTTATCCAGCAACGGATTGAAAGATTCTCTGCGTCTACCTCGTCGGCACTCGAGATCCAGGGGCCCATCGGGCAGCTACCATCTAGAGATTTTCCAATGAACCATTGACGATGCTTTAGTTGCAGATCGCGGGCCGTCACGTCATTGACTATTGTGTAGCCAAAGACGTGGTTAAAGGCCTCGGCCTTTCTAATTAGGCTCCCACCTTGGCCGATGATGACTGCGAGTTCAGCTTCATAATCCAATTGTCCGCTTAGTGCGCTATGGCATGGCACGTCATCGCCAGGCGCAGTAACAGTCGTCGGCGCTTTGGTAAAAATTATTGGATCGTCCGGAACGTTATCGCCACGCTTACTCGTCGCGTCGAAACCGCTTTGTGAAAATTCCTGGGCATGTTCAAAATAATTTTTACCGACGCAAAAAATATTTTTGGTTGGGCGTGGAATGGGCGCGAGTAAGTTTACGTTCTCCAGCGCGATTCCGGAGGGCTCTAATTGTAGAGAGGAGTTGAGCCTAGTGTGCTGCTTTATGAGCTCTACCATGTCATTTCCGTACGCGGTATTGCTCTCGCTGAGAGGATAGATCATGCCGCCTTGGGGGTCGATGACGCCCAAGCGTACTTCGTCGGCAATTTCATATGTGACAAGTTTCATTGCGTTTCTTTTCTTGCGGGTAATTGTGCATGAACCAGCGCCGGCGGATAAATGCCCTGCCTATGTCATTTCGTCAACCGCCGGGCCATGGGTGCCCAGAAGTTCTCGCGCTATATCTTCTCCAATTTCGCTGGAGGGTTAGTCCCCACGCTTGGCCTGGTCAAAAAATTCCATCGTGATTTCGTAAATGCGCACGGTATGGGCCATCTCCTTGTCGTGCTCGTAACCGCTTTTCCACTCGTAGGTGAGATCGATGATACCTCCCGCATTGATGATATGGGCGGTCGCATAGAGAAAATTGTGCGCGGCCGAGTTGGCGCCAACTTGGCCGCACCTCAATTGATTATTGGCCGCGCCAGCAATCACCCGCGCTCTGAGTTGTGGAATGGTCCCGCTATTGAATTCGGCGCCTAGTGCGGAGGGCGCGAAAACATGAAAGCATTCGTTGCCACCTCAAGTACCGCGGCGCAAGATTTCGGTCCCGTTAATCAGGCTCGGCTAGCTTTTGCCAAAACTGCATTTGAACGCAATGGTGCTGCGGCTGAAGTTGTATTTTTTGCCAAGAATGTTAGCGATGCGGCGGAACTGCAAGCTGATCAGGCGCGCAGCTCCTTCGAGAACTATATGTCTGAAACAACCAAGATTACCGAGATGATCGTGAAGACGGTAAATAAAGCGTTTGTTCCAATTGGCGCTCGTGTCGTCGGTGTCGCCGAGACCTTCGCCGAGAACGCAAGTTAAACTCGGTTGCATAGACAATTTAGGCTCGCTGGCGTCTCGCCTCAGGGCCCCTTCTGTTTTTCGGTCACTGGCCGGGGATTGATCAGCGCGGCGTCATCGCTGGCCCAAGCGCTTTCCAGGTGGGTGTTTCCGCCTTCTATCTGTACGTGTCCGCGGGCAATAAGTTCAACCGCCAGCGGATAAAGTCGATGCTCTTGTTTCAAGACCCGTTGGCTTAAGCTTTCCTCGTTGTCGCCAGGCAAGACAGCAACGGCGGCCTGGGCGATAATTGGTCCGACATCGACCTCGGCGCGCACGTAGTGAACCGTACAGCCAGTGATGCGCACGCCAGCTTCCAGAGCACGTCTATGGGTGTGCAAGCCTATGAAAGCTGGTAGTAGGGCAGGGTGAATGTTGATGATTCGATCTTGCCATTGGTCGACAAATGGCTGTCCGAGAACACGCATGAACCCGGCCAGACAGATCAGGTCGACATCTACCGCCTTAAGCGCTGCGGAGAGGGCGTCATCGAATGCCCTGCGTTCGCGAAAATCCGTATGGCGGATTACCAGGGAGGGTATATTGGCCCGTTTAGCACGCGCTAGGCCGGCGGCTTTTTCAATATTAGAGATTACTAGTGAAATGCTCGCTGGATAGTTGGCCTTGGCGCACGCGTCGATCAGTGCCTGTAAGTTGGTTCCACTGCCAGATATCAATACAGCGAGTTTTAGTTGCGTCACCGGACTTTCGCGCTCACCTGCGCTATCGTTACTTCGCCTGCTCATGTTATTGTATTCCGCTTTTCAAGGGAGCACTTCCCTGAGATGGCCGCATACTCGCAACATACTTTATGTCAGGGCGTTCTGTAATGTTTCAGCCGCAAACTATGGGGAGAGTTACCATTTTTGCTGGTTTACTCGCCCTTTGTATCACGCTATCGGCAGGCGCCGTGAAAGCGGATTCGATATACACAGTACGCGATCTCGCGGTAGATTCTTCCGCAAATTCCGCTGCAGAAGCGCGCTCTGTGGCCTTGGAAAACGGCCAAAAACAGGCCTTGGAGCGGCTCCTCCGCCGCCTCGTTTTGACGGAAGACCTGGTGCTCCTGCCAGTTCTCGAAACCACTCAAATCGCGGCCTTAGTTGATGGTTATGAAATAAATAAAGAACTCGTATCTTCAATAAGATATAGAGCTAATATAATAGTTTACTTTAATAAAAACCTGGTTAGAAAATTGCTACAACAGCGCAAAATTCGTTTTGCCGAGACCCGGAGTAACGACGTCCTTGTGGTACCGGTATTTGATGACGGTGACGGCGCGACCTTGTGGTTCGAACCGGGTGACTGGCGCACTGCATGGTTAGCGCGCCCGGCTAACGAGGGGCTGGTTCCGTTAATCCTGCCGCTCGGAGACGTTATGGACATGGCCGCAATCGAGGTCGCCGAGGCCTTGGCGCCGTCGCACAAAGCGCTTTTAGGCTTGGCCGAACGTTACGGTACCCGAGAAGTCGTGGTTTCCTCGGCCGTTCTGGATATTCCCGGTCCGGCATTGGAAAACGATCTCGATGTTGACGGTGCGAGCGTCAGCGACGCCAACGACGTCCCAGTGGACCATGCTGGAGAAACCGGCGAATCGAACAGCCGTCCTGTCCGCGGGCCGGTGGAAGGCGCAAGTTTGCGACTGATCATCCATCGGCTCGGGGCAACCACGGAATCAACAACGAGTGAGCTGTTGCGCGGCGCGCAAAGTGAAAGCAGGGAGAACCTTTTAGCGCGCGCGGTGCGGCGTGTCGTGGCACATATAGAAAGTACCTGGAAGCAGGCCAATATATTGCGCTTCGGTCGTGAAAGCGAGATGCAGATTATGGTGCCGATAAACTCTCTAGCGGATTGGGTCGAAACGCGACGCCAATTGCGTGAATTGGCGGTGGTTGTCAGTGTAGATTTGGCTACATTGTCGCGTGGTCAAGCCAATGTGTTGCTCCGCTATTTTGGCGAGAGAGAACAATTAATGCTGGGTCTTGCACAGTCAAATCTCGGCCTAAACCTCGAATCTGGCGACTGGGTGTTGCAGACTGACGGCAATGCCGGGCAGAGTGAGCCGAACGAGAAAAATTTATAGAGCCATGATACCTATGATTCTATGACAATGAACATTCGTACTTTTGCTGGAATTTGGCTGGCGGTGCTCACTGTTGTGATCATTTTGCTCGTGCTATTTCAAAGTATCCTGCTGCCGTTCGTGGCCGGAATTGCAGTAGCCTATTTTCTCGACCCTGTTGCTGATCGACTCGAAAAGGCGGGCCTCTCCCGAACCCTTGCGACTACTATTATTACGGCCGCATTTACGATCGTGGTCGTTCTGTTTCTGATATTCGCGGTGCCGCTATTACAGGGGCAAATCGTCGATTTTCTCGGCAACCTGCCGGATTATTTTCAATCTGTTCGCGGGTGGGCCGAGCCCGTGATCGAGCGTTGGACGAATAAGTTGGATACGGAGCAGACGGATCGTGCCGACGCGATGATAGAGCAGTTTTCTGAGCGTGCGGCACAGATAGTCCTTGGCATGCTGGGAAATGTCTGGGCTGGCGGCATGGCGCTGGTGAACCTGCTTGCCTTGTTGGTCATCACACCTGTTGTCACATTTTATTTGTTGCGCGATTGGGATTCGATTGTAGCTCGCTTGAATACTTGGTTGCCAAAAGCGCAGGCCGAGACCATTCGCGAGCAGACACGCATCATGGACAGCACGCTCTCCGGTTTTATTCGCGGCACTGGAATGGTGTGCATCATACTGGGCATCTTTTACGCAGCGACCCTAAGTATCGCGGGACTTCAATTTGGCTTGGCGATCGGCTTAGCTGCCGGACTCCTGTCGTTCGTGCCTTATCTTGGGTCGTTGGGCGGCCTTATAATTTGCGTCGGATTAGCATTTCTCCAATTTGATGAGGGTTGGAGGATTGCCGTCGTCGCCGGTATTTTTATTATTGGCCAACTCGCTGAAGGCATGATTCTTACGCCTAAGCTGGTGGGTGACCGCATTCGACTGCATCCGGTTTGGGTCATCTTTGCGGTTCTAGGTGGTGGTACCCTGTTCGGCTTTGTCGGCATGCTGATTGCGCTACCCGTCGCGGCATTGATGGGCGTTATTATTCGCTTTGGCATTGGCCAATATCTCGAGAGCAAAATTTATCTTGGCGACGAGGAGACAGCCAAGACAGACGAAGTTTCCAAAACGCAGCAACCCTAGAGTAGATGCCTAAGCAAAGGCGTGAGCCTGTTCAAATTCCGCTCGACCTTGGCCATCGAACAGCGCTGGGCCGAAAAGATTTTATCGCTGCGCCATGTAACGAAAATGCGCTGCTCTGGATAGACCGCTGGCCTAATTGGCCCGCGACCGGCCTTTCTTTTTACGGATCGCCTGGATGCGGAAAAACACATTTGGCAGAAATTTGGGGGGCCCGGAGTGGGGCTGTTAAGATTGCTGCAACGTCGCTTCGCGGAAAGGATGCGGCGGAGATAATTTTAGACGCCCCAGCGTTGATCATAGAAAATATCAATGCCGCTGTCCCGGAGCACACGCTCTTGCACCTTTATAATTTAATGGGCGAAAGAGACGGTCACATTCTATTCACCGCGATTGAGGCGCCGGCACAAATGGGGTTTCGTCTCCCGGATATTCTCTCTCGTCTTCGCGCTATGCCGGCAATTTCAATTGCCGATCCTGACGATGTGGTATTGGGCGCCGCCATGCGGAAAATGTTTGAGGATAGGCAATTGCCGGTGGGCGAAGACATTATCTCGTTTCTGCTGGCCAGAATGGAACGTTCTTTTGCTGCTGCCCGCGACATTGCAGCTGAGATAGATCGCCTCGCGCTAGCGGAACAGCGTCAGGTAACAATACCTTTAGCAAGGTTAGCGCTTGTTGAGACAGAAGGGCTATAAATTGCGACCAGCGAGGCGCATGCTAGAATGGTTCGCTATTAGTCGGGCTATTGCCGCCTGAGGCCTGGGATAGAGTAACGGAAATGGAAGAGCAGACAAACAGCGCCACTGATATCCAACCACAAGCGTTTTCTGAGGGGGAGCGCTATATCAACCGTGAGCTTTCCTGGTTGGCGTTTAACGAACGCGTAATAGAGGAAACTGAGAACGAAGCGCATCCGCTATTAGAGCGCGTGCGATTTCTTTCCATTTCGGCGTCTAACCTGGACGAATTTTATATGGTGCGCGCCGCTGGATTGCACGGACAGGTGAACGCGGATGTAAGGCAACTCAGCCAGGACGGGTTGACGCCTAGGCAACAGTTGGAAGCGGTCAATTCGCAGGCAGGAGAATTGATGGCGAGGCAGCAAAGTTGTTGGCACGAATTACAGGGTCTGCTTGGCGGCGCCGGTGTTTTAGTTTCAGATTTTGATAAATTAGATGAAGTGGACCGCGAGTGGGCAGAACAGTATTTCATGAATCGTCTGTTTCCGGTCTTAACGCCCCTCGCCATTGATCCTGCACATCCTTTTCCATTTATCCCCAATCTTGGCTTTGCACTGGTATTGGAACTAAAACAGTTACGAAATGGTTCGGCACGCCCGGCACTCGTACCTCTGCCTGCTGGAGTTGACCGATTTATCTCGCTTCCGCCACGCCCTGGACAGGCCTTGCGCTATTTGCCGCTTGAGCAGCTTGTCGAGCAGTTTCTCGAGCGCCTTTTCGTCGGGTCTTCGATTGTTAAAGTGGGCCAATTTCGAATTCTCCGCGACAGCGATATCGAATTGGAGGAGGAAGCAGAGGATTTGGTCCGCGTATTTGAATCCGCTCTCAAGAAGCGCCGCCGCGGCAATGTAATCCGTCTGGAAGTCAACGACGGAATTGCCCAAGGGCTGCTCGATTTTGTCGCCGGCAGTTTGGCGGTGGATAGCTCAGGCATTGTCAAAGTCGATGGTCTTTTGGGTATGGCGGACACCGCAGCGCTAATCGCGTGTGGCCGCTCTGATCTAATGTTCCCCCTGTATCACGCGCGATTTCCAGAGCGTGTCAGGGAACACGGCGGCGATTGTTTCTCGGCAATCCGCTCCAAAGATTTGCTTCTGCATCATCCATACGAAAGTTTTGAGATGGTGGTGCAGTTTCTCAATCAGGCGGCGCGTGACAGCGATGTGGTGGCGATCAAACAGACACTTTATCGCACCAGTGATGAATCTCCCATCGTGAACGCCCTGATTGAAGCGGCGGAAGCCGGAAAATCAGTTACCGCTCTGGTTGAGCTGAACGCCCGCTTTGACGAGGAGGCAAATATCAAATGGGCGCGGGATTTGGAGCGCGCCGGCGCCCAGGTCATATATGGTTTCTTCGATAAAAAAACTCATGCGAAGGCGTCGTTAGTCGTGCGACGTGAGGCGGAAGGTATTCGCAGCTACGTTCATTTTGGTACCGGTAATTATCACCCGATCACAGCAAAGGTATATGCAGACCTTTCCTTCTTTACCTGCGATCCGGCGCTTTGCCGTGACGCGGCCTATTTGTTCAATTATCTTACGGGCGGTGCACGGCCAGACAAATTTGAACGCTTGGCCGTCGCCCCAATCGATCTGCGCGATGAAATATTATCTTTGATCGAGGACGAAATCGCGCACGCTCGCGCCAACCGGCCGGCTATAATATGGGCAAAGCTCAACTCGTTGGTCGACGGTGAGGTCATCGACGCGCTGTATCGCGCATCTCAGGCTGGTGTATCCATAGACCTGGTGGTACGTGGCGTCTGTTGTCTGCGCCCAGGAGTGCAGGGATTGTCCGAAAACATCCGCGTTAAGAGCATTGTTGGGCGTTTCCTAGAACATGCGCGCGTCGTCTGCTTCGGCGCTGGACACGGCTTGCCTTCGCCCAAGGCCAAAGTGTTCTTATCTTCAGCGGATTGGATGCCGCGAAATTTCGATTGGCGGGTCGAAGTTCTAGTCCCGATTCTCAACAAAAATGTTCGAGCCCAACTCGTGGAACAGATTATGAACTTCAATTTGAAGGATACAGATCAAAGTTGGGAGCTAGGAATGGACGGTGAGTATTCGCGTATTGGGAAGCACGGGGAGAGGTTCAATGTCCATAACGCCTTCATGGCGCCGCCGAGTATGCCAGCACAGAGCAGTGCGGAACGCACCAAACTAAGGGCGATTCCTTAATATCGCAGCTCGATTACTCGGTGGATTTATCGGCGTGCATTTCGTCGTTCTACCCTGAATTTCTGTGCTTCGGGCGTTGACGTGGGCGCTTGGGCCGTTTAGGCGGAGCTGTCAGCTTTGCCGCTGCCGCATCCTGCGGAATAACCTGAACCTGGCCGTTCAAAACCGTCAGCGCGACACGGCCGTCGGTCATCGCGAGCGCAAGTTCACCAAAAAGCTCTCGTCGCCAACCTCTGAGCAGTGGCGAATTTTTGTCATGAGAGGCAAATCGCTCCAAATCGCCGACCGTGGCAACTAATTTTTGCGCCACACCCGATTGTTCACAGCGCATTTTTAACAACACCTTCAGGAGATCCATAAGGGGCGCTAAGCCAATCGGTTTTTCGACATGCTTGGGCACGGATGGATAACTCTCCGTTTCCAGCGATAGGGCATGCTGAATGACTTTTAAAATCGCGCGCCCCATTTCTCCCTCCGCGAGTTTTTGGTTGATGGCGCGCACCCTGGCCAGCTCTTCGACGCTAGTGGGTGCGCTGGCCGCGATCTCGGTTAGAGCTTCCTCTCGGATGATACGATTGCGCGGCACGTCACGGCGCTGGGCTTCTTTCTCTCGCCAGGCTGCGATCTCGCGCAAGTTCGCTAGGAAGCGGGGCTTGCCATTGCGCACCTTAATTCGTAGCCAGGCGTTCCCAGGGTCGTTTTCATAAGTTGAGGGGCTGGTAAGAATTTTCATCTCCTCATCGATCCAGCTTCGCCTGCCATTACTTTCCAATTGAGCGGAGAGTTTGTCGTAAATAGGCCGCAAATGGCTTACATCTGCCACCGCATAAATAAGCTGACGATCGGTGAGCGGGCGACGGGCCCAATCAGTGAATCGGGAAGTCTTATCTATCTGGGCACCGGCGAGTCGGGCAGCAAGTTTCTCATAGCCGACTGAATCGCCAAACCCACACACCATTGCGGCAACTTGCGTATCAAACAGTGGGGAAGGTACATGCTTGGTCAGATGATAGAATAATTCGACGTCCTGCCGGGCTGCGTGAAATACCTTTAAAACATTTTGGTCGGTGAGAATATTATATAAAGGGGTGAGATCGACACCTTCGGCCATCGGGTCAATGATCACCGATTCGTCTGGTCCGCCTACTTGGACCAGACAGAGCTTAGGCCAATATGTATGCTCACGCATGAACTCGGTATCTACCGTAATATAGGCCGCTTTCTTCCAACCAGCGCAATATTCAGCCAGCAGGGCACTCTCCGTGATGACAGTGATACCGGTCATTTCGCTGCTCCGGCTTCCTGCAATAACGCCACCGCTTCGTCGTGACCACGCAATTTGGCTGCAATCATTGGATTCTTCCATTTTTGCATGATGCTCTCTGCGTTCGGGTTAGCGCCACGGGAAAGTAAAAAGCGAATAATTTCAGTGCGCCCGTACCGCGCGGCCATGATCAGCGCAGTGCGGCCATACTGATCCACGCCGTTGACATCGGCGCCACGCGCGACGAGTAGTCTTACCGTTTGTAGCCCACGATATTTCTTTGAGGCCATCATCAAGGGGCGGCCGCTATTTTTTCCTCCCTTGGCCAAATATTCGATGTTGGCGCCTGAATCGAGCAATAGTTCGATGCTGTCGTTGCGCAACATCAAGGCTGCCCAATTTAGCGCTGGCCACCCCGCCCAATCGGACACATGGATGTCCACGCCCTCGGCCAAAAATGTATGCAGAGCGTCGGTGTCCCCAGCCTTGGCGGCCTCCAAAAATGCCGCTGAACGCTCTTCAGCAAAGGCCGGAAGACCTACAAAAATGAAAACAAGGATGTATATAAATTGTCGCGCCATGGGGTATTTCCGTGTTTACCGCAAAGCAACCGATTCGACCAGTGCGTTGCGCGGAAGCCTTGACAAACGGGCTACATCCATGTGCTTTCTCGCCCGCCGTCACCGGACTAAACAGGTCTAACCGCGGTCTAATTAGGAGCCGTTAAGAATGCATCGCTACAGAAGCCACACATGCAACGAATTACGCGCCGAACATGTCGGTGAGGTCGCGCGGCTATCCGGGTGGGTGCATCGGGTTCGTGATCACGGGCACCTCGTATTCGTCGATCTGCGCGATCATTACGGAGTGACTCAGTGCGTTGTCGAGGCCGATCATGAAATGTTTGAGGCGGCGCAAAATTTAAGAGCTGAAACCGTTTTGACGGTTTTGGGCGCGATCGTTCGGCGCGACGCGGAGACGATTAACAAGCGCTTGCCGACGGGTGAAGTAGAGATGCGCATTCGCGAAGTGGAAATCCAAAACGAGGCTGAGACGTTGCCGCTCCCGGTTCATGGTGAACATGAATATGGTGAGGAATCGCGCCTGCGTTACCGGTTTCTTGACCTCCGACGGGAGCGCATGCATCGCAATATGATGCTGAGAAGCGAGATTATTGCGAGTATCCGCCGGCGCATGATCGAACAGGACTTTACCGAGTTTCAGACGCCGATATTGACGGCGAGTTCGCCCGAAGGCGCCCGCGATTTTCTTGTGCCGAGTCGAATGCATTCTGGACAGTTTTATGCTCTCCCGCAGGCACCGCAGCAATTCAAGCAGTTAATAATGTGTTCGGGTTTTGACCGTTATTTTCAGATTGCTCCGTGCTTTCGAGATGAAGATGCGCGCGCCGATCGCTCTCCCGGGGAATTCTATCAACTCGATATTGAAATGGCTTTTGTCGAGCAGGAGGATGTATTCGCTGCAGTCGAACCTGTCATGCATGACATTTTTACCGAGTTTTCAGATCGTGACGTAACGCCGTTGCCGTTTCCTCGCCTGGCTTATTCCGATGCGATGTTGCGTTATGGTAGCGATAAGCCGGACCTGCGAATCGCCACCGAAATAGTCGATGTGACCAAATATTTCGCTTTGGAGGAGGTGGCGTTCAAGGCCTTTAAGGGGGTGATTGCGAAAGGCGGCGTGGTGCGCGGTATTCCAGCGCGCGGCGTGGCGAACAGGCCGAGAAGTTTTTTTGACAAGTTGATCGAGTTTACTCAGGCGCTGGGCGCTCCCGGGCTCGGTTACATCGTCTTCGAGGCAGGTGGAGGCAAGGGACCGATAGCCAAGTTCATCCCCGATGATGTTATCCAGAAATTAAAAGAAGCTTCTGGCCTGAGCGATGGTGATGCCTTGTTTCTTAGTTGCGATAAAGAAGATCTCGCCGCTCGCTATGCGGGTGCAGTTCGGGTCGAGTTAGCGCATCAACTTGACTTGATCGAGGGGGGATGTTTTCGCTTTTGTTGGATTGTTGACTACCCAATGTTTGAGTGTGACGAGGAAAGCGGGGGCATCGGCTTCAGCCATAATCCGTTTTCCATGCCCCAGGGCGGGCTGGAAGCGCTTGAAAACAAAGACCCCCTCGATATTCTCGCTTGGCAGTACGATATCGTCTGCAACGGGGTCGAACTTTCGAGCGGCGCAATCAGAAACCACCGCCTTGATGTTATGGTCAAGGCGTTCGAGATTGCTGGCTATGAAAAATCGGAAGTTGAGACCCGTTTTGGCGCGCTCTATCAGGCTTTCCAGTATGGCGCACCTCCGCATGGCGGCATCGCACCAGGTATCGACCGCATCGTCATGCTACTGGCGGATGAGCCCAATATTCGTGAAATCATCATGTTCCCATTCAACCAGATGGCGCAGGACCTAATGATGGGCGCCCCAGCGCCGGCAGCCCAGAAACATTTGAAGGAATTGAGCTTGCGTCTTGATCTGCCGAAAAAGAAGTTAGCGGTAAAAGAAATCGATGAAAGCTCGGAGGAGGGTTCGGGTTAGCGACTGGCCGTTCCCCTTAACGAAATATGACTTCGGTTTCCGTCGAGGTTGAATCCGCGGCGTCTTCGGGGGGCATCATCTCCACGCATTTGTGGGACACTGACCGCGTGACTGCCTGCTGATGACGTGGGAAGACAGTTGCTTAATTGGCCGCGTGGTGAATCCGATCACCGGTGGCCACATCGCCTCCGGTGAATGGCCAAAATGATGGCCAATTATAAAAAAGTTTGACACATGGCGAGCTAATGTTCGGCGCGATGAACTGCTACCAACTCCTCCAAGCTAGCCACCCGCAAATCAGGCCGTACGTCGGTAGTTGGCGTCATACCCTTGCCCCGTCCGGTTTGCCGGTCCACCCATACGTTGGCGAGGCCCAGTGCTTTGGCTGGCGCGATATCGTGATACAGGCTTTGAGCCACGTGGAGGATTTCGTCACGGGCTATTTCCAATTCAGAGAGGCGTTCAAAAGCGAAATGAAAATTTTCTAGCGCGGGTTTATAGCTGCCCACATCTTCGGCGGTAACGATCACGTGAAACGGATCGCCAAGCGATTGATGGGTGCGGGCGAAGGAGGCGTTGTCCACATTCGTGATTGCGACAAGCTTGAAATGTTGCCCAAGATAGGCGAGTGCGTCTCGGCTATCAGCAAAAGACGGCCAAAGCCCGACTGAATCGCCAAAATCCTGCATTTCATTTTGCTGGGCCGGAATGCCGAACTCGTCGGCAATTCGTCCAAGTACGGTTCCCACGACGGTATTATATGGCAGCCCGGGCTGTTCCTGCTGTATGGCGGTTTCATGGCGCCCATAGGAGGCCAGTAATATGTTTTCATCCACATCTAAATTTGACCGCTCGTACCACGGCGTCAAAGCCGAAAGCATGCCTCGTTCCCAATCGATTAGCGTTCCGTAGCAATCGAAGGTAAGCGCGGAAAACTTGCTAATCCGCATGATGTCCCCTGTTTTAGGCCGAACCTACGAAATAAAAAATTGCATAAAGAAAAATGGGGTGCGCGTTGTGCGCACCCCATGAGTTCCAGTGGTCTTAGCCGGGGAGATGGCGGCCGTCAGGAACAACCACTGGTAGAGCCACAGGTGTCACATTTCATACAGGTGCCGTTTCGCACCAGTGTAAAATTGCCGCATTCGGCGCAGTCCTCACCCTCATATCCTCTGAGGCGCGCTCGGCGAATCTGTTCCAGCTCAGGATCGTTTTCCACAGCTGCTTGCTGGGCCGGGTCGACGGCCGCCGCCGCTGCCGCGCCGGCGAAGCTTTTCACTTCGACACCGTTGTCGGTGACAGTTCTAAGGTGACTTGCGGACGTGCCATCAGGGGTCGAGACGCCGCCGTTTACCACCATTAGATTACTGCGCACATAGCCGGCGCTGGTTCCATTGCTGCTGAGTGCCGCAGCAAATCCCTGCACGCTGCCACTGCGGGAGTCATCGTCAACATACGTGGGTGGATCATTCTCGGACTCTCCCCGCCCGATAGTATCCGGCAACAGATCAGTCGCTTCGACGTGCGCCAGATCGCTGCGCCCAAGATAGGAGATCGCCAACTCGCGGAATATGTAATCAAGAATGGATGTACTCATCTTGATCGCCTCGTTGCCCTGCACCATGCCCGCCGGTTCGAAGCGGGTAAAAGTGAAGGCATCGGTGTATTCCTCAAGCGGCACTCCATATTGTAGGCCGATAGAAATTGCGATGGCGAAATTGTTCATCAGGCTGCGGAAGGCCGCACCCTCCTTGTGCATATCGAGAAAAATTTCCCCAAGATTGCCGTCTTCAAACTCGCCGGTGCGCAGATAAATCTTATGTCCGCCGACTATCGCTTTCTGGGTATATCCCTTACGGCGGTCCGGCAGCCGCCGTCGCTTGCCTTCGTGCAAGAACACTTGTTCGACAATCCGCTCGGTTACTTTGACCGTACGAACGGCTTGAGGTTGTTCTTCGATCTCTTCATCCAGCTCATCACCGAGCGCCAACACGCTAAGCGGTTGTGACAATTTTGAACCGTCCCGGTAGAGCGCGTTGGCCTTGAGACCGAGCCGCCAGGAAAGCAAATAGGCGTTGGTGCAGTCCTCGACCGCGGCATTTGCCGGTAAATTAATTGTTTTTGAGATCGCACCAGAAATAAATGGCTGGCTCGCCGCCATCATGCGGATGTGGCTCTCCGCCGTAAGATGGCGGGTCCCGAACCGGCCGCAAGGAGAAGCGCAGTCGAATACGGGGAGGTGTTCTTCCCTGAGATGTGGCGCGCCTTCGAGTGTCATTGCACCGCAGCAATATAGATTGGCTGTTGCAATATCCGAATCGCTGAAACCCATTTCAGGCAGAAAATCGAAGACAGGATTGTTGATCTGCCTTTGAGTTAGGTTCAACACGTTGAGGCAGAATTCTTCACCCAGGGTCCATTTATTGAAGGCGAAGCGTAACTCAAATGCGGTGCCAAGTGCCTGTTCCAAGTTATCTAATACAGGTTTTGTAAAACCAATTTCGGCGAGGCTATCGTGATTGATCGCCGGCGCACCGACGAGCGTGCCGTGCCCAGTGGCGTAACGCGCAATTTCGTCGCATTCTTCATCACTATAACCCAACACGTCGAGCGCGCGCGGCACTGACCGATTGATAATGCGGAAATACCCCCCGCCAGCCAGCGTCTTATGCTTGACTAGCGCGAAATCCGGTTCGATCCCGGTAGTATCGCAATCCATGATCAGGCCAATGGTTCCGGTCGGTGCTATAACGCTGACTTGCGCATTACGGAAGCCATTTGCTTCACCGAGTTCCAAGGCTTTGTCCCAGGAGGTTTTAGCGGCAGTTGCCAGTGCATCATCGGCCAAATTTCCGATATCAAGTGGCGAAGGTGAAACCGACAGATTCTCATAGCCTTCAGAATGGCTTTGCGATGCGCGGCGGTGATTGCGGATGACGCGCAGCATGTCTTCGCGGTTAGCCTTAAAGCGAGGAAACGCTCCAAATTGTCCCGCCATTTCGGCCGATGTCGCATATGCGGTACCAGACATAAGCGCGCTGATGGCGCCACAGATGGCGCGACCACGCGGACTGTCATAGGGGATACCGCTCGACATCAAATATCCGCCGATATTGGCGAACCCGAGGCCCAGGGTGCGGTAGTCATAGGAGCGTTGGGCGATCTCCCGCGACGGAAATTGTGCCATCAGGACCGAAATTTCTAACGTAATAGTCCACAGCCGCACCGCGTGTTCAAATTCTGTGATCTTGAGGCCACCTTCCTTAGTCTGGAAGGTGAGGAGATTAAGTGAGGCCAGATTGCACGCGGTATCATCCAGGAACATATATTCAGAACAAGGATTGGACGCGTTAATACGCCCATCCACCGGGCAAGTGTGCCATTCATTGATGGTGTCGTCGTACTGCACACCCGGGTCGGCTGAAGACCAGGCGGCCAGAGCAATTTGATCCCAAAGGGCGCTCGCCTTAACGGTTTTCGCGACCTTACCGTCCTTGCGTCGGATCAACTCCCAATCGCCGCCACTCTGCACGCTTTCGAGGAAGGCGTTAGTCACGCGCACCGTGTTGTTTGCGTTTTGCCCCGACACGGTCACATAGGCTTCTGACTGCCAATCTGTATCGTAGATTTGGAAATCGATGGACTGATAATCCTGTTGCGCCAAACGGATGACGCGGTGGATGTAGTTTTCCGGAATCATCGATTTGCGGGCGGCCGTAATTTCCTTGCGTAGCGCTGAGTTCGATTTTGGATCAAAACGAGCTTCTCCATCGCCCAAGTGGCATGCTTGGATAATCGCGTTCAAATGCTTGTTCGCAAGCTTCGAACCAGTAACTAGAGCGGCGACCTTTTGCTCTTCCGCCACTTTCCAGTTGATGAATTTCTCAACGTCTGGGTGATCGATGTCGACGATCACCATTTTGGCTGCACGACGCGTGGTGCCTCCTGATTTAATTGCGCCCGCCGCGCGGTCACCAATTTTTAGGAAGCTCATCAGGCCAGAAGAGTGGCCGCCGCCGCTTAAGGATTCGCCGTCCGAACGCAAGTTTGAGAAATTAGTGCCGGTACCAGAGCCGTATTTGAAGAGACGGGCCTCGCGCACCCAAAGATCCATGATCCCGCCTTCATTAACGAGATCGTCTTGGATGCTTTGAATGAAGCAGGCGTGTGGTTGCGGGTGAGCATAGGCCGAAAGAGAGGGTTTGGTCTCGCCAGTTTCGAAGTCGACGTAATAATGCCCCTGCGCTGGCCCGTCGATACCGTATGCCCAATGCAAGCCGGTATTGAACCATTGCGGTGAATTAGGCGCGCACATCTGTCGGCTCAGCATGAAACGGCATTCGTCATAGAAAGCGTGGGCGTCAGATTCGGCGTCGAAGTATCCGGCTTTCCAGCCCCAATAGGCCCAGGTACCAGCCAAGCGGTCAAATACCTGCTTGGCGGAGGATTCTCCGGTATCGCGCTCAGCGGGATTGACGCTTTCAAGCGCCGCGTCGTCGGCCTCGCAGCGCCATAGCCAGCGGGGGACGCTTTCTTCCTTAACTGCGCGCAGGTGGCTTGGCACTCCGGCCTTGCGAAAATATTTCTGGGCTAGCACATCGCAAGCTACCTGCGACCAAGCGCTCGGCACTTCGATATCGTTCTGTGCGAAGACGATGGAGCCATCGGGATGCCGAATTTCGCTCTTCGTCTTGCGAAACTCCACGTCGTTGTACGGCGATTGGCCGTCAACAGTGAAGACCCGCTCTATGCGCATAATCTCGCCTCCCCAACAAACTCTCGCCCATTATCGACTATCGTTTCGTTCCGATCCGGTTTTCCGATCTAGGTCGAATAAACTCTTTCGGTTCAAATACTTCGAGATGTTGGGTCTAAATAGTTTAGTAACGCAGCATCTCGACAGAAAGCCAAGTTACGCCGTTCAAATTGAGATGGCAACAACATTTTGGGGTT
>CAYPSQ010000023.1:20974-27355 GCA_964413115.1 uncultured Rhizobiaceae bacterium | reverse complement strand
AATTTTTCCGTCGATATGATCGAGAAGGCGTTTGCAGAGGCCGGTGAAATTCACTGAACTATCGCAGAATTATTATAAATTCAGGTCGACAATAACTGGCGCGTGGTCGGACGGCTTGGTCCAGCCGCGCACTTCTTTGACCACCGCCACCGAGACGAGCGAATCCTTCAGCGCAGGCGTTACCCATATATGGTCGAGCCGCCGCCCACGGTTTGAAATTTCCCAGTCGCGCGCACGGTAGCTCCACCAAGAAAAAATCTGCTGTTCCTCGGGCACGAAGTGGCGGATAGCATCGACCCAATCGTGCGAGTCATAGACCCGCGCCATCGCTGCCACCTCCACCGGTGTGTGGCTAACCACTTTCAACAGCTGCTTGTGCGACCACACATCGTTTTCGAGCGGTGCCACATTTAGGTCACCGACCAGCACGAAGCGATTTGATTTCTTGCGCCGTTCCGCGAACCACGTTGCTATTTCGTCGAGAAATTGCAGCTTGTGGAAAAATTTTTCGTTTTTTTCCGGGTCCGGGATATCGCCGCCGGCGGGCACGTAAAAATTATGCAGCTCGAAGGTTTTGCCGTCCTTGGCTCTCACAGTCACCCAGGCATGGCGCGCATCCTCTTTGTCGCACCATTGGCGTGTCTCGCTGTGCGTGAACGGCAGGCGCGAAAGAATGGCGACGCCGTGATACGCCTTTTGCCCGTGGATTAGCTGGTGGTGATAACCGAGTGCTTCACCTAACCCCGGCGGGAACAATTCGTTTACCACCTTGATTTCTTGTAGGCAGAGAAGATCGGGCTGCTGTTCGCTGAGCAAACGCTCGACATGCTCGGTATGAATACGGACGGAATTCACGTTCCAAGTGCAGATACGCATGGTTTCTTGTCTTTCATTTCCTGCTAAGCCAATTTATTAAGTTGATGGCAGCCCGCCTACTCTGCCGACAGCTCCCTCTGTACCCAGCTCGGGAACACCGGCGGCGACGGCGGGGCGAGCCCGGTGTCTTCCTCGCAGCGGGCGATCAACTCGGACAAAACGCCACCTTTGTTGAACAGCGGAATATCGTCGCCGCGGTCTGCGATCATTTTTTCGCGAAGTGCCTCGGTGGCGCTCGCGTCTATGATGAAATCGCCGTCCGCTTCGAGGATGACGACGCCGTAGCGCCTCGCCCCTCTAATTGTCGCCAACCCTCCCTCGACTTCCTCCAGAACTTTTTCCGGTGGGCGCGTGAAGGGATCGCCCCAGCCGCCGCCACCCCAGGTGCGAAAATGCAAGATATCGCCTGGTACCACTTTGATGCGGTCACATTTGGCCGGCAAAATGGTGCGTGTGCCATCGGCGCGCTCGAGAATCTTGGAGCTGCGTGTGCCTGGCAGGCCGCCCTTGACACCCCACGGGTGAGTCAACCATCGATCGTCATGGATCGACACTTGGCCCTCGCGCAAAAAGCGGTAGCCGGTGTGGATGCCGTTGCCGCCACGGTGCAGTCCGGCGCCACCGGTATCGGGAATCGCCTCGTAAATTTCGATTCTAAGCGGATACATCGCCTCGACGAATTCATTCGGCACATTCATGAAATCTGGGAACATGGCGTGGCCATCTGCGCCATCGCCCGACGGCTTGCCTGCGATACCGCCGAAGCCGATTTGATATTGCTGAAACCACTCGCCATATTCATTGTGGCCAGAGAAGAAAAAGTGCGGGCTAGCGGAGAATCCAGCAGCGCAGAGATAGTCCGGATTACCTTGGCCGAAAAGGCCGTTTAGCACATCGCACACCCGGGCCAGCGCATGTGTGCGGCCGGAAAGTGCCGCCGGCTTTTGGGGCAGCAGCAGCGAGCCTTTAGGTATTATGATTTCCATAACGTCGTAAAAGCCGTCATTAAACAATATTTGCGGATCGGCAAGATAAATCATGAATACGCCGCAATACATTTTGGTCATTTCTTCATTGCAGTAGAAATTGATGTGGCCGGCGGATTGGGGGTCGGTCCCGCTGAAATCCATCATCAGTTTTTCGCCTTCCCGCCACATGGAGCAGGCAATGCGGTAAGGGCCCATGCCCAAGCCGTCGTCGCACACCCAATCTTCAAAGTACTGTTTCTCCTCTGGAACATTGGCAATGATCAAATCGCGCACCGCGCGCCGGGTGCGTTCTAGTAGTTCGTTTAGAGCTGAGTAATAGACATCGTCGCCGAAGCGTTTCGACAACTCGGTCACCCGGCCGGCGGCCAGGCGGCAGCCCGCGATCAATGAATGCAGATCGCTGCGGTTCCATTCCGGCATGCGACAATTGTGTAGGATGAGACTGAGAATATCGTTTTGCAGGACACCCTTTCGGAAGAGTTTCAAGGGCGGGATCATAATCCCTTCCTCGAAAATCTGCTGCGCGTCGGTTGGTATGCTGCCCGGCTCGCGCCCGCCATTGTCGGTCATATGGCCGAACATCGAGGCCCAGCCAATGACGCGGCCTTCCTTGAAGATCGGCAGCAGGACCAGCCAATCCGGCGTGTGGCTAATAGCGCCGTCGCAGGAATAGGGATCATTGGTGAGAAAGATATCGCCTTCCTCTATTTCTCCTTCATAGACTTGCAAAAAAGTATGGATAAAAGCGCCGTATTGGCCCACCACCATCTTGCCATCACGGTTGGCGATAAGTGGAAACTCATCATGCTGTTCGCGGATGCCCGGAGACATGGCGGTGCGGAACAGTACTGCGTCCATCTCGAATCGCGCGCTTCTGAGCGCATTCTCGATGATATCGAGGTCGACTGGATCGACATCGACGGTCGTAAACGGGGTTTGATTGGTTTCTATGATCGTCGCGGGCATGTGGTCGCTCCCTCAACTCGGCCCTAAGGGGCGGATTAGAATATTACCGATCGCATCAATCTCGCCGTTATGGCCGGGCAAGATCAGTGTGGTTGAATCCAATTGCGTGATGATGGCTGGGCCGGCAATAATATTGCCGCGTTTCAGGAGATCGCGCTGGTAGACTCCAGCCTCGCACCATTCCCCGTCGGCGAAGATTCGTTCCTCCGCCAGTTTCGCATTGTCGGCATCGGCGCTGCCTTCTGCAATCCGCCCGGCGTTGGCTAACGTCTCCCGCCCCTGCACAATGGCACGGAGATTGATAATCTCGCGTTCAGTCTCGATGTTGAAAGTGTAGAGTTTCTCGTGCAGGGCATCGAATCTTTCGCCGATCGCCGCCAGACCGGCTTTGCCGAAGGTGGCAATATCGACCGGCACGGGCAACGACAGCACCTGGCCGGCATAACGCACATCCACCTCGTAGCTGGCGCTGCGTTCGGATTCTGGAATTCCCTCGGCCTCGAGAGTGCGCGCTGCCGTAGCTTTCAGCTCGGCAAATATATTGCCAACCTCTTCGGCACTGGTCTTCGAGAAACGCCGCATTAAACTGCGCGAGGCTTCGTCACGCGAGCGCGTGGTGGCGTCCCCATAGGCGCACAGCACGCCCGGTCCGGGCGGCACAATTACCGGCCAGCAGTTTAAAATTCGGGCCAGAGCATTGCCGTGCAGCGGTCCGGCGCCGCCGAATGCCATAAGCGCAAACTGGCGAGGATCGTTGCCTTGCTGCACCGAAACCAGTCGGAGCGCACCGATCATATTTTCATTGACGATATCGTAAATCCCCTGGGCGGCGCGCTCGATGGTAAACCCGAGCGCCTCAGCTATGCGCCCAACTGCCGCTTTCGCCTTGTCGTGATCGATTTCCATGTCGCCGCCGAGTCGCGCCGAAGAGGGCAGATAACCAAGCACCACGTTGGCGTCGGTGACGGTTGGCTGGTCGCCGCCCTTGGCGTAGGCGGCCGGGCCCGGGTCGGCGCCGGCGCTTTCCGGGCCGACGCGGAGCGCCTTGGTGAGTTCGGGCACGTGCGCAATCGAACCGCCTCCAGCGCCGACAGAGCGCACGTCGAGGGATGACGCGCGCACGGTCAAATCGCCCACTGTGGTTTCGCGCCTTGTCTGAGCAACGCCACTCTCGATCAGGCAGACGTCGGTTGACGTACCGCCCATGTCGAAGGTCAAGAGATCGTCGAATCCGGCCTGATGGGCAATCCACAGCGCCCCGGCAACACCGCCAGCTGGGCCGCTCATAAGGAGGTTTACTGGCAGAGTCTCGGCGCCGGAGGGTGGTGTCAGACCGCCGTCAGAGCGCAGGATATGTAGCTTCACACCGCTTGAGCGGCGCCTCAACTCGTCGCTCAAATTGCGCACATATTTCGAGACGATCGGACGCACATAAGAATTGCAAACCGTGGTGATGGCGCGCTCATATTCCTGCATCTCCGGTATCACGTCGCAAGACAGCGATACCGGCACATCCGGCAATTCCTCCTCGGCGATGCGTCCTGCCGCGCGCTCGTGGGTGTCGTTGGTGTAGGAGTTGAACAGCGAAATGGTCAGCGCATCGACCCCACGGCGTTTGAGATGGCGCAGCGTTTCGCGCAACGCGTCTTCGTCGAGCGGCTCTACAATCTCGCCCTTGGCGCCAATGCGCTCGCGCGCTTCGACCGTCAGCCTCAACGGCGCCAATGGCGGCGTCTTGTTGAATATCACCCAGGCGCCGAGGCCGCCCGGCACGAAAGAGCGGGCAATTTGTAAAATATGCCGGTAGCCCTGGGTCGTCACCAGGCCGACACGCGCGCCGCGGCCTGTGAGAATGGCGTTGGTGGCGATGGTGCTGCCATGCATGACATGGTCGATTTCATCGGCCGCGATGCCGGCCAGTCCGCATACCCGGTCCATGCCGTCGAGCACGCCGATCGATGGGTCGGCCGGAGTCGAGGGAACTTTGGCGATGTGGAACGAGGAGTCTGCTTCGTTGATCAACAAAAGGTCGGTAAAAGTTCCCCCGACATCGACGCCCAATCGGTAGGCCATACGCTCCCTCCGCCTATTATTATTGTTTTGGGCTACGCCGTTTGTAGACCGGATGGCGAGAGTATTTCACGGATGAGCAGTTGATGAAAAGACGGCAAAGAAGAAGCGGATCGGCTTGTGCCGACCCGCCAGTTGTGGGGTTAGGTGTCCGTATCCGTATTCTTATCTGGGAGGCCATGCGTTAAATAAATGGCTAGTTAATACTTCGCGCGTTGCCGGGCGTGATTCCGAGCGGCATCGCCGAACGCCGAAAATATTGCCATGGAGAACGCGTTATCGCGCACCTCCCATTCTGGATGCCATTGAATGCCGAGGCAAAATTCTGCAGTTTCAGCCCCGCTCAGCGCCTCAATCTGGCCGTCAGGCGCTCTCGCCTCGACGCGTAATCCGGGCGCCGGGCGGTCGACTCCCTGGGCGTGCAGCGAATTGACCTCGATTTCCTTGTCCGGCCACAGCCCGGCGAGAAATCCTCCAGCCACAATATCGAGGCCATGCACCGGCGCATATTGCGCCTCGCGCGACAGGTTTTTGTTTTCGCGGTGATCGAGCCGCCCGGCAACTTCGTGCACCGCCTGGTGCAAGGTGCCGCCGAGCGCCACGTTGAGCTCCTGACAGCCGCGGCAGATTGCTAGCACTGGCACTCCTACCGCCACCGCCGCGCGAAGGAGCGGCAGGGTGGCGGAATCGCGCTGGGTATCATGGAGAGTGCCGTCGGCACTGGGAGGGCCGCCATAAATATGCGGCTCAATATTCGATGGGCTGCCGGTAAACAGAAGTCCGTCGACATGCGCCAGAATCTCGTCCGGACCGTCAGCTTCGCCGAGCGACGGAAGAAGCAGCGGAAAGCCGCCCGCGCCGTCACGTACGGCTGTGATGTACTTTTCGCCCACAACGTGGAACGGGTGAATGCCGATTTCGCGCACGCAGGCCGAAAGCGCGATCAAAGGTGTCGGCGTCGCGTCAGTCATCGCTTGTCCCGCCGCCGTTCACCGGTTCTGGTGCACTTCGCGCGGATCGTCGAACACGAACAGCCTATTGTCGAGCGCGATATTGGTCTCGACGTCAAGCAACGCCACAGTCGTCACAAGCCCTTGCGCGTCGATCACCTTCCACTGTTTGAACTCCATCGGCGCTTCACTGAAAAAAAGTGTGAGGCTTCCAAGGCCGGAATCCTCACGCTTGACTAGAGTGATGGCGAGCGCGCCTGAGCGCCGGCGAAAGTCGGTGACTACTAGATCATCGTTGAACTTGATCTCGTTAGAACTGAGTGCGCCGAGCGGCGTGTCGAAAATCGGCCAGTCGTTTACCTGACCAAGCTCGGTATCGTGAAAATGCAGGAGCAGGCCGTCGCCGACGATCAGCACGGGTGTTGGCGGCAAATATTCGACACGCAACCGCCCCGGCCGGCGGAGATAGAAAACCCCTTCGGCAGTGCCGCCTTCCGAAGAAGTTTGAAAAAATGCGGCACGCATCGAAT
>CAYPSQ010000023.1:5064-20874 GCA_964413115.1 uncultured Rhizobiaceae bacterium | reverse complement strand
CCTTCGGCAGTGCCGCCTTCCGAAGAAGTTTGAAAAAATGCGGCACGCATCGAATTGATCGAATTGAAATAATCCTCGGTGCGCTGCAGCCAACTCGCCTCATCGGCATTTAGAACCGCCGGGATGGCGCCTTGGAGGTCGGCCGGTTCCTCAGCGTGGAGCGGCGCCAACGCCAGGACGGCGCACAGTAATGTGAGGATCAAGATGCGTGTCGCCGGGAAGGCTGAGAAATGAAAGATCATGCCGCTATTATGTAAGCGCTAGGGTGGAGTTCGCCAACGTTATCTGCGTCCAGGATCACTGACTGCAACCCTTCTTCCCCCTGGGAAATAAGGGCTTATCACATGAGACACCGGCTGGCCTTAGATCCGACCGGCCAGCACCTCGCGCTTGCCGGCGTGGTTGGCCTGGCTGATGACGCCTTGCGATTCCATGCGTTCGATCATGCGCGCTGCGCGATTATATCCGATCTGCAAATGGCGTTGCACGAAGCTGGTCGATGCCTTGCTCTCGCGCGTGACAAGCTCCACGGCGCGATCATAGAGCGGGTCGTCAGCTGCAGCGTCGCCAGTTGATGGCAGATCCGTATCCGGCTCTTCGGTGATCGCCGGGATATAATCGGGCTCGGCCTGGGCGCGTAGTGCATCGGTAACCGCTTGCACTTCCGTGTCGCTGACCAGCGGCCCATGAACCCGGGTGAGGCGTCCACCACCCTCGAGATAGAGCATGTCGCCCATACCAAGAAGCTGTTCGGCGCCGGCTTCGCCGAGTATGGTGCGGCTATCGATCTTTGACGTGACTTGGAAACTTATGCGGGTCGGGAAGTTAGCTTTGATCGTGCCAGTGATGACGTCGACCGACGGCCGTTGCGTGGCCATAATGATATGGATGCCGGCCGCCCGCGCCATCTGAGCCAGGCGTTGCACCGCGCCTTCAATATCCTTGCCGGCGACCAGCATGAGATCGGCCATTTCATCGACAACGACGACGATGAAAGGCATGTGTGCCAAATCAAGCGGCTGATCCTCATAGACCGGTTGGCCGGTTTCGGCGTCGAAATGAGTGTTGACACGTCGACTTAACTCTTCACCGTTGTGCCGTGCCTCAGCCAAGCGTTTGTTATAGCCGCCGATGTTGCGCACGCCGAGTTTAGACATCGCCTGATAGCGGTTTTCCATTTCGTGAACGGTCCATTTGAGTGCCACCACAGCCTTGGAGGCGTCGGTAACGACCGGCGTCAGAAGATGGGGAATATCGTCATAAACCGACAATTCCAGCATCTTCGGATCGATTAGGATCAATTTGCACTGGTCGGGCGGCAGGCGGTAGATGAGCGACAGGATCATACTGTTGATGGCAACCGATTTACCGGAGCCGGTGGTGCCGGCGACCAGCAGATGGGGCATGCGCGCCAAGTCGGCGATCACCGGGCTGCCGCCGATGTCCTTGCCAAGCGCAAGCGTCAGGCTAGCGGACGTGTTTTCATAATCCTCGCTGGCGAGAAGTTCCCGTAGAAACACGGATTCACGGTCCGTGTTGGGCAATTCGATGCCGATTACGTTGCGCCCGCGAATGGTCGCGGCGCGGACCGAGATCGCGCTCATTGAACGGGCGATATCGTCGGCCAGTGCAATCACCCGCGCCGTCCGCGTCCCGGCGCGCGGGACGAATTCATAGAGTGTCACCACCGGGCCAGGGCGTACTTTGTCAATAAGGCCATAGACTCCGAAATCTTCCAGCACCGTGAGCAGCAACTCCGCGTTCTGTTCGCGCGCATTTTCGGCCAATGAGGGCTTACGGCCTCGCTCCGGCGGGGTCGTGAGCAAGTTAAGGGCCGGCAATTCGAAATCCTGCCCCTCGTTTAAATCGAGCGTCCGTTGATTCTCACGTGTGGCGCGTTTTCCTGGTTTAGGCCTTCGCGTTGATGGCTCGACGATCTTCTTGGTCGTTCGGCGAGCTAACAAACTCGGCTCGGACCGACCCTTCGTCACGCTATCGCCAATACCATCTTCGTAGAGCTGAGGCTCAGCACGGACTTTTTGGCGCCCGGCGATATCCAGTTTGGGAAGCTTGAGATGAGGCAGCCAGCTGCGATGCGGCGCGGCGGGCAATTTTTTCTCGCGCGCCGGCTTCGTATCGGTTCGGCTTTGGGTATCGGGACTGGTGCTGGTAAATTTGGGCGTTGTCCGGACGTGCGCCCATCTGGCGCTGCGGTACAAAATGAGCACCGCTTTACGCACCACAAACCATAGCCCAATAAACAGGCTGCGCCATTCGCGCCACGGCAGGCCCAAGGAGACTGAGAAGGCGATCGCCGCGAGGACGAAGGCGATGATCGGTAAGGTCGGCGATCCAGCGCCCCAGGCGGCTAGTTGGGTCGCCACCGGCACTGCGATCACGCCGCCACCGCCACCGCCAAAGCCTGCTTCGACTGGCCAGCCCAGAGGCGTCGCTAGGCCGGCAAAGCCGGTGGCCCCGAGCACGATACTAAATGGACACAGCGCTCCACGTAGCCATAACAGGCTGATTCCCCGGCAAGACAACAACGCCCATGCCCAGGCTGCCAAAATGATAACAAGCAAGGCCGACGCGGCGCCGAACGCCTGCAACAGGAGATCGGCAGCGTAGGCGCCAGGTACGCCGGCCAAATTGGCGACGGATTGCGAGTTTGCGGTGTTTAAAGAGGGGTCATTCGGAGAATAGCTGATTAGCGCGAGTGCCAGCACGATGGAAAGTGTCAATAACACCACCCCAGCCGATTGTATGGCTCGCCGGCGCAGAAAGCGGCTCGCCGTTTCCGGCAGGAAAGGTGCGCGGCGCACCCCCTCGCTGCTCGCTGTCATATTTCTATGCGCCCCTTCGGCGCCTGGATATTACACGTGCGCAAAAGCCGTCTCCTACCTTATATAACAAGGTGTTGTATGCTGCTGTTACGAATCGAACTTAACAGACTAGCAGGAACGGCGGAAGATGTTAATTAGTGAGCGGGGGCCGACAAGCAGAATTCATGTCGTGGGTGCTGCAAAGGCCTTTGCTGGGTTCAGCTTGGTCTTGCAACGGTTGGGGAAGCTTTTGGTAAGAAACGTGTAATTAAAACAATATCTTAAGTTATTATCGCGCTTCGGATGCCCGTATCGGACTAGATCAATACTACTTAAACAAAGCGCCAATTTATCGTCTCTATCAGCTGGATCAGTCTCGGAGAATCGGTTCCAGAGCGCTCGCCATGCGCAGCAGGCGCGCCTCCCAGCCCGCTGGCGCCATCAACATCAGGCCGACCGGAATACCGTTGTCATCCTTGCCACATGGCAGGGTAATCGCCGCACAGTCTAGGAAATTAGCAAGCCGGGTGTTGCGCAACGTCATAACATTGGCTGCCATCCAGGCTTCCATGTCATTTTCCAACTCGGCGATGGCAGGCGAGCTGATGGCGATTGTCGGCATGGCTAGTACGCCGACCTCGCGAATGCGCGTATGTAGCGCTGGCGCTACTTGCTTAAGGCGCTGTTTGGCGCCTTCAACTGCACTGGCAGGCATTTTTCCGCCGAGACGGATGCGGTCAAGAATAGGCTGGTAGACGAGATTGGGCCGCGCCTCAATATATTCATGCCACAGGGCATGGCATTCGGCAGCGTGGAACGGACCGAAATGGCTGATCAGCTCCTCGATCTCGCCGAATTGTGGAATTTCCGCATGTCGGATCGTTACGCCGGCCCCCTCTATGCGGCGGAGCGCCGACCGCGCCGTCCGCTCGACGCCGGCATTCAAGCCGTCCCACACCAGGTTTGCCGGTAGCGCTAGGCTGAGCCGTGCCGGGTCGGTACCGATCAGGTCTGGAGCATGCGAGTTTCCGGCGCCATATCTGCCTGACAGAACCGTAAATAAAGCAGCAGCGTCGGCGACGTCGCGCGTCAACGGTCCTACCGTGTCCATACTGGTCGAGAGACCGAGTACTCCGTTTAGTGGCAGCAGGCCGAAACTGGTCTTCAACCCGACCAATCCGTTCCATGCCGCCGGCACCCGCACCGAGCCGCCGGTATCTGAGCCAATGGCGGCGGCGGCCAGCCCGCGCGATACTGACACCGCACCGCCCGAGGTCGAGCCGCCGGGCAGGCGCGCTACTTTGTCGTCAAACGGATTGGCTGGCGTGCCGTAATTGGGATTGATACCGAGAATGGAAAATGCGAATTCGGTTTGGTTAGTTTTACCGAGGCACACCAGGCCGGCCAAAGTAGCGTGCGTAACGACGGTAGCGTCGCGTTCGGCAACACGTTCCTGTAGTACCTTGGCACCATGGCTGGTGATATCGCCGGTGGTGTCGAACAGGTCTTTCCACGAGATTGGTACGCCGTCGAGTGGGCTTAGGCGAAGTCCCTGGCGCGCTCGTTCGGCAGCGGCGGCGGCTTCAGCACGGGCGCGCTTGGGCGTGGTACGAAGATAAATGTTGTGTTCGGTGTCGATACGCTCAATGCGTTCGATAAAATATTCGCACAGCTCGCTCGCGTTGATCTCACCGCGCTCAATGCCGTCACCCAGCGCCAGGGCGCTCATGTCATGCCATTTGCTCGTCATGTCTCTTATGGTTCTCCATTCCCTGCGCTATGCTATGTCCATGCAGGCGGCGGCGAGTTTAGGCATATGACGGTGGACGAGCAAATTTCGGCCGATGTGGTGATAGCCGGCGGCGGTCTGGTCGGGCTAAGCCTCGGCGTAACGCTGGCGCGCGCTGGTCTCGATACAGTGGTCATGGATGGTGAAGACCCGGCGCGTATGGGGAACGCCGAGTTCGATGGCCGCGTATGCTCCATCGCCTATGGCTCGAAACGCGTGCTCGATGGCATCGGCGTGTGGGACGGCATGGCCGGAAAGGCTGAGCCTATATTGGAGATCCGCGTGTCTGACAGCGACGCGCCGCTCTTTCTACACTACGACCATCGCGACGTCGGCACGGACCCGCTCGGCTGGATCGTCGAGAACCGTGTCACCCGCGTGGCGCTGATGGACGCCGTTGCGAGCAACGTTAACCTGCGTCATCTTGCGCCGGTCTCGGTAACAGAATTTTTGCCTCAGGGCGAACGTATCGAAGCCGGCCTCGCCGACGGCCGACGCATCTCGGCCCGCCTCGCTATAGCTGCCGATGGCCGGAACTCGCGGTTGCGCCAAGCCGCGGGTATCCGCACGATGGACTGGTCCTATGCCCAGACCGGCATCGTTTGCACCGTGCGTCATGCGCGCCCACACCGTGGGATTGCCCACGAGCGCTTTTTACCTGCTGGCCCCTTCGCCATTCTGCCGATGACGGCAGGGCGCTCATCCATTGTGTGGACAGAGAAGGCCAGCGTGGCACCGGAATTACTTGCTCTTGATGATAGCGAATTCCACGCGGAGCTGGCATCTCGATTTGGCAATTTTCTTGGCACCCTGGAGATCGCCGGCCCACGCTGGAGCTATCCGCTCGCGCTCACCCACGCGAACCGCTATATCGGCGAGCGCTTGGCATTGGCTGGCGATGCAGCACACGCCATCCACCCGCTTGCCGGCCAGGGTTTTAATCTTGGGGTGCGCGATGTGGCGGTGCTGGCCGAATTGATCGTTGACCGCTACCGCCTGGGCCTCGATATAGGCGCCCCCGATCTGCTCGCCCGCTATCAACAAAGTCGCCGCGTCGACGCGCTCGCATTGATTGTCGTCACTGACGGGCTCAATCACCTGTTTTCAAATGACATCGCGCCGATGCGCCTGGTGCGCGGCCTTGGCCTTGCCGCAGTTAACCGCACGCCGCGTCTGAAAAGCCTCTTTATGCGCCATGCCATGGGTGTGGTCGGTGAGCTGCCACGCCTAGCGCGCGGCGAGCCGCTGTAGTGCGGCCATTCAACAGCGAGCTCGCGGTGGCGAGGCAGTGGGGCTATAAGTTCAGTTAGGAAAACAAGGAGTGTTGTCATGAGTCAGAAAGCTACGTTTGGAGCGGGATGTTTCTGGAAACCTGAATTTGTCTTCCGCCAAGTCGAGGGCGTGGTTTCCACTTCGGTTGGCTATATGGGCGGCGACGTCGCCAATCCCAGCTATGAACAGGTATGTACAGGACGCACGGGGCATGCCGAAGTGGTCCAGGTCGAGTACGATCCAGAGCGCATCAGCTATGAGGAGTTGCTCGATGTTTTTTGGGACTCGCACGACCCAAACCAGTTGAACCGGCAAGGGCCGGATATTGGAACGCAGTACCGCTCCGCTATATTTGCCCACGGCACGGCGCAGCAGGAAACGGCCGAGGCGTCGCGGGCCAAGCTCTCAGATGCCGACGCGGTAGCAACCGAGATTGTCCAGGCGGGCGACTATTGGCTGGCCGAGGATTATCACCAGCAGTATTTTGAGAAAAGCCAGCACCATCGCTTCAGTGCGCGGTAGCCTGGCCATGGACACGTCGCTCAACGGAAAGCGCGCGCTGGTTACCGGTGCTGGAGACGGTATCGGGCGCGAAATCGCCGAGGCGCTGGCGCGCGAAGGCGCTGTAGTCGCGGTGCATGGCCGTAGCACGGCGCGCATCTCCGACACCCTCGCGGCCATCGAGGGTGCCGGCGGTAGTGCAGTTCCAGCCCTTGCTGATCTGACCAAAGAAAACGCCATCGGCGCCATGTGTGCTGATGTTCTCGACGCTCTCGGTGGGCTCGATATCCTGATCAACAATGCCGGTATTTGTAGTTTACAGGATACGTTAAACATGGAGCCCGAGACTTGGAAGTCAATCCTCGCCACTAATTTGACGGCGCCCTTTTTGATCACCCGGGCTGTATATTTAGCGCTCACTCAGTCGGGCGCCGATGCATCGGTGATATTTATCTCGTCGATTGCAGCAAATGCGCATGCCGCTGGCTGGGGCGCCTATGCCGCATCGAAGAACGGCCTCAACGCCTACATGCATTGTCTGGCAGACGAGCTTGGCGCGCACGGCGTTCGGGTGAACACCATAGCGCCCGGCTGGGTCGAGACGAAAATGGCGCAGCAACTGCATAAGGGCATGGCCCAAGCCTCCGGCGCGTCCTATGAAACGCTCTACAATGACAACATGCGCGACAATATGCTCGGAGCATTGCTAACCCCGGATTCGATCGCTGACATGGCGGTGTTCCTTGCCAGCGATCGCGGTCGCTTCATCACCGCACAAACGCTTGCTGTGTGCGGCGGCTGCGTGCCCGGCAGTGGCAAAAGCGAATCCGCCGCCGAGCGTACCGAAGCACTCGCCGGTCGTTGAACTGACGAAATCATTTTAGTGTCGCGAGCGAAGCAGTCCAGAGGGGCGTCACCATTTCCGGCGGTGTGACGCTGTGCTATCCATCTGTTGACGACAGTCGTTGTTTGGCACGCCAGTATATTTCCTGCGCACACGCAGAAATGTACCGCGAAACAAATCTTTGGCACGGAACACGTTATTTTCGGTGCTGGCGAAGGTGGCTCACCATTCATGTTTTATGAGAACCCGGCCAAGTTCAAAGCGTTGCTCAACGCCATTCTGACCTGAGCTTCGTGTCGGTTATCAGGGGTCTCGGTCTAAGCCCTTTTCCTGCAGGGCGGTCAAATACTGGGCCCAAACTTCGGCTTGCCCGTCGCCGAGGTAGCGTAGGTAGGACCAGGAATAGATGCCAGTATCATGCATATCGTCAAAGCGGATGCGCACCGCGTAATTGCCGACTGGCTCGATCTCTAAGATTCCAACATGGCGTCGGCCGGAAATGATGGTTTTACCCTCGCCATGTCCCATAACTTCAGCTGAAGGCGATTCGACGCGTAGAAATTCGGCTGGGAAGTGGAAGCATGCGCCGTCGTCAAAATCGACTTCCAGCGCTTTCTGCTCGCTTTTATAGCGGATTTCCGTCGGCCAGTGGACCGTCTCGTGGGGTGAAGTCATAGTCTGCCACTCAATATTTATCGAGCTGGCGTGCTTCCTCTGCCAACATAATCGGGATGCCATCACGGATGGGATAGGCCAGCTTAGCTTTTTCGCTGATCAATTCCTGCGCGGCCACGTCGTAAACTAGCGGCTCCTTGGTGACCGGGCAAACAAGGATTTCCAGAAGCTTGGGTTCTACCCGTGCGCTGGCTTCATTCATGTCCGATACTCCCATTGTGTAGGCACAAAATCTTATTGCGGAGTGTTCGCCCGCGCCGTCCCGTCACGCTCGTGCACCGCCATTTCCAAAAGCGCCTGAAACATGGAGCTACGCTCGCTTGTCTCCCGGCATTCCAGGAGCGCTTGCTTCTCGCTTGGCCCGAACGGGCACGCCATGGCGAAACTAGTCATCAAGTCTTCGTTGCACAAATCGTCTATGGCTGACCAATCGGCCTTGATGCCCCGCGTCTCGAAAAATTTCTTGAGTGCGGAGATCAGGCGGTCGCGGTTGAGCGCGACGGCATTCTCTTGGATCAGATCGTTAGCATAGGATTGGTAGCGAGCGGTCACGCAGCGGTACAGCAACTCCTCGCGGGGAAGTTCGGTTGCCACTTCAAATCGGCATACCCCGGTGAGGGTAATCAGAATCCGATTGTCGGCGGTCTCCTCGAATTCCGTGATCAGACCGGCGCAACCGGTCTCATAAATTTCTGGCTCGAAGTCATGACTATGGGGATCAGCTGGCTGAATCATGCCGATGATGCGATGTGACGCCATGGCATCCCGAGTCATTTCCAGATAGCGCGGTTCAAAGATATTGAGCGGCAGACGTCCACCAGGTAACAGCAACACGCCGGCGAGCGGAAAGATGGGAATAATGGCGGGCAGTTCTTCCGCTGTCCTCCGTTTTAATTCTTGGCCCATACCGTATTGTTGCCTTCAATCCGGCGGCGTATCAGGAAAACAGGATCGAGGAAAGCTTACGTCTACCACTCGTGGTGAGTTCGTGCTTTGGTCCGAGGGCATCGAAGATTTGCAGCAGCATCCCTCGCGCCGCCTCTTCGTTCCAATTTCGGTCGCGCCGTACGATCTCCAGCAGTTCATCGATGGCCTCTTCGTTGTTTGCTTTGGCGTAATGCGCCATGGCTAGGTCATATCTCGCCTGATGGTCGCTTTCGTCGGCAAGGAGACGGGCGCGCAATTCTGTTTCGTCGCCAGATTCTTCTGCCTGTTCGGCCAACTCCACAGCCGCCCGAGCGCCCTCGATATCGGCATGAGTGGCGAGTTTTTCATCCATGCTGTCGAGTATTTCACGTGCGCCCGGTGCGTCGCCCATACCCAACAGACTGCGCACCATGCCGGCAACGGCGGCGACTTCCTCCGGCGCGTGTTTGAGGATTTGGCTGTAAATATTTGCCGCGCTGTGGAAATCTTGTTCCTCGAGAGCTTGGTGCGCCTGCTCCATGGCCTGTTCCACCGGCGTCGGGCCGATTGGTCCGGTCAGCCGCTCTACAAAACTCTTCACTTGGCTTTCTGATTGTGCGCCGACAAAACCATCTATGGGCTGGCGATCCTTGAACGCAAATACCGCGGGAATAGATTGGATGCGCATCTGCATGGCAATTTCCTGGTTTTGGTCGATGTCGACCTTCACCAGTTTGACCTTGCCCTGGGTTGCATTGACAATCTTTTCTAGGGTTGGGCCGAGAGTTTTGCAGGGCTCGCACCAGGGTGCCCAGAAATCGACGATGACGGGCTGTGCCGTTGACGCTTCAACGACATCGGCGACGAAAGTTTGGGTGGTGCTTTCCACGACTGCGCTTGGTGCGCCTGCTTCCTGTCCAATTAACTCTTCCATGCCTGCTCCATACTGTTCATCGTCCCGTTGTTAGCGGTATTTTATCACAGGTGCAATTACGGGGTGGTTTCCCTGCCCAGTGGAAATTTCAGTTCGCGCGCGTCGTGGCCACAAGCAGCGATGAAGCGGCGCAGGTCATTCGGCGCTATCGCCGTCGTTGCGTCATTTCTCAAAGGATGAAAATTGACCAATTCGGCGGCCATCATCTCGGCGTCGAAGAAGACCCGAACCCGCTGCTTTGTATCGTTTATCAGCCCGAATGGCGTGACTGCACCGGGTGTGACACCGAGAACCTCCTCTAACAGTTCGGCCTTGCCAAACGAAAGCCGCGCAGCGCCCATCGCACCTTGCAGCGCTTTGATATTCACCTCGCGGCCATCCAACATGACGGCCAGCCATAGCTGACCTTTTTTGTCCTTGAGAAAAAGGTTCTTGCAATGGGCACCGGGCAAATGGCCACAATGAAGTTGGGCTTCTTCAACCGTGAACACCGCCGGGTGATTATGAGTCTCAAAGGGGATTCCCAATTGGCGAAACCGAGTAAACAATTCTTCACTGTCGAGGGGCATGGGTCTATACGTTCACAGCGGTTAACGAATCGGCATCTTGCCATGATAACATTGAAATGCGAGACAGGGCTTGATTGACCCGCGGCATGACGTAATATCCTCGCCAGCCTGACAGGCTTAAACGCGGGTGTAGCTCAGGGGTAGAGCGCAACCTTGCCAAGGTTGAAGTCGTGAGTTCGAATCTCATCACCCGCTCCAATTTTCCCCTCAATATCAATCGATTGTCTTTTGTTCATTTGGCGTAAAACAGCCTCACTGGACCGGGCTACGCCGGGGCTACATCGTGTAAACGCCTATTTACCTGGGCAGGCTCCTTTTGGAAAGTCTTTGGGGGTACCTACCAAAGAAATGTCAGCAAAACGCCCCGCTTTCGCCTCGGCGATCTCATTAATCCGCGCCGGCGCCGATGATCGCGTCGGCGTCGATTTCTACCAAATAAGCAGGGTCGACCAGGGTTGAAACACCGACCAGCGTCGAACACGGAAAATCGCCGGTGAAGAACTCGCGCCGGGCGGCGAGAACTGCCGGGCGGTGCCGTATGTCGGTGACATAGATTCGCACCCGTACCACATCGTTCATCTTGCCGCCCGCCGCTTCGAGATAATGCTGGATATTGCGCAAGATCACCCGCGCCTGTTCTCCGGGATCGTTGATGCCCTGCACCTCGCCGTTGGCGGACAATGCAACAAAGCCCGATATAAATACTTGATCGCGGTAGCGTTTACAATTGGACCACAGGCCGGGGTCCGGCTCTTTGACATGTTTGCTTAACACACGCTCTAGTTTGGCCATGGTTTTCCTCTCGTTGGCGGTTGTGCGGGCTCTTCAAAATGGGTCGGGACATATTCTGGCACATCCGGTCTGTCGTCCCGGTCCTAGGCTTCTAGTCCGAAATCTTCATAGGAATTTCTGCCGGGCGCTCGGGTCCGGCACGGTCAGGCAAAAATGCCGCAACCTTTTTGCCGCGATGACTTCTTTCTCCGCATGCTCTTCGATCATTATGAGAAACTTAATAGGTGATCCGCAGCGGCGTTGTCGCTGCGTCGTAAGATATTCCTGGATGGGTAAAGCCGCAACCGATTCGCGACCGAGTTAGAAATTGCAGCGGAGTTGCTTGGTCTGTTGCCTTAAGATTTGCCGTAACCACATTGACTGAAAGTGATTTATATGGCGCGGATACCAAACCTACCCGGTCTGACAGGCGATTTGAAGCGCGTGCCGCTCCTGCCGACCGCGTTGCTGTTTGTCTGTGGCATCACCTGGGGCTTGAGTTTCTCTCTCAACAAAATAGCCATCACCTCCGGTATACCCGTCGTGGCTTATGTGTTTTGGCAAAGCCTCGGCGCCGGGCTAATTCTATGGATTCTCACATTCGCCACAGCGAAGCGCGTGCCCCTGAGTTGGCCCTATCTGAAACTCTATAGCGTCGCAGCTTTGTTCCAACTCGTCGTCCCGTTTTTAGCACTCAATTTTGTAGCCGCCCGCTTGCCCGCTGGTGTCGTTAGCCTCGGGCAGGCTTTGGCACCAGCGCTGACCTTGGCCTTCGCCCTGATATTTCGCATCGAGCGCTACAATACAATGCGTTTCGCTGGTCTATGGATCGGGCTTGCGGGCGTCCTTTTGGTCGTCTTGCCGAAATCCAGTCTACCGCAGTCCGGCATGGTCGGCTGGGTCCTCTTCGCCTTGATAGCGCCGCTCTGTTACGGTTTAGCCAATACGCTGGTCGCTATCCTGCGCCCACCCGAGTCACAATCTATACCCTTGGCCACGGGGCTCTTACTGTGCGCTTCCGCACTACTTTTGCTGGTTATGGCGGCTACTGACAGTTGGTGGTTTTTTGATACTGGCCTGGATGCTGGCGGTTTAGCTCTAATCGGTGTCACCTTTATAAACGCTATGTTTTGGATTTTGGTTTTCGAGATAATTCGCCTCGCCGGGCCAGTTTTCTTCGCTAGTTATAATTATATCTCACCACTGGCGGGGATCGGTTGGGCCGTACTGATCTTCAGCGAGCGCCACAGCCCGTGGATTTGGGGCGCGCTTGCACTTATGTTCGCCGGATTGTTTCTGGTCACTACGCGGGTAAAGGCGGCGTCAGGGAACGCCTAAATAGTTGGACTACCAAATTGTAAGCAGTAGATTTTCTCCCTCGAGCCCAAGTGCCATGCTGTCATATATGATTGAATTGACCTCCCATGCCGATGCTGGACTGTCCCAATCAATGCGCTCTAACTCGTAACGGCGAATAAAGCTCTGGCACAATTTATAGAGCGCCCCCGACCTTGCCGCGGCCTCACCCAAACAGCAGATTCGCCGCACTTAGAAGTTTTTGAGGATGTTCCAGTGCCGGTGAATGGCCGCAGCGGCCGACTAAAATCACATCTGCATGGGGAATGGCGGTGCTCAGCGCGAGGCTGTTTTTGGCGAAGGGAAAAGGCCGGTCGTCGCGACCGTGCATCATCATTACATCGCAGGTAAGCGCGTTCAACATTTCCGCTGGCAGCACCGCGGCGTCGACATATTGCTGCTTGTCGCCTGCGAACATAGAACGGAAATATGGTCCGTATTCACCGTCATGGAGAATTTCCATGCGGCTGTCCAAAAGCGCATCGGTCACCACGGAGCGGTCATAAACCAGGCATTCGACTGCTTCGCGCAATTGCGCCCGCGTCTCGGGAAAAGTCCAGCATAAGTTGGTCGACTTGTTGATTTCGAAATGCCCGCCCATCGCGCCGGTGGTCAGCACCTTGGTCACCCGCTCATTCGTGGCTGCCAGTCCGAGCGCGAGCGATGCTGACAGCGAATGGCCAATAATACCGACCGGTCCGGCAGGTAAACTATCGAGCATCAACTGTGCTTGGCGGCGCCACAGGCCGATGTCGAAATAGGGTTCTTCATGTTTGCGACCCGATTCGCCGAAGCCAATGAGATCGGTGGCGACAACATGATACGATTCAGCGAGCGGCTCGAGCACAAAGCGCCAATTGCCCATCGTCCCGGCACCCGGCCCGGAGCCGTGCAGCATCAGGATCGGAAACCCGGAACCGCCCTTCCAGAAATGGACGGATGTGTCTTCGAATTCGATATCATGTTCGGTCAATGCCATCTGCCAATTCCCTGTTCCATTTCGATGTCCTCTTGCGCACCACTTTTTGTGTCTGTACCAGCTGCACATTGGACATGCCACCCTACATGATGCCGGGTTAGGCAAGTCGCGCCACTCTCTGAGCGCTGCAGCTTAGCCTTCGCTTTGATAGGCTTCCCGTCTGGCTGCCATGTCTGCAGCCGCCACCGGCTTAGCGAGCGTGAGAAACAGGGAAACCAGAAAAGCCCTTAAGACCTAAATTATCTACCCCTCCTTATTGTTGAGATAATGTAGCGATAAGGAGAAGCAACGCTCCATATAAAGCTATTTATCATACGGATACACTGAATTTGCGTGCTATATGGACGTTGTTGATTTGTCTCTGGTAGGGTATTGGCAGGTTAAGTGGATGACTCGGGGTGGCTGGCGCAGGGCGCGTTGGCACTTCGGCGGAACTGTTATCAAAATCCGTGGCCAAAGATACCGGCGGTGGCGAGCGGTTAATCACAAAATTGAAGTTCTGGACTTTCTGGTTGAGCCGCGATGCTGCAAATGATGCGTGCAGAGGGTCCTGCGAAAGCTTCTGGAGAAGCAGGAGCGCCGAAGAACATCACCACGGGCAAGCTTATGTTGTAAGCTGTCGTCATTGGCTCAGTCTGGCTAGCTGCAGTTCACAATTCAATCGTGGCAACCGCGACAGGTAAAGTTTCAATGCCAGGCACCATCCCTGTTCAAATCAAGATTCCGAATATCGCGAGTCGGTGTATTTATGTCTGAGATATGCGCTAGAATTCGCCGCAATTGATCTTATTCAAAGTGAGTCAGATGACGCAGATGGTAAACTGGCGCAGCCTCACCGCAGGATTGACGCGCGTGCCGCTGTTGCCGACCGTGCTACTTTTTGCCTGTGGCATCACCTGGGGCTTGAGTTTCTCTCTCAACAATATTGCCATCACCTCCGGCATTCCCGTTGTCGCCTATGTGTTTTGGCAAAGCCTTGGCGCAGGACTCATTCTATTGACCCTGTCCTTCGCCACCGCCAACCGAGTGCAGCTTAGCTGGCCGCATCTAAAGCTCTACGGTGTCGCGGCGTTGTTCGAGTTCGTACTTCCCTTTTTAGTTCTTAATTACGTCGCCGCTCGCTTGCCCGCTGGCGTCGTTGGCCTGGGTCAGGCCCTTGTGCCGGCGTTGACGTTCGGCTTTGCTTTGGCGTTTCGCATTGACCGCTTCAACACACTGCGTTTCCTCGGGCTTTGCATCGGACTGGGGGCCGTGCTTTTGGTCGTGCTGCCAAAAACCAGCCTACCGGAACCGGACATGGTCGGGTGGGCGCTGTTCGCTCTCATTGCACCGCTATGTTACGGTTTAGCCAACACGTTGGTGGCGATCATGCGCCCGCCTCAGTCAAACTCGCTACCCTTGGCTACCGGCCTGTTACTCGGTGCATCTGTGCTCCTCATGGTGCTGATGGCGGCGACCGACAGTTGGTGGTTTTTCGATTCCGGCCTTGACGATGGCGGTTTGGCCTTGATTGGGGTCACGCTGGCAAACGCCATTTTCTGGTATCTGCTGTTTGAAATCATCCATCTCGCTGGCCCGGTGTTTTTTGCCAGCTACAACTATATATCGCCGCTGGCGGGCATCGGCTGGGCTGTACTTATTCTTGGTGAGCGCCACAGCGTGTGGATATGGGGAGCGCTGGCACTCATGTTTGCCGGTCTATTCCTCGTCACCAGGCGGGTGAATGCCGCGTCGGACCGATCATAATAACGGGTTGTCGATCTCAAGGCCGAGCGCGACGCGGCCATAAGTGGTCGCGTTGGGTTCCCAATTCTGGGTGATGTGGGCACGGCCGGCGTGGATGTCGCGGAATGAGCGAGACAGCGAATTGTCGTCATAAAGGCCGCCGCCGCCGCTCGCCGTGAAGACCAGGTCCACTGCGCGGCAGCAGAGGGTGGAGGCAAATGCACCTTCGGCCCGGTAGCGCGCGCGCTGCTCGAGTGTCGGTAGATCTCCGGCCTTTGCGATGGCCATGGCGTCGTCGCAATTTTGCAAAAATAGTCGACGGGCGGCTTCAACGGAACTCATCGCCTCAGCGAGATTCACCTGGACAGTGCCATAGTCGGCAACGCGCTGACCGCTATAGTTAGCGAGCCGACTACGGGTCGCCGCCACATAATTCTCGACCGCCGCTTCAGCGATGCCGAGCACGGCGGCGCCGACCCATGTAAAAAACATCGAGAACAGCGGCAGCCGGTATACCGCGCCAGTGTTGACGGCATTCCCAGGGCTGTTGCCATCGCGCGTGTCCTCGGCGCGCAGCCGGCGATGGTCCGGTACGAACATATCGTCCACCGTGACGTGGTGGCTGCCGGTGCCTCGCAGGCCCGCCGCACGCCAGGTGTCGATGATT
>CAYPSQ010000023.1:0-4964 GCA_964413115.1 uncultured Rhizobiaceae bacterium | reverse complement strand
CTCGGCTTCGGCAGCTCGCTCGCGTAGTACTGGAACTAACGCCTCGGTACGAGAGCGAAGTTCGTCGGGACTTATAGCGGTGTCCGGCATCCGTTTACTCGCCGCCGACCGGCACGGCGTGGTGGTTATTGCCCTGGATTAAGTTGCCTCTTGGCGGTACCTCACTGAACATCGTCCATGCCATGATTCGATATTATCTCCGGCGGTTGCAAATTTACGTGAGGGATATCTTCGCCACTTGCTGGCACGGCGTCAAATGCTTCGCGCGGCAGATTCATTGACTGTGGCGCTAGGCAGTATATATGCTGCGGCCCTGTCGGCCTTATTGCCGATCTTGGTGAAAGCAAGAAAACAAATTGGGACGGAGGAGCGGTGAAACCGGCTTCATTTGACTACTTCCGCGCCGAAAAAATCGACGATGCGTTGATGGCCTTGGCAGCAAATTCCGAGTCACAGGTGTTGGCGGGCGGGCAGAGCCTGATCGCCATGATGAACCTGCGCCTGGCTAAACCGGGTAGCCTGATCGATATCAATCGGCTCACGGATCTCGATTATATTCGGCCCGAAGGCGACGAACTGGCTATCGGCGCTTTGACGCGCCACACTACGGCAGCCACGTCGACGGTTATCGCGGAGTTCTGTCCGCTGATGACCGCGGCTTACGACCATATTGCCCATCGTGCGGTGCGCAACCGGGGCTCGGTTGGCGGCAATCTGTGCCACGCCGACCCATCCTCCGAGAATCCGGCCGTTGCCATCGCCAGTGGCGCCACGCTGGTGCTCAAGAGCGCCGAGGGTGAACGGCGTGTCGCGGCAGAAGACTTTTTTCTCGGCCTCTACGAAACCGCTGCACAGCAGAACGAATTGTTGACCGAAATCCGCATCCCTAAGGCGCCGGCCCATCAAGGCTGGTCATTCCAAGAGACGAGCACGCGGAAAGGCGATTTTGCTCTCGTCGGCATTGCCGCGACGCTCGATTGCCCGAACGGCACTTGCACTGACGCGCGCATTGTTGCGGTGGGCGTCGGCGAGCGGGCGATGCGTCTAGATGCTGCTGAAGCAGCGATCACGGGCGCGGCGATGAACGACACCGGCCTGACTGCGGCGGCCGTAGCGGCGCGTGATAGCGTCGATCCGCCCTCCGATTTTCATGCTGATTCAGAATTCCGCCGTGATCTCGTGTTCAGCCTGACTAAGCGGGCGCTGAGCGAGGCCCATGGCCGGTGCGGGAAAGAAGGTTGATGCAATGGACAGCGTAAAAATAACCGTCACCGTGAACGGCCAGCGCCACGAGCGAGAGGTCGAGCCGCGCCGCCTGCTGAGCGATTTTGTTCGCGAGGATTTGCGCCTCACCGGCACACATTTGGGTTGCGAGCACGGTGTTTGCGGCTCTTGTACCATCCTCATGAATGGACAGTCGACGCGTTCCTGCCTCACCTTTGCGGTGATGGCTGACGGCGCCGAGATCACTACGATCGAGGGGCTTGGCACTATCGACGATATGCACCCGCTACAGGCGGCATTTTGGGAAAAGCACGGCCTACAATGTGGCTTCTGTACGCCGGGTATGCTGATGACGGCGCTCGAGTTATTGCGCGAGAATCCCGAGGCAAATAGAGAAGAAATTCGCGAAGCCTTGTCGGGTAATTTGTGCCGCTGCACGGGCTATCAAACCATTGTCGAGGCGGTCGAATCGGCGGCCGCGACAATGCGGGGAGCAGATCAATGACTTTGGACGCCTATATCCCGGAGAGCCGGCAGACCGAAAAGCCGCGTGAGTCATACCAGCATATCGGCAAGAGCATGAAGCGGGTCGAGGACCCGAGGCTCCTCGTGGGACGCGGTATGTTTGCCGATGACACAAATCTGCCGGAGATGGCCCACTCCGCCATCCTGAGAAGCCCGCATGCCCATGCCCGAATCTTGCGAATCGATAAAAGCAAAGCCGAGGCGCTGGCAGGCGTTCTGTGCGTCATGACCGGGGAAGAAGCTGCGCAAGTCACCGGCCCGTTGCCCAGTTGGGCTAATCCACCGGTGCATCAATATTGTATCGCCCAGGATAAGGTTCGCCATGTTGGCGAAGCCGTTGTCGCGGTTGCGGCGGAGACCCGCTACATCGCGGAAGACGCTTGCGATCTGGTCGAAGTCGAATATGAACCCTTGCCCGCAGTCGTCGATCTCGAAGAAGCGCGCAACTCGACCGGAGACGCCGTGCTGCATCCCTATCGCGGCGATACCAATATGGCGCTTGCGCGCACCTTTACTTTCGGGCCCGTGGAAGAGGATTTCGACAAGGCTGATCGGGTCATTGCGCGCCGTTTCCGCTGGCCGCGCTCGGGCGGTACGCCGATGGAAACCCACGGCGCCGTAGCGAGTTTCGATCCCGGTACAGGCAAATTCACCATAACCGCAAATACCTCGATGTATAATTACTGTGGCTGGATGATCGCGGATTCACTCGGCGTCCCCGCCCACAAACTGAACATCATTCCAACCCTCGCGGGCGGCAGCTTCGGCGCCAAGCTCTTCAGCCATAAGCCTTGCGTGCTGGCAGCGACGCTGGCGCGCGCTACCGGCCGGCCGGTCAAGTTCATGGAAGACCGTATCGACAACACCACAGGCTGTGACGCACATGGCTCGGACCGGGTATATTACGCCAAGCTGGCGATCAAGGACGATGGTACGCTTCTGAGTTTAAAAACCCACATCATCGATGATTACGGCGCCTATTTTCAGTTCGGTGTTGGCCAGCACGGCAACGCACTATCGCAATGTGTTGGTCCGTACCAGATCAACAGCGTTGAAGTTGCGCTCGAAGCGGTGCTAACCAACAAATGCCAGCAAGGCGCCTACCGTGGCTTCGGCTCCGAAGTCGCCAATTTTGTTATTGAGCGCCTGGTTGACGGCGCGGCCGCAGAACTCGGCATGGACTCGGTCGAAATTCGGCGCAAGAATTTTATTACCCCTGATCAGTTTCCCTATCTCATCCCGACCGGCAACATGTATGACAGTGGCAACTACGGAGAAGTGCTCGACCAAGCGCTTGAACTCTCCGAGTATGACGCATGGCGCGTAAAACAGGAGGAGATGCGCAAGGAGGGCCGCTATATAGGCATCGGCGTCGCCACTTGCCAGGAGCGCAGCGTGTTCAGCACCACCGAGTTTTGGATGTGGAATTTGGAAAAAGGCGGGGAATGGACCAGTTCACCGGACGCGGTATCTCTCAAGATCGATCCGACCGGCAAGGCCTTCGTGACCCTGCACTCGCCATTCTGGGGTAACAGCCCCGAGACTGTGGCGGTGCAAATACTGGCCGAGCAATTGACCCTCGATCCCTCTAACATCGAAGTCACCTATTCTGATTCAGACCAAGGTTTCAATTCTACCGGACCTGGTGGCAGTCGTTTCACAGTGATGGTGGCGGGCGCGGTGGTTGGGGCATCACACAAGATTAAGGCCAAGCTGTTGCGCATAGCTGGCCACCTAATGGAAGCCGATACCGCCGACCTAGAGTTCAGGGACGGTGCCGTCTCATTGAAGGGCGCGCCGGAGAAGCGCCTGACCATCGCGGAGCTTGCCAACAAGGCGCATTATTTCCGCCTCGATCTGCCAGAGGACTTGGACCTGACGAGCGGCCTGGACACTAGTTATGTCTATGACCACCCGGTTACGACGCTGCCGGCCAAGGACAACTCGCATATGGGCATTTTCTATCCGATCATGGGCCATATGTGCCACATCCCGGTCATCGAAATAGATATCGAAACGGGCAAGATTTCTTTCCTGAATTACGCGTGTGTGCATGATTGCGGCACTATGGTTAATCCGATGACCTTGCAGGGGCATGTTCGGGGCGGCGTAGTGAATGGCATCGGAAGTGCGCTGATGGAGCATTATCACTACGACGAAAACGGTCAATTGCAGAACGCCCTCTTTACCGACTATCTCCTGCCGTCGGTCTTGGAATCGCCGGACGATATTAAGATTGGTCATGTGGTGACGCCCTCGCCGTTCACCGAATATGGTATCAAAGGTGGTGGAGAAGGTGGCCGCATGGGCGCGCCGCCGGCTCTCGCAGCCGCGGTCGAGGATGCGCTTCGTCCTCTGGGAATCACTATTGACGAACTGCCGCTGAGTCCGAGCCGTCTCAGGGGGCTAATTCGCGATGCTCAGGCTGGGCAACCTTAGTAACCCAACCATTATTTCATCGTCGGATCGCCTGTGATTTCGAAGGGTCTATTTTGCCGATTTGCAACTCAGTACGACTCGGTAAATGCTTGAACGAGATCATTACTATTCACTAATGTCCGAAATAAAATGTGATTTACGCCTCGACAAGTTCGGCCTGTCTTGATTGAATGGGCCAGCCCGGTCTAGGCGGGAACATAGGTACAAATAAGAAGGCCCTAAGTTTTGTTTCTTAGGTGGATTCTAATCAAGGGAGGTACTCATGAGACTTTGGACACTATCGGCCGCGATCGCCTTCGGCGTTGCGCTCGCATTTAGTACGCTGGCTCCAGGCCAGGCAAAGGCAGAATCGTGGTCACAAGACATCCAGGTTTATAACCCGGCTTGTACGAGTGGTGACGATGCGTGCTGGGCTGTTGCTCAAGGCGCAGGTCTTGAAATTGTTACATACACGGCCTTAGAAAAAGCTGATGCGAAGCATCATATCTGCGTTTCTTTTCCACACCTGAAAGACTCTTACTGGGTCGGGGCAGCGTATGGAATTATTGAAGAAGGCAAACGTCTCGGACAGAAGATCACCTTGATGGAAGCCGGAGGCTATACCCAGCTCGAAAAGCAGATTTCTCAGATTGAGGACTGCATCGCTAACGGTGCCGATGCGCTCGTTATGGCTGCAATCTCCAATGACGGTAATGTTAAGCAAATTAATGAGATCCGGGCCAAGGGTATTCCCGTGATTGATTTGATTAACGGTGTTAAGACCCAGGTGGATGCAA
>CAYPSQ010000022.1:0-30812 GCA_964413115.1 uncultured Rhizobiaceae bacterium | reverse complement strand
GCTCAGGAAATTCCAACCTGCTTTTGAGCGATTCGGGACCCCGAAAAACATGCAATTTTTTTCTTTATCGCGATCCAGGAGCGGCGGAATACTCAGTTGTAATCAAAGTACAAATTAATCTCAACGGCCCAACACCTAGCATTTACCTCGACTCTACGCTAGAACGTGTAAGCTGCTGATATTATTTCATAAAATTTAATATAAGAAGTTAGTTAGAAGTTTATCCTCAAATTTAGGATTCAAATTTGGTGCAGATTAGTGCCGTACGAAGTGTGAGTGATAAAGGGGGGCCATTCAACTCATCACACAAACCCTAATTGTTACTACTTTGCATCTCCACCACTCCTTATTCTCCAATTATGCACGACCCGTCGAAAAAGACTAAAATGTACGAAAACAAACACGTAAATAGGCAGACTTTCGTCGTGTATGGTGGCGGCAATAGGATGATTGGGACCAAGGCTACTCTCGGCTAACGGAATCGCCTGCTTCGTACTTTCCCTGATCTTAGAGGGCCTCCACCCGCTCCGGCAAAATGCTCTTGGCAGTGAAGCTTGCCTCAGTAATTGGGGACACCTGGGCAGTGTTATCGGCACTAGTGGACACGAAGTAGTAGCCCACCGTTATTAGGTTCAGTGCTAAATGATCCGTTGATCGGGCGGTCACCATCGGCCAATCTTCACCGATTAAAATAGTTCGAAGGGCCGGTGGAGACGGGGCATGGCGGAGGATCGGCGAGGCGTAGCGGTGTCGGGAGGCGACAGCGACAGTTTAGATATCTATGAGAAAGCGCTGAGAGCTTTCAATATCTATCGCGGCGATCCAGTGGCCATCATTGATGTGGCGCTGGCCGATTCGCCGGATTTCATTACCGGCGAGATCTTCCGCGCCTATATGCATGTCGGTTTGTGGGAAGCGACTGCACTAGCGGAAGTTCAGGCGGGGCTCAGCCGACTGAAAGCGCTGGCTAGCAAGAGCAATGATCGAGAACGTGCCCATGCGTCGGCGCTCGGCGATTGGGCGGCGGGCGATTGGCAAGGCATGCGGGCGCGGCTCGACCGTATTTCAATGGATTATCCGCGCGATCTGCTGACACTACAAATGGGCCATCTCGCTGATTTTTTTCACGGTGACCGCGACAATCTGCGTGGCCGTGTCGCCCGCGCCCTCCCGGCTTGGACGCCAGGTGAGGATGGTCATAGCTTTGTCCTCGGGATGCAGTCCTTTGGGCTGGAAGAATGCGGCGATTATGATCGCGCTGAAGACGTCGGGCGCCGCGCCCTGGAAATTGAGGAGGAGGATAGCTGGGCGCGCCATGCGGTAGCCCATGTGATGGAAATGCAATCGCGCCAAGTTGAGGGCGCCGCGTTTATGGAGGAAACCACTGCGCATTGGGCACAGGATGACAACGTCTTTGCCTTTCACAATTGGTGGCACACGGCGCTCTTTTATCTCGATCAGGACCATGTCGTGCGCGCCCTCGAACTTTATGACGCAGCACTTCGTCCCGGGCCCGACAGTGTGCAGTTGACCCTGCTTGACGCCTCGGCACTGCTGTGGCGTCTCTACCTTCGTGGAGAGAATGTCGGTGCGCGCTGGGAAGAACTGGCTAATCATTACGAAAATATGGCCGGGTCGGGCTTTTACGCGTTCAACGATATGCATGCGATGATGGCCTACTCCGCAGCTGGTCGTGGCGCGGCAGCGGAGAAACTGCTCAGAGCGGTTGAACGCTCGGCCCATGGCGACGGCACCAATGCTGATATGGAACGCCAAGTAGGCTTGCCAGCGGTGCTCGCTATGGCCGCATTCGGGCGCGGTGATTACGCCGGCTGCGCCGACTTTCTGCTACCGATCCGATACCGCGCCCACGTCTTCGGCGGCAGCCACGCCCAGCGTGATATTATTCACCGCACCTTGATCGAGGCCGCACTTCGCGCTGGTGACAAATCCATGGCGGGCGCGCTTACCCAGGAACGTCTGGCCCTCAAACCTGATTGCCCCTACAGCCGGTCACTCGCGGCCCGCGCTGTGACTAACGGCTGACATTGACTGCTTCCTGAGGCTATAGGACGAACTATCAGCAGGATGCCGAAGGAGGAGGTAAAGATGGATGCAAGACGGAACCTACCGGATGGACGACCGAGGGCGCGTGGGCTTAGTTTGCCGTTTGCCACCAATTGCGGCGTCAATAACTCGATAACAGATGTGCCTGGCGTGAAAGTCGGCTTTACCACATTGATTGAGGGTGAGGGTGATTTAGTGATCGGTCAGGGGCCGGTGCGCACGGGGGTGACCGCAATCCTGCCGCGTGGGCATACCCAGGAGGTGCCGCCGGTGTGGGCGGCGATTTATTCGCTCAATGGTAATGGCGAAATGACAGGGGCGCATTGGATCAACGAAGCGGGCTATTTTACTGGACCAATCTGTATCACCAATACACATGGAATTGGCGCTGTGCATGAAGCGAGCACGCGCTGGATGATCAAGCAGTATGGCGCCGCGTTCGGCGAATATGTCTGGGCGCTGCCGGTGGTGGCGGAAACCTGCGATTCGCATCTGAATGATATGAATGGTTTTCATGTGCGCCCGGAGCATGTCGTGGCAGCGCTCGATGGCGCTACCGGCGGCCCGCTCCAGGAAGGCAGTGTCGGCGGAGGCACTGGCATGATTTGCTATGAATTCAAAGGCGGTACCGGTACGGCGTCCCGTACGGTAGAACTGGCTGGCAGCGCCTATACGGTGGGAGCACTGGTGCAGGCCAATCATGGCATTCGCGATTGGCTTCAAATATGCGGCGCTCCGGTTGGCAAGCATTTGACGGACAATCTTCTGTGGCCGCGTGAGCAGGGCTCAATCATTGCCGTAATTGGCACCGATGTGCCGCTGCTGCCAATTCAATTACAACGTTTGGCGAAGAGGATATCCATAGGAGTGGGCAGGGCCGGCACGCCGTCCGGCAATAATTCTGGCGATATCTTCCTTGCCTTTTCCACCGCCAATCCCAATCCTGAGGGCAGTGGCGGTACGCGGGCGTTGCGCCAATTAGATTTCGTGCCTCATGAGGTGCTCGACCCGGTTTTTAATGCAGTGGTTGAAAGTGTCGATGAAGCGGTGATTAACGCCCTGGTCGCGGCGGAAGACATGACCGGTCGTGACGGGCATTTTGTAGCGTCGATTGACCATGCGGAGTTGAAAGATTTGATGTTGCGCTATGGCCGAATCGAAGCGTAGCAATCAAGGACTTCACTGCCGGGCAGTAGCCGAGGGTGGGTTGGGGTGGACAGTTTAGAAAATGCGATTACCCAGCATTACGGCTCTGGTGACTTGTTAGCACGTATCGACGCCGGGTTGAAATTCAGTGGTGTGGACCCGGCCAGGCTGACGTTCGAAGACCTGGCACCGGTCGATGAATTTCATATTGGCGGGCGCAAGGCCACGCAGCATGCGCTCTCGAGAATGCCGTTAAATGTTTTGGACCATGTGCTCGATATTGGCTGCGGTCTAGGCGGCGCTGCGCGCTATATCGCGTCAGAGCTCTGCTGCCGTGTTACCGGCATCGATCTAACGCCGGAATTCGTCCATGTGGCGCGGATACTGACCGCGCGCCTCGGTCTTTCCGCGTCACTGGACTTTAAAATAGCTAACGCTCTCGCCATGCCGTTCGAAGACAAGACTTTTGACGCTGCGATCAGCTTTCATGTGGCGATGAATATTGCAGACCGGGACAGGCTCTACGCGGAGGTCGCCCGGGTCCTTCGTCCGGGCGCGATGTTGTGCATCTATGATGTGATGAAAACCGGGCCAGGCGATATCGTCTATCCGGCGCCATGGGCCGAGACGGCGGAAATCAGCCACGTCATTAGTCCCGTGGAGACGCAGGAATATCTGCGTCAGGCGGGCTTCGAGATTATCGAAATAGAGAACCGGCGGGATTTTGCGTTGCGATTTTTTCGCCATCGTATCGCCGGCACTGAGAATGATGGCCCGCCGCCTTTCGGCATCCATCTTTTGTTGGGTGAGACATGGCGTGAAAAATTTGAAACCACGCTGCAAAACACCGAAGCCGGGTGCATTGCCCCAGTCCAAATTATCGCTCGCCGCACCTCAAGCTGACGCTGCGCTGCGCCCGCGCTTTGATATTCTCAGCAAATATGAGATTCGCCTTTGGCGCCAGTTCGTGGCACCGTGACAGTAGGAGATCAGGGAAGTACTAGAAAAAAATAACTGGCGGGAGAAAATGGATAAGACAGATTTTATGAAATACGCCATCGATCTTAGTCAGCGCAAGATGGACGCAGGTGAGGGCGGTTATTGTGCCAGCGTCGTAGTCAAGAGGGGTGAGATAATCGGGGAGGGTTGGAACGATGTGATCAACAACAGCGATCCGACCGGCCATTGTGAAATTCACGCCCTGCGCGCTGCAGGGAAGAAAGTAGGCACTTGGAACCTCTCGGGCTGCGAGTTGTATACCACCTGGGAGCCCTGCCAGATGTGCGCTGGCGCGATATGGTGGGCGCGAATCGATCAAGTCTATTACGCTAACTCGCTCGCCGATGCCGAGCGCCTCGGCATGGATATTGACGGTTTGCACCGCGAAGTCAGCGCGCCCACGGATAGTCGCTCTAGGCCTTACGAACGGCTGATGGGCGAAGAGGCCTGGGCAGTCCTTAAGCGTTGGCTTGATGAGACCAATCCAGAGGGCATGTAGAACGATTTAGCCGGTTTAAAATCGTTGAGACATAACGTAGACTCAGGGCCAGTTAAGACAACCGACAGACGAAGAATATTATCATGTAGGAATTACTGGACATGGTAGGAGCTTCAGTTTGATCGCAAACTAGAAACAGAGGAGATGGGATATGACTGAGAAAAATGCAAAAAATACGAACTCATGGCGTTTCACACGGCGCGGATTCCTGAAAGGCTCCGCCGCAGCGGCCGCGGCCATCGCAGCGACAGGCGCAACCAAGCGCGTCGCCTGGTCGGAAGAAAATACGCTGAGCTATCTCTGCTGGCCTGGGCATGGTGCGGAAGAGGTGGTTGGCGAGTTCGAGGCGGCCAACAATGTGAAGGTGGTGCCGAAGGAATATGTTGGCGGCGAGGCTATGCTGGCGCTGATAAACCAGAGCCCACCTGGTACCTATGACGTGGTGTTGAGCGACCGCGAATATATCACCATGCTGCGCGAAGGCGGCATGATCGACGAGATGGATGCGAACGATTATCCGTTCGACGATTTCTGGCCGGAGTTCCAGAAAATGCCGGGCCATTGGCTCGACGGCAAGCTCTATTCAGTAATCCTCGATTTTGGCTATCTCGGCTTGGTTCACAACACCGAGGTGGTCTCGGTTAAGGACGCCTCATCCTACAGCCTTCTGTGGGACCCGAAGGTCAAGGGTAAGGTCGGTCATTTTGACTGGTACCTGCCGAATATGGGGAATCTCAGCCAATATAACGGCAACAAATCGCCTTTCGATATCGATGAAGCGGCCTTTTCCAAACTGCGCGACACGGTGTTCTCGCTAAAGCCGCAAGTGAGCGCCTTCTATTCCATGGGCGACGTGTTCACCTCGCTCACCAGCGGCGACGCGCTGGCGTTTCCGGGCATCGGCGACTGGATTACCATCCTGCTCTCCGCCGACGGCGTGCCGGTAACCACCACCATTCCCGACGAGGGTGGCATCCAGTGGACGGAGTCCCTCTCCCTCGGCAAGGAAAGCAAAAAGCAGGATATGGCTAAGAAGTTCATCCAATATATGACCTCGCCAGAAGGCCAAGTGAAGGTCGCGTTGAAATCCTCCTATATGGGCTCGATTCCCAACAAGGCGGGTTGGAAGCTGATGAACGAAACCAACCCGAACGGTGCCGATATTCTGCGCCACCGCTTCGACCAGCGGAACGTGATGGACGAATATGCTGACGGTAAGATCGCGCTACGCCAATTGCCGGAGCAACAATCGATCGATGATTGGTCTGAAGTCTGGAACGAGTATAAGAACATATAGGCAGAGAATGACGGGCCGTCTCTTTTAAGAGGCGGTCCGTTTTCCTTTTCCGCCACACGTTAGCGCCCGTTTCTATCCGCCCTCATGGCCAGTAGCGACAGCATTGCGCCGGCCGCCGCCACCCGGCGCAAGCCCGATGGCTACGCCCTTTTCTGGGGCGTGCCGCTTGCCTTGTGGCAGGCGGTATTTTTCTTGGCACCGCTCGCCTTCCTCGTGGTGATGACCTTTTGGACGGTCAAGAGTTTTCGGCTTTCGCCCGATTTTGACACCGTCAATTGGGTCAATATGTTCTCCAAGAGCTATGTCATCGACACCTACTTCAGGACGTTGTGGTACGGCGTGCTGGCGGCGATCGTCTGTAGCATTGTCGCCTTTCCGGCTTCCTACGCATTGGCCTTCAAGGCTTCGCCGGTCGTCCAACGCATCGCTCTCTTTCTTCTGATCACGCCGTTTTTCACCAGCTATCTAGTGCGCGTCTATTCCTGGCAGACGGTCATCTCGGACAAGGGCCTTTTGAACGGGGTGTTTGCCCTCGTCGGGCTCGGGCCGTTCGAAATGCTTAACAATCTGTTCGGTACCATGGTCGGCTATTTGACGCTGACTCTGCCGCTGGTCATATTGCTGCAGTTTTTTAGCATGTCCAATGTTGACAAAAATTTGATTGAGGCGGCGCACAACCTCGGCTGTGGTCGCTTGCGAACGGTCTTCATGGTGATCGTGCCCTCGGCGAAGATCGGTATCATTCTCGCGGGTACCTTCGCCTTTATCCTCTGCTTTGGCGATGTGGTGAGTCCGGTCTCGCTCGGCGGCAGCAAGCCGCCCACCTTGAGCATTCTCATCGTCGATACGGTCAAGCAGGGGAACAATTGGCCGCGGGCCGCCGTGGTTGCCGTAGTGATGGTGCTAACCTTGATCGTCGTCGCTTTCACCGCGCTTTATTTCGCTTACGGTGTCCGGAAGGCGAAGACATGACGCTAGACCGCCTCATCGCCTATGGCTTGCGCGCCTGGTTTGTCCTGGCGCTGGCGTTCATATTCGTGCCGATCGTCATCAGCTTCATCTTTTCCTTTAGCCCGGACCGCTTTCCGACTCTCCCCTTGGGCGAAATCAACACCGGCTGGTACGAGTTGATCCTGAGCGACGGCAAGGTATTGCCGTCCTTCTATAACAGCCTCAAAGCCGGAGTGATTGTCGCGGTGATTTCCACCTTCATCGGCTTCGCTGCCGCTTATACCGATTACCGCTACCGCTTTTTCGGCAAGAATTTCTATCTTGCCCTCGCGCTCCTGCCGCCAACCATTCCGGTGCTTATTCTGGGGCTGGTGATGCTGATGTATCTCAGCCGCATCAGCCTGGTGGGCGAACTTCATTCGGTGATTATTTCCCATGTTGTCTATTGCATCCCCTTCTCGATGGCGCTAACGCGCCTTCGTCTCGCCCAGATAAACCCAGACCTGGAAGCGGCGGCCTGGAATCTTGGCGCCAATTCCTGGCGTGCCATGGTTTTTGTCATCTTACCCTGGGTGTTTCCCTCCATACTCGCGGCGTTGGCGCTTACCATGGCGGTATCCTTCGATGAATATATGATCGCCTTCTTTACCGGCGGCCTGACGGAGACCTTGCCGGTGCGTGTGTTGGCGCTTCTTCAGGGCCAGGTGAGCCCGCGCATTAACGCCATCGGTAGCGTTGTTTTTACCATCTCGATGGCGTTGGTGATCCTGGCGCAAATTCTGTTGTTGACGCGTCGTTCCAACGAACGGCGCGAAGCCGCCGGAGGGTAAGAAACATGTCGGAACCCTTACTAGTACTAGACAAGGTGGTGAAGCGCTTTGGCAATCATGTCGCCGTGGATGGTGTTGATCTGCAAATCACCAAAGGTGAATTTCTCGCTATCATGGGACCGTCAGGCTGCGGCAAGACGACGACGCTCAGAATGATAGCCGGCTTGGAACTGCCCAGCGAAGGCGAAATTCGTCTCAACGGTACGCGCATGAACGAGTTCAAGCCATGGCAGCGTGATACCCCCCTGGTGTGGCAGAACTTGGCTCTGTTCCCGCATTTGAACGTTCTACGTAATGTCGAGTTTGGTCTTAAGATGCGCCGCGTCGGTGGTCGCGAGCGGCGTGACCGAGCGATGAACTGGCTCGAGCGCATGGGCCTCGCGCAATACGCAAACCGCAACATCGCGCAGCTTTCGGGGGGTGAGCGACAACGTGTCGCTATCGCTCGCGCCCTGGTGACCGAACCGGAGATTCTACTGCTTGACGAGCCGTTGAGTGCTCTTGATGCTCATCTCCGGGTGCGAATGCAATCGGAGATCACCCAGCTGCAAAAACAGCTCGGCATCACCTTTGCCTATGTCACTCACAATCAGTCTGAAGCCTTCGCCATGGCGAGCCGCGTGGCGATCATGAACGGCGGCCAAATTCAGCAGATCGGGAGCCCACGAGAGGTCTACCGTGCGCCGGCCAATCATTTTGTTGCCGAGTTTGTTGGCAGCAACAATATTCTCACTGGAACAGTATGTTTATCGAGCAACGACCGCGTGACGGTGGATACCAAGCACGGCAGCTTCGTTGTCCCGACGCCGGATCCGGCGCCGGCCAAGGGCGATGTCCTCGAACTTATGATCAGCGCCGATCTTGCGACAGTATCCGATACGGCGGGTGAATATGAAAATATGATCACCGGCGAGCTAATCAGTGAAGAATTTATCGGCTCTGTGATCACGCTTTATATCGATATTGGCGAGGGCACCGTGTTTCGTGTGCAAAAGCAACAACATGAACTAGATGCGCTAGGTTATACCGCAGGCAGCAAGCTATTTGCCTCCTGGCGGCCCGAAGACACATATATTTTGCCGCCCGCTTGAGGCGGCTATACAAACAAGGGAAATTAAATGACCATTCACATCAAAGGCGCCAAGATTATCGCCATGGACGCGGTCCGCGGCAGCGAGACCTTTGATGGCGATATTCTCATCGAGGGTCAGCGCATCGTCGCAATGGGTGCTGCGTTGCCAGAGGCGCAAGCAGATATTGTCATCGACGGCCATGACAAGTTAGTGACACCGGGCTTCGTCAACGCGCATATCCACACGCCCGAGACACTTTTCCGCGGACGCTATGAAAATTTGCCGCTCGAAATGTGGATGACGCTCGCCTATTTCTTGGTCGGCAACGGTCAACTCGCGCCGCGCGCGCTGTATCTGCGGTCCATGCTGATCGCCATGGATGCACTCCGTAATGGCGTCACCTTTCTCGCCGACGATATCCTTGAGCCACCGTTGCAAACCATGGAAACCCTCGGCTGCGTGTTCCAGGCCTACGACGACGCGGGCATCCGCGCCAATGTATCGGGCCATGTTATCGATCGTCCGATCGCCGATACGATCCCTTATTTCAGCGAGGTTCTGCCCGACGACCTGCTGCAACAGGTCAATGCCGGCACTCCGCCGACGGTGGCGGAATATATCGCTTTCGCCGAAGAGGCATTCTCGCTCTACCATGGTCGAGCCGACGGTCGGCTCAGATTTATGGTGGCGCCCTCAGGGCCGCAACGCTGCACCGTAGAGCTGATGGAAGCGGCGGACGGAATGGCTCAGGCGAATAGCACCGCGTTTCACACCCATATTCTCGAGTCCAAAGTGCAAGCGGTGGCGGGGCAGGAATTTTATGGCAAAACCTTGGTGCAATACATGCACGATCTCGGGCTCCTCAACCGAGGTACCACCATTGCCCATGGGGTCTGGACCACCGACGCAGATATAGCGCTCTTGGGAGAAGCCAAATGCTCAGTGGTACACAACACACTCTCCAACTTGAAGCTCTCATCCGGTGTCGCACCGATCCGCAAGTTAATCGATGCAGGTGTTAATGTGGCACTCGGCACGGACGGCATTTCGACCAGCGACACGCCTCGCATGTTTGATGCCATGCGTGCCGCCGGCTATCTTCATAATATAACGACGGCCGATTACGACGCCTGGCTGAGCGCCCATGAGGTATTGCATGCGGCGACGCTTGGCGGGGCCTATAGCGCACTCCTTGAAGACGAAATTGGCTCCATCGAAGTCGGTAAAAAAGCTGACCTTGTGATCATGGATCTGCGCAACGCCAATTTTGTTCCGCTCAACGATGCGCGTAAGCATCTGGTCTATAGCGAGAACGGAAGTTCGGTGGAAACCGTTATCGTCGACGGAGAAATTGTGTTGCGCGACGGCTTGCTAACGAAGGTAGATGAAGACGCTCTCTTGGACGAGTTCCGCGCCTTGGCGCCGGAATTGCTTGCGAAACACGCGGTTGAGGAAGAACGCAATCAGGTCTTCATCCCCTATTTACAGGAAGTTTATAAGCGCTGTGCGGCTATGGACCTGGGTATCCACCGCTATGGCGGCGCCAACATGCCGTCTTGGCCGTAAATATGTGAGCCATGAAAGGAGTTTGCGATGCCTGATATTATCCGAATTTGCGAACTGAACTGGATGGAATATGACCGGCGTCTGCGCGAGGAGGCACCGGTGGTGATGTTGCCAGTAGGCTCGCTTGAACAGCATGGTCCGCATTTGCCAATGAATTGCGATGCCATAATTCCGGCATCGATTTGCGAGGCCGTCGCGGCGCGAAACGGCGGGTTGGTCGCGCCGACCATCAATTATGGCTACAAGTCGCAACCCAAATCCGGCGGCGGCAATCATTTTCCCGGCACCACCAGCCTTGATGCCCAAACATTGATTTTTCTGGTGCGTGACGTGATTGAGGAATTTGCCCGCCATGGTGTCCGCAAAATGGCGCTGATGGATGGTCATTATGAAAATAATATGTTCCTGGTGGAAGCCATCGATCTCGCGCTACGCGAACTCCGCCGCGACGGTATTGACGATCTCAGCATAGCCAAGCTGCCATATTGGGAATACGCCTCGGAGGCGACGCTCGATAAAGCCTTTCCCGATGGCTTCCCGGGCTGGCCGCTTGAACATGCCGGTGTGATGGAAACCTCGATGATGCTGCATCTTTATCCCGAACTGGTCAATATGGACAAAGTACCGATGCACCCCCCGGCGGATTTTCCGTTGCATGATATGTACCCCTACGATCCGGCGACAGTGCCGTCTTCGGGCGCGCTCTCTTCTGCTGCCGTGGCGACGGCTGAAAAAGGCAAGATGTTCATGGACGAATATGTTACCGGCGCAGCCGAGGCGTTGGACGAGGCTTTCGCCAAGCCCGAGAAGATCATAATCCTCGGCGACTGCAGCTAACTCAGTTAAGGAGAGAGATATATGAGCTATCTGATCAAGGGTGCGACCATCGTCGCGATGGACAACGTAAACAATGCGAAACCGTTTACCGGGGATATCCGTGTGGAAGGCGACAGCATCAAGGAGATAGGCGAAAATCTCTCTGATGCTGGCGTGGGCACGATCATCGATGGCCGCGGTAAATTGGTTATGCCTGGGTTGACCAATGCTCATGTCCACTCCTGGGAGGCGATGTATAAAGGGCGCTATGATAATCTACCACTCGAACTGTGGATGCTGCTGTGCTACCCAATTCTCGGTGCCGTACCGTTACCACCGCGTCTGATTTATTTGCGCACCATGATTGTCGGTATGGAATGTTTGAAGACCGGCGTCACTAATGTGCTCGACGATGTCATCGAAATGCCGACCCAGGATCTAGACCAGTTGGCAGCGGCCTTTCAGGCTTATGATGATCTCGGTATCCGCGCGAATGTTTCGGGCCATATTATCAACCGACCGTTTAGCGAGACCATCCCCTTTACCGACGAGCTTCTGCCTGACGATTTGAAGGCTAAGGTTGCCGCCGCGCCGCCGCCCTCGACGCAATCCTTTATTGATCTCGCCGAAGAGGCGGTATCGCGCTTCCACAATAAGAAGGGCCGGTTGCGCTACGTCATCGCACCGTCTGGACCGCAACGTTGTACCGATGACATGCTGATCTCGGCCTATGAACTCGCCGACAAGCATGACATGGCCTATCATATCCATATTCTGGAATCGAAAATCCAAGCCGTGACCGGCCATGAATTTTATGGCAAGACCCTGATTGGCCATATGAACGATATCGGCGCACTTGGCCGGCGCACCACAATTGCCCACTCGGTCTGGGTGACCGACGAAGACATCAGAATGGTGGCTGATGCTGGCTCTACCGTGGTGCACAATACGATCTCCAATCAAAAACTCTGTGTTGGCACCATGCCGTTCCGGAAGATGATGGATGCAGGCATTACCATCGGCCTGGGTTCGGACGGTATTTCGACCAACGATACGCCACGCATTTTCGATGTGATGAAGGCAGCGGCGCTTATTCACAAGGTATCCACGCCCGATTTTCCTCAGGGACCATCGACAACTGAGATATTGCGCGCCGGCACCATCAATGGCGCACGCACCGCGTTGATCGACGACGAGACCGGCTCGCTCGAAGTCGGCAAAAAAGCTGATCTCCTGATCCTCAACATGAAGACGCTCAACTTCACGCCGCTCAACGATGTGCGTAATCACTTGGTTTTTTGTGAGAACGGCACCTCGATCGAGAAAGTTATGGTGAACGGCGAAATTGTCGTCGAAGACGACCGCCTCAAACGGGTGGATGAAGTGGCGCTATTAGAAGAGTTGCGCGGCCATTTGCCTGAATTCCAAAAGCAGCATGAACAGTTGGAGGCGCTCAACAGCGCTTTTCGGCCCGCCTTCGAACAGATTCATAGGCGCTGTTGCGACCACGATCTCGGCATCAACCGCTTTTCGCGTCCGCCTGCCGAGTGGTATCAGAGTTAAGGAGAATAGATCATGGATATCATCCTTAAGAACGCCAATGTGGCGCACCGTGATGAGCCAGTTTGGCAGGCGGACATTGCAATAAAAGACGGGCATGTTGTAGCTGTTGAGACCAATATTACAGCTGAAGCTAAGCAGGTAATTGAATGTAATGGTAAGCTAGTAAGCGGTTCGTTAATTGATGGCCATGTTCACCTGGATATGGTCCTCGCGGCAGGCTTGGAACGGGAGAATGAGTCTGGAACTCTTCATGAAGGCATTGAAATCTGGTCTGACTTCAAAGAGAAGCGCACGGTAAATGCGATTAAAGAGCGGGCACGTCGCGCGATTGATTGGGAAGTAGCGCAAGGCACTGGATTTATCCGCACTCATGCAGATTGTGTTGACGATAGCCAACTTTCTACCCAGGCGCTTCTTGAACTTCGTGATGAACTTCGTGATCGGGTGGATCTTCAAATAGTAGCCTTTAACCAGATAGATCTAGAATCTTACCCAGACGGTGAAAAACATATGCGGGCTTCACTTGATATGGGTGCAGATGTGGTGGGCGGTCTTCCACACAACGCTGTCACCCGAGAGGCCGGTATCGAAAGCCTGATGTTTATATTTAATGAGGCTGAAAAGCGTGGACTGATGATTGAGGTCCATTGTGATGAGGTTGATGATAGCCATGCGCGTTTTGTTGAAGTCATGGCAGAACAGACTCTAAAACGGGGCATGGGTGGGCGTGTGACTGCAAGCCATTGCGTCGCTATGCATTCTTATAACAATGCTTATGCCTACAGACTGATGGGTTGGATTCAACGTTCAGGGCTGAATGTAACGGCTAACCCATTTGATAATATTATTTTACAAGCGCGAGAAGATACTTATCCGAAACGGCGCGGTATGACGCGCGTGAAGGAGCTACTACAGGCAGGGATTAATGTAGGTATGGGTCATGATTCTATTATGGATCCCTTTTATCCACTGGGTCGCGGTGACATGGTGGAAGCAGCATCCTTGACCCTTCATGTGTGTCAAATGTCAGGAGTTAAGGAGATTGATTCCTGTTTCGATATGATCACTTGGCGTAATGCGCACAACCTGGGTCTGCAAGATTACGGTGTGACGCCAGGTGCCAAGGCTGATTTAGTGGTCTTCGATGCCACCAGTAAGGCGGACGTATTACGAATCAATCCAGCACGTACCCATGTTTTCAAGAATGGCAAGGTGGTAGCCGAAACCAAACCGGCTGAAAGCAGTGTATTGGGAGACTCGGTAGATTTCACCCGTGGGATCTGAAAACACGGCCATAGATATCATTATCAAAAACGCCAATCCCTGGCGTGATGGAGGGGTGCGCGATCTTTACATTGCGGATGGTCGTTTTATCTTGCCGCCGGAAGGTGGTGATTCGGGTGGCGCCGTGGTTATCGACGCGGCGGGAAAGCTCTGCGTCGCCGGTTTCGTCGAGCCGCATATCCATCTCGACAAGGCTCTAATCAATGAAGACGTACGGCCTAATGTTTCCGGTACCCTCGATGAAGCAATCGAGATTATCTGGGAGCGCAAACGCGCCTATGCGGTTGAGGAAATTGCTGAGCGCGCCGGTCGGGTAATCCGCACGGCGCTGGCTAATGGCGTGACGCGTATCCGCAGCCATGTCGATGTCGACAATATCGGCGGTCTCCGCCCGCTCGAGGGAGTAGCCGAGGCACGTCGCCTCCATAGTGATGTGGTGGACATTCAAATCGTCGCCTTTCCACAAGAAGGCATATTAAAGAATGACGGCACCGAAGAGCTCATGTGGCAGGCAATGGAGTCTGGCGCAGATGTTGTCGGTGGTATGCCGTTTAACGAGAAGCATCCGCAAGATAGCGCGCGGCATATCAGTATAGCCTTTGAGATTGCCAAGAAATATGACGCTGACATCGATATGCATGTCGATGAGACCGACGACGTTGGTGCCCGTACGCTGGAATTGCTAGCCCAGCAAACTATTGAGTATGGCTGGCAAGGCCGGGTGACGGCGGGCCACACTTGTGCGCTCGCGGGCTATCCAGAGGATTACGCCAATGCCATCATTGATCTGGTGCGCGAGGCGGAGATTCATATGATTACCAATCCGGCTACCAATCTAATGTTGCAGGGGCGTCTTGACGCCCAGCCGAAGCGGCGCGGTATCACCCGCGTGAAAGAATTGCTGGCCAAAGGAATCAATGTCTCGTTCGGCCAGGATTGTGTCCAGGACACTTTCTACCCGTTTGGCCGCGTTGATCCGCTTGAGGTCGGGCTGATCGCTGCCCACGCGGCACATATGAGTATGCCGCAGGAAATCGAGCAGGTTTTCGATATGCAGACCAACGCTGCTGCCAGTGTAATGCGCCTCGGCGATTACGGCTTCGCACCGGGCTGCGCGGCAGATCTGGTAATTTTGGACGCCAACAACGCGGCCGAGGCGCTAACCAAACAGGCGACACGAAATGTGGTCATCAAGAGTGGGCGTGTGATCGTCGAGAATGAGACACGGCGCGAGTGGCGATGGACGCTGGCGGAATAATTCAAGGGAGCGGAATGAAAATGGCAATCGATGTCGCCAAGATCGAAATAAAGAATGTGTCCGATGCGAGCGGGCTCGAGGAACTAATAATTTCAGGCCGCATGGCAGCCGACGATATCCTTGCCGCTATCGGTAAGACAGAGGGTAATGGCGGCGTCAATGATTTCACCCGCATTCTCTCAGACCAAGCTTACCGGGCGGTACTGCTGAAGCACGGCTCGCGCAGTGAAGCGGAGATCAAGGAAATCCCGATGGTCTGGTCGGGCGGCTGCGATGGCGTAATTACACCCCACGCCACCGTGTTCGCGCGGAGCAGCGCCGCCGGCGCCAGTGGGCAATCGCGCCTTACTATGGGGACAGCGATGAGCGAGGTTATCTTGCCGGAGGATATCGGCCGCCCAGCGATGGTCGAGACGGTCGCTGCCGGCGTGCAGTTGGCGATGCAGGATGCCGGCATCAGCGACGTCAAAGACGTACATTATGTGCAGACCAAGACACCGCTTCTCACCATCGAGACTATCCAACAGGCGCATGGTCGCGGGCAAAGCGTCGCCTGCGAGGTGCATGATTCGATGGGTGTATCGAACGGTACCACCGGCCTCGGTATCGCCGTGGCGCTCGGCGAAGTAGAGATTCCCGCTGCGGAGGAAATCTGCCGTAATCTTGATCTATATTCTTCTGTCGCGTCCTGTTCCTCAGGGGTTGAGCTTGACCGAGCACAGATCGTGCTGTTCGGCAACCGTGACGGCGCTGGCGGTCGCTACCGTATCGGCCACAGCGTGATGCGCGATGCTCTCGACATGGATGGCATCTATGAATCGATCCGCGACGCCGGTCTTGAGCTGCCCGATCGTGCGCGATCCGACGACCTTGGCGGCCGACTAGTTAATTGCTTTATCAAGTGCGAAGCCGATCCCAACGCCAGATTGCGCAACCGGCGCCAGATAATGCTCGACGATTCGGACGTTCACCACCATCGCCATTCAAAGGGCGCGGTGGGCGGCGTTGCGGCGGCAGCGATTGGCGACCCGGCAGTGTTCGTCTCGGTCGATGCCATGCACCAAGGACCGCCCGGTGGCGGGCCGTCCATCGCTATCGTCGATATGGGCGAATAGTGGCCCCAGAACTGACACGGCGGAGTGCAAGTGAAATTGCCGCGGCGCTGCGCGCACGCGAACTCGGCGCCGTTGAGGTTCTGGAAGCTCATCTTGCGGTTGTTGAACGTCTTAATCCGCGTCTGAACGCTATCGTTACTCTTGCCTCCGACCAAGCGCGAAGTGCGGCGCAGGAAGCGGAAAAACTTCTTGCTAAAGGTGGTGAGGACTTGCCGCCACTGCTAGGTCTGCCGGTGGTGATCAAGGATATCGTCGAGACTGCAGGAATACGCACAACTTGGGCCTCGCTCGTCTATGCCGATCATGTACCCGATGAAGATGCTGAAGTTGTAGCGCGTCTGCGCTCCGCCGGTGCTATCATTTTAGGCAAAAGCAACACGCCAGAATTCGCCGCTGGAGCCAATACCGACAATGAATTGTTCGGTCCGACTGGAAATCCATGGGACCCGAAATTAAGTCCATCCGGCTCCTCCGGGGGCTCTGCATCAGCGGTGGCGAGCGGCATGGTGCCGATCGCTCAGGGTACTGATTTTGGCTGTTCGCTTCGTATGCCGGCGGCGTTTTGCGGTATTGTTGGTCTCCGTACCACGCCCGGTCTGGTGTCCAACTATCCGCTCGAACTGCCATGGGATCCTGGCCAAGTGCTTGGGCCGATGGCGCGCACCGCCGAAGATGCTGCGATGATGCTGGATGCCATGGCTGGCTACAGCAGAATGATACCGAATTCGGTGTCTGCACCTTGGGCGAGCGCGCTCGAACTGGTGCGTGCGCGCGACAACGCAAAGGGTTTGCGCTTGGCTTACGCGCCCGATATTGCAGCAATCGGCGTGGATCCGGAATTAGAAAGAATCTGCCGCACTGCGGCGTTCGGCCTGGCTGACGACTGTGCTGTTGTGGAGGAAGTGGATTTCGACCTGTCGGACGCTCGTGAGGCCTATCTCACGCTGCGCGGGGAGTGGATGGTCGGTATGCAATATCGCCGCCTGGATAATCTCGATGATTTCGGCACCAATTTGGCAGGCAATGTGCGCAGTGGGTTGAGTGTTTCAATGCATGAACTAGCCGCAGCCGAAGATATGCGGACCCGTGTTTGGCACCGGTATCGAAAATTATTCGAAAGCTATGATGCGCTCCTGATGCCGATGTCGCCGGTCTCGCAATTCCCGGTTAAAAAGAATTTTCCCGATGTGATAAATGGACGCAAACTGGAGAATTATGTCGATTGGATCGCCGGTGCGTTCCTGGTAACGATGGCCGGCATTCCAGCGGGCTCGGTTCCGGCGGGATTATCGCGCGCCGGCCTGCCGGTTGGCCTGCAGATTGCCGGCCCGCGTTTTGCCGAGCCGCTGATCCTCGGCCTTGGAAAACTGGTGCAGCGCGCCAACCCAATCGGCTGGCCAACTTGGGCCAGCAGCCACTAAATTAATTTCGTTTTTGAGGAGATAAGACCGAGATGTTCAGCACTATCGGGTTTATCGGTGTCGGTGTAATGGGTGAGCCGATGTGCCGAAATTTGGCGTTGAAAGGCAAAGACAAAGTCCAGGCCTATGACCTCGATCCGGCGCCGCTCGCGCGCCTCGCCTCTGACGGTATTCAAACGGCAGGTTCACCCGCTGAGTTATGTGCCGAGGCTCACACAATTCTATTGTCGCTTCCGGACGGTGAGAAGGTTCGCCAGCTCTGCCTTGGCGAGGATGGTCTCATCGGAAATGTTGCCGAGGGTCAGTGCGTGATCGATGCTGGCACCTCGCCGCCGCAGTTGGCGCGTGAACTCCATCAGGCCTTCAACGCGAAGGATGTTTCGTTTGCCGATGCGCCGGTCGCGCGCACACGCCAGGCAGCCAGGGACGGCACACTAAGCATCATGGTTGGGGCCGATGATGGGGTTTTTGCCCGCATCCGTCCCATCCTCGACACCATGGCGAGTGACGTTACTCATTGCGGCAAGCCAGGCGCCGGCCAGACGGTAAAAATTCTTAACAATATGATGCTGTTTCAAAACTGTGCCGCGATTGCCGAGGCGCTTGCCATCGCGCGCCGCGCCGGATTGGACGAGGAACTGTTTTTGCAAACCGTCGGTAAAAGCTCGGGAGATAGTTTCGCGCTGCGCAATCACGCTACAAAGGCGATGCTGCCACGTGATTATCCTGAAGGAGCATTTTCTGTCCGTTATGCACTGAAAGATCTAGCCTATGCTCTTGAAATGGCGACAGCGCAAAACGTCGTAGTAAAAGGTGGCGAATTGGTGCGCGAGCATCTCGAAAAGGCTGTGGCGGAAGGACATGGCGAACGCTACCATCCGGTGGTGCGTGAGATAATAGATCCTTGAACCAGCCTCTACAGTTTGCCTAGCAGGCGCAGCACTTCGTCCCGTTCATACCTTGGTAACGCCTGACCATCGATGAAATTGACGCCCGTGCCGAGTCCGGCATGAGCGATGGCCGCAGCGCGATAGCCCTCTGAGATAAGAGTTCGGCAAGCTCGCTCAGCTCCGTCGGCGGGAAACGCCGCGAGTAGCGCGCCGGAGGCAAGGGCGCCCCACGGGTCAGCGTCTAAAGAACGGCAGAGCGCTATGCCCGGCTCAAACCACAGCACTGCGTCTTCGTCTAATTGTAGCGCTAGTCCGGCTGCTTCCGCCATTTCATGCAGTCCGGCTGAGAGGCCGCCCTCGGTCGGGTCGTGCAATGCATGCGCACCCAACGACACGGCTCGGAGCGCCGGCTCAATGACTGAAATGCCGGGTTCGTTCAAGGCACCCAAGGCGGCTTGCCAAAGTTCTGCCGGAATGGTCTTTTCCGCTGCCTCGACTTCGTTCGCCAATACCGCAGCGGCCTCCACCGGGGCTGTTCCGATTTGCAATACGACGTCGCCCGTCTGCATGTCGGCGGTGCGAAGAAACACCCCATCTGAGGCATATCCGAGCATGTGCCCGCTCACAACGGTCTGGCGCACGGTTGTGGTAACTTCTATATGGCCACCGACTAACAAAATATCGTGCCGCTTTAGCATGGCTTGCATGCCACTGAACAGCACGCGTACATCGTCTTCGCTTGTACCTTCGGGCAACAAAATTGTGGCCAGGAACCAGCGCGGGCGGACCCCTGTTACGGCGATATCGTTGGCATTGACCAGGACGGCGTGAGCGCCAACATCGGCGCCAGTCATCGTCACCGGGTCGCCGGCAACAACCAGCGCGCCGTCGGCAACGGCGATTACGCCAGCATCTTCACCTGCCCGTGGCGGCAGCAGCAGTTCAGGCAAGCGTGGCTCGTCGGTTGTAAGGAGGTCGCGCAGCAACGCTGCGGGTAGCTTGCCGCTGGCTAGACCAGAGCCGCTCATGACGATTTCCGGATGTCACGTTGACAGACAAATATTTTGTATTCCACCATCGGCTGGCACGTCGTGATTTGCCTTCCTGCGGCAGTAGGCATGTCTATCATCGCGTCCTCATCGAAATCGTTGAAGCAGCCTTGCGCGCGGCCGACCTCTATATCATTACCAACCGCAGCGAGCGGGCAGCTCACAATCAAATTAGGCGTTCCTGCGGCACAGCGCTGCACGAGCGCCAGTACATCACGAATATACTGTAGCAATTCCATTGCGACGATGACATCTATCGTATGTTCGGGAAAATGTAACTGATTCAAATCGAGAATCTTGCCTGATGAAATTGGGTCGCAACAGTGCGCGTTTGAATTGGTGCCGGCACGTTGCGGTATGCCTGGATGCACCAACGTGCAGATTAGAAGATTATAAGCTCGGTGGGGCTGGATTGCTCAAGAAAATCATATTGCAGACGTTAAACGCCGGGACGAAGTTTTCGATGGTCAAAGTATGTTGGTTATGGGGCCGAACGCAGCAACTGGGTGACATTCAGCGGGTCTAAATCAATGGCAAGAACGGGCATCATGGGTGAGTAGAATGTCGCGACGCTGAGACTCGTCACTTCCCATTGGACGTCGACATCGATAAAACATCGCTGGGTCTTGAAACAGGTGCAGGTCGAGTATTCGAAACCGCCATGCAGGCTTTCACGGTTGATCAGATGCTTGATCGCGATATCGTTGAACAATTTTTCGGGATAGTCAGCCTAAGCCGCGTCTCGCCCAAAGCGTTACGAAAGACTGAAGGAAGGAGTAGCGTGCCGCCCCTATTACACTGGGAATCTAAGACGAACTGCGCTTTGAAAACTTATCGTAGAATTTCATGGCCATTCGGATTAGCCCTGCCATGATGATCATGGTGACGAAATAGATAAACATGACGCCAAATGCGCTCATATCGTCTTCTACTGGCAGTAGCCCCGCCATAAAAATGGAGGACACAACTGCAATAGCAAAAGCTAGAAGCATGGTCCAACCATCGCGCGATCGCGCGAATGTTTTGATCTTTTCGATCCTGGTGATCGGTGCATCAAATCCGGTATTGGTCATACTGTCCTGCTTGCCTATTTACGCCTCTGTCGTGGGTGACCCTAACCTAGTTGGTACTTCTCGGCCACAAGTGGTTTTACGACACCCGGGCGAAAAGATCAAAGCTGATTGTGTGCTCTTGGCCTAGCGGTAGTATGGCTGCGAAATCGCGGAGATATAAGCCGGAATGGTGGAGAAAATTGTTAAATCCGTTTGCCCGAAGGATTGTCCTGACAGTTGCGGCATGCTGAGCTATGTCGAGGATGGCCGAATAACACGGGTAGTTGGCGATCCGGCGCATCCAATCACGCAAGGCTTCCTGTGCGGCCGCTATCAACACTATGAAGAAGTAATTTACCACCCAGAGAGAATACTACACCCTCTCTTCAGATCCGATAAAAGCGCAGAATTCCAACGTATTTCATGGAATGAGGCTCTGCAAATTCTAGCCGGTAAGTTTCATGAGATCATTGCTGAGCATGGTGGTGCGGCAATTCTGCCCTATCACTATCTCGCAAATATGGGGTTTGTTTCGTCGCGCTCGGGTGATCGGCTATGGAACAAGCTGAATACCAGCCGCGTGGGCCTGGAAATCTGTGCCATGGCGGGGGCGGAGGCGGTGATTCGCATCTTTGGCGCTATTCGGGGTACCGAGCCGCAGCATTTGGACAAGACACGCTGCTATGTAGCCTGGGGTAAAAACCCTAAAGCGACGAATTTACACAGTCACGTCCTCACTAAGGACATCCATCCCAACATCGTGGTCGATCCTTACCGCTCAGAATCGGCCAAATCAGCCGATCTTTATATCCAGCCCCGTCCTGCCACCGATCCGATGTTGGCGATGGCTCTGATGCGCATTTTGATCGAGCGTGGCTGGGCAGATTTGGATTTTCTTGCCGCCCACACCACTGGTTTTGATGCAGTGCGAGCGCGCATAATGCAGACCAGTTTGACCGAGGCGTCGTCGATTTGCGACGTCCCTAGAGCGCGGATGGAAGAGTTTGCCGAGCTCTATGCCTGCAACACGCCGTCTCTTATTCATATCGGCGTCGGACTGCAACGCAACAGCAATGGCGGCGAGATGGTCGCGGCGCTTGCCACTCTGGCGGCGATAGCAGGGCAGGTGGGTGTGCCGGGTGGTGGCGCACTCTACGCAAACTTCGATTGGCCGATGGGCGATATCAGTGAGCCCAATTTGCGCTCCGAAGACGCCAATTTCTACAACATGATTAAGCTTGGGCAATTTTTAACCGAAGACGATGCCATTCGCGCTCTTTACGTATTCAACTCGAATCCGGCGGCCACGGCGCCCAACCAAAACAAAGTGCATGCCGGATTGGCGCGTCATGATTTGTTCGTCGCCGTACATGATATATTTATGAGCGATACCGCCCAGCGAGCCAATCTGGTTTTGCCCGCCTGCACTCAGTCTGAGCAATGGGACGTGCATCGATCCTATTGGCATGATTACGCCCAAATCAACCGACCGGCCATTGCGCCAATTGGCGAGGCGCGTCCCAATCACTGGGTGTTCGGCCACATCGCCCAGGCAATGGGCTTCGAGGAATCGTGTTTCCGTGAGAGCGAAGAGGAAACCCTGCGTAGTCTATTGGTTGGGACGGAGCTTGATTTCGATGCCCTGGCCGCCGGGCCGCTGCCGTGTCAGCCGGTGGAACAGACCAGCTTTGCTGAACGCCGCTTCCCGACACCCAGCGGTAAGCTAGAATTAATCACGCCAAGTTACACCCCGGCGGCAGTGGATGGTGATCATCGATACCGCTTCATCACGCCGAAGAGCCGGCATCTGCAATCAAGTCAATTGTTCAATGTGGCCCGCAAACAGGCCGGTGTGCGCGAGCCGATACTCTATTTACACCCGGAAGACGGCGCGCTTGAGGGCATTGCAGACGGTACGCCGGTGCGCGTCTGGAATAGCCGCGGCGAAGTGGCGTTGGTAGCTCGTTTGAGCACCGACGTGCAGCCTGGTCTTGTAGCCAGCTACATGGTGCGCTGGGGCCCCAACGCCAACGCCACCACACCCGACACCCCGGCCGATATGGGTGGCAACTCGACCTTTCACACCAATTTTGTCAGCCTCGAACCAGGTACCTGAGATTCCGTCGATGCGCATTTTGGTAATTCAGCACTCGCCCCTCGATCATCCCGGCGTGATGCGCCGCTATATGACTGAAGACGGTATCGATTGGGACCCCATCGATGTGTTCTCGGGTCAGCGCATTCCTGCACTCCACAGATATGACGCGTTAATCGTCATGGGGGGGCCGCAGCAGACGGATGAGGAGAAAGAGTATCCTTGGTTGCTAGAGGAGAAGGATTTCATCCGCCGCGCGGTCTTGGAGGAAAGCAAACCGCTACTTGGAATTTGCCTCGGCTCGCAACTTATCGCCGACGCGATGGGCGGGCAGGTCGGGCCAATGGAACTTCCTGAAATTGGTGTGCTGGATGTCGATACGGTAGCTGAGGCGGCAGGTGATCCACTCCTCGCGGATCTTCCTGTTCCGGCCAAGGCGCTCCAATGGCATTTAAATGGTGTGATGAGTTTGCCGCCTGGCGCCCAGCATCTAATGAAGTCAAAGGCGTGGAAAAATCAGGCTTTCCGAGTGGGACACCTGTCATATGGGCTGCAATTTCATATGGAGCTTTCTGCCGACATGGTCCAGGCCGTTGAGGCTTATCCAGAATATATAATGGCGCTTGAAGCGCAGCATGGTGTGGGCGCGTTAACGCGCCTGGTCGCGGATATGGAGCGCAACGCGGGCGCGATGGACCGTTCCATGCGCCACATTTTCGATAATTTCTTACGTCTCGCGCAGAACTAAAAATATTAGGGAGATTTCAAACATGGCACCTTCGGCTGTAGCCTCGACAGAAGCCTGTATCGAGAATATCGAGCTCCACAACGAGACGCTGAATGCGGTCGTCTCAGGGGATGCGGATGCCGCTTTGGCAAGCGCTACCGAGGCCGATCGTGCCGCTTCCGAAGGGCGCTGGCTCGGTCTTCTGCACGGCATGACGATGACCCTAAAAGATAACATCGCCACCGCTGGTATGCGCACCACCAGCGGCGCGAAATTTTTTGCCGACCATGTGCCTAACGAAGATGCTGAAGTGGTTCGTCGTCTACGCGGTGCCGGGGCGGTGCTAATTGGCAAAGCCAACATGCAGGAACTAGCCTTCGGCGTGGTGACGACGAATCCGGTATTTGGACAATGCCGTAACCCGTGGAATCCGGAGCATATTCCCGGAGGTACTAGCGGTGGTTCTGGCGCTAGCGTAGCGGCGGGTATGTGCCAAGGCTCACTTGGCACCGATACTGGCGGTTCGGTGCGCATTCCTGCGGCAATGACCGGCGTGGTCGGTCTACGCCCGACTCATGGCCGTATATCGATACGCGGGGTGACGCCAGCCAGTATGTCCAACGATACCATTGGGCCGATGGCGCGCGAGGTAACTGATGTCGCCCGCCTGTTTGCGGCATTGAGCGGATATGATGTCCATGATCCAGTGAGTGCCGATCAACCGTTGGCAAATTTCTTGCCCAGCCTCAGCGATGGCATCGCCGGCAAGCGTATTGGCATAGCGCGCAAATTTCACTTTCAGCGTGTACACCCAACGGTCGAGGAGGCAGTGCTTGACGCTGTCCGCGTATTCGAGCGCTTGGGTGCGGAAATTCGTGAGATCGACCTGCCCGGCGCCGAATTAGCGCAAGACTGGAATATAGCCCAGATCTACGGAGACATCTGTGCGCACTTCAAAGAGCGTCTCGTCAACGACCCGGAGAGTATCAGCCCACGCGTGCGTGCCCGTATGATGCTGGGTTTGGACTTCACGGCGGTCGACTATGCCGAGGCAATGCGTGGCAAGGAAGTCTGGCAGCGGACCCTAAAGCGCATCTTCGAGGAGGAGGTCGATATGATACTAGCGCCGACCGTGCCGATTACACCGCCGCCGATTACTGGTGACGAAAACTTGCATGAAGCGACGCGCGATGCGGCCCGCTTCACTTATGGTAGCGCGCTCTCTTCCCATCCTGGGCTTTCCGTGCCATGCGGCTTTACGTCGGACGGTCTTCCCATTGGCCTGATGCTGGAAGCGACGTGGTGGAACGAACCGCTGCTATTCCGCGCTGGCGTGGCTTATCAGAGCGTTACAGACTGGCACACTCGCCGCCCGCCACTGTTGGGCGCATCGCATTAAAACCGACGCTGTGACAGGGTTCGTTACCTGTGTACTGGCGCCGGACGGCGTCACTGCCGCTGATTACACCATGACTTCGCGCCAAAATTTATCCTAATCGGCGCCAGCGGCCTGGTCCAGTTCAGACTCTAAAAGATCGGTGAGGGGCGTAGCGTGCCAGCCCTCCGCGCGCTTTTTCCAATAGGTATCGCTGAGTTTACTGGTGGTGAGGCCGGGTGCGCCGTTGCCGACCGGCTTGTCGTTAACCAATGTCACGGAGATAACGCCGCCGCCGGTCGAGGAAATAAAGACCTCGTCGGCCTCGCGTAGATCGGCTTCCGTTAAATCAGTGGCTTCAGCTTGCAGGCCCGTCTCGGTGCAAAGTTCGAAGACACTTTCGCGGGTAATGCCTTCAAGCAGATTCTGACCCGGGGTCAGCACTTTTCCGTCGCGGATGATCCAGACATTAAAGCCCGGCCCTTCGGTGATGAAGCCGTCGGTGGAAAGCAGCACTGGAGCGTCGGCGCCAGCGTCGAGCGCTTCGAACTGGGCGCGCGTCAAATCCATGCGGTTAAAATTCTTGACGCGCTGGTTAATCGCTGCGTCTGGCGCGCGCCGAGTGTCGGCGATCCATAAATGAGCGCCAGAGTTCACCCGCTCTTTCGGCACGATCCAGTAATAGGGCACGGCGTAGGCAATGAATTCGTTCAGCGCCTCTCTGGGATCGCCGATGGCGCTGCCGCCGGCATAGCGTCCGCGTGTGCACAGAATGTAGACGATGGAATGGTCGAACCCTGCGCGGTTGACGCATTCCGCCATGATCTGGCGAATTTCATCATCCGGGCAGGGCGGAGTGACACGAATATATTTGCAGGAGCGGTGAAACCGCGCCAAGTGATCTTCGAGTTTAAAAAATGATCCGTCCCAGGCAGATATGGCATCGAACACTACATCACTCTTGGTAAACGCCGGGTCGAGTAGCGGTATCGTCGCTTCGTCCACCGGCATGTAGCGTCCCTGGCTATAGGCAATACCTTTTGATTCGCTCATGAGGAATAACTCCGCTTTCGAGAGGGTGAACAGTAACATATGTGGCTTGTGTGCAAAGGGGCACTGCTGGATGATTGCGGCCAAGTAAAAAGTGAGGGAAAAAGATCATGGCACTAGACGAAAAGGCGTTGGCTGCGTGGCTTGGGGATTCGATCATGGCTCAGCGTGGCATCGGGTGCGATGCCGCTGGCGAGACCCATTATCTCACCGAAGAATTGCAAGGAACCTATCATTACACCATGGGCCCCTATTCGAACCCGGTGCTTGAGATTAAGCCCGGGGATACGGTGGTGGTGGAAACGCGCGATGCATTCGAGGGCAAGCTTGCCAACGAGAACGACAAGCCGAGTGAAAAACTGCGCGTGCCCTTCCTCAATCCACAAAATGGGCCGATCATGGTTGAAGGCGCCGAGATGGGCGATGCGCTAGCGATTTATATCGCATCCATGCATCCGCGCGGCAATGACCCTCACGGGATTGTCGCAATGATCCCTGAATTCGGGGCGCTTACAGGTACAGCGTATACTGCCACTCTCAACGATCCGCTACCTGAGCAGGTGCGTCGGGTCACTCTCGATGAGGAAAACGTTTATTGGAGCAAGCGAGTAACGCTGCCCTACAAGCCACACATCGGCACGCTTAGTTGCTCGCCAGAAATCGATTCCATCAATTCACTAACCCCTGACAATCACGGCGGTAATATGGATTTACCGGATATCGGGCCGGGCACAGTGACCTATCTGCCGGTACGCTCGCCGGGCGCGCGGCTATTCATTGGTGATGCCCATGCATGCCAAGGTGACGGTGAAGTCTGTGGAACAGCGGTGGAATATTCCACCACCACGACCATTAGGGTCGATGTGATTAAGGGCTGGACGCTCGATTGGCCGCGCTATGAGACCGAAGACGCAATTTTCGGCGTGGGCAGCGCGCGGCCCTTAGAGGACGCCACCCGCATTGCTTACCGCGAACTTATTCGCTGGATGGAGGCTGATTATAGCTTCGATAAATGGGACGCGTATATGATGCTCAGCCAATGCGGGATAGTGCGTCTGGGAAATTTTGTTGATCCTAAATACACGGTCGCTGCTGGTATCCGAAAAAAGTTTCTGTGTGAGTAATAGTAAGTTAGTCGGCGGCGCCGGGTTGTAGGTCCGTAGCCTCTTCGAAGCTGATTTAAGCAGGGTCGGACTGCTGCATATGTTGGGTATCCGTTGCTGGCAGGGGCGCTAATCCGTTCGGGCGGCATCGGGTCGCCGACGTCAGGCCAGAATCCTGATTGGAGTAGGGCGCCTTTGGCTACAACTGGCAAGGGTCGTCCTCGACGAGGATTAGTGCCCTCAGACGATACTCAAACGATCCCAACTTACTTCGAGTATGTCCTAAAAGGTGAACAAACCCAGTTTCGAAGCGATGCGGATGGAAATATGGTCTAAGGGCGAGTAGCTGCTTGCTGGGTGTGAGCCGTGAAACATCTTTGTCATCAGCTTGGTGTCGTCATAATAAAAGAAGGCGACTTTAACTGTGCCTTTTCTTAAAGAAAATAATGGCGCTAGAAGCCATGGCAAATACTATGTGCCAATTCCATGCTCAGAAGACTGTGCGAGAAGCAAAATGCCTGCTTAATTCCATCTCTTGTAGAATAATATAATAATTGTATATCAAGTAGATAAAGTATTTTATCTATATTTTAGATTATTTTATATACCTGTGCTTCAAATGCGTTTGGGAGACAGGTGGGATCGCTCGCGGTGTTGAACGATATACCAACCCAATATCCAAGGATGCCACTAACATTAAAACGACCGGTAGTCCCGCATTGGCAGATACGGATGTTGGCTCGAAGCGGGGGCACCAAGGTATGAAGCCGCTTGTTGTTGTCCATCAAGGAAACTCAGGTACAAGCGCAAGAGGGGAAGTCTAAATCAGGTAGTCAAGTCACCTGGTAGAATCCAACTCTTTAGTTTTCCGCTGAATTAGTTGTAGCCATATTTCGGCGGGCGATACGTGCTGGATGCCGTATTGAGGTTGCTAGGTATCAGCTGCTCAGCGCGCGCTTTTTTCTAAAGTGCCCTAAGATACTGCTTTCTGGTATGACAATGCCAACGGGCTGGCTGAGATCGACGTTGATGGCGGACCCGCCGAGGCGGTAACTCGATTTCTCGATTGGATCGGACGGAAAGGTGATAGGTACATGGCAAGCTGGCGGCCAAATAACGCAGAACTTTCGGCTGGCAAGCTTGCCGGGGCGGATATGCGAGGCCTCACTTTGAAGGGCAGGGATTTCCGCCAGGCCGATCTGTCAGGCGCCGATTTGTCGGGCGCCGATCTACGCGAGGCAAATTTTTGGGGAGCGGATTTGTCGAGTGCTACGCTCAATGAGGCAAATGGGCGCCTCGCTACTTTCCAAGGCGCTATACTTACAGGCGCGCTGCTCCGCGAAACAAATCTTTGGGGCGCTAATTTCAAGGTGGCGCGCTTGGCAGGCGCAGATATGGTACGCGCCAATATGTCACAAGCTGAGATGGCCGGCGCGCAATGTGACGGCGCAAATTTTTCCGAAGTCAATTTGTGGTTTGCCATATTGCGTCTTGCTTCTCTGAAGAACGTAAATATGGGCAAGGTGGAACTCGGTAGTGCCAAGATGGAGCAGGCTGTGCTCGACGGTGCAAACTTGCGTGAAGCAGATTTGAGCGGCGCTAATTTGCGCGGAGCAAGTCTCATCGGCGTCGATTTCACTGCCGCGACTCTTCGCGATACGCGCTTCCGCGAGGCCAATCTAACTCGCGCTGATTTCCGCCAGGCAAGCCTCGAGGAAGCATCGTTTGACGAGGCGATTCTAGATACCACCGTCATGCCCGACGGCACCATAGAAGCCGGCTCACTGCATTCCTGGCCGCCAACTTAATTGGATAGCCGTGAGTCCGTATGCTGTTTCAGCCAGCTTATTAAGAACTAGTTAACCACCAGCCAAAAGTTCTCGTGGTGTTTGCCGCTGGGTTGTTACGTTTACTACTGGTGAGAACACATTCAACATTGGAGGCCAGTCAAGTAAATTTATCGAGGACGTTTGTACCAAGCAGGGTCTTACTCTTTATGTAAATACAATCGTGACTAGCACCCTTCTGATCTTCGCGCTGATCGCCAATAACTATCGGTAAACTTAAAGCCGGCGGTCACGGAATTAGGACCGCGCGGCCCTTGACCGTTCCAGCATGGAGATCATGCAGTGCCTGGTTGGCGTCGGCGAGTTTATATTCTTTGGTGGCGAGATTGACCAAGCCGCGGTCGGCCAGAGCCATCAGTTCAACTAATTCAGCGTAAGTTCCAACCAAATTCCCGACGATGGTTTTTTCAGTAATGATCATTTCGATCGCCGGTATTTCAATGCGCCCGCCATAACCGACTATGTAATAAAAACCAGCATTGCGCGTCATCGCTAAACCCTTTTCGATGGCGCCGCCTTCGCCGACGAAGTCGATTACCGCCTCGGCGCCGTGGCCCTTGGTGAATTCGAGCACCGCTTCGGTCTCACTGCCATCGGCCTTGATCACATGATGTGCGCCGCTTTCCTTGGCGAGGCCAAGGGCGAGGTCGGACATATCGACTGCGATGATCTCCGCTGGCGACAATGCGGCCAGCGCCTGAATACCAATGTGGCCGAGACCACCGGCACCGATGATCACCGCATATTCGCCTGGCACCAGATGGCTGGCGGCCTTTTTGGCGGCGCGGTAGGCGGTGAGCCCGGCGTCTGTGTAGGGCGCCACATCCTTGGGTGCTAGGCTCTCAGGCAGCTTGATTAGGGCGCGCTCGCCGGTATGCAGAAATTCGGCATAGCCGCCGGCGGCGTTGATGCCAGGAAAGCTCGATTCTTCGGCGTGCATGTCTTCGCCGCGCCGGCAGGCCAGGCAATGGCCGCTGGTGACGAGAGGATGCACAATTACCGGATCGCCAACTTTGACGCTGGTCACGCCCGAGCCCACTTCCTCGACCCAACCGGCATTCTCATGTCCCATTATATGGGGAAATTCGACCTCCACCAAACCACGCCACACACCTTCGACAATATGTAGATCGGTACGGCATACGCCGGCGCCGCCGATGCGAACGACAACGTCTGTCGGCGCGGCTATTTTGGGATCGGCGACGTCCTCATAGGTTACAAAGGTCTCTCCTGCCAACGCTTCGTCATAGCCGTGCAATACTGCTGCTTTCATTATCCCCTCCTTCAATTGTCTGCTGTAGCGCCTGGTTATACCGATAAAGAGCGATGGTGGGCGGCCTGTCAACGCGCTTGCTTGATTCAGTCGCCTGAAACGCTATAAACGGGACAGGCTTGAACGGTAAGATAACAAAAGGACAAGGCGGAATGACGGCACGAATTTACCAGCCGGCAAAATCAGCCACGCAATCGGGGCGGGCCAACTCCAGACACTGGCTGTTGGAATATGAGAGCGGCGGCAAGCGAGAGATTGACGGCCTGATGGGCTGGACTGGCTCTGATGATACGCGAACCCAAGTGCGCTTGAAGTTTTCGAGCCGCGACGAGGCGCTGGCCTACGCTACAAAATATGGGTTGGAGTATAATCTGGAAGAGCCGCAGGTGCGGCGTATACGACCAAAATCCTATACCGAGAATTTTACCCGCAAGCTTTGAATTTGAGACGCGGCGATAACGATCGC
>CAYPSQ010000021.1:31241-31549 GCA_964413115.1 uncultured Rhizobiaceae bacterium | reverse complement strand
ATGAATATCCATTGTTAACCCTTCTTTCAAGCTCTGGAGTTGATTTCCCGAAGTTAGGAAATTGTGACATAAAATGCTGATATAGGCAGCGCGTGACCCTAGATTAACATATGCCGTGAATTCTGGTTTGGGTTTTGGTTCAAGTTAGTGATGAACTGGACAATCGCTCTACGCATCAGGTCAGATTCGTTGATCTGGTTGGTCGTGTCCTCCTCAAGGATCAAGGGTATGAGGATCTCGACCTCTATGAACCTCCTGAAAGTCCTAAGGATATGTTCAGGCGTAAAACAGGAGCATGGGCGGATGGC
>CAYPSQ010000021.1:0-31231 GCA_964413115.1 uncultured Rhizobiaceae bacterium | reverse complement strand
ATGTGCCTCGAATTCTGGTCTGGGTTTTGGTTCAGGTCAGTGATGAACTAGGAACTGGCCTGGTTGGTCTTTATGGCCAACCAGACTCTTCTTATCAATAAATGTTTCATGGCAATGGGTTAAGAACATCCTTAGGTTGGAAATGGCGCACCCGACTAGGGCAAACCTACATTTCCCCAACGCCTTCTCGCGCAAAAATATGTGTGACATATTCGGACTGCTGGTACCACATCTGCCAGGCACCCGAGTGGACCTCGTGGGTGGCAAAACTTTCACGAAAAGCGTCCAGCACGAAATCCGCGGAAACCGCGTTGGGATCTATCTCGCCCTTCTCGCCGCCCCGGCCGCAATGCAGAATGGCCCATTTCCGAACTAAGCGTGTAATTTCTTTTGCGTATGCCGCGCAGGTCTCGCGGTCCATTTCTTGAAACGAGGCCGCGTTGAGAAATAGATCCACTTCTGCCTCAAGTCGAGGCGTTTGCCAAGGTGCCAACATGTAAACACGCATTCGCCCGTCACTCGCCGCTTGGGGGTGGATGCGCTTGAGATCGCGTGTTGCAGAATAATCGACAACCTCTACGGTCGGGATCGAGCGCAGATACTGCCCGGCGATATAGAGAACAGGCGGGATATCGATATTGACGGCCCACTTCAAGTGTGGGTTCAAGCTTTGATGCGCTAGTGTCGTTTGGACCAAGCCACTGCCAACCTCGGCGATCGTTTCTACCTTTTTGGCGGAAATCAAACGATAAATATCGAACGCCCGAGCCAAATGGTCGACCCAAAGCGCAGTCATCACACATCCGTTGCTGGTGAACGCATCTTCCGCGCCACCATGGGCAAGCCCGTCAGGCGGAACGAACATCTGCCCATCCCGCTCCAACTCCGCCAAAATCAGCTGTGCAAGTACGATCTTCGCATTGACCTGTGTCCGATGCATCGCGCTTACGAGACGCCTCTCCTCGGCGAGAATAGCACGCATGACGGGCATGCTCTCAACCGTGCGCCATAGCACCCTTTTCACAAGATTCCGGGGCAGAGTTGGCAATGGCGTGCCGCCCTCCGAAAACCCTTTGAGAAGACGGTAGTTGGTACGGAAATCTTTTAGGCCGACGCGCTCAATCTCGTTGGTGATTCGTTGGGCGTAGCCCAACCATCGTGCCTTGGGGCACCACACGCCAGGCGCCTTGGCGGCATCTTTCATCAGCAGCGAAAGAAGCTCAGGGTTGTCGCGGACTCCTCGATCCATAGATCGTTTTTCCTTTCAACCTTTCGCCGGCAGATCTTTGCAACGATGCGGCATGCTCGCCGCAATTAAACAGCGGCGTCGGTGGTTGACTGCATCGTTCGGGTTGAGCGCAACCGTCCGATCCGCGTGAGCCAGTGGTTAGTCGAAAAAACCTTCATAGACAGCGATCGACACTGGGAGGTTGTAGGCCTAGAGATAGGATTCTTTGAGGTCATCTCATATAAGATCCACCAGTGACATCGAACGTTATTCCATTGGCATGGGGCGAACGGCCTGACGACAAAAATGTGATCACTTCCGCTACATCTTCCGGCGGCGTAATTTCACCAAACGGATTTTCAAGTTTTCCCGCTTCTAACACCTCTGGAGACGCACCCTGAAAAGCCATATCTGTGGCTGTCCAACCGGGAGAAACACAATAAGATAGCACTCCTTCCTTTGCAAAATTACGCGCAAGGCTTCTAGTAAGCGAGACTAGAGCGCCCTTAGAAGCCGAATAATGCGCATATGTAGCCCGCTCACCACGAAAAGCCCCCCGGCTTGCTACATTAATAATTATGCCACCGCCACGAGCGAGATAATGCTGGATAGCTGACCGACAGAGATCTGCAGGTGCCTGTAAGTTGACTTGTAGCGTGCGCGACCAGGAGGCATGCCATTGCTCTAAAGGCCAATTTAGATCGGCATGTTCATAAATCGCAGCGTTGTTAACTAGGACATTAATATCTCCCTTCCAGGCCAATGCTTCATCCCAAAGGCGAGTCACTTCATCTGGCTCTGCAAGGTCAGCAGATAAGGCCAGACACCGTTCTGGATCCACTCCTTCGGTTAGACGTGCTACAGCATCATGGCTTTTGCCATAATGCAGTATGACCTTGGCGCCCGCATCAATTGCCGATTTGAATGCTGCCGCCCCGATACCCCGCGAAGCACCGGTCAGAAGCACAATCTTGCCACTCAGTTCAGACATATGAATCTCCCTTACAAAATCCTATCCATCGTGAGATTGGTCTAACCACCGCAGTGCAGCTGACGCAGAGCATAAAAGAATGGTGGGGCGGGCTCAGGGCGGTCTGTATTGCTTATTCGATCTAGCCATTACGTGCTAGGTCAACACTAATCTTAAAGCTCAAGCCGTCGTACTTAGCATGTAAGGTGCCAGTGCATTGTTGAGCGCCGGAGCAACTGCTTCGATTCCTGGTGTATCCGAATGAATGCAAACGGTCTCGAAACGGATCGGCACATCGTTTCCATCTATCGATTTCACCACGCCGTCTTTGAGGGCGCGTAATGTCCGATCGGCCGCCGCCTCAGGCTCATAAGCGACATGCTCGCGCGTGATAATAAGATTGCATTCTTTGTCGTATTCCAGGTCGGCATAGAATTCAGGCCACCATGTCAGTCCACGCCGCGTGTAGACCGTATCGTGCATGGTGTTGACCTGACCAATGAGCGGCACCCCGAATATCTCCGAAACATCAGCGGCTGCTTCGGCGCAATGCTCGTATTTGGACGTCATGCCAAAAAGAGCACCATGCGGCTTGATGTGGTTGAGAGCGACGCCTTCCGCCTCCAGGAATCCTTTTAATGCGCCTACCTGATAAATTATCAAATCACGTAATTCAGCGCGTTCCATCTTCATTTCACGCCGGCCAAATCCTTGTCGATCGGGCAAAGATGGATGCGCCCCGATAGAAACATTATGCTTGATCGCCAGTGTTACCGTCTTGTGCATCACGCTAGGGTCTGATGCATGAAAGCCGCATGCAACGTTGGCAATGTTTATGTAGGGCATGATTTTTCTATCGTTTCCGAAGCTATAAAGACCGTAGCTCTCGCCGATATCACAATTGATCGTAACGCCCATCATTTTTCTCCCACTGTTTAGCGACGCAAAACATATCCCTGTATGCGATAGTTATCGCGTTTCGTTTACAACGATTTCTGAAAATAGGTTGCTTCCGGAGCGAGGACCGCATTCCCTATTCAGCCGTTTCCGGCCGCCATCCGTAAATCGTCTCGTTGGTCCAACTGTCGACGAACTCCTCAATGGATAATGTCCATGGGTTCTCCATTGGGTGTTTGCTCAGAGGATAAACCATCGGTACGATTGGAGGCGTCTGTTCATTTTTAAGCGCTGGGCGCTAGCAATCGAAGTTGCGCGCCAAGCACAGGAAGTTATTGAAGATCGCTAGAGATGTGTCAATCGTCGCGTGCCAATTCTTGGTCAGGCCGGTTGCGAGTTTCGACGAATTTGCAAATCACGCACGTAGCCTGCTTGATCAGGCCGTCGGTGCTGACCTAGTTCTTTTTCCAGAACTGTTCACGGTTGAGCTATTTACGACATTCCCAGATTGGCAAGATGTACCAATATCCGAGCTAACAAGGATTCATAAGCACGGCAATACCAACTACACCGAGGAATATAGGGCTCTCTTTGAAAGCGAGGCAAAAGAGCGCGGGCAACATATTGCCGCAGGGTCACACCTCGAGGAAAAAGACGGCAAATATATGAATGTTGCCTACCTTTATGGTCCAGATGGACTCATCCATACGCACGACAAAACCCATATTTTCCCTGCTGAGGCAGAATGGTCGACCTCAGAAGGCGATACGATCGAACCGATCGAACTGCCCTTTGCCAAGGTCGGGTTCAATGTTTGCTACGAAGCCGAAATACCAGAGTGCTCGGCAACTCTCACCGAGCAGGGCGCCGAAATCATCTTGTGCCCATCTTTTACCTTCACCGAGCAAGGATTTTGGCGTGTTCGACATAGCGCGCAAGCGAGATGTATTGAGAACCAAGTTTACTTCGTGCATTGCGCTACCGGCGCCAATATCCCGGGAGATGGTCCGCTCCCATCAGGGTGGACAAGCAGTTCCATCCTAGGTCCTTGCGACATACCTTGGGATAATCCCAATGGCGTGATCGCCGAGGCCTCCGAACCGAACAGGGAAATGGTGGTTCGAGGCAAGGTAGATCTTGATAAGCTTCATGAAGCCCGTGAGAAAAGCGTCGCCCCCACTTATCGCGATCGTCGGCGCCGCGCAGATCTTTATAAAAAGTGGCCATCGCACATGTCTAGTGATGCCTAGCGGTCAAGCCCACCTCTCGATTCTCAAGCGTTGGGTAAATCAGCCGGCGGTATTTTTGATTTTATGCTGGGCTAGTTACGATTGGTCTGGACAATCTTGCGTACGACCTTGATGGATCTGTAACGAACACATTAGTTTTATGTTAATAAATAAAAATTTTTGGGAGGAGTAATCGATGTCTGCTAACAAAGAAAATGGGGCGCCATCCATGCAGTACGACCCCGAAACGATTGGATATAGTGTCATTTCTGATGCGCCCGAGGTGAGTAAAACCCACAAACCTGGCGAGGTATATTACTCCGAAGAAGTAGAAAAACGGGAGATCGAACAAATATTTATGAAAGAATGGCTCCTCGTGGGGCGCGCTGAGGAAGTCGAGAACCCTGGTGACTACTTCACCCATGACGTGGCGGACGAACCGATTGTGGTCACGCGAGAAAAAAATGGAAACATCCAAGCTTTTGCCAACGTCTGTAGACATCGGGGCGTAAAAGTCGCTTGGGATTCGGGCAACACCAAGTATTTTTCATGCCCTTATCATGGTTGGGTCTACGATACGAGTGGAAATCTTGTCGACGCACAATTCCAGGAAAAATCGAAAAATTTTGACAAGAAAAACTGCTCTTTGCCGCGTATTCGAACTGAGTTTTGGGAAGGATTTATTTTTATAAATTTTGACGATGATGCTTCTCCGTTGATGGATAGCCTTGAAGCGTGGGACTTCCCTAAAATATATGGCCCTTATCAGATGGGGCGGCTGAAACTTGCGAATAAGTTCACCATGGATATCCCTAGTAACTGGAAATTTTTAAACGAAAATTTGACTGATATTTATCACATAGCCGTATTGCATTCCGCCACATTTGGCCCGCATCAGCCGCTTGAAGGTTACCGATATCAGCTCTTTGATGGGGGTTACCACGGACGGTTCAAAGGCGGCACGTTGGTTCCCGAAGGCAAGTCGTTATTCGGGCCCATACCTTGGTTGCCGGAGGAATTGCATAGCGGTGGATTTTCTAGCCATCTTCCGCCCAATGTGGCGTGGTTTCCGAGGTTCGATTATGTCGCCATTGGGACAAATTGGCCGGTCACGACGAGTTCAAGCCGCTCTATTACTTACCAGTTGTTTCCTGAAGAACATTTCGCCCAGCCCGATTTTGAAGAAAAAGCACAGGAATATGTCGACTTCTATAAAGCGTTCATGAACGAAGATACCGACATGATCCAAGCCCTGCAGAGAGGAATGAAGTCTCGCTATTACAAACCGGGACCGGTGTCTGTGTTTGAAGTGGGTGGCGTTATGTCAACAATCAAACACTCGGTTGACGACCTAGGTCACGGTTAGGTTTGACCAATGAGCCGTGTTGCCGAGTTAACACCGGACTTATCTCGTGCAGCGGTTGTGCTAATGCGGGACATGATGTGTGTGGTGGAGTCCGAACATGTTTTGGTTACAGCAGATGTTAATACCGAAAAGCGTGCCGTCGACGCACTCGTGAACGCTGGATACGTTCTCGGCGCCAAAGTCGCCAGTATGACGCTTGCGCCATCACTCCCGTTTCAGGGTGGGCTTGCAAATCCCTATATACCGGATCCTGTCGTTGCGGCCGCGCAGAACTGTGACGCGTGGATTGATCTCTGTATGCCTTACATTGCCGGAGCAGCTGTCTATGACAAGGCCATGAAAAATGGCCGAACCCGCTACTTTCTGGCAGCCGATCTGGGAGCCGAAGGTATTGTTCGAATTTTTTCGAGGGCCGACCTCAACCAGGTATTCGCCGTTTCCGATATTTTCAACACGCTCCTCGCGGAATCAGCGGGCAAGCAATGCCGATTTACCACCAAATTGGGGACAGATGTCAGCTTTACGTTAGCTAATCCTGAGGGCTTGGAGATTAAACGAGCAACAAAGCCTGGCGGCTATTTTGTGCCTGGTACCGTCATGGTGATACCTGAACTCGAAACGGTGAAGGGAAAGATTGTTTGTGAATCTACCTTTCATGAATATTACACAACTCTGGAACAGCCATATGTTTTTACCGTAGACGGCAAGATCCAAGAGGTAACGGGCGGTGGAACTGAACTCGGGGCGATCCGCCGCTCGCTTCGACGGGCAGGCAATGGTGAGTATGGAAACATCGTCCATTTCACTTGTGGATATCATCCGGCAGCACGTTTTACTGGGAGGTCGTTTATCGAAGACCAGAGGGTCATAGGATGCAACGCAGTTGGCCTTGGTTTACCTCAATGGGTTGATGGGGGCGGAGAGAACCACCCTGACTGCGTCATGCGGGAGCAATCTTTCTGGATTGGTGACGAAAAAATTATTGCTGACGGAGAAATTATCAACCCACCTGCCTTGGCTGATGCGGCCTCCCGATTAAAACCAATTTATGTTTAGTTTCTCGGGCATCGCTCTCGAATTAAAATTACCTATTTGACGGCATGGTCTAGATCAGGTGCGCTTTTACAAATTAGGGGACATTGTTTTAGAGTCGGAGGAAATATTACCCGACGCTCGCGTTGGATTTGCTAATTTTGGCTCCCTAAATGAAGCACGGGACAACGCTATATTGGTGCTGACCCACTTTGGTGGAACTCATTTAGATAGTCAGCATCTCATCGGGTCCAATAAGGCCTTGGATCCCGCCAAATATTTCATTGTCATCGCAAATTTGTTCGGCAACGGCATATCCACGTCGCCCAGTGACGGTCTCGGGCACCAATTTCCAATCGTAACCATGGCAGACAATGTGCGTTTACAGCACAGATTACTTACTGAGCATTTGAGGGTCAAAAAGCTAGCTCTAGTGACCGGACACTCTATGGGAGGGATAGCGTCTTACCATTGGGCAGCTCTTTTCCCGGATTTCGTAGACCGTGCTGCGCCGATTTGTAGTGCTGCAAAAATTTCCGACCACAATTGGGTGTTTTTGGAGGGTCTCCGCGGCATTTTGACATCCGATCCGGCCTGGAAGGATGGGCACTATCAGAAACAACCAATTAGTGGTTTAACAACAATGGCTCGCGCTTGGGCCGCCTGGCCACCGTCCGCTCATTTCTACAGAGAACAGTTGTATAAAACTATCGGATATTCTTCTTTGGATGATTACCTTCTAAACTATTGGGAGAAGACATACATGGGAATGGATGCCAACAATATCCTTGCTCAGTTCGATACGTGGAAATCTGCAGATATCAGCGCAAATGGCCTTTATAATAAAGATTTTGGTAAAGCTTTAAGCTCTATTCGCGCCAATACATTTGTTATGCCATCGACAACAGATGCCTATTTTCCGGTAGAGGATAGTAAACTTGAAGTCGACCGAATTCCCAATGCGGAGTTAAGGCCAATCAAGTCGAGCTGGGGACATTGGGCAGGGTCTGGAAGGAATCCGAAAAACAATAAGTTTATCAATGATAATCTTACTGAATTATTAAGCCTGTAGTATTTATTAAATAATACGATAGAATATTTATCAAAAAATAATATAAGAGATCAAGAAATGTCTGAGACGGTTAAGAGGTAAAGTGTACAAAACAGAGTTGCCTCTTTCACCCGAATTAAAAGAGAACAAGATTCTCCAAGTTGGACTTACCGGTCGCCCACCCATAGCGTTATATAACCTAGGTGGCTAATTTTTTGTGACGGATGATATTTGCACCCACGGTAATGCCTCTTCGTCTGAAGGGGAGATTGAAGAAGGCAAAATTTATTGTCCTTTTCATGACGGTGCGTTTGACATAAGGACGGGGTAAGCAGCGGGTGCCCCATGCAGTTCACCAGTGCAAACATATACGGTGCAATTAGAAGGAGATAAAATATTTATCTTGTTAGATGAGTGATATAGAGAATTTTTAGAAAAATGGTTGCAGACAAAAGGAGAAGTGCTTTGGACGTTTTTGATGTGATGCGGACAACATTTGCTGTTCGGGAGTTCACGGAGGATTTGCTGCCGAATGAGGTCCTTTATGAAATTCTAGAAAACGCCCGTTTTGCGCCAAGTGGCGGCAATCGTCAAGGCAACCGGGTAATAATTGTTCGAGACAAAGATGCTCGGTTAGAGCTTGCAAAATTTGGGGAACCGGCGACAAAAAAATACGTAGCCCAGGTGGAAGCAGGCGAGAGTCCGTGGAACACTGTCGTTCCAACAAAAGTAACTTCGGAGCAAATCGAACAAGCCGAAGCACCGCGGATGTTAATCAATCAGTATATTGATGCTCAAGTAGTTTTGGTATTTCTAGTTGATTTAGCGTGCGTGGCTTCCATGGATAAAGAACTCGATAGGATCGGCGTCATAAGTGGCGCATCTATATACCCCTTTGTTTGGAATGTTTTGCTGGCGGCACGCCGATTAGGGTTTGGTGGATCAATTACAACGTTACCCATTTCTAAAGAGCCGAATATAAAGAAATTATTTGAAATACCAGATAATTTCGCTGTTTGTGCCCTGGTGCCACTAGGATGCCCAAAAAAGCAACTAACAAAACTATCGCGCCGGTCAGTGGAAGAAATTGCAACACTGGAAAAATTTGATGGAGAACATTTTGCTAAGTAAATCGTGAAATATTTTGGGGCGCTCCATCTATCAAAAAATTTCAGCATCAGTTAGTTAATGCACTGCAAACGTAACCTCTTCGTTGGCTACGATCGTGGCCGTTCTAGGGCAAATTCGCAGCAAATTTAATCGGTAGCCATAGAATTGAACTATCTCAGTTCTAAGTGATGACAAGGGCTTTTAGTTAATTTGAGAACAGGGTCGTTTGGCTATTTGATGTCAGAGGTTGGGAGTAAATCAAAAATACATTGGCTCAGACAATTTGGTCGCACCCAAGGACATGATCTGCGATCCGGCCTGCGGCATAGCCGGCTTTCTCATCGCCGCCTCCGAGCATCTCATCAAGCACAACAGCGACGCCATTTACAAAGACGACGCCACCCTGGTCAGCGTCAACCGGTCCGACGCGCAAACGGCGTTCTCAGAGTCCTTGAACAACCGCAGCCTCAACCCGCAGCAGATCCAATTTGTCGAGATGGTGATCGAACAGCTGGCGGCGCGTTGGATCGTGGCAGTTTACACAGCCATTATTTGAAAATTTCGGGTCCCCGAGGTACCCTCAGGCAACAGCAAGTTCGTTGTGATTTTCGTCCTCCGAAGGCAGAGGTCACAGGTTCGAATCCTGTCAGGTGCGCCAATAGTGCCTGCCATGGTTCTGGAAAACGGTGGGCGGACGCACTGTCTCGGGCGGGATCGCGATGACCAGTGAAGAAACGGTGACTGAATCCGTTAAAGAGCTACCGCGATCGGCACGCGTTGTCATTATCGGCGGCGGCGTCATCGGTTGTTCGGTTGCCTATCATCTGACCAAGCTTGGCATTTCGGATATTGTTTTGTTGGAGCGCCGCCAACTGACCTGCGGCACCACTTGGCACGCAGCCGGTCTAGTTGGCCAATTGCGCGGCTCACAGCGCATGACCCAACTGGCAAAATACACTGCTGAACTGTATCGCAGCCTCGAGGCCGAAACCGGCCAAGCCACCGGCTTCAAGCAAACCGGTTCGATATCGATTGCCACCAATGAGGCGCGCTTTGAAGAACTCAAGCGTAATGCCTCGATGGCCAAGATATTCGATCTCCAGGTCGATGTGATCGGCCCTGAAGAGGTCAAGGAGCGCTACCCGCTGGTCAATGTCGAGGACGTACTCGGTGCAGTCTATATTCCGTCCGACGGCAAGGCCAATCCAGTCGATGTCACTCAGGCGCTGGCCAAGGGTGCGCGCGCGGCCGGCGCCCTGATCCGCGAGGATTGCAAGGTATTGGCGATCCGCCATGATGGCGAGCGCGTCACCGGCGTAAACACCGACGCCGGCGAGATCACGGCCGAGACCGTGGTGATGTGCGCCGGCATGTGGACGCGAGATCTTGCAGCGACCATCGGCGTCAATGTACCGCTCCATGCCTGCGAGCATTTCTATATCGTGACCGAGCCTTTTGATGGCGTCACGCCGGACCTGCCGGTGCTGCGCGACTATGACGCCTGCGCCTACTACAAGGAAGATGCGGGGAAAATTCTGCTCGGCGCCTTCGAGCCTCACGCCAAACCATGGGGCATAGACGGTATCCCGGAGGATTTTAGTTTCGATGAATTACCCGAGGATTTCGATCATTTCGAGCCGATCCTGACCCAGGCGATACACCGCATGCCGGCGCTCGCCGATGTTGGCATCCAAACATTTTTCTGCGGTCCCGAGAGCTTCACGCCAGATGTGCGCTACCATCTCGGCGAGGTGCCCGAGCTCGCTAATTGCTTCGTCGCCGCCGGCTTCAACTCGATTGGCATCCAGTCAGCCGGTGGCGTCGGCCAGGTGCTCGCCGAATGGATTCGCGACGGCAGCTCACCACCGGATTTATGGGAAGTCGATGTCAAGCGCAACTTGCCGTTCCAAAGCAACCGCCAATATCTCCGGCAGCGGGTTAGCGAATCGCTCGGCTTGCTATATGCCATGCATTGGCCGTTTCATCAGGCCGAGACCGGGCGCGGCGCGCGACGCTCGCCAGTGCATGACCGGCTGGTTGCATGCGGTGCCTGCCATGGCGTTGCTTTCGGTTGGGAGCGGCCAAATTGGTTTGCCCCCGAAGGGACCGATGCGCGCTATCAATATAGCTACGGCCGCCAAAATTGGTTTGACCACTCGGCTGAGGAGCATGCCGCGGTACGTGAGGCGGTCGGTCTTCTGGACCAATGTTCATTCTCCAAATTCCGCTTTCAGGGCCGCGATGCCTGTCGCGTACTGAGCCAAGTTGCCGCCAATAATGTTGATGTGGTACCGGGGCGTGTGGTCTACACCCAATGGCTCAACGAGCGCGGCTGTATCGAGGCCGACTTGACGGTCACCCGACTCGCCGCCGATGATTATCTCATCGTTACCTCCGGCGAATTCCAGATACGCGATTTCCACTGGCTCAAGCGCCAAATTCCTGAGGGCGCTCACGCGGTGTTGACAGACGTTACGTCTGGCCTGTCCATGCTCGGCGTAATGGGACCACGGGCACGCGATCTGCTGCAATCGTTAAGCCCAGACGATCTCTCCAATGGCGGATTTCCATTCGGCACCAGCCGCGAGATTGAGCTTGGCTTGGCTGTGGTGCGGGCATCGCGCATTAGTTATGTTGGCGAACTTGGCTGGGAGCTTTACATCCCGAGCGAATTCACCGCAGGCGTCTTCGATGTTCTGGTCGAGGCCGGGGAATTGTATGGGCTGCGCCAAGTCGGCATGCATGCGATGAATTCGCTGCGTATCGAAAAGGCCTACCGCCATTACGGCCATGACATCACCGATGCCGACACGCCGCTCGAGGGCGGCCTAGGCTTCGCAGTTAAGTTCGACAAGCCGGGCGGATTCATAGGCCGCGATGCGCTCAAGCGCCAGCGTGAGGGCAAGCTGAACAAACGCCTGGTTCAATTCTTGCTCGGCGATCCAAAGCCGATGCTCTACCATAACGAACCGATCTGGCGCGATGGTGAGCTTTCCGGCTATGTACGCTCGGCGATGTATGGCCACACGCTGGGCGGCGCAGTCGCGCTCGGCTATATCGAGAACCCGCAGGGCGTCGACGCCGAATATGTGAAGTCCGGAACCTATGAAATTGAAATCGCCGGGGAGCGTTATCCAGCAACATCCTCGCTGCGCCCGCTCTACGATTCGCAATCCGAGCGCATTAAGGCGTAACGCCGGACACCGTATCTTGCCGCTGAGCGGGAAGCGGTGCCGCGCTACCTGGGCATCCCATTGGCGATATACGCTCCGCAGCGCGTCAAGCCTGCTGGAACACTAGGCGCGTGCGGTGAGGGCGGACTTAAACCCCTTAGTCGGCATCCTGTTCGCGCCAGGAGCCTCGCCGTAGTTTCAGACCAAAGGCTGATACAGCCTATCGCCGCCACTCAACTAGGTATAGCGCGCTAAGCGCTCCAGCGATCAATTATGCGGCAGTAAAACGTCATGACCGGCGATGAGGTCCGCCGCCTTTTCTGCTATCATGACCACTGCGGCGTTGATGTTGCCGCGCACCAGTGTCGGCATCACCGATGCGTCAACGACACGCAGGCCCCGGGTGCCGTAAACTCGCAGTTCGGGGTCCACCACCGCCATTTCGTCATCCGCGCCCCCCATGCGGCAGGTGCCGAGAGGATGGTGCACGGTGATCGCCGTATTCCGGATTGCTTCGTCGATCGCGTCATCCGAAACCTTGTCACTGCCGGGTAGAATTTCCTTTGCGATGAATGGTGCGAGCGGGCTCTGAGAAGCAATGTCGCGGGCAATCCGCACGCCAGCGCGGAGCGTCCGCCAATCCGCATCATGGGCAAGAAAATTCTGCCAGATGCGAGGGTGAACCGTTGGGTCGCCTGAAACCAAACTGACCGTACCCCGGCTTTCCGGCTGCAGCATGACGAGACGGATAGCAAAGCCATCGGCAAACGGCTGCTTGAAGGGCTTAAAATAAGGCGAGGCGCCGAAGGGCGCGGCGGTGAAGAGATATTGTAAATCCGGCAATGTGATATCGGGCCTACTTCTCAAAAAAGCCACGACACCGCCCGGCACGTCCGACGCAAAACCCTTGCCGAACAGATAGGCTTTACCTAGTTCGCGGATGATTCGATCTGCGCGCATGTTGCGGTGGAACGGCCCTGGCTCGCGGCGCTGGTACATGAGGACAACCGACACATGATCGCGCAAATTTTTGCCGACACCTGGCAAAGCCACTTCAACAGGGATGTCTTGCGCCTTCAACTCCACTGTATCGCCAATGCCAGAGAGCATCAGCAATTGCGGCGTATTGATCACTCCGCCGGCGAGAATCACTTCGCGTTCTGCCCGCACAGTCTGTATTTGGCCGGCCTTCACATAATCTACACCGGTCGCCGCGCCGCTTTCGAAATTGATGCGCGTGGTCAGCGCCCGGGTCTCTATCGAAAGATTCCGGCGCCGCAACGCCGGGCGCAGATAGGCGGTCGCGCCGCTCGACCGCCGGCCGTTCCGAATGGCCATCTGCAGTCGCCCGAAGCCTTCCTGCTGGGCCCCGTTATAGTCATCGGTCCAGCCGAAACCGGCTGCTTGACCGGCGGCAGCAAAAGCCTCAACGAGCGGGTCGCGGTAACGGCAATATTGCGTACCCAGCGGTCCAGACCCACCGCGATAATCACCGCCACCACCTTCCCATGTCTCCTGCTTTTGGAAATAGGGCAAAGCGTGGGCATAGGACCATTCGCCGAGGCCCGATGCCGCCCACCCATCGTAATCTGCCGGATTGCCACGCACATAAGCCATGGCATTGGTGGACGACGATCCGCCGATGACCTTGCCTCGCGCGCATTCGACCCGGCGGCCATTCACATTGTCTTCGGGCTCACAAAAATAACCCCAATCATGCAATCGGCCCTGCAGAATTTTGCCCCAGCCAAGGGGGATATGTATCCACGGATCGCGGTCCCAGCCGCCAGCTTCCAGCACCAGCACACTAACATTAGGATCGGCCGACAGTCGGTTCGCCAAGGTGCAGCCTGCCGAGCCCGCCCCGACGATAACATAGTCATAGCTGTTGGGCCGACTCACTCCGCCCTGCCAACGGCCCTACAGGAAAGCGATTTCGATGCTTCGCAGATAATTCTCAATTTACCGCGCTGGCCGGTCCGCAGCGCCGCTAAATTTAAATCAGCGCGGGTCCCCTGCCAATTGGTGGCGAGGCCACACAGAATATTCTCTAGCGCCATGTGCCGCCCGCCCTCATGCAGGTAGATCAAGGTACCGTCATCTAAATCCCGCTCCAGAGCAATCGCGATTTCACCCCCGGCCAGGATCGGGGCGATGTCCTGAGTGACAAAATGTGCCAGCACAAGCTGGCAGGCAAGACTAGACGTCGGCGTTGCGCTAACGATCTCAAGGTGCACGGGCGCGCTCGGCCCAGTTGGCTCAATAGCCTGCCCGCTGTGCGGCAACAGGGCTAGCGCAACCAGCCCAATCGCGGAATATGCTTTGCTGAACACCGGTATCGTTTCTGCCTATTGATTTTAGGAACTTTTCCTACGGTTCAATGTATCATAATTCTCGCAGCGCTAACCAATTTGCCCGGCAGGAGAATCCCAATATGACGATGAGAAAAACTATTTTTGTAAAAGAACGGGTGATCGCCGAGGCGGATAGACCAGCGATCCGGCCAGTGTGCCGGGTTGCCGCCATCGCGGTAATCGATAATCCCTTTGCCGGGACGTTCCAAATGGACCTCTCGGCGTTGTTCAACACCGCTCTGGCGATCGGCGAAGAGTTAATGCCCGAAGCGGTGGCCATGCTCGATAGTGCACCGGTGGCCTATGGTAAATCGGCGATTGTTGGGGTAAACGGCGACGTCGAACATGCCGCTGCGGTGCTTCACCCGACGCTTGGAAGACCGATGCGCGCCGCCGTCGGCGGCGGGGAATCAATCATTCCCCACACCGCCAAGGTGGGCAGCGCCGGCGCATCGATCGATGTTCCGCTTGCTAACAAGGACAACATCTGGTCTTTCGATGAATTCGAAACGATTACTGTCGCCGTGGCAGATGCACCGCGGCCCAATGAAATCATGATCGTGATGGCAATATCCGATGGCGGCCGGCCCCATCCCCGTATCGGCAAAGGGCGCGCCGTCACCTAGCCGCCCACCGTCGGCGTCAATTAGGGCGAACAGACGTAATCGGTGCCAACGGCGCGCGACTTTGAATAATGTCGCTGGCGCGCTCGGCAATGGCGACAATCGCCGCATTAACTGGCCCGGTGGTGAGGCTTGGCATCACCGAACCATCAACGACATAAAGTCCGCCGGTGCCGCGCACCTTGAGGTCCAACCCCACCACCGCCTCACCGTCCGTTCCTATACGGCAGGTGCCAATAGGATGGTGATGGGTATGGGCGGCACTCCGCAGAAAACAGCGCCGTTCTTGATCGGTCTTGACCGATGAGCCAGGTAGCAGCTCGCTCTGGCGCCACTCTGCAAGCGCCTTGGCGCCGCCGATACTACGTGCCAAATCCAATCCCGCAGCAAACATTGTAAGGTCTTGCGACGCGCTAAGATAAGCCGGGTCGATCAGCGGCGGCAAACTGGGATCTCGCGAAACCAGGCGAACGACCCCGCGGCTTGCAGGGTGGGTAAAACCGAACATAAGAGTATAGGCACCTCCTACCGCTGGCGCGTCGAAGCACTCAGTCACCGCTGGCAGCAGGACGCAGGCGACTACAAGCTCAGGGGCGTCGTCATGATCGGCAAGACGCGCATACAGCAGAGATTCCGAATGCTGATAGCGCGACGGCGGCACCGGGCGGGCTGCAGCGTAGAGGTTGCCGGCACCAAGCAAATGATCCTGCAAATTACGGCCAACACCCCGCAAATTGATACGGCAGGCAATACCGACATCGCGCAATTCCTCAGCCGGTCCAATGCCGGAATGCAATAGCAACGCGGGTGAACCGATGGCACCCGCCGCAAGAACAACCGATTGCTCAGCGGTTATTTCTAAGCGCTCCCCGCGCTGGTCAACTGCGACACCCCAGCAGCGATCGCCGCTCGCAAACAGAAGGCGCCGCGCGTGACAATGCGCGAGGATAGTAAGATTTTCCCGCCCCACAGCCGGCACCAAATAGGCATCAGCGACACTTTGCCGTTGGCCGCCAACGATGGTCAGCGTATTGAGGGTCGGCCCGGTAAGCCGTTCACCATTATGTTCTTCAGTAGGCTCGAAGCCGCATTCCTCTGCGGCGGCCATAAAGCTCTGGGTTAGCGGGTTCGGTTGATCTGGTGTAAGGAGGGAAATAGGGCCCGTCGTGCCATGATATGGCGACGCGGCGAAGCTGCTTGTTTCAGAGCGAATGAAATAAGGTAAGAGATCGGCATATCCCCAACCTGCGCAACCGTCTTCAACCCACCGGTCAAAATCCGTCGGGTGCCCTCTCACATGGGCCATCGCGTTTACGCAGCTAGTGCCGCCGACAACCTTCCCGCGCGGCCAATGATGTCCGCGCCTGGCAGTCTGCAGTTGCGCACGCGTACGGTAATTCCAATCAAACGACGTGCCGGCAAGGAACGGCCAGCGCGCTGGATCAGCGATGGCGGGATCATCTGCCGGACCGCCTGCCTCGATGAGGGCGACGCGCGTGTTACTGTCCTCGCTAAGCCGGGCGGCGAGCACGCAGCCCGCACTACCGGCACCAATGATCACGTAATCGAACTGAGTTACTTGCTTCATCAAACGGGATAATGGCTTACCCACCACACCGATGCACGGTATATTGCCGCGAAGTCAGCATGAGGGAATCGCGCATGGAAAATTCACCAATCAAAGCGCCGACCATGACATTGACGTCTGGTCCGGTGGCAATCTATCCCCGCGTTCAGGAAGCATTGTCGCGGCCCGTTCCTTATGATTACGATCCCTATTTTCAAAATTTTTATGAACAAGTCTGCTTAAAGGCCGGCCAGGTCATGCAAAGCGAAAAGCCAGCGCTCATCCTGCATGCGGAGCCAGCAGTAGCAATCGAAGCGGCGGCGGCGTCGCTCATCTCGGCCAACGATACCGTGCTGAATCTAGCCTCCGGCGTATATGGCAAAGGTTTTGGCCATTGGGCCACGCGCTATTGCAAACGGCTGACGGAAGTGGAAGTGGCCTATAACGAGGCCATCGACCCCGCACAGGTTGTCGAGGCGCTCCGCGCTAATCCGGATGTCACTATCGTCTCCGCCGTTCATCACGACACGCCCTCCGGCACCATCAATCCGATCGACGAGATCGGCGCGGTAGTCAAATCCCACGGCGCGCTGTTGTTGGTCGACGCCGTTTCGTCGTTTGCCGGCATGGACGTCCACCCGGGCGCTTGTGCAGCGGACATCTTCATTACAGGCCCTGGGAAGTGCCTCGGCGGCTCGCCGGGGCTTTCCATTCTCAACGTGAGCGACGCGGCCTGGGCCCATATGAAGAATAACCAAACTGCGCCGCACGCATCCGTTCTCAGCTTGCTCGATTGGAAAGACGCATGGAACAAGGACAACGCCTTTCCGTTCACGCCTTCGGTATCAGAAGTGCAGGGTCTCGACGCAGCGCTCGATCACTATTTAGAAGAAGGGCCAGAAGTTGTCTGGCGCCGCCACGACCTGACGGCACGGGCGTGCCGCGCTGGAATTAAGGCGATGGGGCTGGAACTGTGGCCGGCGCGCGAATCGATTGCTGCTCCAAGTACGACTGCCATCAAGATTCCCGGCGGTCTAACCACCAAACAAATCCACAGCGCGGCACGGCAAACCTATGGCGTGACGCTTTCGGCCGGGCGTCATCAAACATATGACAAGCTAATCCGTATCGGCCATATGGGACCGGTGGCGGAACCGATTTACGCAATCGCTGCCGTTGCGGTGTTTGGCGCCGCCGTCCGCCAACACGGCATCACTGCGGATGTCGGTCAGGGTATCGAGGCAGCCATGGCGGAAATACCGAACATCGCCTGACGCTAGAAATCTCCGGAACGGCCAAGCCGTCACGAATAGAAAGTTGGCGCCAGTAAATAGTCCGGGAAACTTTTAGGGTCGTGCGAATAGAAGAGTTCCGCATCGTATTTCTCAGCCAATTCCTTTAAGCGCAACATAGACTCGAAACTAGCCACCGGATCGAGGTGAAAGCTCGAGATACACATGAGATCCATGTTCTTCTTGCTGTAACAGGCATCTGCGGTAAACAGCATTGGGCGGCGGCCAGCCAATTCCACCATTAGGCTGTAATGACCCGCCGTGTGGCCAGGCGTTTCGAATAACCACAAACCCTTGGCGATTTCCTGATCGTGGTTGAGCGTTTCGAATTTTGGAGTATAGATGTCGAGCGCCGGTTCTGGCGGAGCTTCCAGGCCGCGCTTGGTTCTCAGCTCTGGGGAAAAATTTAAATCTGAATAGCCCAGTACTTCGAACGGATGCGGGGATGCACACGCCTCAAGCTCCTTGGCATGACAGAGCGTGCATGCATCGGTCAGGTGAATATTTCCGCCGCAATGATCGAAGTGATAGTGCGAGTTTATTACATAGTTAATATCGCTTGGCCTGAGGCCCACCGCCGCCAATTGCCCGGGGATCGTCTGTGCCTCAGTTTGCTGTGGTTTTTCAAATGGCAAGACGCGCTCGACATGTGCGTGGTCATATCCAGTATCGAAAATATAGAGCCCATCCGGATGGTCGATCAGAACCGAATAGCAAGGAAAGCGGAACTCGCCACCGGGTCCACGATTCCAAAAGGCGTGATACCCATCAATAACTAACGAGCCACCATCCAATAGATAAACCTTATTCGCGCTCATCCCCTAACTCCCACCCTCGGTGCAAATCAATTGTGTCACCGTTCTCCGCGATGATACGGAAGCGCCAGGGCCGGCGGCAAATAGCTATGCCGCGCAAATAGCACCAGCACCAGAATTACCATCGCGAAGGGCAGCATCTGTACAACATCGGTTGGAATATTCAAGCCAGCCACCTGTAGCGCAGTGGTCAGCGCCAAACTGCCGCCGAAGAGTGCTGCCCCGAGCAGAACCCAAACCGGATGCCCGCGCGCGAGCATGGCAAGAACGATTCCGATAAACCCAGCGCCGTGGGTCATGAAAGGGACAAACAAACCGGCACCGACATTGGCCATGTAAGCGCCGCCTATACCGGCGAGAAGGCCCGTGGAGAGAACGGCGCCGGCGCGTGTCAATTTGACATCAACTCCGGCGGCGTCAAGTGCTGCTGGTTTGTCACCGGCCGCCTGAAGATTAAGTCCGATATGGGTGTGCCGAAACAACCAGGCAAAGAATATCACGAGCAGCACCGCAAGATAGACAATGGCGTGGCGCTCAAAAAACGCCGGGCCGATCACCGGGATTTCTTTCAGCCCAGGAATATCCAAGGTTGGCACTTCGGAAAGCCGCGGATAAGTGCGACTGAACTGAAAATGATGCAGGAGCGCCGTCAGCCCCTCCGCGCCGATTGTAAGCGCGATACCGATGACAATTTGGTTCATGCTAAGAATGACGCAGAACAGCACCATCAGAAATGCAACGACCATCCCGGCAACTCCGCCAGCGAGAAATCCAAGCCAGAAGGAGCCGGTATAATAGGCCACGACAAACCCGCCATAGGCGCCCATCAGCATCATGCCTTCGATACCGATATTGAGTACGCCGGCTTTTTCAGAAATTTGTTCGCCGAGACCGGCAAGCAAGAGCGGAATTCCGACCGTCACCGCACCGAATAACAGCGAGGTGATAAAAATCTCAGTAAAGAGCCCGCCCATCTCTCAAGCTTTCTTGCGCTGGCGCGATAGATGGTCGAGATACTCGACCAGTGCTAGGAATATGAGCAGCAGCGCCACGAGAACCAGCACGTAAAAATTGGGCACTCCCAAACGCCGTGATGCGCTCTCACCGCCGATCATGAGTATGGCAAAAAATAGCGTAAACCCAATTACTGCAATACCGTTAAAGCGGGCAAGAAATACCAGCGGCACGACCAGCAACCCGTAGGCTGGGTTCCAATCCGCCCGCATGGTTCCCCACACGCCAAGAATCTCTACTGCGCCTCCGAGGCCTGCGAGACCGGCGCTGAGTGCAAACGTTGCGTAGGTCAACTGCCCAACACTTAGTCCAGCATGTTTAGCGGCTCGTGGATTGGCGCCAACAATTTGCAACCTAAGCCCGAACGCCGTTCTCGTCATGATGAAATGAACGGCAAAAACTGCTGCCAAAGCGATGATGATACCGCTATGGATGGTAGTATCAAACAGCCTTCCCAAACGATCCACCACCGGCAGAGTCATGGTTTGCGGTACGGAATTGTTGGGATCGTCAAACGGCAGCTTGACAAGCACATTTGCGAAACTAATGCCGAGAAAGGTCATCATCAAAGTAGTGATGATCTCGTTCAGCCCATAGCGAATTTTCAAAAATGCCGGCACCAGAGACCATGCCATTGCCACTAAAATGGAGACCGCACAGCAGATGATGATGGTCAACCAGGACGGTAGGGACAAAATCAGCACTGGCGCCAATGCGGCAGAAGCGACCGCGGCAAGCAAAAATTGACCATCGACGCCGAGGTTCCAAATGCCCGCCCGGAAGGCGACGATTAGTCCCGACGCTATCAACAACAGAGGCGCCGAGCGGATAACAGTCTGTTGGAGCCCACTCCAACTAAAGAGGCCACGTTGCAAAACATAGTCATAATAGGCAAGCGGGTCTTTACCGAGCGCAAGAAGGATTAATCCGCCGACGACGAGTGCCAGAACGATCGGCAAGAGAATGCGTGAGACCGATGAAATCATTATAACGCCGGGCCGATCCCGGTGGCGCTGCTCCGGCCCATAGAAGATGGTACGGTCATACCGCGTTTGCCCCGGTCATCAGACGCCCTATTTGCACTTCGGCATTACCATGATTGTCGACGATGCCAGACAGTTCGCCACCGAACATCACGCCAATCCGATCGCAAAGTTCAAGCAATTCGTCTAATTCCGTCGAGATGACAATGGTCGCCATGCCCTCTTCTGCCGCCGCGATAATCCGTTCGCGTGCCAAACGGGTGTTCTGAAGATCAAGCCCGTAGGTCGGTTTGTTGAAAATCACTACTGACGAATCTGACGAAATTTCCCTCGCCAACAGTACCTTTTGGATATTGCCGCCGGACAGCCGCCCGAGTTGGGTATGCTCCGACGGCGTTCGGATATCGTGGGTCTCTATAACCTGCCGGGCGTGGCGAAAGATGCGCTGCCACAATGTCACGCCACTTTGCCAATAAGGCGGCGCGCCAATCTCCTTGAGCACGAGATTTGTCGTGACGGAATGCCCAGCTACAGTCCCCTCGCCGAGCCGCTCATCGGTGATATAGCGCACGCCGAGGCGCCGACGGGCCGGAACCCCCAACTGATCAGCTCGTTTGCCGTTCACTTCGATGGTACCGGATAAAGCCGGCCGCTGGCCTGCCAATACCTCGGCCAGGTGCTTTTGTCCATTGCCGTCCACACCGGCAATGCCGAATACTTCGCCACGTTTGACGGAGAAGCTGATGTCATCAAGCGCACATTCCCCGGGCTCGGCGCGCGACACAATATTGTTGAGCGTGATCGCCGCACTAGCAGAGGAATTGAACTCGGTACGTGCCCGCTTACCATGTCCCCCACGCACCAATACTTTGGCATCGGCATTATCCACCTCCCCCACACCGTGGAACATCAAGCGGATTATTTCATCGGTCGCCTCATTTTCGGCCATGGCGCTTAAGCGCTCAGGCGGGATATCGCCGACGAGCTGCCCGTGGCGTAAAACCGATATGCGATCGCCAAACGCATAGGCTTCGCGCAGCTTGTGGGTGACAAAGATAATGGCGACGCCCTGATCCCGAAGGCGCCGCATAACGAGTCCCAATTCCTCAACGCCTTGAGGGGTAAGCATGGACGTCGGCTCATCTAGGACAAGTACATTGCCGCCGTGCCAAAGCGCGCGGATGATTTCAACTTGCTGCTGTTGGCCGAGCGATAGACGCCCGACCAGCACATCGGGATCAATTTCAACACCGAGCAATTCTGAAATTTTGTGGAATTGGCTGAGCGCCGTCCCGTGGTCATACTTGAGCCACCATGCACGGCCAAGGATCAGATTCTCAATAACCGTCAAACTGTTGACCAGAAGCACGTGCTGAAAGACAGTACCAATCTTGAGACGCAGACTCTCGCGCGGTGAACTGATCCGCACCTGCGCTCCAGCAATTTTGATATGCCCGCCATCTGGCTGTTGCATACCCGCAAGAATACCGATCAGGGTGGATTTTCCAGCGCCATTTTCACCGAGAAGCGCATGGACCTCGCCGGCATGAAAGGCGAGCGAAATATCATCATTCGCCAATACGCCAGGGAAACGCTTGGTGATAGCGTGCAGCGATACTGCAGGCGCTTGGTCAGCCGTCGGGGTCACAACACGCTTCCCGGTCGTGTGCTGCGTATTTTCATCGACGCTTGCCCAAACCGGGGCGACCCGCCTGGAGCCGCCCCGTCGTTGATGGTCTGCGTTATTCCGCTGCTGGCGCCTCGACGGAGGTCATCAGAGCGCGGACATCCTGAGCGTCATACACCTCGGCGACCGAGACGTCGCCATCGATAATCTGCTGGCGAACCTTCATCAATTCGTCCCAGATTCCGGCGGGGATGTGATCGGTCTTGAGCAAACGCACGGAATCATCAACCAGCCCGATCGTGTAGCCAACGGTGCCAAATTTACCCGCATTCAGATCCTCGACCATGGCGCTATAAACAGGAATCATATCCCACAGAACCGAGGACAAAAGATGGCCCTTGTCGAGCCCGGTCTTGTCGCCAATCACGTCGATGAACCATGCCTTGCCGCCGTCAACCGCTTTTGTGGTTTCAACCGCCTGAATCATGCCGAAGCTCGAGCCATTACCCTGGCCAAAAACTACATCGGCGCCGGCTGAAATTACTGATTCGGTTACCCGTCGCCCACCGGCCGCATCGGCATAAGCCGCCGGTCCGATCACCGCATAGACGATCTTCGTGCCCATACCGGTTGCCTTAACGCCCATGGCGAAACCAGCCGATTGCGAGTTCCAGGACGGCGGCTCGCCGGAAACGACGATACCGACGGTTCCCGTACGGCTCATTTTAGCAGCGAGCATGCCGGCGAGATAGGCGCCGTCATGACCGCTCAGCGTATAGTCGCCGACCAAACCGGCGACCAGGCCATCCGGACTATCGACAATCGCCACCGGCACCCCGGTCTCGGCCGCGATTTCAGGCGCTGCCGTATTGTAACCGCTGGCATGGGCGATCATCAGGCTAGCGCCTTCATCAGCCAATTCGCGCAATGTCGGGCGCACATCGCCGTAGCCGAGCCCCTCCGCCGGCAGGAATTCGAGATTGTATTTTTCGGCCACTGCGCGGGCAGCATCAACGCCCTGTTGGTTCCAACCATAATCGGTGCCCTGCTCAGGCACCAACACGGCAATCTTCTTCACCATGTCGCCAGCCTGGGCGCCGACGCTGACCGCAACTATGGCTGTGAGTACCAACCCGGCTATGGCGGCGCGCCGTGTCGTTTTCGCAACTAAATCACGCATTTGTCGATTTCCTCCCGTTTTTGCATTTCTGACATCCAAACTTCCGGGGCCCGCTCCTGGGCCGAGCCCGGATCGTTAGCTTATGGTAACACTCTGTAACGGGCGGCGCGGTGGGTCAACGGCACGTCACCCATTTTTTAACTGTTTTCCAGAGTTTTGCGCGTGGCGACGAGTTTTTTCGCTCGCGCCTGGCGCAACTCGGAGATCTGTTCCGGCGTGTAATCGAAGATGCCACCGCCGCTTTTGATTCCGAGACGTCCGGCTGCCGTTCGCTCGGTGATCAGCGGGCTGACGTCGCCTCGGGTACTTAATTCCTTGTTCAAATAGCTTCCCACCGCTTGATAGATATCGAGTCCCGCCATATCTAGAAGCGCCATAGGCCCGACGACGCTGAGCTTATAGCCGATGCCCCAGGAGACGCATTGGTCGAGCGCTTCGGCGTCGATCACCCCGTCCTCAACCAAATCCACGCATTCGCGCATGATGGCATAGAGGACGCGGTTTTCGACGAAGCCGGGAACGTCCTTCTTGATCAAAATCGGCAGCAAATTGATTTGCCGGATAAGGGCGGTCATGCACTCGACCGTCTCGGGTGAAGTATCCTGCCCGGCGACGACCTCGATTATCGGGATAATATGCGGCGGATTTGACCAGTGCATACCGATGACCCGGCCAGGCTTCGAATTTCCCTGCTGAAGCCGGGTGATCGGAATGCCCGACGTATCGCTAGCCAGCACGCATTCGCCCGATACCAATCCGTCTAACGTGTTCAAAAGTTCGAGTTTAAGGTCTACATCTTCGGGCACCGTTTCCACCACCAGATCAGCGTCGGCGACACAATCCTCAAGACTGTCGCTCATGCTGATCTGCGCCGCGCTGCCGTGATCGGGCATGCCAAGTTCCCCCAGCGCAACAAAGGCGCTACTTATCAGACCGCCGCTATTCGCCGCGGCGGCAGCGCTGGTGTCATAGCCGCGTACATTCATGCCGCCGCGCGCTAGTGTGGCCGCGATGCCTGGGCCCATGGTGCCCATGCCGATAACCGCTACATTTTTCATATCTAATTCTGCTCTCACTTCACCGCTTTTTGGAACGCCAACCGTTCACCGAGGCCGCTCTGCCAGCGCCGCAAATGCGGCAAATCAGGCAAGCTTACTGGGAAATTGAGACAGCGCTCAATAATAGGCCCCAGCGCGAATTCGCCCACCGTCATGGCGTCACCGGCGAGCCAATCGCGCCCCTTGAGATGGCCATCGAGCAGGTCTAATTGGGTAGCCAGCGTATCGCCGAATTTTTGCAGGTCGTCGCCACGTTCTGCTTCAGGTTTTTTGGATTCGCGAAACACATCCAAATAGGGGCCGTTGAGCGACGCTAACTGCCAGTCCATCCATAGCTCGGCGCGGGCACGCGCCGATGGGTCAGCTGGTAGAAATGTGCTTCCTTCGCGGCCGCAAAGATAGCGAAGTATAGAATTTGATTCCCAAACCACGGTCACACCGTCAACAAGGGTCGGTACCTTGCCCGTCGGGTTGAGGCCCAGATAAGCCGCATCTGCCGTGTTCTGGAACTGGCGGCCATAATCCTCACGGCTATAGTCCAGCTCTAGTTCTTCCAAAAGCCAGACAACCTTCTGTACATTACCCGACGTTGCACGCCCTAACAGCCTCAGCATTCGTCCCGCGCTCCCTATATCAAATTTGAAGAAATTATGTCGACGCCGTTTTGGCGATCGACCAGATAGATTAGGCCGCGGTCATCGATGGTGACGTCGTTCGACGAGCCGCGCTCGAAACCGGCCGGCGGGCCGGGTTCGTAATAGCCAACTTCCTGTGGACTGTAGGGATCGGCGAAATCGATCAGCCGCAAACCCTGAGCAAACCAGGCAAACGGCACCACTGTGCCGACGAATCGTTCGGATGGCTGGTGACAGCCTGTCATTGCCGGCTGCGGAGCACCATCGGGATCAACACCGGCAACCTGGAATGTCGATATCGGAATCGGATTGTGTTCGTTGCTGATATCGAAAACCCAAGTGAAGGCGGGCGCGGCCGGCCACAGTTTGGCAACATCTTCATCCGCTACGATCATCACCTGGCGTCCCTTCAGGGGCTCAGGAAAGGGCAGGCAGGTATGGGTAGGATGGGGAAAATTGGGCGAGGTGTTAAGGCCCGAGATCGCCTTGGGATTGGCCATGTCGCTAATATCGAGAATATAGAAGCCGTGGTGCCAATAACTCACATACAAGCGGTCGCCGCCCCGGATCGGATGGTGGCATCTGGGTGGCGTCCAATCGTCCCACGGATAGGCCTCGCCGCCGGCCTGCCACTGTCCAGGAATCCACCAGCGCCCGACTTCTACGGGTTTAGTGGGGTCCGCCAAATCGAGGATCATGACAATATTGCCGATATAGCCCTCAACCGTCGGCGAGATATAAGCATAGCGTCCATCGAAATCGTAGCGATGGACGCCGCGGCCATGGGTCCGCCATTTGCCGATCTGTTTCGGATTGGCCGGGTCAGCAACGTCATATATTCCGAGGCCACCACCAAATTCTTCATCACCTTCTTGGCCAAGGCGCTCATGATTGACGATCATTATTCCCTCGGCGACCCGCACCTTGTGCGAATGCCAGCCTTGCGGCATGTCGATGCGATTTAAGACTTTCGGCTTTTTCGGGTCAGCAACATCTATGATGGTAGTGCCGCTGGGCTCACGCATATGCCCAACGTAAAGCACAGTGCCATCGACCCAGACCTGGCCACCGCCGGGGCAATCGATATGCGCCAGATGTTCGGTGTTGCTGGCTTTCGGCATGTCTGCCTTGGTTTCCCCGCGCTCAATCAGCCGTCAGTCGATTCTGACGATGTCGCCTTCCGGCGTTTTGCCATGCTTTTGGTAAAGCGCCAACGCTTTTAACGTCGGTTCGTCACTGGCAACAAACAGGACCGCCGGTTCGCTGTCAGAGCCGTTGACATGCTCGCACCATTGGCCGCCAGGTACCGCGACGGTGTCGAACGGCGCCCAATCGATGCGCTCGCCGCCAATGATACTATGCCCACTGCCTTCAAACGGTGCGACCAACAGGCTGGCATTCTGTTTCAGCGGCTGGGTGCGCTCACCGGGGCGCAGCATCTGGGCGAAGAAAGTGATGGTTTTGAAAACCGGTTGGCCGTTGGTTGGGTCAACATATTCAACGATTAGGCCCTCATAGGAATCACCATCCCAATCGCGGAAACTCTCGAGCAATTCGCGCATCACTTCCCAGCGATAGACATACATCGGAGAGGCATTGCCGGTGCCACGATCATGGGTGACAAAGCGCGGTATCATGCCGCCACGGCTATAAATCTCGCGCGAATATTCGCTCGATACCCGGGCTGACTGGACATTCTTACGAATCCGCTCGCCGTCCACTTCTTCGGTGTAATCATGCTCGAAATAGGTCGCGTTCAAAGTCTCGACCAGCGGCAAATCGAGAACACTTAAGTTGACAGCCGGGTCGTCGCCCTGATTACCATGATTGTGCCACGTATCATGCGGGGTCAGCACCATATCACCCGGGCCAAAGGTGATATCTTCGCCTTCAACACCGGTGAAATTCATCGTGCCGGTCAGACCAAAGCGAATGGCGTTCGGCGAATGACGATGCGGCGGCATGATTTCGCGCGGGTCGTTCAAGCGGTAGGCGGTGTACATGGTCGAGACCGACGCGCGGCGCGGCGCAAGGCCAGGATTGACCAATATCAGCGAGCGCCGCTCGGATGATTCCATGGTGATAAGTTCAGCCGAGCGCAGCAGCAACGGCTCAATATCCTCACGATATCTCCAGATGAACGGCAGCGCCTTTTTTTTGTCCATGACCTGGCGGTCTTCATCATGGTCGGCGCTAGTATCAACCGCCCAAAAGGGCGCCATGTTTTTGCGAAATACATCTTCATGAAGAGCATCTAATGCTGCGCTCATCTAGTCCTCGCATCTCTGAAGGATTGGCTATTCATCCACTTCACGCCCGCGCCTTGTTCGAACGGGTGGGTTCTCTAAACCCCGACCATACGGGGCCGCATTGAACGTGACAATCGCGCCTTTCGGCGCGGTGCCGTACCCCCCCCGCCTCCAACACGACCGCTATTCAAACTACCCAGCGGGGCGGGCCGAACGGGTCGTCGCCTTCGTCGAGCAGCGGCACATAGGCGTTAGCGCCGCGCGTGCTTTCATTGTTGTCATATTGGCGCAATTCCAGGCGCGCGATTTGATTTCGGTGCACCTCATCCGGCCCGTCGGCGAGGCGCAAGAGCCGTGCCGTGGCATAGGCCTTGGCAAGGCCATAATCCGACGTGACGCCCGCGCCGCCAAAGGCCTGGATCGCCCAATCAACGACCTCGCACGCCATTTTTGGTGCCGCCACCTTGATCATCGCGATTTCCTTGCGCGCTACCTTGTTGCCCACCGTATCCATCAGCCACGCTGCCTTCAGCGTGAGAAGGCGCGATTGCTCTATCTTGATGCGTGCCTCGGCGATGCGCTCCTGAGTCACAGTCTGCTCTGAGATCGCCTTGCCGAAGGTGGTGCGTGATTTAGTCCGTCGGCACATGCGCTCAAGCGCTCGCTCAGCCATACCAATAAGCCGCATGCAGTGATGGATACGCCCCGGCCCGAGGCGACCTTGAGCAATCTCGAAGCCGCGCCCTTCGCCGAGGAGTATATTGCCCAGCGGCACCCGCGCGTTATCAAAAAAGACTTCACCGTGCCCGTGCGGTGCTTCGTCATAGCCAAACACCGGAAGCATGCGCTTGATAGTAACGCCGGGATGCGGCAACGGCACCAGGATCATCGATTGCTGTTTATGGCGGTTCTCGTTGCCGGGATCGGTCTTGCCCATCACGATCAAAATTCGGCAGCGCGGGTCGAGCGCGCCCGAGGTCCACCATTTGCGCCCGTGGATGACATATTCATCGCCGTCACGGCGGATTTGTGTCTCGATATTGGTGGCGTCCGAAGACGCAACCTCGATTTCCGTCATGGCAAACGCCGAACGAATTTCACCCGCCAATAACGATTCGAGCCATTGTTTCTTATGTGCATCACTGCCGTAGCGCACCAGCACTTCCATATTTCCGGTATCGGGCGCCGAGCAATTAAACGCCTCGGGGCCGAAATGCGAGCGCCCCATCTCTTCGCAGGCCGGCGCATATTCGAGATTGCTGAGCCCAGCGCCGAGTTCACTTTCAGGCAGAAATAGATTCCACAAACCCGCGGCCTTGGCTTTTTCTTTCAGCTCGTCGAGATAGGGAATCGGCTGCCAGCGGTCCCCCGTGGCGATCTCGGCCAGCATCTTTTGCTCATTTGGATAGACATACGCCTCCATGAACGTTGCCACCCGGTCGCGGACATCCTTTGCCTTGTCGCTATAGCCAAAATCCAATGTCTTTCTCCATACTAAGTGCTGCGCAATTTCGCCTCACTCCGGGGGCTATTGTACCGCGTTAAGGGGGCGGTGTTTCGGAGAATTTGATCTTAAAACGGAATTTTATTATCGCTAGCTTGGGCACCACTGCGCGGTTGACCAAAATAGTGTGCATGCACGAGCGAAAAAAATAATATACATAATCGGCTACCCAAACTGGGAAACAAATTATGCGGGATGACACCCTTCTTGAACGGCGCTATCGCCTGCTCGGCGCCGCATCGCCGCTCTTTTATAGCCGCCCACTGCACCTCGTGCGCGGCGATGGCGTCTGGTTGTACGACGCCGACGGCCGACGCTACCTAGATGCCTATAACAATGTAGCAAATGTCGGCCACTGCCATCCGTATGTTGTCGCGGCGCTGGAGAAACAGGCAAAAACCCTGAACACTCATACGCGCTATCTACACGAAGCAATTCTCGATTATGGCGAGGTGCTGACTGCCACCTTCGAAGATGATTTGAGCCGGCTATTCCTGTGCTGCTCAGGCACGGAGGCCAACGAATTGGCGCTCCGAATTGCCAAGGCGTGTAGCGGCGCAACCGGCGTCATCGTCACCGATTTTTGTTACCACGGGAATTCCGCCACCATCGCCGAGCTCTGTACCGCCTATCCAGGACCGGAGGGAATCGGCGCCAATGTGCGAACGGTGACGGCGCCCGATACCTACCGCTTGGCGACCGGTGTCAGTGTGGCTGATGCTGCAAACATATTTGCCACACAGGTCGAAGCAGCGATCGCATCGCTAGCGGAAAGTGGTATGAACACCGCGGCATTTCTCGTCGATACCGTCTTCGCCACCGAAGGCTTGCCCAACATGCCAGCTGGCGCGATGGAAAAAGCAGTGGCCGCGGTCCACGCCGCCGGCGGTTACTACATTGCTGATGAGGTGCAGCCCGGCTTCGGCCGCACCGGTGAAAACATGTGGGGCTATCAGCTCTATGGCGCCGTCCCTGATCTCGTGACCATGGGCAAGCCAATGGGCAATGGACATCCGCTCGCCGGCGTCGTCAGTAGGACGGATCTGGCGGAGGAATTCAGCGCGAAAGCAATGTATTTCAATACCTTTGGCGGCAATCCGGTAGCCGCTTCCGTCGGTCTCGCGGTGTTACAGGTGATTGAACAAGAAGAGTTGCAGGCGAACGCGCTCAAAGTGGGCAACCATCTCCGGGCGGGGCTGCGTAAACTCGCCGAAACGCACGACATCATCGGCGACGTGCGCGGCCATGGCCTGTTCACAGCCGTCGAATTCGTGAGCGACCGCGATGCCAAAACGCCGGCAGCAGACGCAGCCAGCGCCGTAGTCGACGCAATGCGGGAACGCGGCGTCCTCCTCAGCCGCACCGGGCGCGACGATAATGTGCTCAAGATTCGCCCGCCCCTGCCGTTCTCCCGTGAAAATGCGGACCTGCTATTGGCGACGCTCGACGAGAGCTTAGCCGCCCTGTGACATCGAGGCGCGCGCGACATGACTGATTCTGATTTCTACGAGATCAGCATCGACGCGCAGGCAGCGCGCATGGAGCTCCTCGCCCTGCAGGCGCTCAAAGCCTGGGACATCACCGATTGCCAGCCAAAACTTATTAAGATTCGCGAAAACGCGGTGTTTCGCGTGACCAGGGCGGATGGCTTTGACGCCGCGCTCCGCATTCATCGCTATAACTACCATTCCGACGCCGCGCTGCAATCCGAATTGAGCTGGATGCGAGCCCTGCGTCAAGATGGCATCGACGTGCCCGCAATTATACCAAGCAGCAGCGGCGCGCTTTTTGTCACCGCTGGTGTGGACGGCGTGCCGGAGCCGCGCCAAGTAGATATGGTAAAGTGGCTAGACGGAACGCCGCTCGGCAGCATCGAGGACGGCCTCAGTGATACCATCGGTGATATCACCCACGCATTCACTCAAGTTGGCCGCTTGGTCGCGCAACTGCATAACCATGCCGCTCGCTGGCGACGGCCAGAGGGTTTCGTTCGCCACGCCTGGGATACCGATGGGCTGACCGGCGAAGCCCCGCTATGGGGAAAATTTTGGGAGTTCCCTGGCCTCAACAAAGAGCAGAAACGGTTGATGGAGCAGGCGCGCATCGCCGCACGTCGCGCCTTGGTTGAGATCGGTGAAGCAGACCAAACCTATGGCCTCATCCACGCAGATTTTAATTTTGATAATATCCTCATTCGCGATGGACGTGTCATGGCGATTGATTTCGATGATTGTGGCGCCGGCTGGCATCTCTTCGACCTCGCCACCATCTCCA
>CAYPSQ010000020.1:18749-32147 GCA_964413115.1 uncultured Rhizobiaceae bacterium | reverse complement strand
ATTGTTCCCTTGCTCTTCACGGACCGGCAAACTCCAGCGGGGCAGGGGATCATCTAGTATGCGCTGGCAGAGCTGACGTGCACCACTCCTTAGAGACACTAGTTCAACACCTTGCTGACGGCTATTAATCAGGGTGTGATTAAAGGGAATCTAGCGTGTTGTGCCATCTAGTCCGGTTCTCTACAACTTCGCGTAGTCATGCTTTAATTAAATAAACATAAATTGTTCCTGACCTAGGAAATTTCGTTAACAATAATGGATGAATTAGCTGCTGACGGGAGCGCAACCGATACGCTGCGTCTAAGCCCACGCGCGTTAGCCAGGACGTTAAAATCATCCGATGGTACGGGAAATTATGACTGACGCTGATTACGAAGCCTACCGGCGAAATGTGTTTGATTTCCTGTGGCGCGAGGTAGAACCGCTCGCTGCCGAGATTGAGCGGAGTGGCATCTTTCCCAATGAAGATCTGTTTCCCAAATTCCGCGATCATGGGTTGTGGGGGTTACTCATTCCCAAGCGCTATGGCGGGCTTGGCCTTACCACCAAACAATATCTCCCGTTTTTGGCAGAATTTTCTAAGGTAGCGGGCGTGGTACGGGTGCTCCTGCATGTACACAATACAAGCGCCCGCGCGGTGGCGAGCTATGGCACGAAGCCGCAAAGAGAGAAGCTTCTACCGGCACTTGCGCGTGGCGATTCCTCGCTCACCTTCGCCATTACCGAACCTAATTCTGGCTCCGGTATGGATATTGCCTGCCGAGCTGTGCGCGACGGCGATGAGTGGGTGGTAACCGGCAGCAAACATTACATCACTAATGCTGGGTTTGCCGATTCGCATCTCGTTTGCTGCCGCACCGGTGCGCCCAGTGAGCGCCACGACCGGCGCGCCTTGAGCGCGCTGGTAATCTCCCCGGACACGCCCGGTTTTACCATTGAGCCCATGCCCCATCTGATGGGCAATAATGGGCCGTACCACGGCATTCTCCGCCTCGACAGTGCGCGCGTTCCGGTGGAGAGCATGATCGGCACGGAAGGTGAAGGGTTGGAGGTATTCTTAGGCGAGTTAGAGCCGAGCCGCGCTTTTGTTGCCGCTAGTTCCCTCGGTGCGGCCGAGCGCGCGCTCGAAATCGCCCTCGATTTTTCCAAACGTCGCGTCACTTTCGGTAAGACTATCGCCGAGCGACCTTCGGTACAGGCTGAGCTCGCCGAAATGGCGCGCGACGTCTATGCGCTGCGCCTTATCCTGGAAGACGTGGCAGACAAGTTAGACGAGAACGAGGATTGCGCGCTTGAAGCATCCATCGCCAAGCTGACCGGGCTCGAGACGGTGATGCGGGTAACCGACAAGGCACTTGATGTGGTCGGAGGACGTGCCTATTTCGCCGATTATCCTTATCCCCTGGAGCGCATCTATCGCGAGGCGCGTATCAACCTTGCGGAGGAAGGCACGCCCTCAATCCAGCGTCTAGTTATGGCTCGCGCACTATTGGACCAGCCAGCGCCGCTAGCCCTCGGCACCCTCGGCACGCCTTATCAGCCCGCTGGCACAGATCCCGCGCTCGGCCAAAATCCGCCACCTGATCTCTCTTACGCGCATGACCTGAAGGGCGCAAAATAGTCTCATGCTGCCTGACCTTCCCTCAGACCGACAACTTAAGCACGGCCCTTAAATTTTCCTGACGCTACCCAGAGGTCGTTACAATGTTTGCTATCTCTTATCCCTAAGCAAGTGATCTGCACCTTTCTCCGCGATCATTATAGTCGGCGCATTCGTGTTGCCGGATGTAAGGCGCGGCATTATTGAGGCGTCGATCACGTGGAGGTTTGCCAGTCCGTGGACACGGAGTTGGTCGTCGACAACCGCCATTGGATCGTTGCCCATTTTACAAGTTCCTACCGGGTGGTAGAGCGTTGCGCCAGTGCGTCGTGCATAGTCGAGCAACTCTTCGTCACTCTCGCAATCAGCTCCAGGCAAGTGCTCGACTTCAACGTAGCGAGAAAGCGCTGGCGCAGCGGTGATCGCGCGGGCAATGCGCATGCCGCCGATGAGGGTTTGTCGGTCGGTCTCGGTGGCGAGGAAGTTAGGTCGGATCGCCGGATGTACGAATGGGTCTAGCGATTTGATGTGAATAGAACCGCGGCTTTCTGGCCTTAGCTGGCTTGGCCCAAAGGTTAGCCCGGGCCAACGATCAAGTACGCGCTTCTTCGGGTCAGCGAAGCTGGCATGCGCGATGTGGTATTGAACGTCCGGGGTTGCAATCTCTGGTCGCGTCTTAACGAAACCAACGATGATGCCAGCTGTAAAAGTAAGTGCGCCGCGCCGGGCCAGAGCAAACTTGAGAGCTTCGGCGGCAAGAGAGAGTCCACGCATGCGTTGGTTTAGTGAAGCGACCCCGTGCACTCGCCACACCAAGCGCGCAATATAGTGGTCTTGGTAGTTCTCACCAATCCCCCTTAGCACGTGTCTAACTGGGATACCGTGTGCTTTCAGTACGGTTGGGTCGCCTATGCCCGATAGTTCGAGTAACTGGGGCGATTGCACGCTGCCAGCACTCAGAATCACTGCGCGCCCGGCATGCGCCGTGCTGTATGAGCTATTCTGGCGATAAGCAATGCCAACAGCCTTTTTGCCGTCAAACAAAATCTCCGTCGCGTGCGCATGCGTGCGGATATGGAGGTTAGAGCGACCTCGCACAGGGTGGAGGTAGCCGCGGGCCGCGCTGCAGCGCCGCCCGTTCTTCTGAGTGACTTGGAAATAGTCAAAACCCTCCTGTGACGCGCCGTTATAGTCTGGGTTCCGTGGATGACCGGTTTGCTCGCTGGCATCGACGACAGCGTCCAGGAGGGGCGCGTTCTCGCGCATGTTAGCGACGTTGAGCGGTCCCCCGGTGCCGCGGAAATCATCTGCTCCGGTCTCCCGATGCTCGGCCTTCTTGAAGTAGGGTAGAACATCTTCATATGACCAGCCGCGATTGCCAAGCTGTGCCCAGACGTCGAAGTCTTCTGCTTGGCCACGTACATAGACCATTGCGTTGATCGAACTCGAGCCACCGAGCACGCGTCCGCGCGGCACCGGGATTGGACGGTCGTATGTGTAGGTTTCGGGTTCAGTGTCGAACAGCCAATTCACACCAGGCATAGCCATCGTCTTGATGTAGCCAACCGGGATGTGAATCCAAGGATTGCGGTCAGCACCGCCGGCTTCTAGTAAGAGAACCGTATTGCGCGGATTAGCGCTCAGGCGATTAGCGAGCACGCAGCCCGCCGAGCCGGCACCAACGATTACATAGTCATAGATTTTCAACGGAATGCTTCCCCACGCGGCTCATTAGATATTATCGTAACCTGCGCACGGCCAGGATCGCTAGCGCTCATAACGAATATAAGAAACAACTACCTAAGCTCAGTGAGGGTAGCGCAATGCCAACCAGCAACTGCGATATGCCCATGATACGGGACGGCTCATATTCCAGAGAAGTGCACGCATTTGTTTGCCGACACAATTCTTTTAGGCAAGTGATGCCAAGGATAAGTGGGCCGGTTTCAGAGTGCTCGAGAACTGCCATAGAGGGTAATTCTCGGGCCGTTAATCAGGACTAGCTGAGGCATTTAATCCACTGAAGGCGCTAAGAACGCGGCTCAATCGGGTCAGCCGCGTTGACTTTGCCAGCTGCGCGGCAAACATTACCGACCCCATAAACGCGGCAGAACACAGAGTATGTCTGGTAGCAAGACCGATGCGGCACAAGCCGCCTGGCGCAGCCCGGGTGCTATTCCGATATTGATGCTGTTCGTACTCGGGCTTTCCTTTGCCGTGGTGCTGGTTCTTAATCGGGTGGCCACCGAGGGTGGCGTGCCGTTCATTCCCTACGTATTCTGGCAGTCACTTGGCGGTTGCGTGATCCTCCTGATTCTGGCCCTGACATTAAGCGGCGTACCGCCGCTGAGTTGGGAGCATATTCGGGTCTATATGGTCACGGGCTCGCTTAATCTGACCATTCCTTACCTGATTTTTGCCTTTGTCGCGGCCAAAGTCCCAACTGGAATACTGGGCCTCGGTCTGTCGCTTGTGCCGGTAACGATTTACATGCTCGCCCTGATATTTCGGCTCGACAGTTTCCGCGTCATCCGATTTCTCGGCATTCTCTTGGGTTTTGCCGGTATTCTGTTCGTCCTGTTGCCAGAGACCAGTCTGCCTACGCCGGATATGGTTGGGTGGGTGGCGCTCGGTTTTGTTGCGCCACTTTGTTATGCACTGAATGCAGTCTGTGTCGCGATGCTGCGCCCGCCCGAGGGTGATTCCGTACAACTTGCCAGCGGTCTAATGTTTACCGGCAGTGTTTCGATGCTGGTCTTGATGGCGGTAACCGGCGAATGGTGGGCTTTCGAGGGAAGCTTCGGCGACGGTCACTGGGCGACCCTGGTGGCGATGGCCAACAATGCGCTCTCCTTCTATTTGATCTTTGAGTTGATCAAGCGCGCCGGGCCGGTTTTTTTCTCGATGGTCAACTATGTTGCGACGCTAACCGGCTTAGGGCTCGGTATTTGGGTGTTCAGCGACGCCCACAGTATCTGGATCTGGGCAGCGCTGGTGTTGATAGGGGCAAGCTTGGTGCTGGTGAATTTCGTCTCGATGCGAAGCCAAACAAGCGAAAAATAAATAAGAGGCCGCATCATCATCCTCTAAACACGCTGAGAATACGCCTTTGGAAGCCGGTTGAGCGCATATCCCCTCGCAGCGACCCTCGCCAGCGTAGTCAGTCTCTCAAATATGCGTGCGTCACCAAATTTTAAGTTTTCGTTTATGTAGTTTTATTTCTGGTCGAAACGTTGGTCCTTGGTCGCGTCCTGCTCATAACATTAGTTGGCGCATCGGTATAGAGGTCTAGGTTTCAATTCGCCTGCCATGATAATGTCTTTGGCGTCGTGGTCCTGGGTGCGCGGTCTTGACGCTCCGGGAGCAATCTAGCTCTCCTCCTTCGCGAGCAGCGCGCGTAAAACGAATAGGAACGAAGCCCTAAGTTATGCAGATGAAAAAACACACCTCATTGCTCGCCACGACACTACTGATTTTAGCCTTGAGCATGGCACCAATAGCAGACGTGTCTTCGAATGATATCGACGCGCCCAAGATGTGTGATCCCAATAATCATGATGGGCCAGTCTGTGACCGGAATGTTACGGGGGCAGACGAAGTCAGTTCCATTGTGGAGGACGATCGGCCTGCAACTGCAGCCGACAGCTTGCCGGTTGACGCCATTAGAAAAATAGTTCGAGACTACCTTATCGAGCAGCCAGAAGTCTTGCTTGAAGCGCAGGAAGCACTCAAGGCAAAGCAGGCTGAGCGTGAAGCCATGCAGGCACGAGTGGCGATCCGGCAAAATCGACATGAAATCTTTGAAGACCCGGCAACGCCGGTCGGTGGTAACCCGGATGGCGCTATCACGATAGTTGAGTTCTTTGACTATCGTTGCGGTTATTGCCGCCGCGCAAAGCCCATACTGGACGAGCTTCTCGTCGACTATACTGACATTCGCATCGTCTATAAGGAACTGCCGATCCTCGGGCCGGGGTCGACCCTAGCGGCACGCGCTGCCCTCGCCTCCCGCGTGCAGGGAAACTATCTTACTTTCCACTCAGCGCTAATGAAGGACACCCGCGAATTCGATCTCAATGGAATCCTCGCAATCGCCGAATCCGTTGGCGTCGATCCGGAGCGCCTTGCCCACGATATGAAGGGAGAGGCCATCGACGCAATAATCCAGCGCAATCATGCTCTTGCCAAGGCAATCGGGATTAGCGCTACCCCAAGCTTTGTGATCGGCGAGCATGTAATCCGTGGCCTTCCACCCCTCGTTGCTTTCCGCTCCATCATCGCAGGTGAACGGCAAGACCTTGTTACGACCGGAGACGGATCTTAGCGCGCATATCCGCCATTCTATCATGACTCGTGGTTGAGAGACGCCACGTTCAGAGGACGGGTATATGCCTGCAAAACTAATCGCCAAAGCCGACAGATTTGCCTTGCATCCGGAGCCGTCCATATAAGCCCCACCACTTTCCCCCTCGATCAGGCCGTGTGGCTTAGTGCAACATACGGGCTAAGTCCAAAAACCTGACTGACTCCGGGACGGTTTGAGCTGTACAAGGCCAATTTACGCGCTACGCTCGCGGTGATGCAAAAGATTCTAGTTACAGGCGCGCTAGGACAAATCGGTTCAGAACTAGTGCCGGCTCTGCGAGAGCGGTATGGGAGCGAGGCGATCGTTGCTTCCGGCATCCGCTTCAGGCGTGTGAGCTCCGTTACGGAAGGAAGCATTTTCGAGATTCTAGATTGCACAAAAATTGATGAAATTAGCGCGATCGTTCAGAAGCACAATGTCGGCACGATCTATCACATGGCTGCGATCATGTCGGCGGTCGGGGAAAAACAACCGGAAGATGCTTGGGACCTCAATTTTGGCGCCTTTGCAAATATCCTGAAGGTCGCCCGACAGCAACGGTGTGCCGTATTTTTTCCGAGTTCGATTGGTGCATTCGGCCCTACGACACCGAGCAACAACACGCCTCAAGACACGCTGCAGCGTCCGACGACAATATATGGCGTCGCCAAAGTAGCGGGAGAATTGTTGAGCGACTATTACTATGCTCGCTTCGACCTCGACACGAGAGGCCTCCGGTTGCCGGGTCTCATCTCAAACGTAACACCGCCAGGCGGCGGCACCACGGACTATGCGGTCGATATTTTCTATCAGGCCGTTCGCAAGAATCGGTATACCTGCTTCCTGCGGGCAGATACACGGCTTGACATGATGTACATGCCTGATGCAATCAGTTCGATCATCCAATTGATGGAGGCCAAAGCGAGCCAATTGAAGCATCGCAATGCCTTCAATGTGACTGCCATGAGCATCACGCCAGCAGAGCTTGCCGCTGAGATTCAACGACATATTCCGAACTTTGTGATGGATTATGATGTCGACCCCTTGCGTCAGGTGATCGCCGATTCATGGCCTGATTCGATGGACGACAGTGCCGCGCGTGCGGAATGGGGCTGGTCTCCCAGCTACGACCTCGCCACGATGACCAAAGACATGCTTGAGATCGTCCGAACGAAGCTGAATTAACTTGCTGGGCGAGTGGAAGCTATGGCTTGAAGTGGGTCGATAAAGAAATAAAAACGCCAGTCTGAAATTTAATCTGTTATGCGCAGGACATCGGGATTGGAATTTTGAAAATTTCTATTTTCATGTCCGCTTTACCTGCGTCTTCGGACGTAATAAAGAGCCCGTTGCCCACAGTAGAATCTAGTCAATAACGGACATTCCATATCAGCACATCAGATTGGCTCAGCCGGCTTCGTGTAAAAAATTAGTGATGGTGCTTACAAAGGCTTCCAGATCGTCCCACGGGATCATGTGTCCGACACCGTCGATGCGAACCGACCGACATTCGGGGATGAGGCGTGTAACTTCTGCCGCATCCTCATCAGAGATCGTGCCGCCTGTCTCGGCGTATATAAGCAGCGTCGGAGATTTGATCTCGGGCATTAAGACATGCACGTCCTCTTCGTGAAAAGAACGGTGGGTTTGGGTGACTGCCTTGACTGCGCAGGTCGGAAGCCATTGGTCGCGTAGCGCGATTTGCTCGCTAGTCCAGTTCTTTAAGAGTGGACTTGAGGCGTCGGTCGCCTGACCGCGCGAGGCGGCATCCATGGCATCTAAATACCATTGCAGCGGAATCGGATAGTCGCGCCGGCCTGGGCCCGAAACCGGTGGGTCGACCAAGATTAGTGGCCCTACCAGCGAGGGCGCATCCGCTGCCAGCTTGATTGCGATTCTGGCACCCATCGAATGGCCCGCGACGACCGGATTTTCGAGGCCAAGCTGCTCGATAACACCTTGCGCATCCGCTGAGTAGTTGGCCAGCTGATATTCGATATCATCGCCACTGGATGAAAGGCCGCGTCCGCGGATGTCCAGCGTGAACACATGACAATAATCAGCCAGACGACGGCTAACGAAATCCCACATGATGGCTGGGCTGGTGATGCCTGGTAGCAAAACGAGCGGCGGCCCGTCTCCAGGAAATTCATGATAATGGAGCCGAACGCCATCGACCGTTAGGTGTCGGCCACAGGGTTGAACGATCATGCGAGGTTGGCCACTCCGAAAGATGGGTATTGCCAGGTCCGTTGTGACAGAGAACTTCATCCCGCCACAGTGTCAAGTTTTCTGATTTTATTTAGCCGAAAGTAGCGAGTCAAACTGTCACGACTGACGATAGTGCCTTAATTAATTTGCATGTCATCTTGCTAAAATTCCTTTCGCCAAAATTTTTTACTCAGTGCGTATCGCGAATAAAATAAGTTTGGCTGCTGCCGTCTTTGAGCCCGTTTCTTGTGTCGCACTAACGGCGCCAGATAGTGCGGAAGGTGACTTCGACATTGCGGGCAATATGTGGCGCGTCGAAGAGCGGCGATTAGCTTACCCCGTTTTCGCAACTTGGGGCGCAGCCTGGCCAGGGACCCGAGGTCACCCCAGTAGCCAAAGGCGAGATCAAGAATTTGGTCAGGTGTCTCGGCCACCCGTTCATTTTTTCGATGTGTCGGCGCAGTGCCGAAGACAGGGGGTAAAAATTAAGAAATTCATTTCCGAAATTAGTACGCACCCCTGCTGGCATAGCGCGGCCGGACTTTGACCATGCCTATACCGCCGTCGACGGCGGTTTTATTTTGGGCAGGAACCATAGGACCACGACGCCGATCACAGCTAAAATTCCGGCAATGAGTACAGCGAGTTCATACCCGCCTTGCCAATCATAGAGCACGCCGGCAGCAGACGGGCCGAGTAGACCGGAAATTCCGAAAGCCGAGGAAAGGCGTCCGTAAACGCGGGGTAGGCCGGAAACACCGTAATAGCCGGTGACCGTCACTGGGTAGGCCGAAGCGCTAGCACCGAAAGCACCGCCCACCACAGCGAGAGCCAAGATGCTCACCGTTGCCGTAGGCACAAAGTAAAGCGTTAACAGAGGGATCGCCGTGAGCATGGCAATGCCGATAAGCACACGCCGTCCGGTCAGCCAATCACATATAATTCCGGCCGAGAGCGCGCAGCATATGTATACAAGGTTGTTCAACATCGGTGCCAAATAGGCCTGATCGGCGGGAAATCCATAATTAATAACGATACCCGCCGCATGACCGATCGACATCAAAGCGGCAAAGCCAATACAGATAAATCCAGCCCATAACAAAATGAATATCCGCGGAGTTTGGGTGAGAATTTCGCTGAATAGGCCACCGCCTTCATTCGTACCAGCATGTGCTGTTGGCCGCGCAACATGCATCAAAAGTCCGCCAACAAAGCCGATTACGATGAGATAGGCGGCAAACAGCAGCAGCACCGCATGCGGTCCCTGCCAGTCAATAATTGCCGCGAAGATCGGGGGCCACACTAGACCGCCGCCAGCGAAGGCCGACATACTCATACTAAGCGCAATGCTGGAGCGCACCGGCAGTTCTAGGCTGGCCGCCGTCATCGCCAGAAAATAGGCCACACCGACGGCAAACCCGAATAGGACTCCGTAGCCGAGAAGCAGACTCCAAAGCGCCTCAAAATACCCGGATATCGCCATTCCTGCTCCGGCGATGGTAAAGACGATAAAAAGCAAATAGGTGAGCGAAGCGATGCGTAGCAGGCTGTGCGTGACAAACATGCCCAGGGTCATCGTTATGAACGCAACCGAATAGGCCAGACTAATATCGGACCGGGTAGCGCCAATAGCTTGCTCAAGCGGTCCGACTAACACGCTCCACGCAAAGAATGAGCCCATCGAAAAGTTGGCTATGATGGCGACAATGAGGGGAAGTAGACGCATTGAAGATTCTATGCCGATGTCAGAGAAAATGTGGCAACAATTTGTGGGGGTGACGCTTTCGCGCCTGCGTGCTGGATGTTAAGGCTTTGAGCCAATCAGAGGAAACGTTAGTTTATGGGGATTGATACGGTTACAGATTTAATAATGAACGCTACTCGCTGAAGGGGGGGCTGAGAATGTTCACAGGTGCTATTCCCGATTCGGTTGAGAGCACTCGTGCGCTATTGAAACGGGGCAAATATGTTGCGGATAGCGACCTCGTGACTGCGCTATTTCTCAGTCTCCAACTCGGTCGGCCACTTTTGCTCGAAGGCCGTAGCGGTGTCGGCAAGAGCGAACTGGCGATGGTCTTGGCAGGGCAATTGAATCGACCGCTGCTACGCTTGCAATGTAACGAGGGATTGGATGCCTCTGCCGCTGTTTATGAGTGGAACTATGCCGCGCAGATGATCGAGATTCGCCTTGCCGAGCACAATACGGAGCGTGACAAGGACCAAGTGGCCGCCGACCTATTTTCCGAACGATTTCTTGTCAAGCGCCCCATTCTCCAGGCATTGGAATCCAGTATCTCAGGCGCGCCGGTATTATTAATTGACGAAATAGACCGGGCCGACGAAGGATTCGAAGCATATTTATTGGAAATATTGTCCGATTTTCAGGTCAGTGTGCCGGAACTAGGCAGCATCCAGGCCTCGGAACGGCCGATGGTTGTGCTGACCTCCAATCGTACGCGCGAGATTCACGACGCGCTCAAGCGGCGTTGTATTTTTCATTGGATCGACTATCCCGACGCCGCTCGTGAGGCGGAAATTCTTGAATTGCGCGCACCTGGGATGGCGCGGCAGTTGACCGAGAGCCTTGACAGCTTGGCTGACGAATTACGGCAATTAGAATTTCGCGGTGGTGCCGATGCCCAAGCGGCGGTGGCATGGGCCGCCACACTGATCGAATTAGACCGTCAGGAATTAGACCCGAAAGACACTAGCTCCGCGATCGCACAAATTCTAAAAATGCAACCGGTTGGCGATGATTCTGCCGGTACCAGTGCGCTGCAAAGCACCGTGAGCGAACCCGGCCAGGGCAGAGCATGAGCCGCCTGGCGCCGGTCGATATACCCGGCGGCGGTAAGCTCGTGGTGAACATCATGCATTTTGCCCGCGCGCTTCGCGCCGCCGGGCTGCCCGTCGGCCCCGGCAAGACCTTGGAAGCTGTCCGAGCCGTGGCGCTGGTCGGTCTCGGTCCACGCGATGATTTTTATTGGGCGCTGCATGCAGTATTTGTTGAGCGCGCCGCCCAGCGGCAGCTGTTTGATCAGGCGTTTAGGATTTTCTGGCAAAACCCAGATGAACTCCGTCGCATGATGGCGGTCTCTGTGCCAACCGAAGCGCCAAAAGATGAGCCGGAAAAAGTCAGCCGGCGTGTTACGGATGCGCTATCGCCTGACAATGCGCCGAAGCCACAAACTGAAGACGAGATCGAAGTTGAACTTGATGCTGCTGAAACTTATTCGGCCATGGAAGTGTTGCAGGATATGGATTTCGACAGTATGTCGCAGGACGAAGTCGAGAAGGCCAAGCGCGTGATCGCCGAAATGCGCCTGCCGATCATGGAGATCCCGACGCGGCGCTTTGCTGCGGATCCGCGAGGCGCCAGGATTGATATGCGCGCGACACTGCGTGCTGGCCTGCGCTCCTCTGGCGCGATGATGCCACTCAAATATCGCCGCCGCGTGACCCGCCACCCGCCGCTCGTTGTGCTGTGCGACATTTCTGGCTCAATGAGCCGTTATTCGCGCATGTTTCTGCATTTCGTGCACGCTGTCACCAATGACCGAGACCGTGTGTATAGCTTCATTTTTGGTACTCGCCTTACGAATATCACTCGCCATTTACAGTATCGAGATGTTGATGTGGCACTCGACCGCGTGGCGAATGCGGCGATGGATTGGTCAGGCGGCACTCGGATCGGCGAAAGCCTGCTCGAATTCAATCACTTTTGGTCGCGCCGCGTACTTGGCCAAGGTGCCGTGGTGCTATTGATTACCGATGGGTTGGACCGTGGTGATATCGACGGGCTGGGGCTCGAGATCGAGCGGCTACACAAATCCTGCCGTCGTCTGATCTGGCTCAATCCGCTCTTGCGCTTTCAGGGCTTCCGCCCTGAGGCGCGCGGTGTGCGGACGATACTGCCGCATGTCGATGATTTCCGCACCGTCCACAGTCTCAATAGCCTCGGCGATATAGGCGCTGCCTTGAGTGGATCAAAAGACGTGGACTGGCCGATTTCCGTAGTCGCCTGAGCGCTGTTATTGACTGCGCGGCGGGCCCGGCTAAAGTCGCGCAACATTAATTCTATAACAGAGAAAGCCAGAGGTGTAGCCATGAAACTTGAAGGAAAAGTTGATCTCATTACTGGTGGTTCGCGTGGTATTGGTGCCTGCATCGCCCGGCGTTTCGGCGCGGAAGGCGCGCGTGTGGCAGTCGTCGCCCATACCAAACTCGATAAAGCCGAGGCCGTGGCCGCCGAAATCATCGCCGCCGGCGGCGAGGCCAAGGCGTTTAAAGCTGACGTCGCCCGGGTGTCGGAATGCGACCGCCTGGCGGGCGAGGTGATCGCCGGGTTTGGTACGGTCGATATTCTAGTCAACAATGCCGGCGTATTCACTGCCGTGCCGATTGAGGAGACTACTGAAGAGATTTGGGATGCCCAGGTAGATCTCAATATGAAAGGCAGTTTTTTTATGGCGCGCGCCGTGGTGGGGTGCATGAGAGCTAAGGGCAGCGGCAAGATCATCAACATCACGTCAATCGCTGGTGTTGGCGGATTTCCAAATTCCGGAGCCTATTGCGCGTCGAAGGGTGGGCAGCTGAACATGGTGAACGCCTTGTGTCTCGAATTGGCGAAAGACGGCAGCAATGTGAACTCGCTCGCGCACTGAAATATTAAAACTGATATGAATGCGGCCTATCGTGCGAACGAAGGCTATGACGAGCACCAAGCGTCTCTCACGCCGAATGGCATTGGCCATATTAATCCAAATGATCTCACCGGTGCCGCAGTATTCCTGGCATCATCAGATGCCGATCAGGTGCATGGCGCAAATTTATTGGTCGATGGCGGTTGGTCGGCTTGGTAGGAGCAACGTTATGGCAGGCGATATTCTCTACGAAAAATACGGTCGGGTACGGTTGATTACCATTGATCGTGCCGACAAGATGAATTCGCTCGATTTCGATGCCAATGACCGGTTGATCGATGTGTGGCGTCAATTCGCCGAAGATGACGGCGCACGCGCTGCGGTGATCACCGGTGCCGGCGAGAACGCATTCTGCGCCGGTGCTGATTTGAAAACCTATACGATCGATTACGCCACTCGCCCGGCCACCGAATTTCGCCAACGCTATACCGACGGCCCTGGATTCGGCGGTATCACACGCTGGCTCGATATAGACAAGCCGATCGTCGCTGCCATCAACGGCTTTGCTATTTCAGGCGGACTGTAACTCTCCGAAGCCT
>CAYPSQ010000020.1:0-18739 GCA_964413115.1 uncultured Rhizobiaceae bacterium | reverse complement strand
GTGCGCTTACCGCAACTCGTAGGTCTCGGAAATGCCATGGAAATGATCCTCTCAGGTGAGCGCATCGATGCGACTTATGCTGAGCGTATCAGCCTGGTAAACCGCATCTACCCGTTGACTGATTTGGTGACAAAAAGCCTCGAATTCGCTGAAGTGCTCGCCAACCGCGCGCCACTCGCGCAACGCTATGCTAAGAATGTCATGCTGAGGGCGCCGGATATGCCGATGGCAGATGCGCTTAGGCTCGAATCGCGCTCTTTTTATGATCTCGGGCGCACCGAAGATATCGCTGAAGGCACCACCGCTTTCCGTGAAAAGCGTCCGGCGAATTTCAAAGGTAGGTAGTTTTCATGGCGAAGAAAAAAGCTGGCGGCCTTAACCAGCTAGGGCAAAAGACCGAACTACCGGATTCCCCCGATAGGGCGTTTCTTGAAAGTGTGCCGAACCCGCACCCCAAAACCGATTATGTCGTGCGCTTTACCAACCCAGAATTTACCTCGATCTGTCCGATTACCGGTCAGCCGGATTTTGCTCATTTGGTGATTGATTATGTGCCCGATACCCTTCTGGTCGAGAGCAAATCACTGAAACTCTATCTGGCGTCGTTCCGAAATCATGGCGCGTTCCACGAGGATTGCACTGTAGCCATCGCCAAACGGCTTGAAGATTTGTTGGCGCCACGCTGGCTCCGTATCGGCGGTTATTGGTTTCCACGCGGTGGCATGCCGATCGACATATTCTATCAATCCGGACCGGTGCCAAAGGATTTATGGGTACCGGATCACGGCGTAACGCCCTATCGCGGCAGAGGTTAGGAGTACCATAATCTTGTCACTCTTGTCGCCAATCATGCGCCCTGCCGCTGTATTTTGGACCGCTCTTTATATCGGCCTGATCGTCCTGGTGAACTGGCTGTTTACCGTGGTGCCTTTGGTTGAAATGGGCGCCGGCGACAAGTGGCCGCCGGTAGCCTTGATCGTCGGCTTAGTTTTCGTGGCACGTGATTTTGCTCAGCGCGCTATTGGCCATTGGGTGCTGGCCGCTATGCTGATCGCAGCGGTGCTTTCTTACTTTATGGCCAATCCCTTTGTTGCCTATGCTTCGGTGGCCGCGTTCGCCATTAGCGAAGTCACTGACTGGCTGATCTACAGTTTCACTAAGCGGCCGCTTTCGCAGCGCATCCTATTTTCCAGTGTGCTGGCGACGCCGATCGACAGCGTCGTTTTTCTCGGCATTCTAGGCATTTTGTCTGCTCCCGCCGTGCTGGCCATGATTGCTAGCAAGATGGTCGGCGCGCTGATCGTTTGGTATCTGGTACGCCAGCGTATGGAAATAGCGCGCGCCGCTTAGGCGCCGGGTGTTTTCGGATCGATTGGGACGTGCCCGGCCAAGTCCATTTCTTGTTCCATCAGCGCCGCGGCGACAAGGACACGGGCATCCGCGCCGGGCGGGCCGATAATTTGTAATCCCACCGGGAGGCCGTCCTTGGTGAAACCAGCCGGCGTCGATACGGCAGCGCAGCCGGTCAGCGAGATCACAAAGGTAATGCCCAACCAATCGACGTAATTGTCGAATTTATGGCCGTTCACTTCTTCGATGTAACGGATATCGACATCGAAGGGCGGCACGATGACGGTCGGGCACAGTAGTAAATCATGGGTAGTAAAGAACTTCGCCATGCGCCGGTAGAGTTTGGTGCGGGCGATTTCCGCGTTGCCGATATCTTCGGATTGCAGCGCCATGCCTTTTTCAATATTCCAAATCAATTCTGGCTTCAGAGCGTCGCGCCGCGTGCGCAGCAAGTCGGCCTTCATGGCTGAGAACAGGGTAGCGCGCAGTGTCTGAAAAATATCTACGGCGCCCTCGAAGCTTGGGCCACCGTCTTCGACTTGTGCGCCAAATCCCTTAAAGCGCTGGGCGGCAGCGGCACATATCTCCGCTACCTCGCTATCAATCGGAAATAGCCCCAAATTCGGGCTGTAGGCGACACGCGTTGGCGCATGGGCTTCTTTATGCCGTACCGCCTCGGCAAACGTTTCGACGGGGGTGGCGAGGGAGATCGGATCTTCGATGTGGCTGCCACACATGGCATCGAGAAAGATTGCTGTATCAAGGGCGTCGCGCGCCATCGGACCGTCCACTGTCAGCAAATCATAGGCCAATTCGGCTGGGCCGTGCGGTACCCGCCCTGGGCTCGGGCGCAAGCCGGTGACAGAACAATAGCTCGCAGGGATACGCAGACTGCCGCCCAGGTCCGACCCGGTCGCCATCCACACTTGGCCCGCCGCCAGCGATACCGCTGCGCCGCCGGACGAGCCGCCGCAGCTTTTATCGGTATTCCACGGATTGCGGGTTTTGCCGAACACCTCGTTGAAGGTGCTGGCGCCGGCCCCGAATTCCGGCGTATTGCTCTTGCCCATGACGATTGCACCATTGGCCTCGAGGCGTTCGACCATGATGTCTGAGCGGGTTGGGATGTGATCGGTAAAGAGCGGCGAGCCCCAGGTGGTGCGCACACCTTCAACCGCAACCAGATCTTTGACCGAAATCGGTAAACCGCCGAGCCAGGCCGGATCGCCGCGGTTAGCGACGCGATTCTCCATGATGCGTTTGGCGTGAGCGCGGGCGCGCTCAAAACAAAGTGTTGGCATGGCGTTAAGCGCGCCGTCTGTCGCCTCGATGCGGGCCGCCGAGGCCTCGACCAACTCAAGCGGTGAAATTTCTCCCTTGTGCAGAAAAGCGACAGCGTCCGCCGCACTCAGGCGGTATAATTCGCTCGGATTGTTTTGGTCGGTCATAGTTCGGTCCCGAAGTTTCTTTGGTAAAAACATCTGATAACACGCTTGGTGTGTCTACGTCGCGTATCCAATAACCGGCCGGAACAGCGAAGTATTCCGGGTCGCGGGCTTCTTTCGGCCGAGTATGCTTTTGTGTCGAATTTCGTCGAGGGACGACCGTTTCTCTTTCACCATGAATTAGGCAAGAAATATAGTTCAATCGTCGGACGCGACTGTATAGCCATGCATGTTGATACAAATGACTTCGCCCGCTATGCGTGAGACGAAGTTTGCGTGCTGCGTGGAACTTTCGACGATACCTGGTTGAACACGCTGGGTGCTGATTTGGAGCGCAGCTTCAAAGGGTCTGGCTCTCATGTGGGTGAGCACGATGATAGCGAAGGCAAAATTTCGATGATTATTTCAATTAGAAGGGCTTCGTTAAATATCGCGCGCTCATTTATGACTTCCCCATCAGCGTTATCCCTGCGGCCGTGATGCAGTCTCCCAGCGCGGTTTGGCCCCGCGTTGTTGCAGCAAGGATGTGCGTTTCGTCGCCGGCCCGGGCCGCAAGGCGCCGGCATTCCCGGTATTGGTCAAGCGCCTGCGCGAGGATTGGCTCCCTGTCCTTGGGCCGCCCAGAGGGGCCGATTAAACTTGCCTGCAGCGAAGGTCCGGGTAGCATGATGATGTAGATATAGAGGGATAAGAGATATGGTAGACGCTGGACGCATGCATCATGATATGGGCGGACGCGACGCTGGCCCGGTGGACCAAGGCGGGCATTCCCACCCAGAGTGGGAAAAGCGTGTTGATGCGCTGATGATGCTACTCTCCAACTCAAAGCGTCGCGTCATCGGCGTGGACGAATTGCGCCGTGGTATCGAGGAACTGGGGGCGGAAAACTATTCCAAAATGACCTATTACGAGCGCTGGGTCTCCTCAATCACCCATAATCTCTTAGAAAAAGGCATTATTTCTTCGGACGAGCTAGGCCGGAAAATGGCCGAAGTCGAAGACGCGGCACGCACCGGCGGAGATAAAGGCTGATGGCCCGTTTCGCTCCCACCGACAGCGTGACCGTCAGGCGCGCCTTTCCGCCGGGTCATGTGCGCACGCCGTATTACATTCGCGGCAAGACCGGTACCATCGCCCAGGTGCTCGATTCCTTTGCCAACCCGGAGGAACTTGCCTTCGGGCGCGACGGTCTGCCAAAGCGGCCGCTCTACCGTGTTCGCTTTGTGCAATCCCGTGTGTGGCCGGACTATTCCGGTTCCGACGGCGATACCATTGATGTGGAGCTGTATGAGCATTGGCTTGAATCGGAGGAAACCCTATGACCATACGTTCGGAAGACAGCGTGCTCGATCATTATCAGGCGATGGAGCTTGCTGTAAGCGCGCTGATGATCGACAAAGGTTATTTCACCGAAGCCGATATGGCTGCCGAGATCGCCGCCATGGCCAAGCGCACGCCGGATATTGGCGCTGCGGTTGTGGCGCAGGCCTGGACCGACCCAGGTTTTAAGGCACGCCTGTTGGCCGACGGCACGGCGGCATGCGAGAGCATCGGCCTCGATATGGGACCAACGCGGCTGATGGTGGTGGAGAGCACAGATACTGTTCACAACGTTATTGTCTGCACCCTATGCTCCTGCTTCCCGCGCATGCTGATGGGTATCCCTCCGGATTGGTATAAATCTAAAGAATACCGCTCCCGCGTAGTACGCGAGCCACGCGTGGTCTTGAAGGAATTTGGCACCCAACCGGGGGCCAATGTCAGTGTCAGAGTGCACGATAACAGCGCAGATATGCGCTATTTAGTGCTGCCCAAGCGGCCCGAGGGTACTGATGGCATGAGCCGTGAAGAATTGGCAAAATTGGTGACGCGCGATTCGATGATTGGCGTCAAAATTATAGAGGCACCTTAAGTGCGGCGACGGGAGATACAATGTACGATCTAGTCATCAAGGGAGCAGTGGTCGCCGACGGCACAGGCGCTTCGCTGCTGAACGCCGATGTCGAAGTCAAGGATGGCCACATTGCAGAAGTGGGCCGCATAACCGGCGCGACGACTGAGACGGTCGATGCCGACGGTCTGGTTCTCGCACCCGGCATCGTCGATGTCCATACCCATTACGATGCGCAGCTTACCTGGGACTCGAACGCCACTCCCTCGCCTTCGCTTGGCGTGACAACAGTAGTCGTCGGAAATTGTGGCTTTTCTATCGCGCCCTGTCCGCCCGAATGCCGTGACCTAATTGCGCGCAATCTAGCAGAGGTGGAAGGCATGTCGCTGACCGCGCTCCGCAGTGGTACAAATTGGGACTTCGAGACTTTTGACGAATATCTGACCCTGCTGAAGCGGAAGGGCGTGACGCCGAATGTTGCGGCCTTTATCGGTCATTCTGCAGTGCGTACCATGGTCATGGGGCCAGAAGCTTCCGAGCGCGCCGCCCGAGAAGATGAAGTGTTGGAGATGCGGGACCTGGTAAGCGGCGGCATGGATGCCGGTGCCGTCGGTTTTTCCACCTCTACCTCGATCAATCATTATGGTGATGGCGGCGTGCCGATGCCGTCCCGCCTCGCTGAGGAAAGTGAGTTGCGCAGCCTGGTAGGAGTGCTTGGCGAGAAAGGCCGTGGCGTTTTCCAACTTACCGTCGGCCCGAATATGACTTCCGAGGTAATGGAATCTTTGGCCAAAGACAATAATTGCCCAGTGTTTCAAACTGCCGCGCTGTTCAATGAGGCGGATCCCGAACGTGCGCCAAAGATGGTGTCTGATTCGGCTGAAGCGCAGGAGCGTGGGAACCAGCTGTGGGCCCAAGTCTCGTGCCAGAGCTTGAGCATGGATTTTGCTCTGACCGCCGCATTTCCCATGCAAAGCCTAGATGCTTGGCGGCCACTAATCGATGCCGATAACGAAAATTTTGAGCGTCAGATTCGCGATAGCGAATTTCGCAATCGTTTTCGCCACGATCTGGAAGTGCCGCAAAAGGGTAAATTGTTTTATGGCGATTGGTCAAAGGTCGAGGTCGCGATGGCTGCGCGCCCAGAGAACCGACAGTTGGAAGGTCTGAACATCAATCAGGTTGCTGAGCGTCAGGGCAAGGACCCAATCGACGTTTTTTTCGATCTCTCTGCGGACGAAGGCTTGGAGACCATTTATACCGCCGGCCTGATGAACTCGGACGAGGACGAAGTGGAAAAGCTGATACGCGAACCAGGCAGTCTGGTCAGCCTGTCGGATGCCGGCGCCCATTTACGCTATCTCTGTGACGCGGCCTATGGCCTGCATTTTCTCGGCCATTGGGTGCGTGAGCGCGGTTCTTTTGATCTTGCTGACGCCGTCCGCCGGCTGACAAGCTTACCCGCCGATCTTTATGGCCTAAAGGGTAGGGGCCGTATTGTTTCCGGTGCGCACGCCGATTTGATGTTGTTTGATCCCGCGACTGTGGCACGCGGCCCGTTGCGACGCGCCTTCGATCTGCCCGGTGGTGAGAGCCGGCTGACACGTGACCCACTCGGCGTTTACAGCGTCTGGGTGAACGGCCAGCAAGTGTTCGACGGTAAGGATTATGTGTCTGCCACCCCACCGGGCGTGGTCATCGATAATTTTGCTGCCTAATTCTACAGGACATTAACAGGGCGCATCTATGGAGATACTGCTGACGGCGGTATTCCCGGCATTCGCCTTGATTGCCATCGGCTACGGCTCGGTACGGCTAAAGATTCTTGGGCCAGGCATCTTTCCAGCGCTCAACAGTTTCGTTTATTACGTAGCGATGCCGGCGCTGTTGATTGCTAGTCTGGCCGGTGTGCCGGCGGTCGAGATTATCAATTGGAATTTCATCGCCGCCTTTTCTATCGGAATCGCCATTACCTGGGTGGTCACCGGCCTGGCCGGGCGCTTTTTCTTCAAAGATGACCTTGCCGGTTCCTCGATGCGCGGTGTTATCGCTAGCTATGGCAACAATGGCTATCTGGGGATTCCGCTTGCAGTTACCGCCTTCGGCGCGCCAGCGATGGTTCCCGCGAGCCTTAGCGTGCTGATCAACTCGGTCTTCATCATGACCGGGGCGGTGTTGATATTGGAATTTACCCGTGCCCGCAAAACCGGCAGCGCGGTGTTGAACATTGCCAAGGTGCTTGGCACCAATCCGCTGTTGTTGGCCGTGGCAACCGGTTTGGTGCTGTCGCTGAACAGCGCCGCGCTACCGGTTTCAATCGAGAGATTATTGAACCTGCTTGGCCAGGCCGCGGCGCCCTCAGCGTTGGTCGCCATCGGTCTCTTTCTCGCCGGGCGACCGGTGGTCGGTCTGCTTGCTTCCGCGGCAGTTTCCAGCTTGGCTAAATTGGCGCTGTTTCCGCTCGTTGTCTGGTTGCTAACGATTTACGTCTTTCCGGTCGAGCCGCTATGGGCCGTGGTCGCTGTGCTGATGGCGGGCATGCCAGTCGGCGCCAACGCCTTTGTTATCGCCGGCCATTATGGATTGCGCCTGGACGACGCCTCGGCGGCAATTGTTGTCACCACTGTAATCTCTCTTGTGAGCCTGTCTCTTATGATTATCCTGATGACGGGCGGCTAACCGGCCGCGGGAGATACGGGAGGAGTATTTTTCATGTCCCAGGATAACGGTTTCATTCATCCTTATGTGCCGAATGCGGCGCCGGTGCCGCGTGGGCGTTTGCTGAAGGAAATAGGTGTTGAAAATGTCGCTGATCTTTATGTTTCGGTGCCTCAAGAATTACAGGTAAAGGGCCTTTTGAACCTGCCCGATGCTCTGCCGGCTGAGCATGATTTGCGTAGTCACGTTGAAGCCATCATCGGCAAAAATCTTTCGTGCCGGGATCATCTCAACTTCTGCGGCGCCGGCTGTTGGCAGCATTATGTGCCTGCCATTTGCGACGAAATTACCGGGCGCGGCGAATTCCTCACCGCCTATGGCGGCGGCACCTATTCCGATCACGGCAAGAATCAGGCGATGTTTGAGTTCCAAAGCCTGATCGGTGAGTTAGTGGGGCTAGAAGTGGTCGGCACACCGTCCTATGACATGGGCGCTGCAGTTAATAGTGCGGTCACCATGGCCTGCCGAATTACTGGGCGACGCGGTGTGTTGTTGTCGGGGGCTGTCAGCGGTGACATGCGCTCACAAATTAACGGTTTCACCAAGATGGTGGCGGACATCGATATGATCGCCCTCCATGGAGCCTCCGGGCTGATTGACCTGGACGATCTCAAGTCCAAGCTCACTTCCGATATCGGTGCGGTCTATTTCGAGAACCCAAGTTATTTAGGTCTCATTGAAAGCCGTGGTGCTGAGATCGCCGAAATTGTACATGCGGCCGGCGCCCTGCTTGTGGTTGGCGTTGACCCCCTCAGTCTCGGTGTGCTTGCGGCGCCAGGCGATTATGGCGCGGATATCGTCTGCGGCCAGATTCAACCGCTCGGTATTCATATGTATGGTGGCGGCGGCTGCGGCGGTTTTATTGCTAGCCGTGACGAGGAACGTTTCGTGAGTGAGTATCCGATGATCCTGATGAGCATTGCGCCAGGCGCCGAAGAGGGAGATTTCGGCTTTGCCTGGTCGACCATGCAGCGTACCTCCTATGACAAACGCCACGATTCGGAGGACTACGCTGGCACCACACAATGGCTGTGGGGCATCGGTGCCGCAGTTTATCTATCGCTGATGGGACCACGGGGAATGGAGGATCTCGGCAACGGCATCCTGCAACGTACCCGCTATGCCGCTGAGCGCATCAACGGGCTCAAGGGCATCCGTGTGGCGCATCTAGACTGCGCCTTTTTTAAGGAATTCGTTATCGATTTTACCGATAGCGGAAAAAGCGTTGCCGAGATTAATGCTGCGCTACTGGCCGAGGGTATTTTTGGCGGCAAGGATTTAAGCAGCGAATTTCCTGAGTACGGCCAGTCGGCGCTTTACTGCGTCACTGAAATACACGGCAAAGAAGAGATCGATCGATTGGTCGACAGCCTTGCGGAGGTGCTGTCATGAGCACAAATAATACTGGTTTTCACGCCGCCCGTTGGAATGAAGCATTAATTTCGGAGCTCAGCGAAGAAGGCGCACGTGGTATTGTGCCACCTGCCGTCGATGCGGAAATCGCCGCTGCGGTTGGAGATGTCGCAGCTTCCCTGCCACAGGGCGCGCGCCGCGCCGCGCCGCCCGATTTACCGGAAGTGACGCAGCACCGGGTGCTTCGTCATTTTCTGCGCTTGTCACAAATGTGTATGGGCTTTGATGTCACGACCGACATGATGGGTACTTGCACAATGAAATACAGCCCGAAAGCGCATGAGCATATCGCTCGTGGCGCCAAGCTCGCCGATCTTCATCCGCTACAAGGCGTGGATAGCTTGCAAGGACTGTTGGAATTGATGTACCGCTTCAACCGCATCATGTGCGAAATCTCCGGTATGGATGAATTTACCTTCCAGCCGGCGAGCGGAGCCCAAGGCATTTACACCAATGCCTGCTTGATCCGCGCCTATCATGAATCGCGCGGCGATCTCGGTAAGCGCGACGAGATAATCACCACATCTTTTTCGCACCCGGCTGATGCGGCGACACCGGCGGTTGCCGGCTTCAAGGTGATCACCTTGATGCCGGGCGAGATGGGATTCGCCGGGGTTGATGCACTGAAGGCTGCAATTTCAGATCGTACTGCAGGCCTGATGCTGACCAACCCCGAGGATACCGGTCAGTACAATCCAAACATTCGACAGTTCGTCGATTTAGTGCATGAGGCGGGTGGTCTTTGCGCTTACGATCAAGCCAACGGCAACCCTTTGCTCGGTGTGGTACGTGCCGGCGACACCGGCTTTGACATGTGCCAGTTCAATTTGCATAAAACCTTTTCTGCACCACATGGTTCTCTCGGCATGGGCTGCGCCGCCGTTGGCGTAAAGGATTTTCTGCGCAAATTCCTGCCGCGTCCACTCGTTGCTGAAGATGGTGACGGTGGCTTTTGCCTTGACTATGATCAGGGCGAAGGCATCGATAAGATCCGGGCATTTATCGGTAATGTGCATGCCGTGCTCAAAGCCTATTCCTGGGTTATGAGTCTCGGTGCCGAAGGTCTCCGTGCCGTGGCCGAGACGGCGGTTCTCAACAATAACTATATGCTTGGTAAGATGCGCAGCGTGCGTGGTGTCACCATTCCGTGGCCGGCCAATAATTATCCTAAACTCGAGCAGGTACGCTACTGTATCGAGCAGATGTTTGCTGAGACCGGCGTCACCAGCCACGACGTGATCGATCGAATGGTGGATTTTGGTGTGCAGCATTGCATGCCGAGCCACATGCCGATGTTGGTATCTGAGCCGTTCACCATGGAGCCCGGAGAATCTTTGACGGTGGCCGAGATGGACCAGATGCTGGCGGCGCTGCAAGCGATTTCGGACGAAGCATATAGCGACGCCAAGTCTGCACAAGGTGGACCTTACAACGCCGCTACCACGCGCATCGATGGCGATGTACCGGAGGATCCGGATTGCTGGGCCTTCACCTATCGCGGGTATCAACGCAAGAAATCGATGTGGACGTCGGAGAACCGTCGAAAGATAGAGCGTCACAGTGGCGGCTATTGAGCGGAGGTGACTTTCCGCCTCGGCCTCATCGTCAATCCCATCGCCGGCCTGGGCGGCACTGTCGGGCTTAAGGGCAGCGACACGCCAGAAATAGTTGCCCGCGCACGGGAATTGGGCGCCGAGCCACAAGCGCCGGAACGTGCCAGTCAAGCGCTTGGCACCATCGTTACGGCGAATGTGGCGCTTGAACTGTTCGCCGCAGCGGGTGAGATGGGTGAAGCCGAGGCCCGTGCAGCTGGCTTCACACCGGAGGTTGTCGGTAGCTCCATAGAGGGCGACACAACGGCAGAAGACAGTATGCGGGCAGCTGAGGCGATGGCTAAGCTACCTGTTGATCTCATTTTATTTGCCGGCGGCGACGGTACCGCCCGTGACTTGGTGAGCGCCATCAACGGCAAGGTTCCTGTTGTCGGAATTCCTGCTGGCGTCAAAATGCATTCTGCCGTTTATGCCACCAATCCACGCGCCGCTGCACGCATGGTGCTGCGTTACATGCAGGGCGGTATCACTTTGCGCGAACTTGAGGTCATGGATATCGACGAGGCAGCGTTCCGGGAGGGCGAGGTCTCAGCCAAATTATACGGCTATTTGAATGTGCCCTATTTACCTGATCTCTTTCAGGGCACCAAGGCCGGTGGTGTCAGCCGCGACCGTACGGTCCTGGCTGGTATTGCCGCGCGCATCGTCGAGGCGATGGAACCGGGGCGGCTCTATATCATCGGCCCCGGCACCACTATGCGCGCTGTCACCGACAAGCTTGGCGTGGAAAAAACTTTGCTCGGCGTGGATCTTTTGCGCGACGGCAAACGCATTGCCGTTGATGCTGGAGAGCGCGATATTCTTGCCGCTTTGGACGGTGGTGCCGCTATTGCCGTAACGCCGATTGGCGGACAGGGACATTTTTTCGGCCGTGGAAACCAGCAAGTCAGTGCGCAAGTCATCTCCCGCGTCGGTCTTGAACACATCATCGTCGCCGCAACGATGGAAAAAATTGCCTCGCTTAGGGATAATATTTTGCATGTCGATACTGGAAACCGCGTACTTGATGCGCAGCTTTCGGGTTGGCGACGGGTGATCACAGGCTATCATACGGATACGGTATGCCGGGTCTCGACGTGATGGAAAACTCAAACGATCGCTATCCTGATGGTGGCAGCGCGCTCGCGATCAAGGATTTGCACAAAAGCTTTGGCCCCTTAAAGGTGCTGAAGGGTGTTTCCGCCAACGCCGGCGACAGCGATGTGCTTTCGATCATCGGTGCCAGCGGCTCGGGCAAAAGTACTATGCTGCGCTGCATCAACCTTCTCGAAATGCCGAATGCTGGGAGCATCTGGGTCGGTGGCGAATTGATCCGTATGAAGAATGCTGGCCGCAAGGGGTTGGTGCCCGAAAGCGCGCGCCAGGTTGATCGCATCCGTTCGACCATCGGTATGGTATTTCAAGGCTTTAACCTTTGGACACATATGACGGTAATGCAAAATTTGACCGAAGCGCCGCTGCATGTCCTCAAATTATCCAAGGCCGAGGCGCGTGAGCGGGCAGAAGCACTCCTCGAGCGGGTCGGTTTGACCGAGAAGCGCGAACATTACCCGGCGCACCTTTCCGGCGGCCAGCAGCAACGCGCCGCTATTGCCCGGGCACTAGCCATGGAGCCTCAATTGATGCTGTTCGATGAGCCGACATCCGCGCTCGATCCCGAGTTGGTAGGCGAAGTGCTAAAAGTCATCCACGATATTGCCGAAGAAGGTCGGACCATGATTATGGTCACCCATGAGATGGCATTCGCTCGCGAAGTTTCTACGAAAGTGATCTTTTTGCATGACGGCTTAGTTGAGGAAGAGGGGCCACCAGCCCAGGTCTTTGACGCGCCGCACTCGGAGCGTTGCCAGCAGTTTCTCGCTGCCGGCAGGTTTGAGGCTCAGAAACCTTGACCGCGCCGATAGGAAGTCGGAACCTTCTGTCTGGCAATAAAATCTGGGAGATGAAAATGAATATCCGAAATCTGTTAACCGCCATTATCGTCGCTGCCGGGATAGCGATATCCACCGGAATCGCTGAAGCCAAAGATTGGAGCAAGCTCCGCGTCGGTGTTGAGGGTGCCTATCCGCCGTTTAGTTGGATGGAGCCGGACGGTACCTTAAAGGGCTTCGATATCGATATTGCTCTGGCCGTCTGCGAACATATGAATGCTGAGTGCGAATTGGTGCCGCAAGATTGGGATGGCATTATCCCCGCTCTTCTGGCCAATAAATACGACGCGATTATAGCTTCGATGTCGATCACTGAGGAGCGGAAAGAAAAGGTTGCCTTCAGCGATAAATATTATTCAACACCGGCCAAGTTCGTGCGCAAGAAAGGCTCCGGCATTGAAATCTCAGCGGAGGGCCTGAAGGGCAAATCGGTCGGCGTACAACGCGCCACCATCCATGAGAATTTTCTCAATGATAATTATGGCGACGTCGTGGAGGTCAAAGGATATGGCACTCAGGATGAAGCCTATCTCGACTTCACTGCCGGGCGCGTTGACCTCCTTCTCGCCGATAGCGTGGCGCTTGATGATGGATTTTTGAAAACCGATGCTGGCAAGGATGCTGAGTTTGTCGGCCCCGGCTATTCTGATCCGAAATGGTTCGGTGACGGTGCAGGCATTGCGATCCGTAAAGGCGATATGGATTTGCAGAAATTACTAAACGAAGCAATTTCTGCCATTCGCGCCAACGGCACCTATAAAAAGATTAACGACAAATATTTCGAGTTCGATGTTTATGGTGGTTAGTTCGTCAAGACGTTGAGAACAAGCGTCCCCGGGTCATGACGGCCCGGGGCGTTTTTATTTTATCGAGGAAGGTTCGGAGCGCGTGATCGAACTGCACGGCTATGGGCCGTTGCTTGCGGATGGGGCGTGGCTGACACTTCGGGTTGCTTTCGCGTCGGTTGCGCTTGGCCTGGTTTTCGGGTTGCTGGGCGCCATGGCCAAATTGTCGCCGTCGGTCGCCCTGCGCGGCGCCGCCACGGCCTATACCGCGATCGTCCGCGGTTTGCCGGAACTCCTGCTGCTTCTCATTATATTTTATGGTGGCAGCCTGTTGGTGCAGAGCGTTTGGCAAAAACTCGGCGGAGAATCCTATATAGAGATTAAACCCTTCGTTGCTGGCACATTTACCCTCGCCTTCGTGTTCGGCGCTTACGCCACCGAAGTTTTTCGTGGAGCCATTCTCGCAGTTCCCAAAGGTCAGGTGGAAGCTGCCTATGCAGTCGGTATGACGCGCCTACAAATGTTTCGCCGGGTCATGTTGCCGCAGGTCTGGCGTTTCGCGCTTCCCGGGCTCGGAAATTTGTGGCTGGTGCTGCTTAAAGACACATCGTTGATTTCTGTCATCAATTTAAACGAGCTAATGTATGCCGCGCGTGCCGGCGCTGGTAAAACCCACGATCCCTTCACGTTTTTCACCGCCGCCGCATTGATTTACCTCGCCTTTACCATCGTCTCTATGATCGTTCTGCAATATTCCGAGCGCCGTGCTCAGCGCGGCGTGCGCGCGGGTTAGACGCATGGACTTTGATTTTCAACTGATGATCGACAGTATCCCAGCGCTGCTTAAAGGTATGGGTATGACGGCGCAATTGGTCGCGCTGGCGCTGACCCTTGGCTTGTGTCTGGCGATTCCACTAGCGCTCGCGCGGACTTCCAAAAATCCCATCCTATGGATGCCGGTTTATGGTTTCATATTTATTTTTCGCGGCACCCCGTTGTTGGTGCAGATTTTTATCGTCTATTACGGCATGGGGCAGTCGGAAGCCGTGCGCGAAAGCATCTTCTGGCCATTTTTTAAGGAAGCCTATTGGTGCGCCATATTCACGTTTACCCTCAATACATCCGCCTACACGGCAGAGATATTGCGCGGCGCAATTCAGGCGGTACCCCATGGTGAATTGGAGGCGGCGCGTGCGCTTGGCATGCCGCGCTTGTTGGTACTGCGCCGGATCACCGTGCCGCGTGCCTTTCGCCTGGCCCTGCCGGCCTATGGCAACGAGATTATTCTGATGCTCAAAGGCAGCGCGCTGGCCAGCACGATCACGCTTCTGGACTTAACCGGCGTTGCTCGGGTCATCGTCGCACGCACCTTTGCACCCTATGAATTATTCCTCATTGCGGCGCTGATGTATCTCGCCCTCACTCTCCTGATTGTCCGAACGTTGAAATTTGTCGAGTGGCGTCTAAGCCCGCACCTCCGACCGCCGCCACATGTAAATTGACCGCCTATCGCTGCCCGGACTTTACGATCTATCGGCAGACCAGCGCTGAAATTACTCGATTGGAACTAGGGTCACATAAGCCGCAAGACCGGTGGGAAGAATATAATGACTGTTGTGTCCCCGAGCACAGTAATCAAACTGTTCGGAACGGAAAACTGCGGGCCGCAATTAATACTCGTATTGCCAGACCGCTATCGGTTGAACTCGAAGCAAGAAAATTAAGGTAAGTCCGTATGGCCGGAAATAAAGTCAAACGCTATGCGGCCTGCTTAGGGCGCAGCTCAGGCTGGCAGACTTTTCATCCGGGGATTTCCAATCCGGCTCTAGAGGAAGAGGTGGATGAGTTTTGGGTCTCCTCCAGTGCTATGGTCAACGAATTCAGCGTTTCAATAGATTTCCACAAAGAGATTTTCAGCTCGGCGACCTGCGATCTAAGATTCAACTCAAGAGCACTGATCTGCGGCGATTTTGAAACCAAGAGAACAGGCTTTCTCATTCTGCATGCGGTTGAGGGCTTATCCGGACAACCGAGCACGATCCCCCTAGTCGCTAGTAGCACACCAAAATTGACCCCGAAGCCACAACAGGTGACGATCGTCAAACTGCCTGCCGGTACCGCCAGTATCGGACGGTTGGATGAGAATGATTTGACCACCGCAGTGTATGACCCGGTAGCGTTTGCCAACGATTATGGTCCGCTTGGCAACGCCTCCACGGTATCGTGAATTGAACTGGAGGTATCATGAGCCGCTTTGCCATCATCGTTGAATTCGAGTTGCTCGAAGGCAGCTTCGATATTTTTCATCAGGAAGTTCTACGAAACGGCGAATCCTCGAGGCGTAAAGAGCCGGGCTGCCAATGCTTTGATATTCTGATACCCAACAAGGAAGAAAACCGCATCACCCTCTACGAGACCTATGATGACGAAGCAGCTTTCCAGCAGCATCTGCAATCCACACATTTCAAGGAATTCAGTGATCGCGTCAGCGGTCTGGTGACGGACCGCAAGCTAACGAAATTTAGCGTGAGTAACCAAGCCTGAAAATACGACACGACAACATAACGGAGAAAAAATGGCCGATTCAGCGTTCAAGGATATGACACGTCATAGCCGGCTCAAGGTCGGAACCTTTTTGGTCGAATTCAATACGCCCGGTATCGGGCAGATCCTTAAGGCATCTGGATGCGATTTTGCTTTTGTCGATATGGAGCATAGTGGCTTCACCGTTGGCGATGTTAAGCAAATCTTACGATATATGCAGGCGGCGGATTTACCGGTCATCGTTCGTCCGCCGTCCAAGGAATATCACCATGCCGCAAGGGTGCTCGATATCGGCGCCAGCGCCGTCATGTTCCCCATGATTGGCTCGCCGGAGGAAGTGAAGCGCTTGCTCAACTTTACCAAATATCCACCGAAGGGTGGGCGTGGCGTGGCGCTACAAATAGCCCATGACCGCTATGCGCCCGGTCCGGTGATGAAGAAACTGAGTGATGCCAACCTCAATACAGCATTTTGCGCCTTGATTGAAACGCAGGAAGGTGTGGAAAACGCCGCGGCTATCGCCGAGATGAAGGATGTCGACCTCATCTGGATAGGTCATTTTGATCTCAGCGCCGATATGGGCATCGCTGGGCAATTTGATCATCCCAAATTTAAGGCGGCGATCCGTAAGGTCGTGGCGGCGTGCAAGAAGCATGATAAATCTCTTGGCCGCCTGGTACCCGAGGCCAAAGTCGGAAGCGCCTTGTTCAAACGGGGTTTTGATTTTATTTGCCATTCGGGCGATGTCTGGATGTTGCAAACTACCATGCAGGCCGGTGCAGACAAACTACGAGCCACCTGTAAGGGCGGCCGCAAGCGTAAAGGGCGCTAGTCATGGCGGATCGCTTTCGGATCGCCGTCAGCAGCGATTTCATCAAGCCCGATGGCTCGCCGGCCTTCCCGATGTTCGATATGACTCCGCTCGATGACATGGCCAATGTTGAGTGGCAATATCTGCAGGAGCGTGACGGGCCCGTCTCGGCGGTTGAGTTGGCAGGCCATGATGCACTCATTCTCCTGGGCCAGCGCTTCGATCGCTCGAGCGTTCCGGCGGATGGCCGATTGGCGCATGTCGCGCGCTTCGGCGTCGGTTATGACACCGTCGATGTTGAGGCCTGCTCTGATAATGGCATCGCACTCACCATCACTCCGGATGGCGTGCGCCGGCCGGTCGCGGTATCGATCATCACTCTGATGCTGGCCTGCACCGGAAAACTCCTGATCAAGGACAAGATGACGCGTGAGGGGCCGGCAGGTTTCGCCAAGAAGATAGACCATATGGGCGTTGGCTTGGTCGGTAAAACCCTTGGCACCATGGGGATCGGCAATATCGGCGCCGAAATGTTCCGCATGGCGATGCCGTTCAATATGAAGTTCATCGCCCATGACCCGTATGCGGATGTTGTCGTAGCAAATGAGCTGGGTGTGCGCATGGTCGACAAAGAGACCTTGGCCAGAGAGTCGGATGTGCTCGCGGTTAACTGCCTGTACAACGATGAAACCCATCAAATCGTAAGTGCTGAGTTGATCGGCATGATGAAAACGACAGCGTTTCTGATCAATACATCGCGTGGGCCCACGGTAGATCAAAAAGCACTGACCAGGGCGCTGCAGGCTGGCGCCATTGCGGGTGCTGGTCTCGATGTTTTTGATCCTGAGCCGCCGGAGGCGGACGATCCGCTTCTCCGGCTTGAGAACGTCATTCTCACCCCGCATGGACTTTGCTGGACGGATGAGTGTTTCGCCGGAATTGGCGCCGCCGATGTCGTCGCAGTGTTTGCAACCATGAAAGGCAAGGAGCCACGCGGATTGGTCAATCGGAGCATTACCGGTAACACTGATTGGCAAGAAAAAATGGCAGCATTTAAGCAAAAATTCGATGCATAATCGCGGTTGCGGCGAGGCGGCTTCCCGCGCATGCTGGCGGCACAGAAGGAGTAATTCGTGCCGCAATCGAGCGCCAATAATCTAAGCTTTCCACCACCCCGCCTGCCTGACCAGTTGGCCAAGCTGCGCGTTGACGTGCGCGCCTTCCTGACCGAATCATCGGCGGCGGAACCTTGGCTCCCGAACAGCGATTTCGGCGCCGGTTTCTCGCCTGAATTCAGCCGTAAGATTGCCGCCAAGGGCTGGATCGGCATGACTTGGCCAAAACAATATGGCGGTGGTGGATGTTCCAATCTCGAGCGCTATGTCGTCATCGAGGAGCTGTTGGCGGCGGGTGCCCCAGTATTCGCCCATTGGATCGCTGACCGCCAGAGTGGCCCACTCTTATTGCGCTTCGGCTCGGAAGCGCAGCGCGCGGAGTTGCTTCCCCGCATCGCAGCCGGTGAATGTTATTTCTCGATCGGTATGAGCGAGCCGGATTCAGGCTCCGATCTCGCTTCCGTCCGCACCAGCGCTGAACGCACCGCGCAGGGTTGGCGTTTAAATGGTGCTAAAGTCTGGACCAGCAACGCCCACCTCAATCATTATATGATCGCACTGTGCCGTACCGGCGATGCCGGTGAGGATCGCCATGGCGGTCTCAGCCAATTTCTCATCGACCTTCACCAGGACGGAGTGACGATCAATCCAATCGTCAACATGCTGGGCGCGCATGAGTTCAACGAGGTCGTCTTCGATGACGTTGAGATTCCGGGTGACCGTCTGATCGGGCAAGAAGGAGATGGTTGGCGGCAAGTGACCAGCGAACTAGCCTATGAAAGGAGCGGCCCCGAGCGCTTTCTAAGCAATTTTCATATCCTCCAGGCACTCGTTGATGAAATCGGCAACGCGCCTGACGCTCGCCAGGCGGAGGCTCTCGGGCGTCTGTCGGGACGTCTGTGGACGCTCCGGCGTATGTCGCTCTCCGTTGCTGCGATGTTGGAGGCGGGTGAATCGCCCGATGTTGAAGCTGCCATCGTTAAGGAACTCGGCAATAAATTCGAGCGGGAAGTGGTAGAAACAGCGCGGGCCGTGCTGCCCGTTCAGCCTACCAAAACAGTTGGCGGGAATACCGCCGACTTCCCGGCCATGTTGGCGGAGGCGCTTCTCCGGTTACCGTCCT